>JBBRYR010000080.1:0-12212 GCA_038237415.1 Burkholderiales bacterium
ACGCCGTTTTGCACATGGGGCCACCAGGCGTCGATGTTGGCGCGCATCTCGGTCCGTCCGCCGTCCTGGTCGTTCAGGTGGAACTTGACCGCGCCGCAACATCCCGCCTTGGGCGCGACCACGGTCTGAATCCCCGCCGCATCCAGCACGCGGGCCGTTGACGTATTGATGTTGGGTCCCATGGAGGGCTGCGCACAGCCGGCCAGCATGAGCATCTTGCGGGCGTGTTGCCGGGTCGGCCAGGCGCCTGCGTCCTGCTTGGCAGGCACTTTGTTTTTCAGGCTCGCGGGCAGCAGGGGGCGCACCAGTTGTCCCATCTTCATGGCCGGACCAAACAAGGGGGATGGCAAGCCTTCTTTCAACGCCCAGCGCACCGCGCTCTCCATGGCGGGACGCTTGACCTTGGCGTCCACCAGCTTGCGGCCAATGTCGATCAGGTGCCCGTAGTCGACTCCACTGGGGCAGGTGGTTTCACAGTTGCGGCAGGTCAGACAACGGTCCAGGTGCAGTTGCGTCTTGCGGGTCGGTGTTTCACCTTCGAGCACCTGTTTCATCAGGTAGATGCGGCCGCGCGGACCGTCAAGCTCGTCGCCGAGCAGCTGGTAGGTGGGGCAGGTCGCGGTGCAGAAACCGCAGTGCACGCATTTGCGCAATATGGCTTCGGCGGCCATGCCGTCGGCCGTGTTCTGGTATTCGGGAGCGAGCTTGGTTTGCATGAATGGGGTGTCTCAGATCGCTTCGAGCAAGCGGCCAGGGTTGAAGAGTCCCTGGGGATCAAACGTCTCTTGGAGTCGGCGTTGAATTGCTGATTCTGCCGGGTTTTGCAAAGAAAATAGGCCGCCAGCCCCCGTGGATGTTGCGCCAGCAGCTACAAAAAGTGTAGCGTGTCCACCATTTTCGCGCGCCAGCGCCTGCAGCTTGGAGGCCACATCAACCGGTGCCCACAGCCAGCGCAGCCCACCGTGCCATTCCACCAGTTGGGGCCAGGGCAGATGGAAGGCCGGCGAAGTTTGCGCGACGCTGATACGCCACAAAGCCAGGTCGCTAGCGGGACTAGCCAGGAAAAAGGGCAATTGCTGGTTGCGGCACAAGGCCCAGTCAGCCTGCGCCTGTGCGTTGTCCATGCGGGTGCCGGTCTGCTCGGCCAGCATCTTCTGGCACGCGGCCTCCACCGCAGCCACTGCGCCGCGCAGGCGCACAAACAGCAACTCACGCCCCCCCTGTGAAGCCGTGGCATCGGACTCGTCACGAACCCAGCAACTGGCATTGAGTGGCAGCGGCTGGCCACCCCAGGTATGCAGTTGCTCCAGTGCCTGTGCCTGCGGCATCTCAAACACCAGTGTGGCCTCGGCAGGCGCCACAGGTAAGACTTTCAGAGAGATCTCGGTCAACAGGCCCAGGGTACCCATTGCACCCACCATCAGGCGCGACACGTCGTACCCGGCCACATTTTTCATGACCTGGCCACCAAAGGTGAGCGCTTCGCCACGGCCATTGATCATCTTCAAGCCCAGCACGTAATCGCGTGCCCCGCCCACACTGGCGCGTGCCGGCCCCGACAGTCCGCAGGCCACCATGCCGCCCACGGTGGCACCCGCGTTGCCCGACCAGGCAAAGTGCGGGGGCTCAAAGGGCAGACACTGCCCTTTTTCAGCCAGCAAGGCTTCCAGCTCGGCCAGCGGCGTTCCCGCGCCGGCGGTGACGACCAACTCGCTGGGCTCATAACTGACGATGCCGCTCAGGCCGGTGGTGTCCAGCACCTCACCTTGCAGGCTTTGGCCATAAAAGTCTTTGCTGCCCCCGCCCCGGATGCGCAGCGGGGTGCCGTCGGTCATCGCCGCGTGAATGCGGTCGGTAATGTGAAGAAGCGAAGAGTCCATGGTTTGCATGGGTGGGATGGTAAGGGGCTGCGTCACGGGCCGCGTGAATTTTTTGACGCACGCTGCCTCAAAAATTTACTCGACGAAGAAATTGACCGGCAAACCCGCCACATCCACCCGCATGGAGAACACCGCGCCCGACAAGGGAAACTGCCGCAATTCGGCGACGCTGCGTCCATGGCGTGCGGTCGTAATAAAGAGGGTCTTCAGGTCTTCGCCGCCAAAGCAGGGCATGGTGGGGCACTGGGCGGGCGTGGGGTACTCGGCCAGCAAAGCGCCGCTGGGCGCAAACTTGCAGATGCGGCGGCCTTCGAACATGGCGCAGTAGTAGTTGCCTTTCACATCCACCGCGGCGCCGTCGGGGCGCCCGTGGTAATCGGTCTGCGCGAACTGCCACAGTGCCGGCTTGGGGTCGAACTGCTGGAAATGGCGGTGTGCCGACACCGCGTTGTCCATCACGTCATAAGCCCAGGCGTGCACCACATGGCTGGGGGTGTCGGCCCAATACACCGTGCGGCCATTGGGACTCCAGGCCAGGCCATTGCCCGTCAACGCGTGGTCAGCCATGCGCTGGATAACGGGCGCGCGGCCCTGGCGGCAGTCGATGGAATACAGGGCCGCGCTGCGGTTGACCTTGGTTTCGTCAATCGTTCCCACCCAGAAGCGGCCCAGGGCATCGCACTTGCCGTCGTTGGCGCGCACGGTGACGGGGTCATACGGTAAGGTTGCGACGTGCTGCAGGGGGCCACCCCATTCGCGGGCCCGGAACACGCCGTGGCGCAAGGCCATCACAAGGCCCCCACTGGCTGCCGGTGCAATGCACCCCGGCTCGGTCGGCATATCCCACGACTCTACGGACCCCATCGCCACGTCCGCGCGCAGAATTTTTTTGCCGGGAATATCCACCCAGTACAGCATGCGGTCCTGCGGATGCCAGAAAGGCGACTCACCCAGTGCGTAGGTAAGCGGGCTGAAGGTTTGCCAGCTCATGGGGCACGCTTCACTTCAATGCGCATGTCGCATGAAAAAGTCTCGCCGGGCTGCAGAATGCATACGCCCAGATCCTGCGCACGGGCGCCGGTGCGGGCCATCAGGTGGAGTGCGTTATTGACATGGCTGACCGGCTCGATGGCAATGTCGCCGCGCTCCGGTGTGGTGAACACCACCAGACGACTCAGGTTGGAGGTGACATGGGTGTGCAGGACGTGATCATGCAGGTGCAGCGCCCCGCTCCAGCCATCAAAACAATGGTCCACCGCCAAGGTGTCGCAGTCAGTATTGAGACCCGGGTTGACAACACGCTGTGTGGGCAATTTGTCGGCACCCATTTCCCAGCGGCCCGTGGAGTCAAAGGCAATATGGCTATTGGGGCGTTTTTCAAAATAGGGATGCCAGCCCAGTCCCACCGGCGCTGACACGGCGGACTGGTTGGTGATGCTCAGACTCATCTCCAGCGCGTTGCCACTCAGTTTGAAGGCCTGCGAGCTGTCAAAGTCAAAGGGCCAGGCGGTATCGGCCTTGTGCTCGTAAGATAAGAGTGCAAACCGGTCGCTGGATTCCAGCACCGCCCAGGGCCGCTCCCAACCCACACCGTGGATGGCATGGGGCTCGGGCTCAAAATTCTTGACCAGCGGGTGGTCGGTACCCTGCCACTGCAGGCTGGCATGCCCCACCCGGTTGGAAAACGGAACCAGCGGATAACTGGCCGATTGGCGCACCGAGTGCAGGTCCTGCGCGTGGGTGGAGTGCAGCACGGGATCACTGCCCAGCCATAAACCGGCAATGCAGCCACCCAGCTCGGGTTTGATTTCACAGAGCAGTTCATCACAGCGCAGGATCAGCGGGGAAGTCATGGTGAAGGGTCTCGGTTGGGGCATTCCGGCGGGAACGCACTGCACAGGTGAAATTGTGCACCGGGATTAACCAAAAAAAAGGCCCGGGAGAACCGAAGTTCTACCGGGCCCCCGCAGGAACAAAATCTTAGCGGTTGTAAGCGGTCTCGCCGTGGGACGTGATGTCCAGGCCTTCGCGCTCGTCTTCTTCGCTCACCCGCAGGCCGATGGTCAGGTCCACCAGCTTGAAGGCAATGACCGACACCACACCCGACCACACAATGGTCGTCAGCACGGCTTTGGCCTGGATCCAGACTTGTGCGCCGATGGAGTAATCCGCAGCAGTGATGCCAGTGGCAGTCACCCAATCCGCCACGTAGCCAGGGCCACCCAGGGAAGGCGATGCGAACACGCCGGTGAGCAAGGCGCCCACGATACCGCCGACACCGTGCACGCCAAACACGTCCAGCGTGTCATCCGCACCCAGCATCTTCTTCAGACCCGTCACACCCCACAGGCAGGCAAAGCCACCCACTGCACCGATGACCAGCGCACCGCCGATGCCGACGTTGCCGGCAGCCGGTGTAATCGCAACCAGACCGGCCACTGCACCGGAGGCAGCACCCAGCATGGAAGCCTTGCCTTTGTGCAAGGACTCACCAATCGACCAAGCCAGCACAGCGGCAGCGGTAGCAGCAAAGGTGTTGATGAAGGCCAGAGCAGCGAAGCCATTGGCTTCCAGAGCGGAACCAGCGTTGAAACCAAACCAGCCCACCCACAACAGGGATGCACCGACCATGGTCAATGTCAGGCTGTGAGGTGCCATGGATTCTTTTCCGTAACCGATACGCTTGCCAACCATGTACGCACCCACCAGACCTGCAACGGCCGCGTTGATGTGAACCACGGTACCGCCAGCAAAGTCCAGCGCGCCCGACTGCCAGAGGTAACCGGCGGTGGCATTGACCTTGTCGACCACTTCTGCACTGGTGTAGGCATCAGGACCCGCCCAGAACCAGACCATGTGCGCAATAGGCGCATAGCTGAAGGTGAACCACAGCACCATGAACATCAGCACGGCGGCGAACTTCATGCGCTCGGCGAATGCACCCACGATCAATGTGCAGGTAATGCCGGCGAACGTGGCCTGGAAGGCAGCAAACACGATCTCGGGAATGACCACGCCCTTGCTGAAGGTCGCAGCGTTGGCAAACGTGCCTGCCGCGTTGTCCCAGATGCCCTTCATGAACAGCCGGTCAAAGCCACCGACGAAGGCATTGCCCTCGGTGAATGCCAGGCTGTAGCCATAAATGAACCACAGGACCACAATCAGCGAGAAGGTGACCATGACCTGCATCAGCACGGACAGCATGTTCTTGCTGCGCACGAGGCCGCCGTAAAACAGAGCCAGGCCGGGCACGGTCATCAGAATGACCAGCAGGGTGGAAACCATCATCCAGGCGGTGTCGCCTTTGTTGGGAACGGGAGCCGGTGCTGCTGCGGCCGGTGCGGCTTCAGCTGCGGCGGGTGCTGCAGCAGCCATGGGTGCTGCAGCGGGGGCGGCCGCGTCTGCGGGCTTGGCTTCGGCGGCCGATGCAGTAGCCGCTGGAGCCTCCGCAGGAGCCGCGGTTTGCGCCAGCGCCAGGGAACCTGCGGTCAGGATGCCCCAACCCAGAGCGAGGGATACGAGTAGTTTTTTCATGATGTTTCCTGAGTCTTGATCAGTGGGATGTCACAAGGCTTCGTTGCCGGTTTCGCCGGTGCGAATGCGCACAACCTGCTCCAGGTTGTAGACAAAAATCTTGCCGTCGCCGATCTTGCCGGTGCGCGCTGCTGCTTCAATGGCTTCGATCACGCGGTCCACCAAGGCGTCGTCAATGGCCGCCTCAATCTTGACCTTGGGCAGAAAATCCACCACGTATTCGGCTCCGCGGTACAACTCGGTGTGTCCCTTTTGACGACCGAAGCCTTTGACCTCAGTCACGGTGATGCCTTGGACGCCAATGCTGGACAAGGCTTCTCGCACCTCATCGAGCTTGAACGGTTTAATAATGGCCGTTACGAGTTTCATGTGTTCACCTCAGCTTATGAATAGTGGGTTGCAAGCACCAGATCTGACTGATCTGCTTCTCCAGTAGATCGGGAGATATTTCGAATAAGCATGCTCCGTGCCAACTGCAATTCGCCAACCGCACCTCTCTCTGTCCACCAACAAACCGTGGCTTGCGTTAAGATAACTGTATAAAAATACAGCATGCACCTTGCTGGTGCTTTGCCGTCCTGTGCACCGCAATATTGCGCACCGTTTTTGGGAGAGTTGTGAATGAGCTTATCTTTGGTGCAGAGTCGCGCTCTGCTGGGGCTGGAGGCCGCCAAGGTCACCGTCGAGGTGCATCTGGCCAACGGATTACCCAGTTTTACCCTGGTCGGCCTCGCGGATGTGGAAGTGAAGGAAGCCCGCGAGCGGGTGCGCTGCGCCATCCAGAATGCGGGCCTCACGTTTCCCCACAACCAGCGCATCACCGTGAATCTGGCCCCGGCCGACCTGCCCAAAGACTCTGGCCGGCTGGATCTGCCCATTGCGCTGGGCATCCTGGCCGCCAGTGGCCAGATCGACGGGGCGCGCCTGGCCGACTACGAATTTGCGGGAGAACTGTCCTTGTCGGGCGAACTCCGCCCGGTCCGGGGTGCGCTGGCCACCGCCCTGGCCTTGCACACCGGCAAGGTGGTGACCCGCCTGGTGCTGCCACCCGGCAGCGCCGAAGAAGCCGCCCTGGTGCCCGGCTCCCATGTCTACCGTGCCCGGCATCTGCTGGATGTGGTGCGCCAGTTTGTGCCCGCAGGTGCCTCGCAAGACACGCTGGCGGCGATGGGCCTCCACGAAGTGAACCCTGCAGATGACGGATGGGCACGGGTATCCCAGGTGCCGCCCGTCACGCAAGCGCATGGGGCCGATATGGCCGACGTCAAAGGCCAGGCCGCTGCCAAACGCGCACTCGAGATTGCCGCCGCCGGCGGCCACAGTGTGCTGCTGAGCGGGCCACCGGGCTCGGGCAAGTCCATGCTGGCCCACCGTTTTGCCGGCTTGTTGCCCACCATGTCGTGCGATGAAGCCCTGCAAAGTGCGGCTATTGGGTCCTTGAGTGGCCGGTTTTCCATCGCGCGCTGGGGGCAGCGCCCCACCTGCAGCCCCCACCACTCGGCCAGCGCCGTGGCCATGGTGGGCGGCGGCTCCCCGCCCCGCCCGGGTGAAATCTCGCTGGCCCACCATGGGGTCTTGTTCCTCGACGAAATGCCCGAATTCCCCCGCGCAGCACTGGAGGCTTTGCGCGAGCCGCTGGAAACGGGCACCATCACCATCTCCCGCGCGGCACGGCGCTCCGAATTTCCCGCACGGTTCCAGCTGATTGGCGCGATGAACCCCTGCCCATGTGGCTATCTGGGCTCCACCAGCCATAGCTGCCGCTGCACACCCGACCAGGTGCACCGTTACCAGTCCAAGCTCAGCGGGCCTTTGATGGACCGTATTGATCTGCACGTGGAAGTGCCCGCCTTGCCCAGTGCCGAGCTATTGAATGCGCCACCGGGCGAGTCCACTGCCAGCATTCGCGAGCGCTGCACTGCCGCGCGCCAGCGGGCGCTGGACCGGCAAGGCAAAACCAATCTGGCGTTGCAAGGCCAGGAGCTGGACCTGCATGTGTTGCTGGACGACGCAGCCGCCAAGTTCCTGAACGTGGCCGCCGCCCGGCTGGGCTGGTCGGCCCGCGGTACGCACCGCGCCTTGAAGGTGGCCCGCACCATTGCGGATCTGGCAGGGGAACAACACACCCAGGTGAGCCATCTGGCCGAGGCGATGCAATACCGCAGAACATCGGCACGGCCTTTATAAATGCTACTAATTTAATAGCTGCTTGCGCATATTCCACGGGGGCTAGCGGGTGATTTTGCTTGGATAATCGCCATAGTTGACCCGTACCCATGCCCATGCAAGACACCCCAACCACCCCCTACAACCCGCGCCTGGTCGGCTGGCTGTCGCTGGCGCAGCTCATCAGCTGGGGCAGCTTGTTCTACACCTTCACCCTGATCATGGGGCCGGTCGAACGCGAGCTGGGGCTCAGCCGGGCGCAGTCTTCCCTGGCGTTCAGCCTGGCGTTGCTGGCCGAAGGGCTGATGGCTTACCCGGTGGGCCGCTGGATTGACCAGGGGCATGAACGCAAGGTCATGACCGCCGGGTCGGTGCTGGCAGGCCTGTGCTTGCTGGCTCACGGCTGGGTGAGCAACCTGGCCGGGTTCTACGCCGTGTGGCTGGGCCTGGGTGTTGCCATGTCCGCCGTTTTGTACTCGCCTGTATTTGCGGTGGTCACCCGGCGCTTCCCCGGCGACTTTCGCCGCGCCATCATCACCATGACGTTTCTGGGCGGGCTGGCCAGCACCGTGTTCATTCCGTTAACGGCCTGGCTGATGGAAGTAAGCGGCTGGCGCCACGCGCTGGGCTACCTGGGTGTGCTACATCTGCTGGTGTGTGCGCCGCTGCATTTCCTGAAACTGCGTAACGCGCCCCAGCGCCGCGTCGCACCCGCGCACGGCACCACGCAAACCGCATCCAGGGTGGCACACCACGTTTTTAGCGCACCGTTTCTGTTCATTGGTGCCTTTGTGGTGCTGATGATGGCCGTCACCGTTGCATTGCCCGCCCACATGGTCAGTCTGCTGCGTGAGCACGGCCTGAGCGAGGCCTGGGTGATTGCGCTGCCCGCCAGCATTGGCGTCATCCAGGTGCTGGGGCGGCTGTTGCTGTATTTCTTTGAGCGCCATGTTGATTTGCACCTGGCCAACCGGTTGATCCCCGGTCTGATTCCGCTGGCACTGGTGGCCTTGCTGGTGGCGCCCTGGGCCGGAAACGCCCACGTGGCTGTAGTGCTTCTTTTTGTCGTCTTGTGGGGCACCGGCAATGGCATGCTGACCATCGTCAAGGGCACGGCGATTGCCGAATATGTGAACCGCGAGCATGTGGCCTCGCTCAATGGGGCACTGGGTGTGCCCCTGGCGCTGGCACGGGCCGCCGCACCGCTGGCCTTGGGCTTGCTCTGGAGTCCGCAGGGCGGCTACACACCAGGCTTGTGGATGCTGCTGGGCCTCAGCGTGCTGGGAGTGGTGGCGCTGACGCTGGCACAACAGTTCTCCCAGCGAGCCCGACTGCTACAAAAATAGTAGCTGCTTGCGCATATTCCACGGGGGCTACAGCCCTTATTTATCCTTCAACGGCACGCCCATCTGCCGCAGGTAGGTCAGCACCTCGCGACTGACCTCGCCCACGGCGCGGGCCTTCTCGGCCATCTCGGCGGCACTGGCCGTCTGGCCCAAAGCCGCCAGTGACACGGCCGTGCCCAGCAGCCAGCGCTGCTCGTCGGGACGGGATTGCAAGGCCATCATGTACGCGTGCACGCTTTCCTGGTGGCGCCCCAGGCGCTGCGCCGCGTTGGCGCGAATCGCCCACAAGTCAGCCGGGTTGCCCAGCACCGGCTCCAGGCGACCGAGCAAGTCGGCCACGGGGCCATAGCGGCTCTCGGTCAGCTGCATTCTGGTGAGTTCCCGCACCAGGGACAGCAGCACCGGGTTACCGGCCTGGCTGCTACCTGCTTTGACAGAACGCTCTGCTGCGGAGACCGATTGCTGCATCAAGTCGAGCGCCGTGTCGCGGGACCCGGAATTCCACAGGCTCTGTGCCTGGGCCAGTGCATCGCTGCCCGCCTGTTGCTGGCGTTGCGCCGTTGGCGCCGTTTCAGCAGGGGCTGTGGTTGCCGTTGGCTGTAGAGCTTTGGTGGGCGTTGCCAGAGTGGGTGCGGGTGCCACAGATGGGGCTGCCGGGGCCGCAGCCGGAGCCGGGACCGGAGGCGGCGATGGTGTTCGCGGGAGATTGCGCAGACCCAGTCTGGAGTCCATGCGCAATGCCATGGGCTGTGATACGGCCGCCACGGCGGATGCGAGGGACTGGGAAGGGGTCGGGTCTGCTGCAATGGGTGGTTGACTCATTGGCGTGGAAGCTTGTGCTGCCGGCACGGGCTCTGGGACTGACGCGGCCACGGCTGCAGGCGCTGGAGCCGTTGCGGGCGACACGGTGATCGACTTTGGCGCCTCCACGCGCGCAACGGCATCAACGGGTTTCTGCCAGTACCACCCAGCGGCCGCGAGCACAGCCACCGCTCCCAGCAACGCAAACCCAAGCCAGCGCCGCGAGCCTGATGCGCCCCCTGGGGCAGCAACATTCGGTGCAACCGGCGCCGTGCCGCGCTGTAGCGCCGCATCGGCCAAGGGAGCAGCGGCCGCCGCCGGGAACGGGCTGGCCGCCTGGCGCTGGTCCAGGTCCCGCAGCATCTTGTTGATCACACTCACGGCTTGCTCCTTGGACTGCTGCCCACCACGACTTCAGCCCGGCCGCGCTGCCAATGCCGCAGGTTCCAGGACTGCCTAAACCGGCGCCACCAGGGTGCGGGTGCCGCCACGCCGGGCGTATCTTTTGCGGCCAGGCGCACGTGCTGGACCGTGACGCGGTGCACATTTTCGCCATAGGCCAGCATCAGGCATTTATGGGCCAGCACGTTCACCAGGCGCGGCACGCCTGCGCTAAAGCGGGCAACGGCTACCGCAGCGGCAGGCTCAAAAATCTGGATATCGGTGTTGCCATCCACGGCGGCCGTCGCCAGCCGGTGGGCCAGGTACACCGGCACGCGTTCGGCGTGCATCGGGCCCAGGTACTCGCTGAAGGTAATACGCTGCAGCAACTGGCGGATCTCCGGGCGTGACAACTTGTCGTCCAGCTCAGGCTGCCCCAGCAAAACCAGTTGCAAGAGCTTGCGCTTTTCGGTTTCCAGGTTGGACAACAGACGCAAACTCTCGACGGTGCGCACCGGAATGGCCTGCGCCTCGTCAATGCAGACCACCACCCGCCGCCCAGCCTCGGCATGGCGCATCAGGCAATCGCGCAAGGCGTTGTGCACGCTGTGGCGGCTGACGGGTGGCGACAGCACAATGTCCAGCTCTTGGGCCAGTGTCATCAGCAGATCATCGGGGCCCATGTCCGGGTTGGGAATGTAGGCGGTGACGCACTCGCCCTGCAGCGTCTTGAGGAGCTGGCGGCACAACACGGTCTTGCCGCAACCCACCTCACCGACAATTTTCAGGAAGCCTTCGCCGCTGCGCAGCGCCACCAGCAGGGTGTTGAGCGCTGCCTGCGCGCCTTCGTGCGGATAGAAAAAGGCCGTGTCCGGCGTGATCGAGAACGGGGCTTCACGCAGCGAGAAATGCCCCAGATACATTATTTGGCAGTGCCATCCAACTGGATGACGCGGGCGCGGGTGGCGTCCATGTCGTCCAGTGCTGCGCGTGAGCGGCGGTTTTGGGCTTCCCAGTCTTCAGCAGTCCGGATGATGGTGGGCTTGAGCAACACAATCACCTCTTTCTTGCGCCCCATCACCGCCTTGTTGCCCAACAGCGCGGAGAAGAAAGGCACGTTGGTGGAACCTGGCAGGCCGGACGACGTGCGGCTGGATTCCACCTGCATCAGGCCTCCAATGGCCACGATACGTCCATCCGGAATACGCACCATGGTGTCGGTCTCATTGACGTTGCTGGAAGCCAGAGGCAGCTTAAAGTTGCCAACACTCCCCAGGTCAATTTGCTTGCTTTTTTCGGTGACTGTGGTCACGGAAGGATGTACGTGCAGGGTCACATTGGTGCCTTCGTCCACTTGGGGTGTGACGTCCAGCGAGATACCCGAGAAGAACGGCGTGAGCGTCACCGTCGGCAAAGTGGTGGTGCCTGCGGCGGTGGACGTGCCACTGGACACGGTGCCTCCGGACACGCTGGTCACGAAAAATTCATCGGTGCCCACCTTGAGCACAGCCTTCTGGTTGTTCAAGGTGGCTACGCGCGGGCTCGACAGGGTCTGCACGTCGCCTTGCGTCTCCAGGAATCCCAGCACGGCGGCAAACTGGCTGGTCGCCAGTGCCAGCCCAAACAAGCCTCCGCCCGTGGCAACCCCCGGGAACGGCACCGCGCCCGACAGTACCGTGGTACCGCCCTGCAGCAAGGCATTGGTGCTGGCGACAGCGCTACCCAGCACCCCGGCGGCCACAGAGGTCGCGCCTTCCACGTTGAATGCAGCCCAGTTCACGCCGCTTTGATAGCCATCGCGCAGTTCCACTTCAACCACCTTGGCCTCGAGCATCACCTGTCGCTCCACGGCAATTTGGGCCGCCCTCAGGAATTTATCGACCTGACGCAACTCTTCCGGCATACCGCGCACGGCCATGATGCCCGCCTGCGGGCTGGTAATCACGCTGCGACCCGGGCCGTCGCCCACCAGGCCGCGTACGGCGCCAGAAAGCTCGGACCATAAATCGGTCTTCGAAGAGGTGGAAACCCGGCTGTTTTCGGGTTGTGCGGAGGTGGTGCTGGTTGGCGCAGTGGTTGTGCCGGTTGTGGTACTTTGCAGGCC
>JBBRYR010000081.1:0-12187 GCA_038237415.1 Burkholderiales bacterium
GATAGGCCCAACGGCATTCCTCTGGAGATTCGGGGTGCACCCCTGCCGGGCGGTGGTTTTATTACGACTTATGTCGATATCAGCGAGCGCCGCCGCAGTGAAGGCAAGCTGCGCGACGCCCTCGCCAGCGCCGAGCAGTCCAGCGAGGAAGCACGCCGCTCCCAGGATGTGTTGCGCTCGTCCATTGAAGCCCTGGACGATGCCTTTGTGCTGTATGACGCCGACGACCGCTTGCTCATGTGCAACCAGCGCTACCGGGACTTTTATCCGGCCAGCGCAGACATGCTGGTGCCCGGCAATACCTTTGAAGACATCATCCGCTTCGGCGTCGAACATGCGCAGTATTCCGCAGCCGAAAACCGGGGTGAGGCCTGGATTCAGGAGCGACTGGCCCTGCACCGGCAGGGGATTTCGCGGATGCAGCAGGAGCTCAACGACGGCAGAATTCTGCGGGTAGTAGAGCGCCGCACGCCAGAGGGGCTGACCGTGGGTTTTCGGGTCGACATCACCGAACTGGTCAATGCGACCCGGGTCGCTGAAGAAGCCTCGCGCTCCAAGAGCCAGTTTTTGGCCAACATGAGCCACGAGATCCGTACCCCCATGAATGCCATTCTGGGCCTGCTCAAGCTGTTGCAAAACACCGAACTCACCGCCCGCCAGCTTGACTACACGCTCAAGACCGAAGGCGCTGCGCGCTCGCTGCTGGGCTTGCTCAACGACATTCTGGATTTCTCGAAAGTGGAAGCCGGCAAGATGACGCTGGACCCCCGGCCGTTCCGTATAGATCGGCTGCTGCGGGACCTGTCGGTCATCCTGTCGTCCAACGCAGCCAACAAGTCCATTGAAGTATTGTTTGATGTGGACCCGGCGATGCCACGCAGCCTGCTGGGTGATGACATGCGCCTGCAGCAGGTGCTGATCAACCTGGGTGGCAATGCCATCAAGTTCACCAGCGAAGGCGAAGTGATCGTGCGCTTCAAGGTGCTGGAACGTACGGATGACGACGTGCTGCTGGAGATCTCGGTACGTGACAGCGGCATTGGTATTGCACCCGAAAATCAGGGGCATATTTTCAGTGGTTTTTCGCAAGCTGAGGCCTCCACCACGCGGCGATTTGGCGGCACCGGGTTGGGGCTGGCTATCTCCAGCCGACTGGTGACTCTGCTGGGTGGCGAGCTCAGACTCGACAGCGTGCTGGGCCATGGCAGCACATTCCATTTCCAGCTGCGTCTTGCCTTGGCCGAGATGCCGGCCGAGCCCTCTCACGGCTCGCACCTGCAGCAAACCCATGCACTGCGCACGCTGATCGTGGATGACAACGCGGTCGCCCGCGACCTGATGACCAGCATGGTGCAGTCGCTGGGCTGGCGGGCCGACGTGGTGGCCAGCGGTGCCGAGGCGGTGGAGCGGGTGCAAGCCAGTGCGGCCACGGGTCTGCCCTACCAGGCGATCTTCATGGACTGGCAAATGCCCGGCATGGATGGCTGGCAGGCCAGCCAGCGAATCCGCGACTTGGCCACGACCTCCGGCACGCCGCCGTTGGTGATGATGGTCACGGCGCACGGACGCGAGATGATGGCCGAGCGCACGGCGCAGGAGCAGGCCACGCTCAACGGTTTCCTGGTCAAGCCGGTAACGGCTTCCATGCTGCTGGACTCTGTGATGGATGCCCGCGCTGCCGCGGTTCTGGCGGCCTCTGGCAAAAGCCCTGCTGCACGGGTGGCGACTGCGAAGCCCCGGCGTTTGCAGGGCTTGCGTGTGCTGGTCGTGGAAGACAACAAGATCAACCAGATGGTGGCCAAAGGCTTGCTGTCGGACGAGGGTGCCCAGGTGACCCTGGCCGACAACGGGCAGCTGGGGGTGGAGGCGGTATCCGGCACACAGCCCGGCTTCGATGCGGTGCTGATGGATATCCAGATGCCGGTGATGGACGGCTACACGGCCACGCGCACAATTCGAGAGAAATTGGGGCTGGCCGAGTTGCCCATCATCGCCATGACCGCCAACGCCATGGCGTCGGACCGTGATGCTTGTCTGGCAGCCGGCATGAACGACCATGTGGGCAAGCCTTTCGAGCTGGATCATCTGGTCGCCACCTTGCTTCGGTTCAGCCGCCGCGCGGCAATGCCCGTTACGCTGATGGCGCCTGCGGTGGACCAACCCGAGCCGCAGCCTGGAGAGCTGGACGTGCCTGGTGCACTGCAGCGGGTCGGTGGTGACGCCACCCTTTACTCGAACATCCTGCATGCCTTTGTCGCGGAGATGGCCAGCGTGCCGGGACAGTTGCAGGGCTTGCTGGCCGCAAATGATGTGGAGCAGGCGGCCCGCGTGCTGCATACCCTCAAGGGCTTGTCCGCCACGGTCGGCGCCCGCCATTTGTCTGCGGTTGCAGCCAAGCTGGAGCAACGCGCCAAGAAAGGCGTGGCGGCGCACGACCATGCAGCCCTGTTGCAGGAGATCAAGGCAGCAGTCGACGCAACGGCGCAAAGCTTGCAACCCGTATTGCAGCGGTATGGCCCGGTTCAGTCCCTCGCAACGGAGAAACCCGGCGCCGCAACTGCGCTTGACCGGGCGCAACTGGGGTTGGACCTGCAGGCGCTGATGGCCTTGCTGCGGGCCTCCGATATGGTGGCCCTCGACGCCCACTCGCACCTGAGGCAAGCCCACGCCGCATCGATGGGGCTGGTGATGGATCCGCTGAATGCGGCCATGGCCGCGCTGGATTTTGAGGCCGCATTGGCACACTGCAAAACACTTCTTTTGGAAACCGCAACATGACTTTGAGCAGACGACATTTCACGACCAGCGTGCTGGCTTTGGCAACCCTGGCATGTGCGGGGTCCGCTTGCGCCCAGGAAAACGGGGTCTACCGTTTCTCGCCCGTCAACCAGTACGGTATTGAACTGACCGCCAGTTACTGGAACCCGATCATCGAATACGTGTCGTCCAAAAGCGGCATCAAGCTCCAACTCAAGATTGGGCGGACGTCTGCGGACACCACGGCCTATGTGCTTGCCAATGAAGTGGAGTTTGTGTTCTCCAACCATCTGTTCAGCCCGGATCGCGATAGCCTGGGCTGGAAAGTGTTTGGTCGCCGCCAGACCCCGCCACTGCACAGCCAGATCGTGGTGCTGGCGGATTCCCCCATCCAGAAACTGGAGCAACTGGCGAACGAGCCCATGGCCTTTGCGGGACCCGAGGCCCTGGTGGCGTACAAGTTTCCCTACGCCCAGCTGGTCAACCGGAAGATTCCGGTGCAGGTGGTGTTTGCCGGCAATATGGATGGCGCATTTGCCCAGCTGGCCAGCGGCAGGGTCAAGGCGGTAGGCGCCAACTCGCAACTGACAGAGGGCTGGACCAAACGCGAAAATAAATCAGTGCGGGTGCTGTGGGAGTCCGAGCCACTGCACGACCTGGCGCTTATGGCCTCCAAAAAGGTGCCGGACAAGGATTTGCAGGCGGTGAGCCGTGCGTTCCTGGAGATGGCCCGGGACCCGCAGGGCCAAAACATTCTGGCCCGCGCATCGGCGCTCGTCCGCTTGCCTTCCACCACCGCATTCGTAGCGTCCAACGGTTCCGAGTACAGCGCCTATCGCAATTTCTACCAGACTGCGCCAGCAAATCTGCGCTAAGTCCACATGACCGCACTTGTACGTATTCTCGGGCGCCTGCTACCCGCGTCATTGACCAACCGGGTTTACCTGTTGTACAGCGTGACCCTGGTCGTGTTTGTTGGCGTGGGTCTCGCGCTTTTTCTCAGGCGGGAGTACGAGCAGGAGGTGGTGGACCCGCAACTGGCATCGGTCATGCTGGTCGAGGTCGTGGCCCAGGCCGTGCAGGACAGCGTGGTGATTGGCGACTACGACACCGTTCGCAAAACGCTGGACAAGGCCGTTTTGGGGCCGATGTTCGCAACCGCCTCGTTTATCGATGTGGGCGGCGGGATCATCCGCGCCGAGAGCCGCGCCCTGGTGAGCAGCACGCCTCCGCGCAGGCTGGTTGACTGGGTCGAGAAACAGTTGTACGACGTCAATCGCACGGTGTCGGTGGGCGGCAAGGACTACGGTATTTTGCGGCTGCAGTTCGATGCGCCCCACGTGGCGGGCGAGCTGTGGTCGCTGTCGGCGTGGGCACTCAGCCTGGGGCTGTTGAGCCTGGTGGGGGGCTTGGTCCTGATGCGCTATCTGCTGGTGCGCTGGTTGGGCGGCCTGGACCAGTTGCGCAGGTTGGTGGAAGCGCTGGGCAAAGGCACCCTCAATGCCCGCGAGTTGGTACCCAACGAGGCGCCCACTGAAATACGGCGCGTGGTGGAAATGTTCAACCAGACGGCTGTCCTGGTGCAGGAGCGCGAATCATCACGCCGGGCTTTGGACCAACAGAAATTTGCCCTGGACCAGCATGCGATTGTCAGCATTGCCGATGCTGAGGGCGTCATCACCTACGCCAACGACAAATTTTGTCAGATCAGTGGCTACCGTTCTGATGAGGTTTTGGGCCGCAACCAGCGCGAGATTCGCTCCGGGTTTCATCCGCAGTCTTTCTACGACGGTATCTGGAAAACCATTTCTGAAGGCGGTGTCTGGCATGGCGAAATCTGCAACCGCAATCGCGCCGGGGAGCTGTATTGGGTCAATGCCACCATCGTCCCGTTGCGGGGCGATGACCATCAGACGGTTCAGTACATCACGATCCGGACCGATATCACCGGGCAAAAAGGCATTGAGGGCTCGCTGAAAACGGCGAAGGAAGCAGCCGAACTGGCCAATGTGTCCAAGAGCCAGTTTTTGGCCAACATGAGTCACGAGATCCGCACGCCCATGAATGCCATTCTGGGCTTGCTCGCGCTACTGCAAACCACAGAACTGGAAGCGCTGCAACTCGATTACGTGCGCAAGACTGATGGCGCTGCCAAGTCGCTGCTAGGGCTGCTCAACGATATTCTGGATTTCTCCAAAGTGGAAGCCGGAAAAATGACGCTGGACCCCCGGCCGTTCCGGGTAGAAAAGCTGCTGCGCGATGTGTCTGTGGTTTTGTCTGCCAACATGGGCACCAAAGACATTACCCTGAGTCTGGATCTGAGTCGGTCAGTGCCAGTTGGCATCCTTTGTGACGACATGCGCCTGCAGCAGGTGCTCATCAACCTGGGTGGCAATGCCATCAAGTTCACCCACCAGGGCGAGGTCATCGTGCGTGTACGCATGGTGGAGCGCACGGCAGTTGACACGCTGCTTGAGTTCTCGGTGCAGGACACGGGAATCGGTATTGCGCCTGAAAACCAGGCCTTTATTTTCAACGGCTTCTCGCAGGCAGAGGCGTCCACCACGCGCCGCTTTGGCGGCACTGGCTTGGGCTTGGCCATATCCCGGCGTCTGGTGGAACTGATGGGTGGCGAGCTGATGCTGGACAGCACGCTAGGCAAAGGCAGCCGGTTTTACTTCCAGTTGCGTTTTGCGGTGGCTGACGCGCCCGCAGAGGCGCCGTTGCCTTCAACGGCTGCCAATGCAGGGCGGCCACAGCGCCTGGTCGGCCTGCGTTTGCTGGTGGTGGAAGACAACATGATCAACCAGCTGGTCGCAAAAACTTTGCTGATGAAAGAAGGCGCACTGGTCACCATGGCAGACAACGGGCAGCTCGGTGTCGCCGCAGTGGCCGCCGCGCCGTCGGGTTTTGATGTGGTGCTGATGGACGTGCAAATGCCGGTGATGGACGGCTTTGCGGCCACCCGCGCCATTCGCCAGGAGCTGGGGCTGACTACGCTGCCCGTCATCGCCATGACAGCCAACGCCATGGCTTCTGACCGCGAGGAATGTCTGGCCGCCGGCATGAACGACCATGTGGGCAAACCGTTCAATCTGGATGATCTGGTCGCAACACTGCGCAAATATGCGGGAGGCACGGCGCCATGAAACTTCACCCCAGTTACACAACCCGGCTCCGACCTGTTTTGTGGTTGTTGCTGGGTTTGAGTGCGGTTCTAGTCGTTAGCTGGATGGCGCCCTCCTTGAAAGTGGTCAATGGCATCGCAGGCTATGTGCCCTTGCATACCCTGATGGAAACGGGCGCGATTGTGGTGTCCATGCTGGTCTTTGGGGTAGGGTGGGGGGCATTCGCCAGGAACCGCCCCGGCAACCTGCTGCTGCTGGCATGCGTCTTTTTCGGGGTGGCTTTGCTGGATTTTCTGCACACGATCTCGTTTGAGACGATGCCGGATTTTGTGACTCCCAGCGGTCTGGAAAAGGCCATCAACTTCTGGCTGGCAGCGCGCCTGCTGTCAGCATTTGGCTTGCTGGCCGTGGCAGTGTTGCCATGGCGGCCTGTTGCGGACGCTGGCTATGCGCTGGCACGCTGGTGGGGCCTGCTGGGCGTGTTGTTCCTGTTCGCGCTGGTGGCCTGGATCGGCTTGGTTCACGCAGACTGGCTGCCGCGCACCTTTGTTGAAGGGCGAGGACTGACTCCATTCAAGGTGATGTTCGAATATTTCCTTGTTGCCCTGTTCCTGGGAGCGGCCTTCTTCTTTTTGCGCAATATGCGCACCGTGCAACCCTACGACGTGCTGGGCTTGTTTGCAGCGGTCTGCACCATGGCGCTGAGTGAATTGTTCTTCACCCTGTATTCCAGTGGTACCGACCTCTTCAACCTGCTCGGCCACATTTACAAAGTCATTGCCTATTGGTTTGTCTACCAAAGCATTTTTGTCGACAACATTCACTTGCCTTACCAGCGGCTCAATGCCGCAAACGCCTTGCTGGAGCAAGAAGCCCATGAGCGCAAGCAGGCCAAGCAGGCCCTGGTGGTCAATGAAGAGCGTTTGCGCATGGCGCTCGCCGCGGGAAACCATGGCACCTACGACCTCAACATCCGCACGGGGGTGGCCATCGTCAGTCCGGAATATGCCAGCATGCTGGGCCATTCACCAGACGGTTTTCATGAAACGTATGCCGCGTGGACGGCGCGCCTGCATCCGGAGGACCGTGAGCGCACCGTTGCGCATTTGCGCAGGTATCTTGCAGGTGACATCGCGGAATTCCGGATGGAGTTTCGCCAGCGCACCCGCAACAATGAATGGATTTGGGTTCTTTCCAAAGGCAAGCTCATTGGCTGGGATGCGGCAGGTAAACCGCTGCGGATGCTGGGCACCCATTCCGATGTCACGGCACGCAAGGTTGCAGAGAGCAAACAGCAACTGGCGGCCAGTGTTTTCACCCATGCCAGAGAGGGTGTGGTGATTATCGATTCCAAGGGCGACATTGTGGATGTCAATGCCATGTTCACCCTGATTACGGGCTACAGCCACGACGAAGCAGTGGGCCAGAACCCGCGCAAGCTGCTGCACTCGGGGCGGCACCCAAAAGACTTTTATGCAAATCGGCAGCGGGTGCTGGACGAAAAGGGCTATTGGGACGGCGAGGTCTGGAATCGCCGCAAGAATGGCGAGGTCTATGCAGCAACCATGACCATCAGCGCAGTGCGCGATGCGGCGGGTGCCTTACAAAATTACGTGGCCTTGTTCACCGACAGCACGCTGCTGAAGGCGCACCAGAGCCAGTTGGAGCACATAGCCCACTTCGATGCGCTGACCAGCATGCCCAACCGTGTATTGCTGGCCGACCGGTTGCAGCAGGCCATGCTGCAGAGCCAGCGCCGCAATCAGTCGCTGGCGGTGGCCTTTCTGGATCTGGATGGCTTCAAGGCGGTGAACGATGCGCACGGCCATGAGGTGGGTGACCAGCTCTTGATTGCCTTGTCCCACCGCATGAAGGCGGCCTTGCGCGAGGGCGACACGCTGGCCCGCATTGGGGGAGACGAGTTTGTGGCGCTGTTGGTCGATCTGGAGCACAACCGGGATTGTGAGCCGGTGCTGCAGCGGCTGCTGAAGGCCGCTGCGGATCCGGTTGCACTGGGCGATGCGGAGCTGCAGGTATCGGCCAGCGTAGGCGTCACGCTATACCCCCAGGACGGGGCAGGCGCCGACCAGTTGCTGCGCCATGCCGATCAGGCCATGTACCAGGCCAAACAGGCGGGCAAAAACCGGTACCACCTGTTTGATGTCGCCCATGACGTGGCGGTACAAACCCAGCGGGAGGACATTGAACACCTGCGCCGCGCCCTGAATCGGCAGGAGTTTGTGCTGCACTACCAGCCCAAGGTGAATATGCGCACCGGCGTGGTCATTGGTGCAGAGGCGTTGATTCGCTGGCAACACCCTGAGCGCGGCCTGCTCGCGCCGGGGGCCTTTTTACCCGCCATGGAGGGCCACTTGTTGAGCGTGGAAGTGGGCGAGTGGGTGATTCATTCCGCGCTGTTGCAGATGACGGAGTGGTGTACCTTGGGGCTGGACATTCCGGTCAGCGTCAACATCGGCGCCCTGCAACTGCAGCAGGATGGATTTTCCACCCGGCTGAGCGCGCTGCTGGCGGCCCATCCCACGGTGTCGCCGGGTAGCCTGGAACTGGAAATTCTGGAAACCAGCGCGCTGGAAGACATGGCCCACATCTCCCAGGTCATGTTTGCCTGTCAGGCCATTGGGGTGCGCTTTGCGCTGGACGACTTTGGCACTGGCTACTCGTCGCTGACCTACCTCAAACGCCTGCCCGCCGAGTTGCTCAAAGTGGACCAGAGCTTTGTGCGCGACATGCTGACCGACACGGACGACCTGGCCATTGTGCGGGGCGTCATCGGGCTGGCCGCTGCATTCCGGCGCAAGGTGATCGCCGAAGGTGTAGAGACAGCAGCCCATGGCCAGATGCTGCTGTCGTTGGGCTGCGAGCTGGCCCAGGGTTACGGTATTGCCCGCCCCATGCCGGCAAAGGAGCTTCCCGCCTGGGTGGCCACCTGGCAACCCGATCCCGCCTGGATGGATCCCGACGGGTGGGGGCTATAGGCGCGGTTCGCCCGGTTACTTACCCAGAGCTTCCCAGCGGTCCAGCGCCGCCAGCAGCAGGTCGTCGATCTGCGCATTGCGGCTGCTGAGCTGCAGGGCCCGTGCGTTGTCGCTGGAAAACAGGCTGCCATCGGCCAGAGCTGCGGCAATCGATTGTTGCTCGGTCTCCAGCGACGCGATCAATTCGGGCAGGCTGTCGAGCTCGCGCTGCTCCTTGAAGCTGAGCTTGCGGGCCTTGGCGGCGGGTGCTGCGGCTGGGGTTGCAGCATTCGCCGGGGCTGGTGACTGCTCATTTTTTGATAGCTGGTCACGCCCGTAGTTAAAGGGGTTGGAGCCTTTTTGGCCCTTGCCTTTAGCGATTTCGTTGGCACGCTTGCTCTGCGTCAGCCAGTCGTTCACGCCGCCTTCGTATTCGCGCCAGCGGCCATCGCCTTCGTAGGCAATGGTGCTGGTGACCACGTTGTCCATGAAGGTGCGATCGTGGCTGACCAGAAACACGGTGCCGTCGTAGTTTTGCAGCAGCTCTTCGAGCAGCTCCAGCGTGTCAATGTCCAGGTCGTTGGTGGGCTCGTCGAGCACCAGCACGTTGGCGGGCCTGGCAAACAGCCGCGCCAGCAGCAGGCGGTTGCGCTCGCCACCGCTCAAAGAGCGCACTGGCGAATTGGCGCGGGCCGGCGAAAACAGAAAGTCGGCCAGGTAGCTCTTGACGTGCTTCTTCTGGGTGCCGATTTCGATCCACTCGCTGCCGGGGCTGATGAAGTCTTCCAGCGTGGCGTCCAGGTCCAGCGCGTTGCGCATCTGGTCGAAGTAGGCCACCGTGACGCTGGAGCCCAGGCGCACCGTGCCCCAGGGGCTGTGGCCGGGTTCGGGTTTGGGGGAGTCGGCGGGGGCCGGGTCCGGCTGCAGCTCGCCCAGAATCAGCTTGAGCAGGGTGGTCTTGCCGGCACCATTCGGGCCCAGCAGGCCGACCTTGTCACCGCGCAAAATGGTGGCGGAAAAGTCGCGCACGATGCTGCGCTCGCCAAAAGTTTTGGATACATGCGTGAGTTCTGACACGAGCTTGCCGCTGGATGCGCCGCTGGACACGTCCAGATTCACGCTGCCTACGGCTTCGCGGCGCGCTTCACGCGTGGCGCGCAGCACGTCGAGCTGGTTGATGCGCCCCTGCGCCTTGGTGCGCCGCGCCTCTACGCCCCGGCGCACCCAGATTTCTTCTTGTGCCAGCAGCTTGTCGGCGCGGGCGTTGATGACAGCCTCTTGCGCCATCTGCTCCTCTTTTTGCAGCAGGTAGGCGGCAAAGTTGCCGGGGTAAGACAGCAGTTGCCCGCGGTCCAGGTCGACGATGCGGGTGGCCACTTTGTCCAGAAAGGTCCGGTCGTGGGTGATGGTGATGATGCTGCCCTTGAATTCGACCAGCAGGCCCTCTAACCATTCGATGGAGTCCAGGTCCAGGTGGTTGGTCGGCTCGTCGAGCAACAGCACATCGGGCTGGGCCACCAGGGCCTGGGCCAGCGCCACACGTTTTTTAGTACCGCCGGAGAGGGTTTTGACAATCGCCTCGGGGTCCAGGTGCAGGCGGTGCAGGGTCTCGTTGACCCGTTGCTCCCAGTTCCAGCCGTCCAGCGCCTCAATCTCGCTTTGCATGGCGTCGAGATCGCCATGGCCCTGGGAATATTCATCAATAAGGAAGATAACCCGCGCCAGACCTGCGCTGACAGCTACAAAAATCGTAGCATCGGCGTCCAGCTGCGGTTCCTGCGCCACGTAGGCAATGCGGGTGTTGTTCTGGACCTGCAGGCTACCGTCGTCGGGCTTTTCCATGCCCGCCAGAATTTTGAGGAGTGAAGATTTGCCGGCGCCGTTGCGGCCAATCAGGCCCACGCGTTCCGAGGTTTCGAGTGAAAAACCAGCGTGGTCGAGGAGGGCGACGTGCCCAAATGCCAGCTGGGCGTCAAGTAAAGTAATAAGTGCCATGTGGCACCGATTATCCCCTGTTGGGCAACGAATCAGTCGTTGGCGTTCAGGGATTCGCCCAGGGCGTTGACCAGGCTGTCGATCTCGGCCGGTGTGCTGATGAAGGGCGGCGCCAGCGCAATGCAGTCACCCGCATAGCGCACGTAAAAACCTTTTTCCAGGCAGCGCATCGCCACTTCATACGGGCGCTTGGCGGGCTCGCCGGGCACCTGCGTAATGGTAAAACCGGCGGCCAGACCGAAGTTGCGGATGTCGGCCACATGCCGGGCGCCCTGCAGGCTGTGCACGGCTTTTTCAAAATACGGGGCCAAGGCCGCCGCGCGCTCCACCATGTTTTCCTGGACCAGCACATCCAGCGCGGCAATGCCCGCCGCGCAGGCGACCGGGTGCGCCGAGTAGGTGTAGCCGTGCGGAAATTCGACCATGTACTCCGGTCCGCCCTGGTCCATGAAGGTGTCGTAAATGTCCTTCTTGGCGATGACCGCGCCCAGCGGCTGCGCGCCATTGGTGATCTGCTTGGCCACGTTCATGATGTCGGGTGTCACGCCAAAGGCGGCGGCCCCGGTGTAGGCGCCCATGCGGCCAAAGCCGGTAATCACTTCATCAAAAATCAGCAGGATGTTGTTGGCGGTGCAGATCTCGCGCAGGCGCTGCAAATAGCCCACCGGCGGCACCACCACACCGGCCGAGCCGGACATGGGCTCAACGATCACGGCCGCAATGTTGGAGGCATCGTGCAGGGCAATGAGTTTGAGCAACTCGTCGGCCAACTCTTTCCCCGTGGGCGGCATGCCCTTGCAAAACGAGCCGGCTGGCGGCTGGGTGTGGGGCAGGTGGTCGGCCTCGATGCCCTGGCCAAAGGCCTTGCGGTTGCCCACCATGCCGCCCACCGAGATGCCGCCGAAGTTGACGCCGTGGTAGCCCTTTTCGCGCCCGATCAGCCGGGTTTTGGTGCCCAGACCCTTGGCGCGCCAGTAGGCGCGGGCCATCTTCAAAGAGGTGTCGGCCGACTCGGAGCCCGAGCCGGTAAAGAACACGTAGTCCAGTCCCTCAGGGGTGAGGTCGCGAATTTTGTTGGCCAACTCGAACGACAGCGGGTGGCCAAACTGGAAGGCGGGCGAGAAGTCAAGTGTGGCGGCCTGGCGGCCGATCGCCTCGGCGACTTCCCGCCGGCCATGGCCCAGACCCGTAGTCCAGAGGCCCGAGAGGCCGTCAAAAATCTTTTTGCCGTGGCTGTCGGTCAGGTAGGCACCTTGGGCGCTGACGATCATGCGCGAACCATTGGTGGCCGATGCCTTGAAGTTGCGGTTGCCGGTGTACGGCATCCAGTGC
>JBBRYR010000082.1:0-12093 GCA_038237415.1 Burkholderiales bacterium
GTCAGGCTGAAACCTGTCAGCAGCATCTGTTCAACGGTGGTTTTTTTCATTGTTCTTCTAGGTAAGGGCGTCAAATCGAAAAATATGTGTTCTTGGGGTGAAGCCCGACCGTAACACCGTTACCGCATCTTCACCGTGCGTTGGGGCACCTTGGCCAATACGTTTTTCCGTTGTCGCTACTGGTAGAAGCGATAGCCAGCTGCGGACTGAGCATTCCACTGGCCATCGCCCGTGAGTTCCAGCACCTGCGTGTGGTACTGCAGGATCGTGGAGCGGTGACCGACGCTGATCAGCGTGGTGTCGCTGGTCATCAGTTGCTGGTACAGATGGGCTTCGTTGGCTACGTCCAGGGCGCTGGTGGCTTCGTCCAATATGGCGAACCGGGGACGTGTCAGCAGCACACGGGCGAAGGCCAGGCGTTGTTGTTCGCCGATAGACAACACTTTTTCCCAATCCATCTCCACGTCCAGCCCGCCAAATCGGTCGGCCATATCGGGCAGGTTGACTTGCTCCAGCAATGCCAACAGTTCTGCGTCTGGAACCTGCCGTTCCCTGTTGGGGTACAAGAGCTGGCTGCGCAGCGTACCGAGCAACATGTAGGGCTGCTGGGGCAGAAAGAGGATGTCCTTTGGCGGGGGCCGTGTAATGACGCCGCTGCCGCAGTACCAGAGGCCGGCGATGGCGCGCAGCAATGAACTCTTTCCAGTGCCGCTGGTTCCAACAATCATCAGCCCTTCGCCAGGCGCAACGGCAATCGACAGGTCTTTCACCAGAATGCGTTCGCGATTGGGCGTATGCAAAGTGACGCGCTCCAGCGACAAATGGGAACCTTGAACGGATTCGATAGCGCCCTTGGCGCGCGTCCGGTCCATGGGGCGGTCATCGAGGACCCGTGAGAAAGTGTCCAGACGGTCAATGCCTGCGGCAAATCGGCTGAGCCCTTCGAAGTTGTCCACAATCACTGAAATAGCGCTGAGTACGGCCGCAAAGGCGCCTGCTGCCTGAACGGCGCGGCCGACCTCCAATTCACCTGACAGCACCTGCGAGGCAATGATGGCGCTGGGCAGGACGATGGTCAGCATGCTGTACGCGTACTGAAACAGGTTCAGGAAGAACTGGCTGCGAATGAGTCGGTTGTAGTTGTCGAATGCGCCGGTGAACCGGCGCCTTACTTCTTTCAGCTCCTGCTTTTCACCTTGGTAGAAGGCAATGGATTCCGCATTTTCGCGGACACGGACCAGGCTGAACCGAAAATCTGCTTCCTGTCGCAGCTGGCGAAAGTTGAGGCCGATCAGCACCTTGCCGTAGACCAGCATGGTGATCAGCGTGCCGGCCGTGGAGTAGAGAATCAGGAAGTAGACCAACTCCCGGGAAATGGACCACAGTACGCTGCTGAAGGCAATCAACTGCAGGATCGACCCAACGAGTATCAGCAGGAAGTAGAGGGAGCGTCCGGTGAAGGTGTTGATGTCTTCGGCAATGCGCTGGTCGGGGTTGTCGATTGCCGCGTTGGAGTTGAGTTCGTAGAAATGCCGGTCCTTGAAATAGCGGTCGAGGAACCGGTTGGTAAGCCACCTGCGCCATTGGTTGCCGAGATGGTCCCGAACGTAGTAGTAGAGGGCATAGAACGGCACCGCCGCGATCAGCAAGGCCAGGAACAACTTGATGGAGGTCCAGAAGCGCACGCCGTCGCGCGCTGCCAAGGCAGACGTGAATTCACCGGTTTGCTCATTGAACAGTACCGCGAATCCGGTTTGGCCGAGCAAAAGCAGCACCAGCAGAACGAGCAGGCTCCAGGCTTTCCATCTTTCTTCCTGGCGCCAGTAAGGTGCAGCAAGGTCCCAGAATCGTTGCCACAGGCGCGGGCTTACTGTCGTCATTGGTTTTTGTGCAAAGGGTTACCGGCTACAGCCATTTGGAAAAATGAGCCCGCACGGGCTTGTCGCCCGACAGTAACGGCCTTTGCCTCCCCGGTATGTTCGGCTTCGCACACAGGAACATAAGGATAAGGCCAGCGAGGCGGTCTGGCTAGTTATCCGGTAGGCAATGCGGGCTGGCGCACATATGTTTGGCGGGGGCCATGCTAAGGTCAACCAAGGGCTGGACAAGGCGCCCAGCGCCTTTGAGCCGCTCGCCGTTATTTCAAACCGCCTGGAGGCACAGCATGGAGAAAACACATGGTCTATTTTGAACAACCAGTAATGTCTGACACTAAAAGGTCGTTCAACTGTGGGCGTGCAGTGCTGTTAGTGGTTGCCACCTGCTTGCTTGCAGGTTGCGCGGGTCTGTTGCCCAAGGGCTCCACTGTGACGACTTCTTCGTTTGAGACTTTCCAGGCTGCGCATGCCGCGTTCGAACGCATTGAGCCTTACAAGACGCAGGCCAGCGAGCTGAAGAATTTTGGCTTTGACACGGAAAGCATTCGCAACGTCAGGCTCATACCCTATCCAGACCTGGTTTCACGCCTGGCCCCCAACTCCAGTTTTCCCGTGGCTGACCTGGACCGAGGCATACGCGAGTGCATTGCTGCTCACAGGGGGTGCAGGGCCTACGAGTTTCATTTCGCAAATGAAAAGCGCAATCGCACCGGTAATTTCTTTCTGGACTTTCTGGACTTCTCCCGCACCACGGCAATTACCGGTTGGCGCTTCGATGCGTTGCTGGTGATAAGCGATGGAATGGTGCTTTTCAAGAACTTTGGCGGCGAGCCGAATAATGACCGTGTCGAGCACCAAGTCAACCCCCTGGGCCCGTTGCAAGCCAGCGGCCAAGCGCTCGCAGGCAAGATTCAGTAGTTTGCGATCGGGTGATGCTGGTAAGGGCCCACGCGGGAAGGCACACGCGGTATTCCCAGCATTAATTTTCTTTGGGACATCAGAACCGTCGGGATATTTTTGGGTCCTGGTTATTTCTGGAGCTTGATTTTTCGCAAGTCACCTTGAAAAAATTGCTATAAATTCCGTAGCTGGTAGCGCAATAAGTACGGGGGCTAGAGGCCTTTTTATGCACTAAATTCCCATGTCCAGAAATCTCGTGATCTTTTGTGACGGCACCGGCAACCAGTTTGGCAACCGCAACAGCAATGTGGTCAAACTCTTCAGCGCAGCGGTGCGCGACCCGCTGCAGCAGCTATGCCACTACGACCCAGGTGTTGGCACTTTTGGACTGCGGGAGGCGCTGTTTGAGTGGCAGAAGGTTCCTGCCAAGATTTTCGGACTGGCATTTGGATGGGGGATTACGCGCAACGTGGAGGAGGCCTACGCCTTCCTCATGCGCAATTACCAGCCGGGGGACCGCATCTTCATCTTCGGGTTCAGTCGTGGTGCATTCACGGCGCGGGCCATCGCCGGTATGGTGCATGCCATGGGGCTCATGTACCCCCAGCACGAGAACCTGATGGAATATGCGACCCGGCTGTTTCAAAAGGTTCCCAAAGGCGCGCAGGAGCAAAGCGAGTTTTTCGGGATCCAGCAGAAGTTCCGGCAGCAATTTTCGCGGGACTGCAAAATCCATTTCTTGGGACTTTGGGATACCGTCAAGACGGTGGGCTGGTTTGGATCTCCGGTCAGCTTTCCCTACACCCTCAACAATCCGTCTGTGTTCGTGGTTCGGCATGCGCTGTCCATTGATGAGCGACGCTGTTTCTTTCGGCAGAACCTGTGGTCAGTCCTGAAAAGTCAGAACGTCAAGCAAGTGTGGTTTGCTGGCGTGCATTCGGATGTGGGTGGCGGCTACCCGGAAGTCGAAAGCGGCCTTGCCAGGATTTCTCTCGAATGGATGGCGCAGGAAGCCACGGCTGCGGGCATTGCGCTGGTAGAGAGTGATCTGCAGGGCGTTCTGGGAAGTGGCTCCGGTGCGGGTGTGTATGCGCGACCCGATGTCGTTGCGAGGCAACACGAATCACTCATGAAGGTTTGGTGGCTGGCAGAATGTTTGCCCCGTCGGTTTCAGGATCCCCGCAAGGAATTTGCCGTGACCTGGCGGTTTCCGCTGCTTCAATGGCGCGAGCTCGGAAAACGGCGATTTATCCGGCCCGAAGGGAGCGCAGTCCACCAGTCCGTGCTGGACCGCATGCAGGCGCAGCCTGACTATTTACCGGTCAACTTGCCTGCTGATTTGCCAATAGAGCCCTGGCACGCAACCATTGCCACACCGGAGGTGCACCGTGAATCGTGAGGCATTTGGAGTGTTTGGGTCCCTGGGCAACGGGCCCGCAGACGATGTGCTGGCAAAAGCACTGATTCTGGCGGGCCTGCTGCCGGATGCATTTGAGGCGCAGTTCGGTGCTGCAAGTGGGCGACGCGTGCCATGGGGAGCGCAATTTTCGCGCTTTGCCGACAAGTTGTCTTTGGACCCCTTCTCGAACGCCGTGACCGTCTGCCCCGATCTCATCGCGGCACAACGAGTTTTGCGACGGGTAAGCGATGGATGGGCGCGCACTGCCCACCAAGCGTCGCTTTCGTCCACCGTGCAAGAACTGTGGGAACCGTCTTTCGGTAAACGGCTTCCCCGAATGCGGCTGGCTGTCACCCCAATGCCTGACGCATGGAATCCGCAAGAATTGACACAGCTTCTGATGAGTCAGGGCACCGGCGTTTGCAGTGTGTTTTTTAATCGGCGAGTTGAAACCCCTGCGCAATGGAACTGGCCTCTGCAGATCGGCGTGCCCCGGACACCCGTTGGCGAGCGTCTGCTGAAAATATTGAAGCAAGGGCGTTACCCACACCTCTACCAGCCGCGGATTATTTCTGGCAGCGAGGAAACCTTTGACCTGCTGCTGCTGCCGGGAGAGCTGGTACCTGACGCCCCGCTGCCATTGGATTTGGACGCTGTTCGCGCCGGCGCCCTGCTGGTGCTGGAAGAAAATCTACCAGCCAGTGCCGATAGTCTGCGGCCTTACGCTGGTTTTGCACTGCATCGCTCCGGCTTCGGCCTGACCGGTGCGTGTTTCGTGGCCGAGGCAGAGTGGCCCGCCTGGGTCAACACCGTAATGCAAGAGCTGTCGCACAAAGTGACGCTGGATGTGGCCCTTTTTCAGGCGAGCCTGGGTGAGCGCGATTTTGCGCCACCGTTTCTGGCTGCGGACCCGGACTTTCTGGAACGTACGCGCTTTGTCAATGCGACCTTGCGCTCTGCAACGCTACCCAGCGTTGACGTTCCGCGCATGTTGAAAGCGGCCAAGCCACTAGCCAGGAAGGCAATAAGACCATTCGAAGAGCGGCATGTGCAGTGCAAAATTCTCAAGGGAAGATCCGGCTCACAAGCAGTGAAGCGGTTTGAACCTCGCCATGCCTACCGTGCGCACATTCACATCGGCTCTGAGTTCGACCTGGATGCCTTGCGCGCCGACGTCGCCTTCGACGAGTCACAGTTACCGCCTTCGGGCGACGGCCATGATCTGCAGATTGTGTTCTGTCCGCTGGACACCAGCGACACAAAAAACGGCGTCGTTCCGGCCATGGTGAAGACGATTCATCTGTCCAAAGAGGGCCCCAGTGAGGTCGCCAAATTCAACTTTACGACGGGCGCGGAGGCGCAAGCGTTTCGTGCGCGCATTCTGATCATGCATCGCACCCGCATTTTGCAAACGCTGATGCTGGCCGCGCCTGCGCAGGGCGTGGACTTTGCGCTGCGCCAGGAGAGTGTGGTCAACCCCGCTTTTTCCAGTAGCGCTTCTGAAAAGCCTGCGGATATTGTCCTGGTGGGCAACGACAGCGCGGGCGGCTTTGCTGGCATTACCGCTGTCACCGCGGGAGGCGCAACATTCAGCGAGCCATCCGGACTGAATGTTCTGGTGGACACGATTGAGTCGCTGTTGTCGAAGGCCAATATCAGTACGGCCGGTGAAGACCTGCAACTGGATGATCCGAAGCTGGTCGCTCTGATGATTCAGTTGGCAACCCAGGGCGTAGCGCTGACCCGGGAGCTCAAACGTCAGATGAACCTGTCCGATTTTCAGAATGCCAAGCGCGTGCAGGTGCTTGAGGCCCGGTCCAAGGCCTACCTTCCGGTGGAATTTGTGTACACCGGAAAGGCGCCCACTATCAACGCCCGGCTATGTCCGAATGCCAGGAAGGCACTTGCCGCCGGTGGCGCGGATGTGCACGGCACCTGCAAGAATGCAGGCGATTCCGATTATGTCTGCCCGGTAGCTTTCTGGGGCTTCAGCAAGTGCATCGAGCGCCAACCCTTTGGTTTGGCGGAGCAGCATGTGTTCAGCATTCCCCAGCCGGGCGCCGACACGCTGGCCCCATTCAACGCAGCGGTGCTGGCTGCGAGTGCAAAGGTAACGGCTGCCGACTTGACTGGCGCCGCGGGTGTACGGGCGGCGATTGCGGAGGTTGCCCAAACCGTGCGCATGGCAACGTCGTGGGATGACTGGCAGAAAGACATTCGCGCCAAGCCCGCAGCAACCTTGCTGGTGCTGTTGCCACACGCTGACTTGTCGCTGGATTTTGTCAACATGCCGGCGCTTGAAATCCAGAAGAGCTGGCTTACCTCGGTGCAACTGGATGAGGCCTATGTACTGCCGCCCAACGGTGGAGGGCCCGGCCCCGTGGTTCTGCTGCTCGGATGCAGTACCGCGCTGGCTGACATTCCGTTCCTCAACTTTGTACGCGAATTCAAGGCAGCGGGAGCGTCCATCGTGCTGGGCACGCTGGCGACCGTTCACGGAACGCACGCCACCCGGTTCGTTCGAGCCCTGCTGGGCAAAATTCATCTGCGGGAGACGGGTCGGCCGTTTGATGAAATTCTGCTCGAGGTAAAACGTGAAATGCTGGCGGAAGGCGAGCCGTTTGTACTGAGCCTTGCCGCCTATGGCCACAGTTCGTGGCGTATTCAGACCTGAAAGGGCGCTTCGATGTTTCGCATTCACATGCTGGCAGCTGACCACGGCGATTGTCTCTGGGTGGAGTACGGCGACACCCATCCGCCCAAGCGCATCCTGATCGATGCGGGTACGGTTGGCACCTATCCGCGCGCGCTCGCACCCAAAATCAAGGCAACCGTGGATGCCGAAGGCCGCTGCAAGTTCGAACTGTTTGTCGTCACGCACATTGACGCGGACCACATCGGTGGAGCCATCGAGTTTCTCAAGCAGGCCGGAGCCAGTGGGGTTTCGATCAAGGAAATCTGGTTCAACGGCTACTTTCATCTTTCCAACACATCACCGTCGACCCTGGGTGCCAAACAAGGCGAAATGCTGACGCCGCTGGTGCAGAACGGTCCCTGGAAATGGAATAAGCGTTTCAAGGATCTGGCGGTTATGGTGCCAGACACGGGGAAGTTACCTACGTTCTCCGTCTCGGGAATGAAAATCACACTGCTGTCCCCCACGTTTGACAAGCTCAAGAAGCTCAAACCCAAATGGGAGAAGGAGGTTCAAAAAGCGGGGCTGGTCCCGGGTCACGCGTTCACGCTCGCACAAGTGCTGCCGGACGGCTTTCTCGGCGGCAACGTTCAGGATTGGGCGGAGACTCCCTTCAGGGAAGACACCTCCGAGCCGAACGGGAGCAGCATTGCGTTTATTGCCGAGTTTGAGGGCAAGCGGGTGCTGTTTGGCGCGGATGCGCATCCGGGTGTGTTGCTTGGGAGCCTGAAGCGTGCTCCGCTGGGCGCGGGTAGCCTGGCGTTGAAGGCCTTCAAACTGCCACACCATGCCAGCAAGAACAACGTGTCCAAGGAGATGATTGCCGCGTTCCCGGCAGAACACTATCTGGTCTCGACGAATGGCCAGCAATTCGGGCACCCCGACGAGGAGGCTATTGCACGCGTACTGACCATTCGCAAGAAAGACGCGAAGACGCTCCACTTCAACTGTCCCTCTGACTTCAACGCCGTCTGGAAGAGCGCCTCGCGCAGAAATAACTGGAATTACGAAGCAAACTACGGCACCGCTGCTGCCGGCTGGGTGGTTGAACTGTAAGAACGCAGCACCTTCAGCAGTGCCTGCGCTGCCTTGGCTTCGGCGCTGGATCCGCCACTGAAATGCTGCAGTACGAAGCCCAACTGGTCCGCCACCGATGCCCACATCGAGGGTGTTCCCGCACGGGTATGCAAATCCTCATACACCGCCAGAATGCCGGGCAGCTGCAGGTCCAACTCGCGGTCGCGCGCCGCCAGTGCTTCGTAAACACTTAACTCCGGCAGACCCACCACGCTCCAGAAATCAGGGTCGTCCAGCCGCTTGCGTTCCAGACTTTCACGGGCAAGCTGCAGACGTTCGGGCTCAAAGCCGGTCCAGTCCGGCGATTTGGCGCGTCCGATCAGTTCGGCCGCCATCAGGTTCAGCGCCGGGTAAAAGTACTCCGGGTGTCCCGATTGTCGGGCCAGGGATTCGGAGACCCGGTAGTGTTCGGCCATGCTGTGAATGGCCTGTGTCTCGGCGCGTGGCCGCCGTGCACAGGCTTCGATCAGTGCCAACCGTTTGTACGCCGACCCCAGAAGGCTCTCTCGCTCAACCGTGGGCGCAATGGTCGTGAGCGCTTGCAGCAGGGTTACGGCCCACTGGATTTCTGCACGCCCCTGTGTCATCAGCTGATCCAGCTCGGCCTTTGAAGTCCCTTTTTTGTTTTTTGCCTTCTCCACCCGATTCCAGGCCAGACGCGCGGTGAGGTTGGCCAGCTCTTCGCCCGAGTTCATCGAGCCGCTGCCATCATTGGCGGCCACCACATTGCCATACCACCGGATTGCCCGCTCAGAGTCACCCGCCGCCGCGTAGGCCACGCCAAACGCTTCTGCCACGGCCCCCATGCTTCCCCAGATCGCTTCAAAGCGCGCCTCCAGGAAGCGGATTTTTTCGATTTGCAAGGATGCTGTCGCTCCCTGGGTGGTACTTTGCACTGCCAAGGTTTCCAATGCGAGCGTGAGGGCGACGGGCGATGCAATGCCAGCGAACTCATGACCCACCGGAGGCTTAGTCCGCCGGGTGTCGACCTCGTTGCGTTGCCACACCCAATCGGGGTCGCCATAACACTGGTAAGCCGCCCAGGTGTTGCCGCATGGGTTGGCCGCGTAGGCCGCCATGCGACCGGTGTGTACGGCATCCATGAAGCGCTGGCCCGCCAGGAGGGAGCGATAGAAGGCGGTGGCAAACTGGTTTGCTGCGTGGTCTTCAACCGCCCAGCCAGCGGCCACGACACAGCGCACACCAATGCGGATCAGCTGCTTGGCGATACCGGCGGCAAAGCTGGCGCGGTCGTACTCATGCCTGAGCAATTTGCCAGAGTCAGCCGCCAGGTGACAGCAGTTGAGGAACACCAGTTCGGGTACCACCCGCATGGCCTGCACTTCGCGGGGCCCCAGAAAGGTGCCGTCGCTCAACACGACTCCGCGCACCAGTGGTGGCTTGCCTTCGCGCTGCGACTCGGGCTCTCCATGGCCGGCAATGTGAACAATGCGGTAGCGCTGTGCCAGCAGGGCGCTGGTCACTGTGGCGGCGTCCGGCCCCAGGCCGTCGTCGAGCGCGATCAGCGCGTGCACGCGAGAGTCTTCCAGCCCGAAGGGGCCACTCAGGGCGTCGCGTACGGCTTCGGCTTCTGCGCGGGCCGATGGCAGGGGCGGATAGAGGGTCGGGTCACACAGCGGCTCGCCAATCACCAGCACACCATCCTCCAGGCGGGCATCACTGACCTGCGTCCTGAAGGTTACGGTGCGCAGCTTGCGCATCAGCTTGTTGCGAATTGCCCAGGGCGCGATCGGGCCACCGCGTCCGTCATTGGGTGAATCCAGCAGTTCCCAGGGAATGGCTGCGGTACCGTCGTCCAGTTCCAGCACCAGTTCGCTGGTGCCGCCCAGGCTTGCTTCCATTTCCACCGGAACCAGCAACTGAAACAGCGTGCGCCCGATTTCCTGGCTTTGGCTGGCGTCATTGGAGGCTCGTCGCACCAGTTCACCCACCAGTCTGGCCTGCGTGGCTTGAGCGCGTAGCTCGGATCGTGCACGCATGGTGTCGAGCGTATAGACGATGGTCGGCTCGCCGGTTTCGTCCTGAATCGTGACTGCGCTGATGAAGTCGTATGCGGTGCCACGGTAGCCACTGTCGGGCGGGCGCCGGAGCGCACCGATGCCGGATCGGATGATCGGGTTGAGCACGAAGTAATCGGGCGATGCGGCTTCCAGCAATTGCAGTGCGCTCCAGGCCTCGGTAGCGCGGTTCAGGTACAACTCGATCAGGTGCAGATGGCTCACTTGGGGCCAGCCTCCCCGGGCAAGGGCCAGATTGGCTTCGCGTACGCCTTGTGCCACCGCCTGTGCCGACGTGGCCGCGCTGATGCCGCTGCCGCCGCTGCCGATCAGCGTGGCGGCGAGTTCAAACTGCGCCGCACCCTCGCCCGGTGTTTCGGCCACGCGTTGTGCCCATGCCAGCGTAGCCTGACGCACCGTGTGGGTCAGCCCGGTGCTGCGCAGCTTGCCCTCGCCCCCCAGGCCCGCGACTACCACATGGGGCGGTCGTGGCAAGGCTAACGGGCTTTCGGGATCCTGCTGGTTGTTCAGGAATATCTGGTGTGTGCCCGGCGCTTCGGGGTAGAGCCCCGCCGCCAAGGAGGCAGACATCACGCCACCGATGAAGCGGTCCACCACGCCTTCGCTGCCCGTCAACGTCGACGACACGTAATGGCCCAGCATCAAGGTGGTACTGACAAACTTCAGATTGACGTTTTGTACGCTGACGCGAAGCGCTGCGCGGGGGGGCGCGGCGTTGCCCATGGGTTCTCTGCCTGGATCGAGCAGGTCGCTCAGGTCGGCCGGTGGTGGGTTGCCTGATCCCCGCTGCCGGGATGGGCGGCTGGGTACCAGTGGCGCCGCCGTTCCCCCACCGCCGCGCGCAAGGGGCTGAGAGATTGCAGGCGGCAGACGTTGCGTGGTGCCTTGCTGAAGCAGTTCCAGGTAGGCGTCAAAAGCGATTTTTTCGTCAGCGAGGTCACCGTGGGCACAATCCACCTGCCACGCGGATACCCCTGGAAGCAGCGCATTAACCAGCGTCACGCGACCGTCGCCTGCGTCGGGTGCGTCGAGGTAAACCAGGCCTTCTCGCTCATTCAATTCGAAGCCCGTCGGCGTGAATCGGGCGTGGCCAACCACCATCACTACCCGATCCCGGAAAACCTCCATCGCTGTGCTGGCCTGCGCGTCAAGGCGCTGGCGCAGAGCGATGGCCCGGTCCAGTGTTGGTTGGGTGGGAACACCCCAGCGGTAGACGGTACGCTGAGCCTCGTCGCTGTGCCACCAGTTGGTCTGGCGCACCGCTTCTAAATCCTGATCGGCAAGGGCCTGCCACCGCAGACTTTGCGAAAGCCCGAGAGCCGGGTCCAATAGCCCGGTTTGCATTTGAATAAATCCTGGCATATCGGCCATCATCTGGCGAGCCAGGTGGTCCTGAAACGGCATTCCGAAGCCAACGAGTGCATTGCCGAAGTGGTCGTCCCCCGAGAGCACCTGCATCGGCGCAAACGAGCCGCCGTTGGGCGTGCCCAGCATCAACAAACGGGAGCCGGGTCGCTCGAGCCAGCGTTGCCACACATCGGGCCGCTCCAGTTGCACCGTGCGGGCCACCAGTCCTCCCATGGAGTGCGCCAGCAGCCGTACAGGCTGACCACTGGCAGCCCGCTCGTTCATGGCCTCGTCCATGACCTTGGCAAGACGTTGCGCCTCCTGCTCAATGGGGCGACGCCAGTCAAAAGAAAATTCGATGACCTCGTGGCTGTCCCCCAGATAACGGATCAGTTCGTCGTAAGAGCGACCGATGGGGCCGTCAGGCAATACGTTGGATGCATTTTCCTGGTAGGCCAGGCTCGCCAGGCCCCCCAGGATGCGCATGCTCAGCCATACCCGTTGGCCATCCACACTGAGGTGGCTGCCGAGGATGCCCGGCAACAGAATCACGGCGGGCCGTTCGGCGGCGGGTGGACCGCCCGGTGCGCGCGGCCCACCGCGCAGACCATCGCTTGAACTGCCAGCCCAAGACATGGGCCCAATGGGAAGAAAGCCGTCCGGTGCATCCTGCAAGAGGGCGCAGCAAATCGCCTCGGCCGTGCGCGCGTTGCTGAAGTAGTTAAAGTGGCTGACCTGGCCGCTGCGTTCGAGCACGAA
>JBBRYR010000083.1:0-11516 GCA_038237415.1 Burkholderiales bacterium
CCGGCACTGGTTCCAGCGCTGCCGATTGAAGCGCGCACTATTCGTGAGGATAACGGCAAAAGTGGTCTGCTGTCCTTGCTGGTTCTGACTGTCGTCTCCACCGGTGTCGCCGTGTATTTTGGTGAACACTACGCCGGCGTCCTGACCTGGTTCAAGGGCGAATTGGTAGAGAAGGTTGCTACCGATGAAACCATCGTCGTGTCGATGTGCTCCGGCGTGATGCTGGCCTTTGTGATTGCATCGATCAACAAGATTACCCGCATGGGCCTGCTGTCGCGCATGGCTGAGCGCGTGACCTTTGTGCTGATTCCGCCGCTGCTGCTGATCTTTCTGGTGCTGGGCACGATTTTCCTGGGGATCGCGACTCCGACGGAGGGCGGTGCCATGGGTGCATTGGGCGCCTTCATTCTGGCAATGGCCCGCGGTCGTTTGAGCTTCAAATTGCTCAAACAGGCGCTCACATCCACCACCAAACTGGCGTGTTTTGTGGTGTTCATTTTGATTGGCTCCACCATCTTCAGCCTGGTCTTCCAGGGTGTCGATGGCCAGAAATGGGTGGAACATTTGCTAACCGGCCTGCCCGGCGGCCAGACCGGTTTCCTGATCGTGGTCAACCTGTTGATCTTCTTCCTAGCATTTTTCCTGGACTTCTTTGAGTTGTCGTTCATCGTCGTGCCCCTATTGGCTCCCGTGGCCGAGAAACTGGGCATTGACCTGATCTGGTTCGGTGTGCTGCTGGGCGTCAACATGCAGACATCCTTCATGCATCCGCCGTTTGGTTTTGCCCTGTTCTTCCTGCGCAGCGTGGCTCCGAACAAGGAATACACCGACCGTGTCACGAGCAAGACGATTCAGCCGGTGACCACCATGCAAATCTATTGGGGTGCCGTACCGTTTGTGGTTATCCAGGTGATCATGGTGTCGTTGATCATCTTCTTCCCCGGCATTGTGTCCAGCGGCCTGGACAAAACCGTCAAGGTAGACCTCAACCAGGTTCAAATACAGATGGAAGCCGACATATCGGCACAAGATGCACCCGCGGCCGCCATGCCTGAAGTCGGGGCTTCGGCAGCACCTGCCGCAGAAGGCGCACCGGCTGAAGACGACCCCATGAAAGCCATGCAGGATTCCATGGACAAGGACGTCAAAAAGTAACAACGCGCGTTGCTGGCATGATGGAGGGCTTTTCTCCCGACTATCCCTCCTTTTCTTGCCCATGACCGACACCACGCCCGATACTGCTGATACCTCTGTCACCGCCGAGAACGCGGAAAATATTCCATCGGCTGCACCCGCAGCCAAGCCTCGTGCACCCAAGCCCGACGTTTTCCCGGTGCTCGAAAAATTGGCCGCGCTGTACCCCAATCTGTTTGGTGCCGTTTTCCTGCCACTCAAGCGCGGCATTTTTCAAGACCTGCTTGAAGCCCACCCGGAGGTCTTCGAACGGGAAGCACTCAAGGCGGCGCTATCGATGCACACGCGCTCCACACGCTACCTTTCTGCAGTAGCGACCGGCCAGCAGCGACACGACCTTCTGGGGCAGGCAGTAGAGGCCATGGCCCCCGAGCATGTGCACCACGCACTGCTGGAAGTGTTTCGCCGCCGCCAGGGCCGCTCCAATGAAGACTTGCGCCCCAAACTGCGCGCACGTGTTGCACAAGCCTTTGAGGAGTCGGGCCTGTCCGCCCTCGCCTATGCTGCGCTCGTTCACAGCCGGGACGAAGCGGCCAATGCGATGCTGGACGAAGTGCTGACCGAGGCCGAGGCCCAAGGCGCAAAGAACGAAGCGCTGCTGCGGGCATTTGAGGCGAGTGGCCAGACCGTTGCGGTATTTGCCGACATGTACGGCATGGACCCCCGCGCCGTCACCCGCATGCTGGAGCGTGCCCGCCCCGCCAACACGTGAGCCCCCTCCATTCGGCCCAAGCGGCGGCCGGTACGGCCTCCCACATCCTGGAAATCGAGGGCCTTTCTTTCCGTTACCCGCAGCGCGCATTATTTGCGGACTGGTCTGTCTGCATTGCGCCCGGTGTCACTGCAGTGCGAGGCGACGAAAGCAGTGGCAAGACCACCCTGTTGCGCTTGATGGCGGGCGATCTGCCAATCCAGGCGGGTCGTTTGCGAATCAACTCCAGTGACTTGCTCCGCGACCCGGATGCGTACCGCGCGCAGGTATTTTGGGCCGATCCACGGTCAACGGCGCTGGATCAGGTCAAGCCCGTCGATTACTTCAAGTCCCTGCCCCCCCGCTACGCATTTTTCGACCCGAAAATGCTGGATGAATTGGTAGACCGCTTCTCGCTGCTGGAGCATCAGCACAAGCCGATGTACATGCTGTCAACCGGGTCCAAACGCAAAGTATGGCTGGCGGCTGCTTTTGCATCCGGCGCGCCTGTCACGCTGCTGGACGAGCCCTTTGCAGCACTGGACAAATCGTCCATCCTGGTTGTCAAGACGCTTTTGAACAACGCTTCGGCTCACCCTGCACGCGCATGGGTAGTCGCGGACTTCGAAGCGCCTGACGATGTCACCCTGGCGGCAACAATCGACCTGGACAGTCTGTAGTTTGAACGAAAAAAAGCCCCGCATTGCAGGGCATTTTGACAGGGCCGAAGCACCCGGATGATTACAGCTTCTGCGCTTGCATGAACTGATCGAAACGCATTTCGGTGAAGCGGAACCACAGGTTCTGGTCGCGGCGGAACGCTGCGTAGTCGTCGTAGACTTTCTTCCAGTTGGGGTTCTTGGCGCTGATCTCGGAATACAACTGCATCGACTCCTTGAAGGCCAGGTCCAGCACATCCTTGGGGAACGGCAGCACCTTGACTTTGGCACCCACCAACTGCTTCAATGCGGTCGGATTCTTGGCATCGTACTTGGCCTGCATCTCCGAGTGTGCCAACGCGGCAGCGCACTCCACAATGGCCTTGTTCTCGGGAGACAAAGCAGCAAACGCCTTGTCATTGATGAAGAAGTCCAGCTGTGGACCGCCTTCCCACCAGCCGGGGTAATAGTAGAAGGGAGCGACCTTGTTGAAGCCCAGTTTCTGGTCATCGTAGGGGCCTACCCACTCCGCTGCGTCAATCGTGCCTTTTTCCAGCGCCTGATAAATTTCGCCGCCAGGAATGTTTTGTGGCACGCCGCCCATACGCTCGAACACGCGGCCAGCAAAGCCACCCACGCGGAACTTCATGCCCTTGATGTCTTTGACCGACTTGATCTCCTTGCGGTACCAGCCGCCCATCTGGGCACCCGTGTTGCCGCCCGGAAAATTGATGATGTTGTACTTGGCATAGAACTCGCGCATCAGCTTGAGGCCATTGCCCTCGTACATCCAGGCGCTCATCTGGCGGCTATTCAAGCCAAAGGGAATTGCGCAACCCAGCGCAAAGGTTTCGTCCTTGCCATGAAAGTAGTAAGGCGCTGTGTGGCACATCTCGACGGTACCGTTCTGCACACCATCCACCACGCCGAATGCTGGCATCAACTCGCCTGCAGCATGGGTGGTGATGGTGAACTTGCCGCCCGACATTTCGCCCACTTTTTTGGCAAACGTGTCTGCCGCGCCAAAAATGGTGTCAAGCGACTTGGGAAAGCTGGAAGCCATGCGCCAGCGAATGGCGGATTGCGCATGCACTGCAGGCGCAGCGCCTGCAGCCAGCACGCCGGCGACGCCTGCGTGCTTGATGATTGAACGACGATCCATTTGTTGTACTCCGGTAAGGATTTATTGAACAATCTTGCAATGCAGATTTTTTCTGCGCTGCAAGGACTGCCACGAGTCAGCCGCAATTGTAGAAACCTCAGTGGCACCAACCGTGGGGGTTTTCCCTTGAAAACACCCAAACCGGCTGTACCCTTCAGTATTCTGAAAGCTAAGGCACCGCCTGCATGGCGCCGCGTCAGGCCGCGCGCACCAATGGGGTGAGCAAAGTGGGAAAGCGCTGTGTGATCGATGCCTGAATGCCCGCAGCATCGAGCCCCTGGAGGGACAGCAGGCGAACCGGATCGCCATGCTCGATAAAAGTATCTGCCAAGCCCAATTGCAGCACCGGCACCATAGCGCCTGCCGCCTGCAGCGCTTCGTTGACCGCACTGCCTGCACCCCCCATCACCGCGCCCTCTTCCACGGTGACCAGCGCCTGGTGACTGCGAGCCACTTGCAAAAGTAACGCGGTGTCGAGCGGCTTGGCCCAGCGCATGTTGACGACCGTCGCACCCAGGGCTTGTGCCGCCGCCAGCGCAGGGTGCAGCAAGGTACCGAAGGCCAGTATGGCAATACCACTGCCTTGGCGACGAATCTCGCCCTTGCCGAAGGGCAAACCCTCCAGAGATGCCTGCACCGCCACGCCAGCGCCGGCACCGCGCGGATAGCGCACTGCGACCGGATGGTTTTGCTCAAACGCGGTACTCAGCAACTGGCGACATTCGTTTTCGTCCGATGGGCAGGCCACGCTCATGTTGGGGATGCACCGCAGGTAAGCAATGTCGTAGGCACCGGCGTGGGTAGCGCCATCGGCACCCACCAGTCCTGCACGGTCCAGCGCAAACACCACCGGCAGATTCTGGATGGCGACGTCGTGAATGAGCTGGTCATAGGCGCGCTGCAGAAACGTGGAGTAAATCGCCACCACCGGCTTCAAACCCTCAGTGGCAAGACCTCCCGCAAAGGTGACGGCATGCTGCTCTGCGATGCCGACGTCAAAGTAACGCGCAGGAAAGCGCCTTTCAAACTCCACCATGCCAGAGCCTTCGCGCATGGCCGGTGTAATGCCAACCAGCCGCGGATCGTGCGCAGCCATATCGCACAGCCATTGACCAAAGACCTGGGTGAAGGTCGTCTTGGGAGCCACTGCAGACTTTTGCAGACCCACAGCGGGATCGAACTTGCCAGGGCCGTGGTAGGCCACCGGATCGGCTTCAGCCAGCTTGTAGCCCTGGCCCTTTTTGGTCACCACATGCAGGAACTGGGGACCTTTGAGCAGCTTGATGTTTTCCAGCGTGGGGATGAGCGAGTCCAGGTCGTGCCCGTCAATCGGGCCGATGTAGTTGAAACCAAACTTTTCGAACAACGTGGCGGGAACCACCATGCCTTTGGCGTGCTCCTCGAACCGCTTGGCCAACTCAAACAAGGGTGGTGCACCTTTGAGCACTGTCTTGCCCGCGTTCTTGGCCGCGGCATAAAATTTCCCGCTCATCAACTGGGCCAGGTAGCGATTCAGGGCCCCGACCGGCGGGCTGATGCTCATGTCGTTGTCGTTCAGGATCACCAGCAGATTGCAATCCGCCACACCCGCGTTGTTGAGCGCTTCAAAGGCCATGCCAGCGGTCAGTGCACCATCCCCAATAATGGCCACGGCATGCCGGTCTTCACCCTGGATGCGCGCTGCCACCGCCATGCCCAGTGCCGCCGAAATGGATGTGCTGGAGTGTGCGGTACCAAAGCTGTCGTACTCGCTTTCCTCGCGCTGCGGGAAACCACTCAAGCCCCCCAACTGGCGCAGGGTGGACATGCGGTCACGCCGCCCGGTCAGGATCTTGTGGGGGTAAGTCTGGTGACCCACATCCCAAACCAGACGGTCCTTCGGAGTGTTGTAGACGTAGTGCAACGCAACGGTCAGCTCGACGGTTCCCAGATTGGAACTCAGGTGGCCACCGGTTTTAGCCACACTGTCCAACAGGTAGGCGCGCAGCTCGTCCGTGAGTTCGCGAAGCTGCGCCCGTGGCACCTTGCGCAGGTCTGTCGGGTCGTTGATGGTGTGCAGCAAGGGATACAGATTTTTCGGCATATGCTATTGTTTTAGGAGCTGCTTACGCATACAAATAGGGGGCTAGCGGCTGTTTTCATACAAATAGGTCAGCCCAATCAGCAGGTCCGGTTGACCACCATGTCTGCCAATGCGCGCAAGGCTTGGGTCTGGGCGAGCCCACTGGAGTCCAGTGCTGCCAAGGCCTTCGTCAGCAACTGCTGCGCATAGTTCTGGCTTTCCTCCAGCCCCAACAAAGACACATAGGTGGGTTTGTCGTTATGGGCATCTTTTCCCGCCGTCTTGCCCAAGGTAGCGGAGTCGGCGGTTACGTCCAGAATATCGTCCACCACCTGAAACGCCAACCCGATAGCCGCCCCGTAGGACTCCAGAGCCGACAGGGCCTGCGCGTCGGGCGCACCACAGTGGGCACCCATCACCACGCTGCCCTGCAACAAGGCGCCGGTCTTGAGTTCGTGCATTTCGCGCAACTGGCGCTCGGTCAGCGGCTGGCCCACGCTGGCCAGATCAATCGCCTGCCCTCCGGCCATGCCGGCACTGCCCGCCGCACGCGCCAGCAAGGCACACAGGCGCGCCTGCGTCACTGCGGGAACCGAGCCGTCCAGCGGCGTCAGCAATTCAAAGGCAAGCGCCTGCAGGGCGTCTCCGGCCAGCAAGGCGCTGGCTTCGCCAAATTGCACGTGCACCGTGGGCTTGCCGCGGCGCAGTATGTCGTTGTCCATGCAGGGCATGTCGTCATGCACCAGTGAATAGGCATGGATGAGCTCCACGGCACAAGCGGCACGGATGGCCGCTTCAGCGGATGCGGCTTCGGGTCCGCTGCTGCGCACCGCCTCATGCGCCGCCATTACCAGCAGGGGACGCAGGCGCTTGCCGCCGTCCAGCACCGCGTATCGCATGGCTTCAACCAATTCCTGGGGAGCTCCATGGTCCAGCCCATAAGGGGCGTCCGCCGTTACCCAGCGGTCCAGGGCCTGTTCCACTTGCGTGAGCCGTGTGCGGCTCCAGCCCTCCAAATCAAAAACAGGGGTCATTGGGCCTTCCACGCTTTCAGGGTTCCGCCGTCCAGCACCTTGATCTGGTCTTCCACAGCCTGCAGTTTGTCGCGGCAAAATTGCAGCAGCTGTGCACCACGCTGGTACCCGGAGAGCAGTTGCTCCAGCGGCATCTCGCCCGAATCCAGGCGGGAAACCAGCTGTTCGAGCTCCTGCATGGCGGCCTCATAGCTGGCAGGCAGTGCCTCGGCGGGAGACTCGGGGGAAGCGGATGAGGAAGCGGCGCGGGCCTTGGGCATGGGAATAGACATAAAAGTAGTACCCCCTGATTTTAGGCTTTCTATTGGGAGATGGCCTTACGGGCGGAGCGCACTGCCCTTGCGCCTGTGTGGACGACCAAAAACCGGAAGGCATTACAATCGCAGCTTCTGGCAGCTCTCAAGGTAGCTGTCTCCCAAGCCCCTCCCTGGAGGGGCTTTTGCTTCTTAGAAGGACCGAGTTGTGCAAAACTTGTGCAAAAAAAATAGTTCACAGCCATTGCGTAAAGAGCCAGCCAACCTGGCATCCCTGCGGATTCCTACCGCAGCCCTTTCCAACAGCTCCCAGCTACCCGTTTCAAGTTATTTTGATGAAGCGCTGTACCAGCGCGAGATGCAAAGCATCTTTCAGCAGGGGCCCCGCTATGTGGGGCATTCCCTGAGCGTTCCCAACATCGGGGACTATTACGCATTGCCGCAGGAACTGGAGGGCCGTGCTCTGCTGCGCAATGCCGCAGGGGTGGAACTCATTTCCAATGTATGCCGCCACCGTCAGGCGGTCATGCTGAAGGGTCGCGGGTCGCTCACAGGCGCGCAAGGCGCAGCCGGCAATTCCGCTGGCAATATCGTTTGCCCCCTGCACCGGTGGACTTACAGCTCGAACCAGACAGGAAACGGCGCGCAGAAGGCCGGCACCCTGATTGGTGCGCCCCATTTTTCGCAGGACCCGTGCCTGAACCTGAACAACTATCCGCTGCAAGAGTGGAACGGCTTGCTGTTTGAGGCCAACGGTCGAAACGTGGCCGCCGATCTGGCCGGCATGGGCCCGCGTGCAGCACTCGACTTTGAAGGCTATGTGCTTGACAAGGTCGAAATGCACGAGTGCAACTACAACTGGAAAACATTTATCGAGGTGTACCTGGAGGACTACCACGTAGGCCCCTTCCACCCCGGACTGGGCCAATTTGTCACCTGCGACGACCTGCGCTGGGAATTCAAGGACAACTACTCGGTACAGACCGTGGGCGTGGCAAAAGGCCTGGGCAAGGCCAACCCGGCGGGTGGGTCCCCGGTCTACGAGCGCTGGCAAAAGGCTTTGCTGGCCTACCGCAACGGGGTCGCACCCCAGCAAGGCGCCATCTGGCTCACCTACTACCCGCACATCATGGTGGAGTGGTATCCGCATGTGCTCACCGTCTCCACGCTGCACCCCATGGGGCCGAACAAAACCATGAACATGGTGGAGTTCTATTACCCCGAGGAAATCGTGGCGTTCGAACGCGAGTTTGTCGAAGCCCAGCAGGCCGCGTACATGGAAACCTGCATCGAAGACGATGAAATCGGCGAGCGTATGGATGCCGGGCGCCGCGCGCTGTTCGCCCGTGGCGACAACGAAGTGGGCCCCTACCAGAGCCCCATGGAAGATGGCATGCAGCACTTCCACGCGTGGTACCGCCGTCAGTTGGGCCCAGTGGGCCCGGTGGGCCCGGTTTAGTGCAAGCCCTCTGGATGGTTCTGGCCTCGTTCCTGTTTGCCACCATGGCAGTCGGAATCAAGGTGGCCTCAGCGAGCTTTGGCACGCTGGAACTGGTCTTGTACCGCGGACTGGTCAGCATAGTGTTCATGGCGCTGGTGGTGCGGGCGCGCGGTGCCACCCTGCGCACCCCCGTACCCATGATGCATCTTTGGCGCAGCACCATCGGCGTGCTCTCGCTGAGCTCCTGGTTTTACGCGATTGCCCACCTGCCACTCGCCACCGCCATGACGCTGAACTACATGAGCGGTGTCTGGGTGGCCGCGTTCATTGTGGGCGGCGCCCTGCTCTACGGCGCCCCGCAGAAGCAGGGGCCACTCCTGGGCACCGTGCTGCTGGGCTTTGCCGGAGTGGTGATGACGCTTCGCCCCACGATTGATCAGAACCAGCTCTTTGCCGGGGTGATTGGTCTGCTCTCGGGCATGGGAGCGGCCATGGCGTATCTGCAGGTCACGGCTCTGGGCAAAGTGGGTGAACCCGAGGAGCGCACCGTCTTTTACTTCTCGGTCGGCACCGCCGTGGTCGGCGCAGTGGGTACGCTGTTTACCGGCCTGACGCCCTGGTCCGCAGTCAGCTGGCAAGCCGCCGCGTGGGTGATTCCCATTGGCGTGCTGGCGTCGCTGGGCCAATGGTGCATGACGCGTGCGTACCGCCACGGCGCCACGCTGGTGGTCGCCAGCATGCAATACGCAGGCATTGTGTTTGCTTCGTTTTACAGTCTGGTACTGTTTGGCGACCACATTGCGCCCATCGGCTGGGCGGGCATTGCAGTGATTGTGGCCAGCGGCATTCTGGCAACCGTGCTGCGCTCCCGCGCCCTGCCCAATACGCCCGCGGAAGAACACTGACATCCCCTGGAGGACATGAAGCCATGTACACCACCCTGATATCCGCATCCGAGCTCAAGACACTGCTGGCGAGCCCGCAAGCGAGCAGGGTGTTTGATTGCAGCTTTGACCTCATGAAGCCCGAGGCGGGCGAGGCCATGTACCAGGAGGCGCACATTCCCCACGCGGTCTACGTGCACCTGGACAAGGCCCTCAGTGCCCCCAAAGACCCCGCAACGGGCAAAGTGCGGGACGGCACTGCCGCTTCCGGTGGCCGCCACCCCTTGCCATCGCGCGAAATATTCGCCGCTTGGCTGGGCTCCGTGGGCTTTGACAACACGATGCAGGCCGTGGTGTATGACCGCCAGGGCGCCAACTATTGCGGGCGCCTGTGGTGGATGCTCAAATGGGCGGGCCATGAGAATGTGGCCGTGCTCGACGGCGGGTTGCAGGCGTGGCAAGCCGCAGGCGGCGCCGTTGCCAGCGGCACTGAAAACCATGTTTCTGCATCAAACTACGTGCTAGCCCCCGCGCTGCTTGCGCTGACAGCTACTGAAACCATAGCAAAAAACTTGGGCAACGGTATGGGGCCACAGGTCCAAACGATGGTCGATGCCCGTGGCGCACCGCGTTTTCGCGGCGAGGTGGAGCCCATTGACCCGGTTGCGGGCCACATTCCTGGCGCGCTGAATCGACCGTTCACCCAGAACATGACGCCCGAGGGCACTTTCAAACCCGCCGATCAGCTCAAAGCCGAGTTTCTGGCCCTACTGGGCAACCGCGACCCCGCCACGGTGGTACACCACTGCGGCAGCGGCGTCAGCGCTGTGCCCAACATCATTGCCATGGAAGTGGCCGGTCTGGGCCGCACCGCGCTCTATGCCGGAAGTTGGAGCGAATGGTGCAACACGCCGGGTCTGCCGGTGGCGCAGGGCTGAAACCTGCCGTGAACGCACAAGCACTCATGCCCGGCGCAGACGCCCCTTAGCGCGCAGCGGGTTGATGGGACGCTTTACTGCGCGAATGTCCCCCGGCCTTCGGCCTCCTCCTTTACTGCGCTGCGCAAAGCGTCCCGCCAACCCACTCGAGCGCAGCGCTTGATTGATTGCGTAACTACAAAAGCGGCCAGGAAGGCTGGGTACGCGATTCAGTGAGGTCAAGGAGGAGGCCAACGGCCGGGGGACACGAACAGAATCGCGCACCCAGCCTTCCTGCTCCCCAAAAATCAATCAATCAACCAGCTCCAGCGCCAGCAGTTCCGCCACCGTTTGCTTGCGCCGTATCAAGCGCGGCTGGCCGCCCATCGCAGGGGTGTCCACCAGCACTTCAGGAATCAGCGGACGGGTGTTGTAGTTCGATGACATGGACGCGCCGTAGGCACCCGTGTCATGCAACACCAGTAAATCGCCCACCTCCGCCATGGGCAGGGGCCGGGTCAGCGCCACACCGCCCTCGCCTTGCGTGAACACATCGCCCGATTCGCACAACGGGCCACCCACTACGGTCTCCTGCGGTGCGCCGGTGGCGGGGGTGCCGTCGGCATGGATGATTTCCATGCCGTGGTAACTGCCATACATGGCCGGGCGCATCAGGTCGCTAAAACCGGCGTCCACCAGCACAAAGTGTTTACTGCCCTGCATCTTGGTGGCGCGCACTTCGCTCACCAGCACGCCTGACTCGGCAACCAGGTAGCGCCCGGGCTCCAGCTCCAGCGTCACGGCGTGGCCCAGCAATTGGGCGACCTGCAGTCGGGCCGCGTCCCACAGCGCAAAGTAATGCGCGGTGTCGATGGGTGGCTCGCCCGCCTGGTAGGCAATAGACAAGCCACCACCCGCCGAAATGGCCTGCAAATCCATGCCCTGGGCCTTGACGGTTTCTGCCAGGGCCACCATGGCACCACAGACCTCTTGCAAATGGCTGTAATCCACGCCCGAACCAATGTGCATGTGCACGCCGATCAGGTTCAGGCCGTTGGCGCGCACCCGGGCCAAGGCCTCGGGCAAATCGGTGTGCCAGATGCCGTGCTTGCTGTGCTCGCCACCGGTGTTGGTCTTGTTGCTGTGGCCGTGGCCAAAACCGGGGTTGATGCGCAGCCACACCGGGTGGCCGGGTTGAACCGCGCCCAGCTGGTCCAG
>JBBRYR010000084.1:0-11402 GCA_038237415.1 Burkholderiales bacterium
AAAAGACCTTGCTACTTATTCAATAGCAAGGTCTTCAATATTCACTTGGGGTGGCTGATGGGGCTCGAACCCACGACAACAGGAATCACAATCCTGGACTCTACCAACTGAGCTACAGCCACCGTGAGCCACTAATTATAGCGGCTGTTTGGCGTTATTCCACAGCGCTTCGCAGATCAGTTGAAGATCGGGCTGGACGCGGCACTTTGATCTGGACCTTGAAGCGCTCCTGGAGCATCTTGTAATAGGCTTGGTTCTCGGCACTTGCCATCCACTGCGTGTATTGTTTGCGCTCCTGTGCTGCCCGCTCAGGTGCCACCACCGTGCGGGGCAGCACTTTGTTCACACGCAACACCGCATAACCTTGCGCTCCCAGATCAACACCGACCCATCCTGGCAAACTACTGGCATCGGCACGCAGCGCCGCATCCAGCACCGGACCCTGAATGGCTTGTCCCTGCTCGCGCGACACGATCACAGCGGCTGGCAGACTGGTTGGAGCAACAGCTTTCCAGGCAGCCAGCTTCTCAGTACCATCCTTTTTAGCCAATTCAGCTGACCGGCTAGCAATCAGACGGTCACGCACACTGGCCCGCACTTCTGTCAATGGACGTGTACGCGCCGGGGTGTATTGGGTGATGCGGGCTGCAGCAAGCTGGTTGGCCGCTATTTCAACCGCCTCGGTATTGCGTTTTTTGTCCACGGAGTCCGGGCTGAACACTGCGGCGAGCAGCTTCGGATTAGCCAACGCACCCGTAACGGATGGTGATGGAGTACGCTGTAAATTGGAGGCTGTCCTGACTTCCAGTTTCAAACGGTCCGCGACCGGCTTCAGGCTGTCTGACTGCTCATACACGCCGTTTGTAAACGCCTCCGCGGTTTCTGCGAATTTACGCTGCGCCTGTTGCGTTTTCAGATCTGATTCGATACCCGCACGCAGTTCTTCAAAACTGCGCTGCTTCGGAGCCTTGATGTCCGTGAGGCGGATGATGTGAAAGCCGAAATCCGACTCGACGATATCGCTGATATCACCCTTCTTCATCCCAAACGCTGCATCTTCAAACGGCTTGACCATGGCACCTCGACCAAAGAAGTCAAGATCACCACCGCCTGGCGCAGAGCCGGTGTCCTGGGAATTCTTGCGGGCAACATCAGCAAAGGAATCAGGGGCCTTACGCACCTGTGCCAGCAACTCGTCGGCGCGTTCCCGGGCTTTCTTGCGATCGGCGACTGGCATGCCCTTGGGCGCATTGATCAGAATGTGGCTCGCACGGCGCTCTTCCTTGCCGCTCAATCGGGCTGCGTTCTGCTCGTAATATGCTTTGACATCCGCTTCGTTGAGCGCAATGGTCTTTTTAACGGTATCGAGATCAAGCACCACGTATTCGACATCAGCAGCTTCCGGGGCCTGGAACAGGGACGGATTGGCTTGGTAAAAAGCCTCCACATCCGCATCACTGGGACTTACCTTGCTAGCGTAATCGGCGGGGCTGAAGCGGGCAATTTGCACTTCACGGCGTTCGAAAAATGCATTGAGGGATACATCGGCTAGCGCTTGGGGAGAAAAGGCGGTAGACAACAGCCCAGCCTCTACCTGCCGTACAGACAAATCGCTGCGCACGCGGGCTTCAAAGCCATCGGGTGTCAAGCCCTGGCTGGCGGCAAGCTGGCGGTAGCGATCCATGTCCAGTTTGCCGTCCGGCAGCCGCAGGGACGCAATGGTCGGGTCTTGCTGCAGCTCACGAGCCAGGCGCGCGTCGCTGGTACTCAGATGGGAATCTTGTACCGCCTCGGACAACACCCGTTCGCGAACCATACGCTCCAGAGTAGCGTAACGGGCTTCCGGAGAGTCCAGCAACTTCGCATCCAGGGTTGGCATGGATGCACGCAAGCGATCCACCTCATTCTTATGGGCTGCATCCCATTCAGCCTGGGTAATACTGTGGCTACCGACTTTTGCGACCGTTTCACCCGCGCCGCCCATGCGTCGAAAACCATCTACACCGACCAATACAAACGCCGGGATGATCAGCAAGAACATGAGAAACATCATGACCTTCGTGTGCTTGCGGACAAAATCAAACATGCGCTAACTCTCCATGAAAAACAAAAAAAGGCGAACAACACTGTTCGCCTTTGCTTGGGTGGTGGTGGGTGATGACGGGCTCGAACCGCCGACCTACGCCGTGTAAAGGCGCCGCTCTACCAACTGAGCTAATCACCCCACCTGAAACCTGAATATCTACTGTACCAATCAGTTCAATGCATCTTTCAATGCTTTGCCCGGACGGAACTTTGGAACCTTTGCAGCCTTGATTTTAATCGCATCGCCGGTACGGGGATTGCGACCGGTTCGGGCTGCACGTTTTCCAACCGCAAATGTACCGAAACCAACCAATGAAACAGTGCCACCTTTTTTCAGTGTAGTCTTTACGGCACCAATGGTGGACTCCAGCGCACGCGTAGCCGCAGCCTTGGAAATATCAGCATGTTTCGCGATGTGCTCAATCAGTTCGGTTTTATTCACAAAGACCCCTTGTATGGAAGCAGAGTTAGTCGAATTGTCTCTTCAAATTTATTTATTCACCGGACATTACACAAGGGCCAATGCGATTAACGCAAAAAAATCCTGGGGGATGTCTGGATCATGTCGATAGCAGTCTCACCTGCTGCAAACCATTAAAGCCACGGGTCATTCCCGTGTCAATACGCCGTGCAGCAATACGACAGTGCGGAGCAGAATTCTAGTCGCATTTCCAATGAAAACCGGCCATCAACTTCAAGAATTATTGTGGTATGCGAGGCACAAAAAAAGTGCACTCCGCATGCACTACTTTGCACGACTCCAGGGCTCTGCTATTTGACCCGGGCCCGTATCTCCGGCAATGCTTTTTGCAGGTAATAGACCATGGACCACACCGTGAGCCCGGCCGCCACCCAGATCAGCCAGACGCCCCACACATGGGTATCCACCACGCCAAACAACAGTCCATCAAACAGAAGAAAGGGTATGGCAACCATTTGCGACACCGTCTTGAGTTTGCCGATCATGTGTACTGCCACACTCTTGGATGCGCCAATCTGCGCCATCCATTCCCGCAGAGCCGAGATTGCAATTTCACGACCAATGATGATGAGCGCAACAAAGACATCGGCCCTCTGCAAATGCACCAACACCAGCACACAGGCGCAGACCAGAAATTTGTCGGCAACCGGGTCCAGAAATGCACCGAACGATGACGTCTGGTTCAGCTTGCGGGCCAAATAGCCATCCAGCCAGTCGGTAGCGGCAAAGACCACGAACATGACCGTTGCAATCAGATTCCTCTCACCGGACGTGGCAAGTGATTCAGGCAAGTAGAAGACTCCGACAATCAGCGGGATCGCGAAAATTCGCGTCCAGGTCATGATGGTCGGTATCGTCAAAAACATGCTTGGATTGTGGCACGGTTAATGCAGTGCCCGATAAATTTCTTCCGCCAATTCACGGGATATGCCATCCACTGCGGCAATGTCGTCTGCACTGGCCAAAGCCACCCCCCGCACTCCACCAAAGCGTTGCAAAAGCTTGGCCCGGCGCCGGGGCCCAACCCCCGCAATCTCTTCCAGCTTGCCTCCACCCACACGTACCTTGGCCCGCTGCGCGCGCATGCCCGTAATGGCAAAACGGTGGGCTTCATCGCGTATCTGAGCCACCAGCATCAAGGCAGCCGAGTCCGCGCCGAGGTAAACCTTCTCGCGACCATCGGCAAACACCAACTCTTCCAGCCCCACTTTGCGGCCCTCGCCTTTTTCCACGCCGACGATCAATGACAGGTCCAGACCCAGTTGCTCAAAAACCTCGCGGGCCATGGACACCTGCCCTTTGCCACCGTCCACCAGTACCAGATCCGGCAAACGCCCGGTGCCTGCAGGTGTCTGTCCCGTGCGCTTGGCTTCCATCAATGATTCGGCCAGCTTGCTGTAACGCCGGGTCAGCACCTGGCGCATGGCGGCATAGTCGTCGCCTGGCGTGATGCCGTCGATATTGAAACGACGGTACTCGGCGTTTTGCATCTTGTGGTGGTGAAACACCACACAGGAAGCCTGCGTGGCCTCCCCTGACGTGTGCGAAATGTCGAAGCACTCCACACGCAATTCATCCAGATTCTCCAGCGTCAAATCCAGTGCGTCGGCCAGTGCCCGCGTGCGCGCCTGCTGGGAGCCCTCTTCAGCCAGCAACCGGGCCAACTGCAATGCGGCATTGGTTTGCGCCATGTCCAGCCAGGCCCTGCGTTGCTCGCGCGGCTGGTGAATGGCGCTGACCTTGAAACCCATCTGCTGCGACAAAGCTTTCAGCAATGTCTTGCTGACCGGGTCACTGACGATAAGCGTCGGTGGCATCGGCACATCAATGTAATGCTGTGCCAAAAAGGCCTCCAGCACCTGCACCTCGACCGAATCTCCCGCCGCTGGCTTTTCTACGTCCGTGCCGGTTGGAACTTCCGCATCTCCGTCATCGTCTGCTTCGTCATGCAGGCCCACGGCCTCTTCCACATGGACCGGGAAATACGGTCGATCTCCCAGATGGCGGCCACCGCGCACCATGGCCAGATTCACACATGCCTTGCCGCCCTGCACTTTGACCGCCAGGATGTCCACATCGCGGTCGGCCACGTTGTCCATCGACTGCTGGTGCAGCACATTGGACAAGGCCGCCACCTGGTTGCGCAGCTCAGCGGCCTGCTCGAACTCCAGCTTTTCCGCATGGGCCATCATGCGGGACTCCAGCGCACGCATTACTTCTTGCGCATCGCCGCGCAAGAATTTTTCTGCGTTCGCCACGTCATCCGCATAGTCCTGCGGCGAGATATGGCCGACACACGGCGCAGAGCAACGCTTGATCTGGTACAGCAGGCAAGGACGGGTGCGGTTACTGAACACTGGGTCTTCACAGGTGCGCAGGCGAAACACCTTTTGCATCAGCAGGATGGCTTCCTTCACCGCCCAGGCGCTGGGATAGGGGCCAAAGTAGCGGTGCTTCTTCTCCACGCCACCCCGGTAGTAAGACACCCGTGAAAAGCTCGCGGCAGAGGGCGCTGCACCGAGCGCATCCGCCCGTAGCGCGGCAGCAGGAACCCCGGTCATCTTGAGATAGGGGTAACTCTTGTCGTCCCGAAACAGGATGTTGTACTTGGGGTGCAGCGTCTTGATGAGGTTGTTTTCCAGCAGCAGTGCTTCGGCCTCGGAGCGCACCACGGTAGTCTCCATCCGCACAATCTTGCTCACCATGTGGCCCGTACGCGTACCGCCATGGTTCTTTTGGAAGTAGCTCGACACCCGCTTTTTCAAACTGATGGCCTTGCCAACGTACAGCAACTGCCCCTCGACGTCAAAATAGCGGTAGACGCCAGGCAGCGACGGCAATGCCGCGACTTCGCGCAACAGTTCAACAGAGTGGGTTTCAGACATGGGGCCGTATTGTCGCGGGATCAGAACTCGATGGACTCCGCGATGGCGCGTATGCCCGCGGCAGCGCACGCTTCATCCGCATCGCCACCAGGCCCGCCCGACACGCCAATGGCTCCAAACACCACGCCACCCCCTTCAATCACCAGTCCGCCTCCCACGGGAATAAACCGGGGCACATTGCGCAATCCGCTCATCGCTTTGCCCGCCTGGGTTTCGTTGGCCAACGCCGAAGTGGGCGTCCTGAAACTCGCCGCGGTCCACGCCTTGCCAGATGCGACATCCAGCGTGTGCGCACCGGCAAACCGGTCACGCAGCAATACTTGCGTCAGACCAGAGCGGTCAACCACGGCCACTGCGACCTGAAAACCCTGCTTGCGACACTGCTCCAGCGCCGAACGCGCGGCGACCAGTGCGACCTCGGGCGTCAGCGATCGGGTCTGAAACGTGGTGTCCTGCGCCACGGCCAGCAGCGGCAGACAAGTCAACAACAGGGCGGCAAAAGAACGGGGTTTCATGAATGTCTCCTGGTTTGAACGGGGGCAGAAGCCGGGCATAGCGGCTGATTTTCATCTTTGTTATAGCAGCAAGGCGCCCAGCAATCGCCTGGCCACCCCGACTTTGTGGACAATCCCCGCCATGACTGCCCCCAATAAGCCCGCCCTGCTGTGGGATATTTTTTGCCGCGTAATCGACAACTTTGGAGACATCGGCGTGTGCTGGCGCTTGTGTGCGGACCTGGCGGCCCGTGGGCATCATGTGCGACTGTGGGTGGATGATGCCAGCGCGCTGACCTGGATGGCACCCGGTGCGCTGGAAGGGAATTGGCATGGCATTGAGGTGCATGACTGGGCCAAGACCACGCACCGTGAAAGCCTGGCGAACCTGGCCCAGGCGGACGTCTGGATGGAATGCTTTGGATGCGACATTGCTCCTGAATTCATAGCAGCTCACGTAGATGCTTCGGGGGCTACACCCGAAAAATGCTTACGTAGTCCGGTCTGGATCAACCTCGAATACCTGTCAGCCGAGCCCTATGTGGAGCGCTGCCACGGCCTGCCATCGCCCATCCTATCCGGACCCGCGCGGGGCAGAACCAGGCACTTTTTCTACCCCGGCTTCACGCAGGGCACCGGCGGCCTGTTGCGCGAACCCGATCTGGCCCAACGCCAGGCCTGCTTTGACCGCAACGCATGGCTGAACGAGTTGGGCATTGAACCCGTGCCGGGAGAACGGCTGATTTCACTGTTTTGCTACGAACCCGCCGCCCTGCCCTGGCTGTTGCGGCACCTGGCCTCCCAAAACCTGCCCACGCGCCTGCTGGTTACGGCCGGGCGTGCTGCAGCGGCGGTGCGGGCCCTGATTGCAGGTGAAAACCGGCTGAACCCCCCGTGGAATAAGCGTGGGGTGCTATCCATTTCATACCTTCCGGCTTTGACGCAAAGGGAGTTTGACCATCTTTTGTGGGCCTGCGACCTGAACTTCGTGCGGGGCGAGGACTCACTGGTGCGTGCTTTGTGGGCCGGTCAACCCTTCATCTGGAACATTTACCCGCAAGACGACGATGCGCACCACGCCAAGCTGGACGCTTTTTTGAACATGCTGGGGGCAGACGCTTCGCTGCGGCACCTTTACCGCCAGTGGAATAGCGTAGAGGGCACTGACTGCTCCAACATTTCCCTGCCTGAACCCTTGGAAGCCTGGCGGCGAATTGCCACAGAGGCCAGAACCCGACTCCTAAAAATGGATGATCTGGTCACTCAGCTGATCCACTTCGTATCGAAAAAACGTTAAAATAGGAGGCTTTGCTGGGTTTGCCGAGAATATTCGCAGCCCGTGCTCCGCCGCAGATAGCGGCCTATTACGCTGTCAGCACAGGCTTACAGTGGTACCTATTACGAGACAATTATGAAAGTCGCTCAAGAAATCCGCGCCGGCAACGTCATCATGCACGGCAAAGACCCCATGGTCGTTCTGAAGACCGAATACAGCCGTGGTGGCCGCAACTCGGCCACCGTGCGCATGAAGCTCAAGAGCCTGATTGCCAACTTCGGCACCGAAGTCGTATTCAAGGCCGACGACAAGATGGACCAGGTCATTCTGGACAAGAAGGATTGCACCTACTCCTACTTTGCCGACCCCATGTACGTGTGCATGGACGAAGAGTTCAACCAGTACGAAGTGGAAGCCGAAAACATGGGCGACACACTGAATTACCTGGAAGACGGCATGGAACTCGAAGTCGTGTTCTACGACGGCAAGGCCATTTCGGTTGAGTTGCCCACCAGTGTGGTGCGCGAAATCACCTGGACAGAGCCCGCAGTCAAAGGCGACACGTCCGGCAAGGTGCTCAAGCCTGCCAAGATCGCCACCGGCTTTGACGTCGGCGTGCCAATTTTTGTGGCCCAGGGCGACAAGATTGAAATCGACACCCGCACCGGCGAATACCGCAAGCGCGTCTAAGACAGGGCGGACGCCGGCTGACCGGCGTTGTTGCTGACCACAAAAAAGGGCTCCCTCGGGAGCCCTTTTTGTTGGCGATCGCGCTTAAGGCACACCGCCGCCCCCCCTTGGCATCTCAAGCGGTCCAGATGGCGCCCACGTGCCACTTGGCTACCCAGTCAGCCAGGTCCTGTGCCGGTATCGGTCTGGCAATGCCATAGCCCTGCGCCAGCTCACAGCCGATGGACAACAACAAATTACCATGCGCCTCGGTTTCAACGCCTTCAGCAATCACTTGCCGACCAAAGGCTGTAGACAGTCCGATCACACCGTTGACGATGGCGAGGTCACCGGAATCCACCAGCATGTCGCGCACAAAGCTGCGGTCAATCTTGAGAATTTCAGCCGGCAAGCGCTTCAGATAAGTGAGTGACGAGTAACCCGTGCCGAAGTCGTCCAGCGCAAAACTCACTCCGATGGCCTGGCAGGCGCTCATTGCGGCACCTACCCGGTCAATGTCTTCCAGAGCGCTGGTTTCCAGCACTTCGAGTTGCAGGTGGTGCGGCGGCACATCAGGGTGGGCTGCCAGCATTTCGCCCAGGCGCACCGCAAAACCGTCTTGCTGCAACTGGCGTGCACCGATGTTCACACTGACGGGCAGGTCCAGCCCCCGGGCGCGCCACGCACTCATCTGGGCCAACGCGGTGTTGATCACCCATTCACCCACGTCGATACTGATCGAATGGTCTTCGATGACAGGCAGGAATGCGGCGGGTGCCAACAGGCCCTGCTGGGGGTGCTGCCAGCGGATCAGGGCTTCGGCGCCCATTACCTGACCGGTCTTCATGTTCACCTTGGGTTGGTAAAACAGCACAAACTCCTTGTTTTTCAGGGCATTCCGAATGTGCTCCAGACTCTCACGTTGGTTTTGCAGCGCAGTATCATGGGCGACATCAAACAGCACATAGCGATTCTTGCCAGCATGCTTGGCCACGTACATGGCTTGGTCAGCGTGCCGTATCAGCAAGTCGGCGTCCGATCCGTCTTGCGGAGAAAACGTCACGCCAATGCTGGCGGACACTTGCATCACCTTCTCCCCAACCCATATCGGGTCAGCGGCGGCTTTAAGCAACCGCTGTAGCACAGCATGGCCCTCTGTCGCCGGTTCCAGATCGACCAGGACTGCAACAAATTCATCCCCGCCGAAGCGGGCCAGCGTATCGCCATCACGCATCGCTGCTTTAAGGCGTTGTGCAATCGCAATCAGGAGTTCGTCCCCAAACCCATGGCCGTGCGTGTCGTTCACCGCCTTGAAACCGTCGATATCCAGATAAGCCACGGCCAGCGATTGCTTGCGGCGGTGGCTTTGCAGCATGGCCTGTTGTAACCGGTCTGCCAGCAGCCCGCGGTTGGGTAGCCCGGTGAGGGGGTCGTGTTGTGCCTGGTGGGCGAGGTTTCTTGCATGTTCGCGCTGCTTGTGCAGGACGCTTTCGAAGCTGCGTATCAGGAATGCGCACGAGAGCGTCAACATCGTAGCGACTGCCAGGTAGTTGATGCCGATGACCAGCCACCCGGTGAATGACGTCACGTTAAGCGCACCAAGTCCATTCTCGGCATTGGCAACATATCCGACCAGTATCAGGGTCGCGGTATTCAGAAGCAACGCCCAGACGGCGGCACGCAGACTGAGCAGAAGTACCGCGAGAATGGGCACGGCCATCAGATAGATTTGGCTGGGCTGGCCGATATTGAGCAGCAGAACCAAACCCAGCCCGTAAGCGATCGCAAGGTATTGCGCCAGCCGCAGGCCATATTGAAGATCCTGGCGATACCAAAGAGCGCCAATCCATACCAGTCCGACTACATCGGCAATCACTATCGGCCAAAGCCGTTCGCTGATAGCCAGCACAATACTCGGCACCGCGGCCGCCAAGCCAGCCAGCAATGTGACACTCAGCAGACCGTCGAGCAGTCGTACGCGCCAGACTGCAATGTTGTCCGAATCACCCGGTGGAGGAAACATCCGCTGGCGCAAATTCAGAATCATGAGCCAGATCTTAGGCGCTTACGCGTGGATTGTCTGGCTCAGTCTGGGCACCCTCCTCCTGATCGTGATGCACCTACCATTTGGTTTCCCGAATCCCGATATAAAAAGAAACATGGTTGACCAGCACATCGCCTATGAAACTAATCCCGCAGACCCAGGCAATGTCCGTCCAATTCAAGCGAACAAAAAGAGCCCAGTGCGATCAGCCCGCCTGCAATGAAGTCGAGCTGATCGAAGGGAATCCATCGTTTTCCGGGCGCAATCTGCAGCCGGCGCTTGAAAAAGCTCTTCAGACTGTCGCCTCCCATCGCTCCAAAACCGGCAGCAAATCCTGCCCCAAGCCAATCTTCCGGGGGCAGCAGGCTTCCCTCCCACTGCAGTCGGGACTGAATGAATGTGACCGCCACGCCGACTGCGACACCCACGGCAAACCCCACCACGGTCTTGTGGGTCCCCAGGAGCGTGACACTGATGGGGGGATTCCAGCCACGCCAGAAGCGAACAAACGGTGGCGCCATATTGGCCAGATAGACCGGAAGCATGAGATACATCAACTGGGCTAAGTGCATGAATGCTCCAGAGATTGACAGCGGGACCCTAGCCAGCCCTCAGAGGCGCTATTGGACTTCCCGGATTCTCTGCCTGATCTTGCTTTGACTGCAATTAAATCGGTGTAGGCTATATCCATGAGCAACGAAATACCTGAGCCGGCGGCCATCGGCCTGAACCCGACCAATGGCACGTTCAGCCCGGCACGCCTGGTGCTGCGCCGCGTGCTGATTGACACCTACCACGAGAATGTGGCCTACATGCACCGGGACTGCGAGGTCTACCGGGCCGAGGGCTTCAAGGCGCTCTCCAAGGTGGAGGTTCGCACCAACGGGCGCAGCATTCTGGCCACCCTGAACGTGGTGGACGACGCCGCCATCGTCGCCCCCGGCGGGCTGGGGCTATCCAAGGCCGCCTTTGAGCAGATGGGCGCGGAAGACGGCCACACCGTGACGGTGGCACAGGCCGAGCCACCCGAATCGATGGGCGCCCTGCATCGCAAGCTCGGAGGTGAGCGGCTCAATCTGGATGATTTCCGCGCCATCGTGCAGGACATTGCCGAGCACCACTATTCCAAGATCGAGCTGACCGCCTTTGTGGTCGCCACCAACCGGGACGAACTGGACCGTGAAGAGGTCTACTTTCTGACCGAAGCCATGGTCGACGTGGGGCGCCGACTGGATTGGCACGAACACATGGTGGTGGACAAGCATTGCATCGGTGGCATCCCCGGCAACCGAACGTCCATGTTGATTGTGCCCATCGTTGCCGCCCACGGCATGCTGTGCCCCAAAACATCCTCCCGTGCCATCACCTCACCCGCGGGTACCGCCGACACCATGGAGGTACTGGCCAATGTGGAGCTGCCCATTGAGCAACTCGAAGAAATCGTGCGCAAGCACCGCGGTTGCCTGGC
>JBBRYR010000085.1:0-11270 GCA_038237415.1 Burkholderiales bacterium
ATAGACGTACTTGCGTCGCGTGAGGAAGCCATGTCGCTGAAGGAAATCAGCGAAAAAGCAGGGCTTCATCCATCAACTACCCACCGCATACTGAATGATCTGGCGATTGGCCGTTTTGTAGATCGTCCCCAGGCAGGCAGTTACAGGCTGGGAATGCGACTACTGGAATTGGGAAACTTGGTCAAAGGACGGCTCAACGTCCGTGATGCGGCCGTGGCTCCGATGCGAGAGCTTCACAAGCTTACCCAGCAACCCGTCAATTTGAGCATGCGCCAAGGAGACGAAATCATTTACGTTGAGCGCGCCTACAGTGAGCGGTCGGGAATGCAGGTCGTGCGAGCCATTGGAGGACGTGCCCCCTTGCACCTCACGTCGGTCGGCAAGCTGTTCCTTGCAGCAGATGATCCCCAGCGGATTCGCGCCTATGCCGCGCGCACAGGTTTACAAGGGCACACCAAAAATAGTATTACGCAATTGGAAGATCTGGAGCGGGAACTGTCCAAGGTCCGTCAATATGGCCAGGCAAATGACAACGAAGAGTTGGAGCTCGGGGTGGGCTGCATGGCTGCAGGTGTCTACGATGACCAGAACAAGCTTATTGCCGGGCTTTCGATTTCAGCCCCCTCGGGGCGAATGGAAGAAAGCTGGTTACCCAAACTCAAAGAAACCGCAAGACTTATTTCCGAAGCACTGGGACACAAGCCCAGCACGGTTCGGTAATTCGCTAAACATTAGTTGGAAATAACCGGGTGGTCTGGGTGAATGCTGGCCACAGGAGAGGTCTTGCTCGCCACCGCTGGAATGGATTCAACCCAGCGCTTGACTCGCTCCGCATCGCCAAGACGACTCAGTTTTCCCGCCGAATCCAGAAATACCATGATGATTTTTCGGCCCGCTACTTTGGCTTGCATAACCAGACACTGGCCAGCTTCGTTGATGTAGCCCGTCTTTTGCAACCCAATGTCCCAAGCCGGGTTCTTGACCAGCCGGTTGGTATTGTTGTATTGCAGCGTACGATGCCCTACGGCAACCTGGTAACCGGTAGACGTAGACAGTTCACGCAAGGTCGGATCGCCATGGGCGAAATTCACTAACGTCGCCAGATCTCGCGCGCTCGACTGATTTTTGCTCGACAGACCGGTGGGCTCAACATAGCTGGTGTCATTCATTCCAAGCGTTTTGGCCCGCGTATTCATCAGGCCTACAAACATTGGCAGTCCGCCCGGGTAGCTGCGCCCCAACGCGTGTGCCGCTCGGTTTTCACTGGACATCAATGCCAGATGCAACAACTCCCCTCGGGTCAACGCGGTTCCAACGCTCAGGCGCGATGAGCTCCCTTTTTCCAGATCCACGTCGGCCTGGGTGATCTCGATCACCTCATCCATTGGCAATTTGGCTTCGCTGATTAGCAAGCCAGTCATAAGCTTGGTGAGGGACGCAATCGGTAGCACCGCCAGCTCATTCTTTCGGAACAGCACTTCTTTTGTATCCTGGTCGACCACAAATGCCACACTTGACTTTAAATCCAGCGCATCGCGTCCACCATGTAATCCGGCCAACTGCCCAAAGGACGGTGCTTTTGGAACCGCTGCTATGCGAACCGCAACGCGCTTGCGCACAAGATGACCCTTCGCTGCCGTGCGTTTGATGACCCGCGGCTTCTCTGCGCCCGATGGGTGTTGAGATGTGGCCGAATACACAGGCGTCAAGCCCATCGTAGACAGCACAACAAGCAGCCCCAACCGGGAAAAGAGTCGTTTCATGGTGTGTTCCAACGCTGCAGCAAGGCGAATTACCAGAAATCTGGCCAACAGCCTCACTGTGTAACGAGAGTTTAATCAGAAAAGTCACGCAAGATCAACTACTTGCGAGACAAACTTCAACAAATTAGTAAGCAATTGGGGTTCACCCTAACCCTGCGCGGCTACGCGATCCGCTTTGCTGTGCAATTTATTGAGTGCACTCAGGTATGCTTTTGCGGAAGCGACCACGATATCGGGATCCGAGCCGACGCCATTGACGACCCTTCCGCTATTTTGCAGACGCACGGTCACCTCGCCCTGGCTCTCTGTGGAACCACTGATTGCATTGACGGAATAAAGCACCATCTCGGCGCCGCTTTTAACGTGACCCTCAATGGCCTTTAGCGATGCGTCCACAGGTCCATTGCCTTCAGAGGAGCCTTTGACTTCTTTGCCGTCTACGGTAAATACTATGCTTGCCTGTGGCCGCTCGCCGGTCTCGCTGTGCTGCGACAAGGAGACAAAACCGTACTGCTCCTTGACGTGCGTCACACTCTCATCACTCACCAAGGCGAGTATGTCTTCATCGAAAATTTCACTTTTGCGATCTGCAAGCTCTTTGAATCTCGCAAATGCGGCATTGATGTCCGCTTCGCTTTCCATCTGAACGCCCAGTTCCTGCAAGCGCTGCTTGAACGCATTTCGACCGCTCAACTTTCCCAAAACAATCTTGTTGGCGGTCCACCCCACATCCTCAGCGCGCATGATTTCATAGGTGTCTCGCGCCTTGAGAACACCATCCTGGTGAATGCCCGAGGCGTGGGCAAATGCATTGGCACCCACCACGGCCTTGTTGGGCTGCACAACAAAGCCGGTGGTTTGGCTGACCATGCGGCTGGCCGCCAGAATGTGCCGGGTATCGATGCCCAACTCCAATCCGAAATAGTCCTGCCGGGTCTTGATTGCCATAACAACCTCTTCCAGACTGCAGTTGCCGGCACGCTCCCCCAGACCATTTATGGTGCACTCTACCTGACGTGCCCCGCCAATCTTGACTCCTGCCAAAGAGTTCGCCACGGCCATTCCCAAATCATTGTGGCAATGAACAGACCAAATCGCCTTGTCGGAATTGGGGATTCGCTCGCGAAGCGTCTTGATAAAGTTGCCGTATAACTCTGGTATTGCATATCCCACCGTATCGGGGACATTGATGGTCGTGGCGCCTTCATTGATGACGGCTTCCAGTATCCGGCACAAAAAGTCGACATCACTGCGATAGCCGTCCTCCGGACTGAATTCAACATCCGCAACCAGGTTGCGGGCAAATCGCACCGCCTGCTTGGCCTGCTCAAACACCTGGTCAGGTGTCATGCGCAGTTTCTTCTCCATGTGCAATGGAGATGTTGCAATGAATGTATGAATGCGCGCGTTATTTGCACCCCTAAGCGCTTCAGCCGCCCGCGAAATGTCGCGGTCATTGGCACGCGACAACGAGCAAATTGTGGCATCCCTGATGGTGTTGGCTATCAGTTGGACTGCTTCAAAGTCTCCGTTTGAGCTTGCCGCAAAGCCGGCCTCAATGACGTCCACCTTCAATCGCTCAAGCTGGCGGGCAATACGCAACTTCTCATCGCGCGTCATGGATGCACCCGGCGACTGCTCGCCATCACGCAACGTGGTGTCAAAAATGATTAGTTTGTCAGCCAATTCAAAACTCCTTTTATTCGTTTGATGCCCGATTTACTTGTGCAGTCCACGTTCATCTGGCTCGTCGGTTGACGTACTGATCAAACTGGTTTGAACGCCCTTGGCTTTTCGCCATCCGTACACAGCATATCCACTCAAACCATAAATAACAAAAATGCCAAACATGACAGTGGGTGGATCAATGTTCACAACGGCTATTCCAAGTGCAATCAGCACAATGACTACGAAGGGTACGCTTCGCTTCATACTCACATCCTTGAAACTGTAAAAAGGCACGTTGGTCACCATTGTCAATCCGGCATACAGTGCCAAAAAGAAAACCGCCCAAGCTACGGTTGGGCCTTTGATGCCAAGATCTGTACACAGCCATATAAAACCAGCCACCAGCGCTGCGGCGGCAGGAGAGGGAAGCCCCTGAAAAAACCGCTTGTCCACCACGGCCGTATTCACATTGAACCGAGCCAAACGCAAGGCTGCACAAGCACAGTAGACAAAAGCTGCAAACCAGCCCCACCGACCCAAGCCCCTGAGTGCCCATTCATAAGAAATAAGTGCAGGCGCAGCGCCGAAGGAAACCATGTCAGAGAGGGAGTCCATCTGCTCCCCAAATGCGCTCTGGGTATTGGTCATGCGCGCCACCCGCCCGTCCAGACTATCGAGAACCATGGCACAAAATACGCCTACTGCAGCCAAGTCGAACCGGCCATCCATCGCCATCACGATGGAGTAAAAGCCTCCAAATAGCGCCGCCAATGTAAACAGATTGGGCAATACGTAGATGCCCTTGCGCCGTTTGCGCACCAGTACAGCATCATTGTCGGTAACGCCAGAATCAGTTCCATCATGCATAAATTTTCCTTGCCAAGCCTGTCCGGCAGCACGCCAAACGTCAAAGTGTAAGCCAGTCACAGGTGGATTCCCGTACACCATGTATGTGTCAAAAATAAAGGCCACCGAAGTGGCCTTTATCAAAACGCCTTGCAGGCGTTAGTTGCGAGTCTGATCAACCAGCTTGTTCTTTTTGATCCAAGGCATCATTGCGCGCAAGGTTTCACCGACTTGCTCAATTTGGTGCTCCGAGGTCAAACGACGACGGCTGAGAAGAGTAGGAGCGCCAGCCTTATTCTCCAGAATAAAACTCTTGGCGTATTCGCCCGTCTGAATATCCTTCAGGCACTGACGCATAGCGTCTTTGGTAGCACTGGTCACGATGCGCGGCCCAGTGACGTACTCGCCATACTCTGCGTTGTTGGATATCGAATAATTCATGTTGGCAATGCCGCCCTCATAAATCATGTCAACAATCAGCTTGAGTTCATGCAGGCACTCAAAATAAGCCATTTCTGGCGCGTACCCGGCTTCGACCAAAGTCTCAAAGCCCGCTTTGATCAATTCGACCGTACCACCGCACAACACAGCCTGCTCACCAAACAGATCCGTCTCAGTTTCTTCACGGAAATTGGTCTCAATGATGCCGGCCTTGCCGCCACCGTTTGCCATGGAATAGCTCAGCGCCAAATCGCGGCTACGCCCCGATTTGTCCTGATGCACTGCAATCAGATGGGGAACGCCGCCACCCTGGGCATAGGTTCCGCGCACGGTGTGCCCAGGCGCCTTGGGAGCGACCATCCAGACATCCAGGTCCGCGCGAGGCGTAACCAGACCGTAATGCACGTTGAAGCCGTGCGCAAACACCAGTGAAGCGCCCTGCTTGATGTTGGGCTCAATGTCGTTCGTGTAGACCGAACCGATTTGCTCGTCCGGCAGCAAAATCATGACCACGTCGGCCGATTTCACCGCGTCGGCCACTTCAGCGACCTTCAAGCCAGCTTTTTCCACCTTCGGCCAGGAAGCTCCGCCTTTACGCAAACCGACCACCACTTTCACGCCGCTGTCGTTCAAATTTTGCGCATGGGCGTGACCTTGGCTTCCGTAGCCAATGATGGCAACGGTCTTGCCCTTGATGAGACTCAGGTCGCAGTCCTTGTCATAAAAAACTTTCATCTTCTCTCCGAAATAAATAGTGGCGAAAGGCGCCTGGTTGCTAAAAACTATCCAAACTTACGCAAAAAAATTTACACGCGCAAAATGCGCTCACCCCGCCCGATGCCACTTGAGCCGGTTCGCACGGTCTCAAGAATTGCAGCGCGCTCAAGCGCTTCCAGAAAAGCGTCGTTCTTGGACTGGTCACCCGTCAGTTCAATGGTGTAGCTCTTGTCCGTTACATCAATGATCCGACCGCGAAAAATATCCGCCATGCGTTTCATTTCTTCTCGCTCTTTGCCGACCGCTCGTACTTTGACCATCATGAGCTCACGTTCAATGTAGGCACCCTCGGTCAAGTCCACTACTTTAACCACTTCGATGAGGCGGTTCAGGTGCTTGGTGATTTGTTCAATAACGTCGTCAGAGCCCGTGGTCTGAATGGTCATGCGAGACAGACTGGGATCCTCTGTCGGCGCCACGGTCAATGATTCAATGTTGTAGCCACGGGCTGAAAACAACCCGACGACCCGTGAAAGAGCCCCTGGCTCATTTTCCAGCAATACAGCGATTATGTGTTTCATATTGATAGATTCCTCTTTTCGCAGCCCTCCCCCCGATGCGGTAACACCCGGGCTCGGCAAACAATAGATTCGTCAAATAAAGTTCAAGAAAAAAATGCGGCCAATTACAGGTCTTCTGACCCCAGCAACATTTCGGTAATACCCTTGCCAGCTTGCACCATGGGGAACACGTTCTCGGTCGGATCGGTTCTGAAGTCCATGAAGACCGTTCGGTCTTTCAACTTGCGGGCTTCGCGCAAAGCGGGCTCAACATCTTGCGGCTTTTCGATCAGCATGCCCACATGCCCATACGCCTCGGCCAGCTTGACAAAATTAGGGAGCGCATCCATGTAACTGTGACTGTAGCGGCCCTCATATTCAACCTCCTGCCACTGGCGAACCATGCCGAGGAAACGATTGTTCAGCGACACAATTTTGATGGGCGTGTTGTATTGCAGACAGGTTGACAGCTCCTGAATGCACATTTGCACCGAACCCTCTCCAGTGATGCAAAAAACCTCGCTATCGGGCTTGGCCAGCTTGACGCCCATAGCATAAGGAATACCCACGCCCATGGTGCCAAGACCGCCTGAGTTGATCCAGCGGCGAGGTTCATCAAACTTGTAGTACTGTGCCGCCCACATTTGATGCTGCCCCACATCGGATGTGATGTACGTGTCAGCGTCCTTGGTCATGTTCCAAAGCGTCTCCACAACATACTGCGGCTTGATCACGTCGCCCTTGCCCAGACTGTATTTCATGCAGTCGCGCTTGCGCCAGCCTTCGATCGTGTCCCACCACGCACCCAGTGCTTCTGCATCAGGTTTGGTTGTACTTTCCTTGATCATGGCGATCATTTCGCTGAGCACATCTTTCACATCGCCCACGATGGGAATGTCAACCTTCACGCGCTTGGAAATGCTCGACGGATCAATGTCGATATGAATGATTTTTCGCTCGTTCTGGGCGAAATGCTTGGGATTGCCGATGACACGATCATCAAAGCGAGCACCCACCGCGAGCAGAACATCACAATTCTGCATGGCATTGTTGGCCTCAACAGTTCCGTGCATGCCCAGCATACCCAAAAACTTGCGATCGCTTGCCGGATAGGCGCCCAAGCCCATCAGGGTATTGGTACAGGGATATCCCAGCATATCGACCAAAGTACGCAACTCCGCGGATGCGTTACTCAGCAGAACCCCACCGCCGGTATAAATGTAAGGACGCTTGGCTGCCAGCAGCAACTGCAGAGCTTTGCGAATCTGTCCACCGTGCCCCTTGCGCACTGGGTTGTAAGAACGCATCTCGACCGAAGTGGGATAACCCGTGTAAGGAACCTTCTTGAAGGAAACATCCTTTGGGATATCCACAACGACCGGGCCCGGACGGCCGCTGCGGGCAATGTGAAACGCCTTCTTCATCGTCTCAGCGATGTCACGCGCATCTTTCACCAGAAAATTGTGTTTAACGATTGGGCGGGTGATGCCGACGGTATCGCACTCCTGGAAGGCATCCAGACCAATCGCATGCGTTGGCACCTGTCCCGTGATGATGACCATGGGAATGCTGTCCATGTAGGCAGTAGCGATGCCCGTGACCGCATTGGTCACACCAGGACCTGAAGTGACCAGCGCCACGCCCACATCTCCGGTCGCACGGGCATATCCATCGGCCGCGTGGACCGCTGCCTGCTCGTGGCGCACCAAAATATGTTGAATCGAATCCTGCTTGTAAAAAGCGTCGTATATGTGCAGCACAGCTCCGCCTGGGTACCCCCAGATGTACTTGACGTTCTCGGCCTGAAGAGCCTTGACCAGCACTTCAGCACCCCGAAGTTCTTGCGAGGCAGGTGAGACACCTTGAGTCTTGGTTGTGGCGGACGCGGCAGCAGCCGACGTGATTTCGGATTTGGAAATTTCCATGATGAACCTTTGTGAATTTCTCTGACGAAAAACCTTGGGTGCCCCTTCGCAAACACTTGTGGAGTCGCGTCGGGACTTAAGATTAGGGTCATGGGCACACTGAATATTGCGCCGGACCAAAACCCGTTTGCCTTTTGATTGCAACAGGCATTATCGCACTGAGTCGCCGTATTTTCCAAAAAACGGCAACGATATCAACGAAGCGGGTGCCATAATTCCAGCAGGTAGCAGTACGTGAAGGCGATTTGTGTCTCAGCGTTTCTGTACAACATCCCTTTTTTTCGTTGGCTTGTCGCAATTGGCATCTGAACTCGAACTCTCCGAATTTCTGAAAAGCGTAGAAAAGCGCGCTTTTAAACGATCGGTGTATCACGTTCGCAACGAGGAATCCGCCCTGGACATCGTTCAGGAAAGCATGATGAAGCTGGCGGAACATTACGGACATAAGCCTGTTGAAGAGCTGCCGATGCTCTTTCATCGAATTTTGTCCAACTGCACACTGGACTGGTTCCGCAGGCAAAAGACACAAAACGCCCTTTTTACCAATATGGGAGATTTTGAATCCTCCAACGAAGATGGGGATTTCGACCTGCTGGAAACTTTGCACGCCTCAAACAGCCCTGAGCAGAACGAAAGTACCGAAACTCAGACCGAACGGGCACAAACCTTGCGTGAGATCGAAATTGAGATCCAGCAACTACCTGCGCGTCAACGAGAAGCTTTCTTGATGCGTTACTGGGAAGAGCTGGATGTGGCAGAAACTGCTGCAGCCATGGGTTGTTCCCTGGGCAGTGTCAAAACACACTGCTCTAGGGCTGTTCATGCTCTCGCAAAAGCTTTGAGCGCAAAGGGATTAAAACTATGAACAATATGCACTTGGTCTTACAAGACAACTTTGAGGACAAGTTCGGGAGTCGTATCGCGGCTCGCCTGTCAGAATCAACTGTGAGCTTGCCCAACGACATTTCAGAACGTCTCAAGGCTGCGCGGATGCAGGCACTATCAATGCGAAAGGTAGTCAAACTCCAAGTTGTGTCTGGTGTCTCCCAAAATGGTGGGGCGGCGGCTTTACACATGGGCGGAGACGATCGCAGCCTATGGAACCGGATAGCTTCACTGGTCCCTTTGTTTGCGTTGATTGCGGGTCTGCTGACCATCGCCGTCCTTCAGGACCAAAAACGAGCGAGTGAAATTGCGGCTGTCGACGTTGAGTTGCTCACCGACGACCTTCCTCCTGCGGCTTACACCGATCCGGGTTTTCTGCATTTTCTGAACCTGAATCGCCGCGACTGACGGTTACTGAGACGCCATGTTGTTTGTTGATTCACTCTCGCATATTCACTCCCGCCGGCCGCTGCAACGTTCATTTGCCGTATTGACGCTGATGGCGATCGGGCTGGTCGCTACAGCGTCCATGGCTTGGTCGCAAACCGGGGGGGGTAACAGTGCCTCAGTTACGCCCAAGACGCAGTCATCGGCACCTCAAACCTTCGTCAAGCCTTCCGGTCCTCAATGGCGTGAACTCAGCGGAGTGCAGCAGCAGACGCTTCGTCCGCTGGCGGGTACTTGGGATTCATTAAGCGAAGGGCACAAGGGCAAATGGATAGCGCTGGCGCAAAATTACCCCTCACTTGCACCTGCAGAGCAGGGAAAACTGCAAGGCCGCATGGCAGAGTGGGCCGCGCTCAAACCCCGCGAGCGCGAACAGGCACGGCTTAACTTTGCCGAAACCAAGAAACTGTCCCCGTCTGAGCGCACGGCCGACTGGGAGACTTACCAGGCACTCAGCCCGGAAGAAAAGAAGAAATTGGCGGCTGAAGCCAGTCAAAAACCTAAAGGTGCCGCAATCAGGATTAAACCGGTGCAATCGGAAAGACTGACGACGGTTCCGATTACTCGCCACACACCTGCGGAAGAACGCACGCAGCTGGCACCCAAGCAAACCCTGGATCGCAACACCTTGCTGCCGCAGCCAACGCGTCAAGCCCCCGGCACCGCTCCCCCTACATCTGCTCCCCAGAACTGATTCCGGGCCGCTTTCAAGCCGGGCCACAGCAGGGTGGAACCTGCGAACGTCCGCCTACAATCAGGCGTCAATTTGACTTTGATCCTGATGCAAAACACCTTTAAAACCCCCGGCTTGTGGCGCAGAATGGCATGCTGGACCTATGAAGGCATGCTCATGTTCGGCGTAGTTTTTTTGGCCGGATACCTCTTCGGTACCTTGAGCCAAACACGCAACGCCATGGACAACCGCAATGCCTTGCAGGCATTTTTGTTCGTTATTTTTGGCATTTACTTTGTTTGGTTCTGGGCAAAAGGTCAGACCCTTGCCATGAAGACCTGGCATATCAGGCTGGTCGATCGCCATGGACATGCTGTGTCACAAGCCAGGGCCTTGGGTCGCTATTGCCTGAGTTGGCTCTGGTTTTTGCCGCCGCTGATCGCTATCGCACCATTTCATCTCAGCGGGCCAGAATCGGCAGTCATTTTTATTGGCTGGGTCGTTTTTTGGGCCTTGCTTAGCCGGTTGCAGCCGCAGGGGCAGTTCTGGCACGATGCGTGGGCGGGCACCCGCCTGGTTTCTTCAGAACCGCTCAGCCGCTGATGTTTATGCACCCTGCCGACGTTAAACCAGCCACTGGCGGCAAACCCGCAAATCCTCAAAAAGACCGCGTTGGGTTGAGCCGGATGTGGCATGCCACAGGCTACTCCATGGCTGGCTTGCGTGCGGGATGGGGCGAAACCGCGTTCCGTCAAGAGGCACTGGCTGCATTGGTGATGCTGCCACTGTCATTTTGGCTGGGCAGCAACTGGGTGGAAACCGCTTTATTGGCAGCCAGCGTGGTGCTGGTGCTGGTGGTGGAGTTGCTCAACACCGCAGTAGAAACCGCCATTGACCGTATCGGCTCCGAGTGGCACGACCTGTCCAAGCGGGCCAAGGATATGGGCAGTGCAGCGGTGTTGCTGAGCTTGGTGCTGTGTGCAGGTATCTGGGGCGCAGCGGCATTCCACCGCTTCGCCTAGCCACCCTTCGCAACAATCAGACTGCGGACTCGTCCTGCTCGCCGGTGCGGATGCGCACGACGCGTTCCACACTGGTGACGAAAATCTTGCCATCACCAATCTTGCCGGTACGGGCTGCCTTGACAATGGCGTCCACGCAACGGTCAACATCATCGGTTTTTACCACGACTTCCACCTTGACCTTGGGAAGAAAATCGACCACATACTCAGCCCCACGGTACAGTTCCGTGTGTCCTTTCTGGCGGCCAAACCCTTTGACTTCGGTCACGGTGAGGCCGGTCACGCCACATTCAGCCAGCGCTTCACGCACTTCTTCGAGTTTG
>JBBRYR010000086.1:0-11183 GCA_038237415.1 Burkholderiales bacterium
CCGCAGTTGCCGACCAGAATGACTTTATTGACGGATGCCATGTGTTCTCCAGATGATTGCCTGATTATCCAGCCTTTGGCGCAGCCGGCGACACGCCCGCCACGACCGGGGCGCGCATGGGCCATGCCACCACCAGCCACGCCAGCATGGCGACGGTGCCAACGGCAAACACGCCTTGTGGCCCTACATTCTTGACCAGCAAGCCACCCACTACGCCGCCCGTGAACAACCCCAACGACTGCAGGCTGTTGTAAACCCCCAGCGCCGAGCCACGGGCGCTTGCCGGTGCGATGCGTGATGCCATGCTCGGCTGGCTGGCCTCCAGCACATTGAATCCACAGAAAAATGCAAACAACAGCACGGCCAGCAGCGTGACCGACGGGGTGCCCGGCGCAACCACCAGCAAGCCCAGTTGCACCAGTCCCATCAGGCCCACCGCGCTCAGGAACACGGCGCGCAGGTAGCCCCGCTTTTCCAGCGGAAACAAGGTGGCACCCATCACAAAGAAGGAGGCCAGCACGGCGGGCAGATAGACCCACCAGTGGTGGTCTTTGTCCAGCCCGGCGTGGACCAGCATGGCGGGCAAGGCAATCCACATGGCGAGTTGCACGGCATGCAGCACAAAAACACCAAAATACAGCCGCAGCAGCGCCGGGTGGCGCACCACGGCGACCAGACCCCTGGCCAGGGTGCCCGGCGCAGGCACCACATGCGCCAGCGGCTCCGCCGGCACCCACCACAACACCACCGCGATGCCTGCCAATGCCAGCAGGCCGGTCAAGGCAAACAGACCACTGAGGCCGACCACCGCGTTCAGTAGCGGTGACAGCACCAGGGAGACGGCAAACACCAATCCGATACTCGCGCCCACCAAGGCCATGGCCTTGGTTCGCACCGCATCACGGGTCTGATCCGCCAGCAAGGCGGTGACGGCGGCCGATATGGCCCCGGCGCCTTGCAAGGCACGGCCGGCCACCAGCCAAGTCAGCGTAGGCGCCAGCGCTGCCATGGCGCTGCCTGCAGCAAAGATCAACAATCCGATCACCATCACGCGCTTGCGACCAAACCGGTCCGACGCCACACCAAAGGGGATTTGCAGAATGCCTTGGGTCAGCCCATAAATGCCCATGGCCAGCCCGATCAGGGCCGGGTCATCGCCACCGGGGTATTTTCTGGCCTCCAGAGAAAACACCGGCATGACCACGAACAGGCCCAGCATGCGCAGGGCGAAGATCAGGGCCAGTGAAACGGCTGAGCGGCGCTCCTGCCCGGTCATGACCGTGGAACCAGGGGAAGGTGAATGGGATGGTGAGGGCAAGGCTTTACTCGTGGACTTGAATTGCAGCGGGTTGCGCCGTTCGGTACGGCCTGAACCAGTCTATTGTCCCCGATCTGCGCGACGGATCTGCCCCGGGATGCGCCCCGGCGTTTGCAAGGCTGCTCGATCGGTATCACTCCAACACTGTACCCATCTTCACGGCCTGGGCGGGGAGGAAGAGGTTTGCGCGGTCAGCCAACGCGCGTTGCGGCTTACCAAGACCAGATGGGGCAGGGTGACAGCGGTCAGCGCCACCAGCAGCCCATTCAGCAGGCTGTGGTGCTCACTGGCAGCAATAGAGGCACTTTGCAGGTACCAGGCCAAGGCGAGCAGCAGCATCAAAGTACCCAGGCTAGTTAGGACGATGGCCGCGCCGCTTCGATGCTTGAACGTGCGATCGCACCTGCTGGCTTGTTCGCTTGCCGCGCCCCTGTCGCGCCTGGCGATAACCCGAAAAATATGTGTGCCGGCATGAAACAAGCCAAAGTAAATTGAAAAAGCCATGAGCGGCGATAACGCCATATTGAGCGCCAAAACCGCAGCGACTTCAGCCCAAAGCGGTTGGCTAGTGAGCCGTTTGCGCAACACCGCAAGACCTAATCCGCACGTCGCGATCCAAAGCCAGGCGATGGTTTGCCAGATGGTCCACGCCCACGCGGCGTCAGGGCCAACAGCCACGGGCAGAACGTCTTGTAGCGCTTGGGCTGAGAGCAGGGCTGGCAGCATCACGGGCGCGCCGCCCGCAACAACGCGATGTACCCATGTGCTGTGCGCCCAGCGCCCATAGGGTTCACCAAAATGCCAAACCGACATGGCGAGCAACGCCAGCACCATCAGCCAACTGCTGCGCGCGCAGAGCATGGCGAGCAACACCGCCACTGCCCCATACAAAACGACTGCACCTGCCATGCGGCGTGCGCTGGCAAACTCGCGCTGAATCAGTACGATGTCGAGCGCGCCGTGGAAAAAGCCAGTCGTTAAAGTCAAGCCCGCAAAAAACCACAGCCCCGCCTGCGCCACGCTTTGATCGAGGTAACGCAATGCCGCCAAACCAAACCCCGCCAACGCGAGTAAGGACAAAGCTTGATTCAAATCGCGTCGTTGCAACATCAACGCATAACTCCGCGCCATCTGCCCACGACGGTTGTCAGTGCCTGCGCCGCAAAAGGCAAGACTGGCAGCGTACGGGCTACCAGCAGACGTTGCTTCCAGTTGGCTTTGCCGCTTAAAAATGCGACCATGGTGTCAGCATCCAGCCGCTCAAACAGTTGCATGAAGTAGTCTGGGCACTTGGCCCAATCGCGCTGCAGCACTTTCAAAAATACCGCATCCATCCAAGTGTCCAGCGCAATGCGATTAAACGCAGGGGGAACCCAGCTTTTCAGATCATCCCATTGAAGATGATTTTTGAGAGATGCGGCTAATTTTGTTGCGTGGTCCAGCGTCTCCAAAAAGGCGTACCCGGTTGACGCGCGCAACGTGCCCGCGCCACGCCCTAAAGGCGCTACATGGGATGCACGGTGTGGCATAGCGTCGCTGAGACACAGCGAACCTCTTTCTTCGTACGCGACTTCATAGGCAGCCGACCCAACCAGAGATGCAATAAATTTCTGCAATTCAGCACCAAAATCTGGCTTGAATGATGCAGGCGAAATCCAAGTTGTTTCAACCAGGGCGTTGCGTGGGCTGTAAGGCAGCACATAAAAGAAATGCAAGCCTGCGGCGCTGGGGTGGAACTGCATTAACTCCACCGTTGTGGGGTCGAACACATCACTGTCCGTTTTTAGCTCGTAGCCCATAAATTGCTGTACCAAACCGCTGCTACTGCCGGGTAAGGGCGGGCGGGCGTCAAATATCCACGCGGCCCTTATCACCTCACCTGCGCGGGTCTCTACGCTCGGCGTATCGCCCTCCCTTATGTGACGAACCGGTGTGCCCATACGCAGTTGAACATGGCTGCTTTGTGCGATGGCGTGTTGCGCTGCTGCATAAAACGCGTCGGCATCGAGCGTGCAGTAAGTGCTCGCGCTGTCTTGGCCGTGCGTTGACGCGCTTTTGTGTACCTGACTGCGTCCACCTTGCTGCACGCGCCATTGGCGCCATTGCTGCCGCTCCGCGTGGCTGTAGCGATGCGCCGGATTTTGTGGTGTTTTCCAGTAGCTCCACGTGCGGTCGCGCACGTAGGTTTGACGCTGCTCCAGCACCAACACCCGTAGCTTTGAAAACTCATGCTGCGCTAACTCAGCCGCTAACGCTAGACCGCTAAGGCCACCACCGACAATCACAATGTCGAAGGTCATGACTGGCGCATTAAATGCTGGCCGGAAAACCTGGAACCAGCGCCAGGTGTTTCAAGTCGTTCCTCACCACGTCCCTTACCGCTGCAGATGGCAAGTGGTCTGCCCCCACATAACAGGCCACGATGAGTCTTATCTTTTTGAACCGCCCCAGCGATGTTCGGCCGTGCCAATAACTGTTGGCGCCGTCGACCAGAATCTTTTTCCCTATGCCGCGGTAAAGCGCTGCAGCGATGCGTATGGCACGGCGATTACCAGCGGGTATGTGCACGAAGCCTTGTTGCGAGTAAGCGTAAAAGTCATCTGCCAAGCGCAGCAGCTTTTCGATGGCTGCAAAGCTCTGCTGGGCTTGCGTTGCGTCTTGTGGCGCGCGCAACGCTTCAGCGTTTACACCCCACTGCGCAGGGATATAGCAACGGCCCCGTGCGGCGTCTTCAACGACATCGCGCGCGATATTGGTGAGCTGCATCGCCACACCCAAAGCGATCGCGTAGGGTTGTGCTGTGCCGCAAGCTCCCAGGATAGGGCACATCATTTGCCCAACGGTGCCGGCAACACCATAGGCGAACTGTAAAAGTTCTTCTGTACTTTGGATGCAGCGTGGACTCGCGTCTTGACCCAAACAACCCATGAAATTGCAAATCACCTCGGTACTGACACCCTTTGACTGCAGCATCTTGCCCACTCGGTGCCCCATCTCCGTGCCCATTTCAGGGTTTAATGCAGCGCTTTCCAACGCTTGCAGTTGCGCCATGCGTGAAGCCCATTCACCGAGCGCCTCTTCGTCGGCCAAGTCATCTGCCAAACGTGCAAAAACATACAGTTGCGCGGCCTCTCGTCTGGCCTGGGGCAATAGAAACCGCGCCGCCCACGCAAACGACTTGGCATGCACATCCATCAGATCTTGCGCCGTCATCGTACCGTTCCAAACATCAAACGTTCCACCACTTTGGCGGAAGTCACCACGCCTGGAACGCCAGCGCCGGGGTGCGTTCCCGCGCCCGTAAAGTACAGGTTGGGGATAGTTGCCGAGCGGTTGGGAAATCGGAACCCGGCAGACTGCATCAGCGTTGGCGTGATGGAGAACCCGGCACCCCATGGCGACAGCAATTCTTTTGCAAAGTATTCGGGCGTCACATAAAAGTCGTCCACAAGGTGTTGCGCAAGATCCGGCAACACGCGCTGCGCCAGGGCTGCCTGCAGCGCAGCTTTAAAGGTGTCTGCAACACTGTCCCACGCAATGCCGCTTCGCAGGTTGGGTACAGGCACCAGCGCATAAAAGCTGTCATGGCCAGCCGGTGCGCAGGCCGGGTCAGTGGCACTGGGGCGGTGCAGGTAAATGCTCAAATCTTCCGGCAATTCAAGCGTGTTGAATATTTTGTGCAACACCTCGCGGTAGGTGTGGCCAAACAAAATGGTGTGGTGCGCAACCTCGGGGTAGGTGATGTCGGTGCTGAAATACCAAACAAACAAGCTCATCGAATACTGCTTCTTTGTTACCGCATTGCGTTTCGTATGCGGTGCTGGCAGCAGTTGGCTCAATACGTAACCGGGGTCTGCGTTGCAAACCACCGTTTCGGCTTGAACGGTACGGCCATCGCGCAAACGCACGCCACTCGCCAAGCCGCCGCTCACCTCGATGGCCGCCACTTCAGCATTCCACAAAAACTGCACTCCGTGGCGTTCGGCAAGGGCTACCAGCGCGTCCACCAACCGCGCCATGCCGCCACGCACAAACCAAACACCCCATTTGCGCTCAAGGTAATGAATCAGGCTGTAGATGCTGGTGGTATCAAACGGGTTGCCACCCACCAGGAGCGGCTGTATGCTGAACGCCCTGCGGATGTGGTCGTGTTTAAAGTACCGCGCTGTCAGCGCGTAAACCGAGCGGTCTGCGCGTAGTCTCGCCATGGCGGGCAGAGCACGCGCCATGGCGCGCCAGTCTAAAAACGGCTGGGAGCCCAACTCCTCATAGCCTTTTTCAAACAACTTTTCCGAGTGTGACAAGTAGGCTGGGTAAGCCGCAGCGTCAGCTTTGGAAAACTTGGCGATCTCGGCCTGTATCTGCTCGGTGGTACCGCCGTAGTTGAAGTGCGTGCCATCGGCAAATTGCATTTGGTACCACGGCGTTACCGGCAGCAACTCCACATGATCGGCCAACCGTTCGCCAAACAGGGCGAATAGTTCTTCAAACAAAATAGGGGCGGTGAGCACAGTCGGACCGGCGTCGTAGCGAAATGCGTGGCCCGAATGGCTGCGTACAAACTCCGTGGCGCGGCCGCCAGGCCCACCCAAACGATCGACAACGGTGGTACGCATGCCGCGCGCGGCAAGGCGAAGCGCCGTGGCAAGACCACCGAACCCCGCGCCTACGACAAGCGCGGTGTTGTACGCCGAAGAAACGCCAGTCCCCTGACTAGGCTCGGGACGAAGACCAGATCTCAAACTATCAATGACCACCTGTCATTACCTCTATTTTTTTCTGAACTAAGACACTACGGAGTTGGTAAGCGTATTGCGCCAATTGCTCTCCCGTGTTGTAAGGCAAACGCTTTGCGAGCACGATAGCAAGGTCAATTTTTTCAAGCCCGAGCCGCTTTGCTTTTTCAACAGACTCGTCCTCGGTACCCATTCCTTTAAGAACAGAGATGATGTTGTAAACACCTTGCTTAGTGTCACTGGACCCATCGCTTTGCGCGTCATGCAAATCATCAACAATTTGATAGCCCATAGCAAAAGCCCTGGCTGCGCGCCATGCCTCCGGAAGATATTCTTGATGGCTTGAGGCCAGAAGCACCAACTCAATAGGCAAGCTGAGCAACGCGCCCGACTTTGCCGCCGCAATTTGTTCGTACTGCGTGATGCCTGTTGCATCGTTGTCCAGCGTTTGTGTGCTCGCTACCAAGTCGGCGCACTGACCATCTATGGCCATAGCCGTTCGCTCGTGCATCAACGGAATCATTCGGGATAGTGCAGGCGAAACCAGCGGACCCTCAATCTTCCACAGTGTGGCGTAGGCTGCCGACAGCAACAAGTCTCCGGTGCAAATTGCCGTATTCACACCAAAACGCAACCAGACCGCCTGTTGACCGCGGCGTACTTCGTCTCGATCGTGAATATCGTCATGCACCAACGACGCGTTGTGCAACAGCTCCACCGTCGCTGCAATCGTAATGGCATCTGCAGCGCGCAAACCGACGGCAAGCGCCGCCTGAAGCGCTATTTTGGCTCTGACGCGTTGACCACCTGCACGCAAGTGGTAGGCGGCGGCATCGCTCGCTCCACCTGTTTTCTTCAAAACGTTCGGCGGGTTAGCGCTTATAGCGGCAAACATCCTGGCCTCGACGGCATCCAGCATGGACGCAAGGCCATCCAGTGCCACCGGTTGCTGACTTGCGACGTGAAATTGCATGGTGAATCGGGTTTAACCCAGTTCAAAGACCAAAAAAACGCTGAGCGTCTGAACAACGTCAGTTGTCGCATGGGCCTTTGTGTTGTATCACTAGGCCCATGCTTTAAACAGTCGGTCAGTTATTTCTTCGCACTTTCAGATTCACTCACTGCAACCTGCCAGATGATCAAGCCAAATGCGATTTTGTTGAGCACGTCGGCAAGGTTGTAAATGATGTTCAGCGCGTTAGCACTGTTGTCTGGACTGCTGCCTGTCAAGTAGCCAAAAAAGTAACCTACGGGATAGATCGCCCAACCAAAGGTCACGATCAAACGCATGGTACTAAATGCTGACTGCACAGAAGGAGGGGCGCTTTGTGCGTTGATTTTGCTGGCTTCGCCGGCAAAAATTTCGTACAGAATGTAAGCCCAACCAGCCATACCGACAATGAATGCGATCCATGTATTCACGTAACCCGCCTCACCGACATAGCCGCCTATCAGCATCACCAGTGTGCCCACCATCAGGCGCCAAAACACGCCCGCTGGCACTTTTGCAATGGCTGACAAAATCAAGAAGAACTCGATCATCAGCAGGGGTACGGTAATTAGCCAGTCGATGTAGCGAAAGACTGTGGGCGTTGAACCGGTAGCTACCCAGACTTCTCGCATGTAGAAATAATGGACTGCTGCAACCAACGTAACCAAGCCGGACACCGTGAGTGATGTTTTCCACTTGGCCGACACCCTGTCGCGCTCTAAAAAGAAGAACACCGTGGACGCGATGAGCGCCATGGAGATCAGCCAGAAGCTGATTCCAACAAAATCATCGGGTTTTAATACCGCTGAGCCAGCAGCGAAGGCCTGGTTTGTTGTGAGGGCTAACGAAGCGCCAATCGTAGAAATTTTGGCAAACTTCGATTTAATCGAACGAAATATCATGCGAGTCTCCTGAAAAAGCATGACCGGTTAACAAAAAGGGCCTCTCGGCCCTTCACCAATCATGATTTCAGTGATCACGTTTTGAACGCGTCCAGACTAATCATGAACACTTAGTATAACTGCGAACTAAGCAGTCTGCGCTCAGATAAGTCCTCTAGCCAGAAAAACGCTCCCGGATGCGCCCCAGCGCTCGGCAGTCACTATCATGGTGGGTTTCTCTCAACCGGCCACGACCTTGAATTCTTCTCCAGACGGCACGTCCCTTGCCAATGATCCCGATGCCAAGTACCTTGCCCGGGTCTTGCAGCAGCAAAACATCAGCGTGCGTGGTGCGCGCACCCACAATCTGAAGAATATCGATCTGGATATTCCGCGTAACCAGCTGGTGGTCATCACTGGCCTGAGTGGCTCCGGCAAGTCCAGCCTGGCGTTTGACACCCTGTATGCCGAGGGCCAGCGCCGCTACGTCGAAAGCCTGTCCACCTACGCGCGCCAGTTTTTGCAGCTGATGGACAAGCCCGATGTGGACGTGATTGAAGGCCTGTCGCCCGCCATCTCCATTGAGCAAAAGGCCACCAGCCACAACCCGCGCTCCACCGTGGGCACAGTCACCGAGATTCACGACTACCTGCGCCTGCTGTTTGCCCGCGCTGGCACGCCGTATTGCCCCGAGCATGGCTTGCCGTTGCAGGCGCAAACCGTGAGCCAGATGGTGGACGCCGTGCTGGCCCTGCCGTTGGAGACCCGGCTGATGATTCTGGCCCCCATCGCCCGGGAGAAAAAGGGCGAGTTTCTGGACGTGTTTGCCGACATGCAGGCCCAGGGCTATGTGCGCTTTCGGGTGAACGGGGTGGCCTATGAGTTTGACGATCTGCCCAAGCTGAAGAAAACCGAGAAGCACGACATTGACGTGGTGATCGACCGCATCAAGGTGTGCCCCGAAATGCAGCAGCGCCTGGCTGAAAGCTTTGAAGCCGCCTTGCGGCTGGCCAATGGCCGCGCTATTGCGATGGAGATGGACGACAGCAGCCCCATCAAAAATGATAGCACCTCCCGCAGTGAGGACGGGGGCTACAGCCCGAAAGAACATTTATTCAACGCTAAATTCTCGTGCCCGGTGTGCAGCTACTCGATCAGCGAACTGGAGCCACGCCTGTTCTCGTTCAACTCGCCCATGGGCGCCTGCACCAGCTGCGACGGCCTGGGGGTGCAAGAGTTTTTTGACCCGGCGCGGGTGGTGGCGTTTCCGTCGCTAAGCCTGGCCAGTGGCGCCATCAAGGGCTGGGACCGGCGCAACGGCTACTACTTCTCCATGCTGGAGAGCTTGGCCAAGCACTACCGGTTTGATATTGACCAGGCGTTTGAGTCACTGCCGGAGGCCGTGCGCCACGCCATTTTGCAGGGTTCGGGCGAAGAAGAGATCAAGTTCAGCTACGTCATGGATTCGGGCGCCTCGCAGGGCAAGAAGATGAGCAAGAAGCACCCCTTCGAGGGCATCATCCCCAACATGGCACGGCGCTACCGCGAAACCGACTCGGCGGTGGTGCGCGAAGACCTGTCCCGCCTGCGCAGCACCCAGCACTGCCCGGCCTGCGATGGCTCGCGCCTGCGCCTCGAAGCGCGCCATGTCAAGATTGGCGAAGGCAGCCAGGCCCGCGCCATTTATGAAATCAGCCGCTCCACACTGCGTGAGAGCTACGCCTATTTTCAAACTCTGACGATGCACGGTGCCAAGGGCGACATTGCCGCCAAGGTGGTGCGTGAGATTGGCCTGCGCCTCAAGTTTTTGAATGACGTGGGCCTGAACTACCTGAGCCTGGACCGCAGTGCCGAGACCCTGAGTGGTGGCGAGTCGCAACGCATCCGGCTGGCAAGCCAGATTGGCTCGGGCCTGACCGGTGTGATGTATGTGCTGGACGAACCGAGTATCGGCCTGCACCAGCGCGACAACGACCGCCTGATCGAAACATTGAAACACCTGCGCGACATTGGCAACAGCGTACTGGTGGTGGAACACGACGAAGACATGATGCGCGCCGCCGACCACATCATTGACATGGGTCTCGGTGCGGGCATCCACGGCGGGCGGGTAATTGCGCAGGGCAACTTTGAGCAGGTGAAAGCCAACCCCGAATCGCTGACTGGCCAGTACCTGGCCCACACATTGAAAATTGCCGTGCCCACGCACCGCACCGCCTGGCTACCCACCGTGCACGGCAGCAACTACAAGGGCCCGGACAAAGACAAACCGCAGCGCTACGCACCCAGCCCCGCCGCCGAGCGCCGCGCGGCGCGCGAAGCGCACCACCAGGCCACGCTGGGCGACCTGCAAGCGCTGCGCGTGGTGGGCGCCACCGGCCACAACCTCAAAAACGTGAGTGTGGACTTTCCGGTGGGCCTGTTCACCTGCGTGACGGGTGTGTCGGGCTCCGGCAAATCCACGCTGGTCAACGACACCCTGTATGCCGCCGTGGCCCGCACCATCTACCGTGCCCACGACGAGCCCGCACCGCACCAGGCCATTGAAGGCATTGAGCATTTCGACAAGGTCATCAACGTCGACCAGTCGCCCATCGGTCGCACGCCGCGCTCCAACCCCGCAACCTACACCGGGCTGTTCACCCCGATTCGCGAGCTGATGGCCGAAGTGCCCATGGCGCGCGAACGCGGCTATGGCCCGGGGCGTTTCAGTTTCAACGTGGCCGGTGGCCGCTGCGAGGCCTGCCAGGGCGACGGCATGGTGAAGGTGGAAATGCACTTTTTGCCCGATGTGTACGTGCCTTGCGACGTGTGCGCGGGCATGCGTTACAACCGCGAAACGCTGGAAGTGCTCTACAAAGGCAAGAACATCGCGCAGATTTTGAGCCTGACCGTGGAGGCCGCTTTTGACTTTTTGAAAGCGGTGCCCACCATCTCGCGCAAGCTGCAAACCCTGCTGGATGTGGGCCTCTCCTACATCAAGCTGGGGCAAGCCGCGACGACCCTTTCAGGCGGCGAAGCACAGCGCGTGAAACTGGCGCTGGAGCTGAGCAAACGCGACACCGGTCGCACACTCTACATTCTGGATGAGCCCACGACGGGCCTGCACTTTGCCGACATCGATTTGCTGCTGAAAGTGCTGCACCAGCTGCGCGATGCGGGCAACACCATTGTGGTGATCGAGCACAACCTGGACGTCATCAAGACCGCCGACTGGCTGATTGACATGGGTCCTGAAGGTGGCTCCGGTGGTGGCA
>JBBRYR010000087.1:0-10928 GCA_038237415.1 Burkholderiales bacterium
CCATCGCGTTGCGCATCACCGTAAAGGCGAAGTCACCACGCGGCAACTCGACCAGGGTCACATTCACATAATCGCGCTCTTCGCGCAGGAAGGCCAATTGGTCTTCGTCCAGCAAGGGCGCGCCCTTTTGCGCACCGATTTCTCCGGCACGGGTCAGCAGGGCACGCGCCTGGCCAATCAAATCAAGCGCCGTGTTGGTGAGCGCAATGTCTTCTTCCAGAACCGGCGCGTGACCGCACCACTCGCCCAGACGCTGGCCCAGAATCAGGCAGGTGTCGGCCAGGCGCAGCACGTATTGGACCGCAGGATCGCGGCTGGGTTGAATCGAGGTGGGCATCAAGGTGGGGCTCATGGCACGCATCTCACTCACATGTGGTCCACGGATTCGGGCAGCGCGTAGAAGGTGGGGTGGCGGTACACCTTGTCTTCCATCGGGTCAAAGAACATGGCTTTGTCACCCGGGTCGCTGGCCACAATCTGGTCCGAGCGCACCACCCACAGGCTGCTGCCCTCCTGGCGGCGGGTGTACACATCGCGTGCCAACTGGATGGCCATCTTGGCATCGGTCGCGTGCAGGCTGCCGCAATGCTTGTGGTCCAGGCCGGCCTTGGTGCGCACAAAAACTTCCCACAGGGGCCATTCATTTGGGGTGGTCATCGCAATTCCTTCGGATATTGGTTGAGTCATGTCAGGCGGCCTTGCGGACCGACTCCTGCTTGCCAGCGTGGGCCAGCGCCGCTTCGCGCACCCAGGCGCCGTCGTCCCAAGCCTTGACGCGGGCGCCCAGGCGCTCGCGATTGCAGGGGCCGTCGCCACCCACCACGCGCCAGAACTCCGGCCAGTCAATCACGCCGTAGTCGTAGTGCTGGCGCTCCTCATTCCATTTCAGGTCCGGGTCGGGCAACGTGATGCCGAGCACCTTGGCCTGGTCCACGGTAGCGTCAATGAATTTCTGGCGCAGCTCGTCGTTGCTGACGCGCTTGATGCCCCAGCGCATCGACTGCGCGGTGTTGGGCGACTGGTCATCGGGCGGGCCGAACATCATGATCGACGGCCACCACCAGCGGTTGACCGACTCCTGCACCAAAGCACGCTGCGCGTCGGTGCCTTTCATCATGGTCAGCAAAGCCTCATAGCCCTGGCGCTGGTGAAAGCTTTCTTCCCGGCAGATGCGGATCATGGCGCGGGCATACGGTGCATACGAGCAGCGGCAAATCGGCACCTGGTTCATGATGGCCGCGCCGTCCACCAGCCAGCCGATGGTGCCCATGTCGGCCCAGGTCAGCGTGGGGTAGTTGAAGATGGAGCTGTATTTGGCCTTGCCGGTGTGCAGCGCGTCGAGCAGCTGGTCGCGCGAAGTGCCCAGGGTTTCCGCAGCGGCATACAGATACAGGCCGTGGCCGCCTTCGTCCTGCACCTTGGCCAGCAAAATGGCTTTGCGCTTGAGCGTGGGCGCGCGGGTAATCCAGTTGCCCTCGGGCAGCATGCCGACGATCTCCGAATGCGCGTGCTGGCTGATCTGGCGCACCAGCGTCTTGCGGTAGTGCTCGGGCATCCAGTCTTTGGCTTCGATGAAATCGCCCGCGTCAATGCGGGCCTCGAAGCGCTCTTCCAGCACCATTTCTTCGGCCGAGCGAACCGCCTTTTTGCCGTTGCCGGGCTCAGGGGTCATGGTGTCCATTGCTTGGGTGTACATAGGTATCCTTTCCTTGCGTTGTCAGTTACTGCGCGAGCGGGAATCAACCACGCGCCTTGCTTTGCCGGTCAGCGTGCGTTGAATGGAGTCGGGCACCAGCACCACGGCGCGGGTAGAGATGCCCACCAGGGTCTTGATGCGGTGTTCCACCCAGCCGCCGATCTCACGCAGTTCGGTCTCGCCCATCTGGCCTGCAGCGGGCTGGATTTCGCAGTGCACTTCCACCTGGTCCAGGGCGCCGTCTCGGCTGACCAGAATCTGGTACTGCCCCGAGAGCTTGGCGTGCTGCAGCACGATTTCTTCAATTTGTGTAGGAAACACATTGACGCCGCGGATGATGAGCATGTCGTCACTGCGGCCCACAATTTTGCCCATGCGCCGGAATGCCCGCGCGGTGGGTGGCAGCAAGCGCGTGAGGTCGCGTGTGCGGTAGCGGATGATGGGCAGCGCCTCTTTGGTGAGCGAGGTGAACACCAGCTCGCCCTCTGCACCATCGGGCAGCACTTCGCCGGTCAGCGGGTCAATGATCTCGGGGTAGAAATGGTCTTCCCAAATAACAGGGCCGTCTTTGGTTTCAATGCACTCGCTGGCCACCCCGGGGCCCATGACTTCGGAGAGGCCGTAAATGTCGACTGCATCCAGACCGGCTTTGGCCTCCAGATCACGGCGCATGGCCTCGGTCCAAGGCTCGGCACCAAAGATGCCAATCTTCAAGGAGCTGGCCGCCGGGTCCAGCCCCTGGCGCGCAAACTCTTCAATGATCACCTGCATGTAGCTGGGGGTGACCATGATGATGTCGGGCTTGAAGTCCTGAATCAGTTGCACCTGCTTTTCGGTCTGGCCACCCGACATGGGGATCACCGTACAACCCAGTTTTTCGGCACCATAGTGCGCGCCCAGCCCGCCGGTGAACAGGCCATAGCCGTAGGCAATATGGCAGATGTCACCCCGGCGGCCACCGGCTGCCCGGATGGAGCGCGCCACCAGATTCGCCCAGGTATCGATATCGTTTTGCGTATAGCCCACGACCGTTGGCTTGCCGGTGGTGCCAGATGAAGCGTGGATGCGCGCCACCTGGGTGCGCGGCACGGCAAACAGGCCAAACGGGTAGTTGTCGCGCAGGTCTTTTTTGACCGTGAACGGGAACATCGACAAGTCGCTGAGCTGTTTCAAGTCGCTGGGGTGTACGCCCTTGGCATCAAAGGCCTGGCGGTAGTGCGGCACGTTGTCATAGGCGCGCTGCAGGGTTTGCTGCAAACGCTGCAGTTGCAGGGCGGTGATTTCGTCGCGGCTGGCTGTCTCTATGGCTTCCAGGTCGCCGGGGGCGGGGTGTTTGGCGGTCATGTGGGTGTCCTTGGAATTTCAGCCGATACCGTCGGTACGGCCGGCTTGCCTTTGATGGTGTACGAGCGACCGCGAAAAACGGCCAGACGAATGCCCTGCTGGTTCACGATCTCGGCGTCATAGACACCCGTGCGGCCGGCGCGGGACACTTCGGTGCAGCGCGCCGTCAGCGCATCGCCTTCACGGCCCGGGGCCAGAAAATCAATGCTGAAGCCCGATGCCACGGTCAATTCCCCATACGAATTGCAGGCAAAGGCAAAAGCCGAATCAGCCAGTGTGGACAAAAACCCGCCATGGCAGGTCTGGTGACCATTGAGCATGTCCTTGCGCACCACCATTTGCACCGTGGCGCAGCCCGGCATTACTTCCATAACCTGCATGCCCAACGCTTTGGAAGCATGGTCGTTCAGGAACAAACCGACGCGCACCTGGTCGGCCACGTCCTGGGGAGAATGCGGTTGCTTTGAAATGGCGTGGGGCATAGCGGGTCTCAACGGTCGGTGAATTGGGCTGGGCGTTTGGCTGCAAATGCGGCCAGACCTTCCTGGTAGTCCGATGCATTGCCCAGTTCGCGTTGTGCCCGCGCTTCGGCATCCAGCGCGTCTTCCAGCGACAACAGTTGCGCACCGTCCATCGCCTTGCGGGCAGCCACCAACGCCCGGGTGGGCATGGCAGCCAGTCGTGCTGCGAGCGCCTGCACCTCTTGCACCAGCGCAGCGTCGTCCACGCACTTCCAGATCAAGCCGATGCGTTCAGCGTCAGCTGCGGGAAGCTTGTCGCCCAATAGCGCCAGCCCCATGGCCTGTCCGCGACCGACCAGACGCGGCAGCAACCAGGTGCCGCCTGCGTCGGGAAGAAGGCCGATTTTGCTGAAAGCCTGAATAAAACTGGCTGCGCGACCGGCCACGACCAGATCGCAATGGAGCGCCAAGTTGGCCCCCGCCCCGGCGGCTACGCCGTTCACGGCGGCCACCACCGGCACCGGCATGCTGCGCAGGCGCAGCACCAGCGGCCGGTAAAAACGTGCAATGACATCGCCCAGGTCTTTTGGGCTTGCGCCGGGGATGGTGTCGGGCGCGACCGATGGGTCGGCCAGATCCTGTCCAGCGCAAAAGCCACGCCCGGCACCTGTCAGCACCACGCAACGCACCGCGGCATCCTGTGCGGCTTCGTTGAGCGCCGCCAGCAGTTGCCCGTGCATTTCAGCGGTAAAACTGTTGAGCGAAGCCGGACGGTTTAGCGTCAGGGTTCGTACCGCACCCACTTGCGACGACAGGATCAGGGATTCAGGCATTTTTCATTTACTGATAGAAGCATGTTTGGCGGTCTTTGATCTACAACAAACATAATAGACCGACCGGACGGTTGACTTTACTATCTTTGGCTTGTCTGATGCAAGTCAAAAGCCTACGGACAAACCCTTAGTTCGGGCGATTGGAGTGACAATTGGCGGATGCCTGCACAACGCCCCCGATGAGCCTGACCCTTACGGTGCGAACGCTTGCCGCGGCAGGCGTGCCGCTTCTGCAGAATCTGGCCCTGACCGTGCCACCCGGCGTGATCCACACGGTCATGGGCGCCAGTGGCTCCGGCAAATCGAGCTTGCTGGCAGCGGTCTGTGGCACGCTGCAGGAAGGTTTGACCTTTGATGGCGACATTGCGCTGAACGGCCAGCGCATAGAGCACCTGCCTACCGAGCGTCGCCATGTCGGAATCTTGTTTCAGGATGACCTTCTGTTCGCCCATATGACGGTGCGCGAGAACCTGCTGTTTGCGGTACCGGCCGGCCCAGAAAATCAGCGCGAAGCACAGGTTGCACAGGCGTTGGCGGATGTGGAAATGCCGGGTTTTTCGCAAGCCAACCCGGCCACCCTATCGGGCGGCCAGCGCGCCCGCATTGCCCTGGCGCGTGCGCTTTTGGCCAAGCCACACGCGTTACTGCTGGATGAACCCTTCTCCAAGCTGGACGCAGCCTTGCGCATCCGCATCCGGGCGCTGGTATTCGAGATGATTCGGCAACGGCACATCCCTGCACTACTGGTGACGCATGATGCCGCCGACGTGGCGGACCCTCACCACATCACCGTCTTGGGCGACACGATCCCAACCGCAGTAGGCGCAACAGGGTAAGAAACGGCGCCCCTGGGCGACTAATGTGCTTTGACCACTAGACTAGACGCCATGATGAAAACCTACTTGCGCAGCATTGTCATGGTCTTATCCCTCGGGGTCGCGATTGCGCACGCACAAATTGCCACACCAGACGTCCGGGCCAAAGATCCATCGGCCATCGGGCAGACCCTGCAATTGCAGGCATCGGACCTGGCGGGCAAGCGGTTCATGCCGACAGCAATCCAGAACAAGGTCAGTGTGGTTTTTTTCTGGTCAACCGCCTGTGCCGTTTGCCGGGACAGCCTGCCCGAGTTGCGCGCCAACCTCGCCGGATGGAGGGGTAAGCCATTTGTACTGGTCACTGTCAATGTAGACCGCGCCCGCGATGACTGGGTAGGCTACGAAAATATTGCCTCACGCACCCAGATGCCTGCCAGTGGACTGCTCGCATTGCGACAGGATGCGCTGGTTCCCGCGCCCACCCGGCTACCCCTGACATTGCTGGTGGATACCCGAGGCAAGGTGGTTGCCCGATTTGAAGGGCGCCTTGCGCCCGAGGTGTGGGATGGCGTGGCAGAGCTGCTCCCCTGACGTTCCATGCTTGACCGTTTCGCCATATCACTGCTCCGCCCCCCGGTTACCGCGGCCGCCAAAGTACTGGTGCGCGCGGGCGTAGGCGCCAACTCCATCACCGTGGTGGGTTTTGCAATCGGCTTGTTTGCTGCAATTTTGATAGCTAACAGCGCATATTTGACGGGGGCTACAGCCCTTTTTATCTCAAGAATCTGCGATGCACTCGACGGCGCCGTCGCGCGCCAGACCCACAGCACAGACGCAGGCGGGTTTCTGGACATCGCGCTGGACTTCCTGTTTTATGCCAGCATTCCGCTGGCTTTTGCGGTGGCCAACCCGGGCGCCAACGCGTTGGCTGCGGCCACACTGCTGGCGGCGTTTGTGGGCACCAGCAGCAGCTTTCTGGCCTTTGCCACGCTGGCTGCCAAGCGCGGGCTCACCAGTCTGGATTACCCCGACAAGTCGTTTTATTTTTTGGGTGGGCTGACGGAAGCCACTGAAACGCTGGCCTGTTTTGCAGCCATGTGCCTGTGGCCCCAATATTTTGCGTTGCTGGCCTATTCCTTTTCGGCACTGTGTGCCATCACCATTGCCACCCGCATCGGCTGGGGCTGGAAGGCGTTGAAATGAAACTATCCAAGGCGTTATTGCTGGCGGGCATCGGCGTGGCCATCGTCCTGTTTTTTGCGCTGGATCTGGGGCGCTTCCTCAGCCTGGCTTACCTCAAAGAGAGCCAGGCGAGCTTTGCAGCGCTCTATGCGCAGTCGCCGTGGTTCGTTCGCGGCGCCTACTTTGCGGTGTATGTGGCGGTGGCCTCGCTTTCCCTGCCCGGCGCCGCGATTCTGACGCTGGCAGGCGGCGGCGTGCTGGGGCTGGGCTGGGGCTTGCTGCTCGTGTCATTTGCATCCACCCTGGGTGCGACGGTGTCCTTCCTGATGGCGCGCTTTGTGTTGCAGGCCAGCGTGCAGGCCCGCTTTGGAAACCGGCTGGCAGAAATCAACCGCGGTGTGCAGCGGGACGGCCCCCTGTACCTGTTCAGCCTGCGGCTGATTCCTGTGGTGCCGTTCTTCGTGATCAACCTCGCCATGGGCCTGACCACCATGCGAACCTGGACCTTCTATTGGGTCAGTCAGCTCGGCATGCTTGCGGGCACCGCGGTGTATGTGAATGCCGGTACCCAACTGGCGCAGATTCAGTCCCTGCGCGATATCGTGAGCCCCGGCTTGCTGGGCTCTTTCGTGCTGCTGGGCCTCTTTCCGCTGGTGGCTCGTAAGGTGATGGACGCGGTGCAGCGGCGCAAGGTCTATGCACGCTGGAACCGCGTGCGGCCCACACGCTTCGATCGCAACCTGATCGTGATTGGCGGTGGCGCAGGAGGGCTGGTATCGGCCTACATTGCAGCCGTGGTCAAAGCCAAAGTCACGCTGGTAGAAGCCCACAAAATGGGCGGCGACTGCCTGAACTACGGCTGCGTTCCCAGCAAGGCCCTCATCAAGAGCGCCAAACTGGCCCACCAGATGCGCCAGGGTGCCCGCTACGGCCTGAGCAATACGACACCCGCCTTCCGCTTCAAAGCGGTGATGCAGCGCATACACGACGTGATTGCCGCTATCGAGCCGCACGACAGCGTGGAGCGCTACACCGGACTGGGCGTGGAGGTGCTGCAAGGCTACGCCAAAATCATCAACCCCTGGACGGTGGAGATTGCACTGAACAACGGCGGCAAACAGATACTGACCACGCGCAGCATCGTGATCGCCGCGGGTGCGCGGCCCTTCGTTCCGCCGCTCCCCGGGCTGGATGCGGTCGGCTATGTCACCAGTGATACCCTGTGGGACACCTTCGCCCGGCTGGACGACGTTCCCAAGCGCCTGGTCGTGCTGGGCGGTGGCCCGATTGGCTGCGAACTGGCACAAGCCTTTGCCCGGCTGGGCTCCGAGGTGACGCAGGTCGAGATGGGCGCGCGCATCATGGTGCGCGAAGACGAAGAAGTGTCGGCATTGGCCGCCGCTGCCTTGCAGGCCGATGGCGTCCAGGTTCTCACGGGCCACAAAGCCCTGCGCTGCGAACGGGCAGCCGATGAAAAAGTGCTGGTGGTGGAGCACGGCGGCACCGAAAAGCGCATTGCGTTTGACCAACTGCTCTGCGCCGTGGGGCGGGTCGCACGCCTGACCGGCTATGGGCTGGAGGACCTGGGCGTACCCACCGACAAAACGGTGCAGACCAACGAATACCTGCAAACCATCTACCCCAATATTTACGCAGCCGGTGACGTGGCCGGGCCTTTCCAGTTCACCCACGTCGCCTCCCATCAGGCCTGGTATGCGGCGGTGAATGCGCTGTTTGGCGACTTCAAACGTTTCAAGGCCGACTACTCCGTCATTCCCTGGGCCACGTTCATCGACCCCGAGGTGGCGCGCGTGGGGCTGAACGAGCAGGAGGCGCGGGAAAAAGGCATTGCCTTTGAAGTGACGAAATACGCTATGGACGACCTGGACCGCGCCATTGCCGACAGCGAAGCCCGCGGTTTTGTCAAAGTCCTCACGGTGCCAGGAAAAGACACCATTCTGGGCGTCACGATTGTGGGAACCCATGCGGGCGATTTGCTGGCCGAATACGTGCTGGCCATGCGCCACGGCCTGGGTTTGAACAAGATTCTGGGAACGATTCACACCTACCCCACGCTGTCAGAGGCCAATAAATACGCCGCCGGCGAATGGAAGCGCGCGCACCAGCCTCACCAGTTGCTGGAATGGGTGCGCAGGTTCCACGACTGGCGACGCGGCTGACCATGCAACCGATGCAGAGCTTGATTGCTATGTTTTCAATAGCTGGTTGCGCAATGCGCACGGGGGCTAGCGGTCTATTTGGCTTGTTTTTTCTTGTATCAGCCGCCGCCCAGGCGCAAACACTGAAGCCGTTTTCCGGCGCGGCTCTGGGGCCGCCGCAGGCACCCTGGCGCGTGGTGGGCCTGCCTGCCAACAAGGCGCCGCTGGCTGAACTGGACATCGTTCAGCTCGGCACTCAAAAGGTGCTGCGTCTTCGCACCGACCACTCCTACGGCACCGTGAGCCACGCCCTGCCGGCGCAGACTCCTGCCGCAAGCCTGCGCTGGCGCTGGCGGCTGGACCAACCGGTGGCAGACGCTGACCTGCGGCGCAAGGAAGGCGATGACGCACCCCTCAAGGTCTGCGCAATGTTTGACCTGCCCTTGGACCGGCTCGGCTTTGTCGAGCGCAACCTGCTGCGCCTGGCCCGCACCGCCAGCGGTGAGTACCTGCCCGGCGCCACGCTGTGTTACGTGTGGGACCAGAAGCTGCCCGTTGGCACCGAGCTGGCTAACGCCTACACCCGGCGCGTGCGCTTCATTGTGCTGAACTCCGCCAGCACCCCCTTACAGCAGTGGGTGCCCCATAGCCGCGACCTGCGCGCCGATTTTTTGCGCAGTTTTGGCGCAGAAACAGACACGGTGCCTCCCCTGTTGGCGATTGTGGCCGGGGCCGATTCCGACAACACGGGCGGCTCCAGCCTGGCCTATCTGGACGACCTCTCGCTCGTGGAACAATAGGCGGCATGACCGCTGCCGCCCCTTCTGCATCCTCTGACACCCTCGCTCCAGAAAATCCGGCCCATCGGCCACGCCAACTGGTTCTGCTGGGATCGGGCGACGCGCATTTGCATGTGCTGGCGACACTGGCCGCGCAGCCCATGTCCGGAGTTCAGGTCACATTGGTGGCCCCCCATCCGCGCCAGATGGTTTCGGGCATGGTGGCCGGTTTCGTAGCCAATCACTACCCACTGGAAGACTGCGTCATCCCGCTGGAGCCCCTGGTGAAACGCAGCGGCATACGGTGGCTGCAGCGCAGCGTCGTTGCAGTGGACGCACAAGCGCAAACCGTCGCGCTCGATGACGCCAGCACGCTGCATTTCGATTGGCTTTCGGTCAACACCGCGCCGGTCCAGAACCGCGAAGCGATGGAGCGGGTCATCCCTGGTGCGCGCGAGCACGGGCTCTTTGCGCGCCCGATCGAAGCCTTCGCGGCGCTCTGGCCCCGCGTCGCTGAAATGGGCGATGCACGCCCTCTGCGTGTGACGGTGATTGGCGCAGGTGCCGCAGGGATCGAGATGGCCCTCGCCGTGCGCCATCGCCTGCCCACCGCTTCGGTCACGCTGCTGAGCGGTCTTGAACCGGCCGGCGCCCGCTACCCCCAACCCGTTCAGCAGCGCCTGATGGCCGTTTTGAAAACGCGCAAGGTCACCGTGCTGCGGGATGTGGCGGTGGCGCTCAAAGCCGGAGCCGTTCAATTGGGCTGCGGCGCCGATCTGGCATGTGACGTACCCCTGCTGGCCACCGGCGCACAAGCCCCGGCGTGGCTGGCCAATAGCGGACTGGCACTGGACGACCAGGGTTTCATTGCCGTCGACACGTACCAGCGCTCCACCAGCCACAGCCGGGTCTTTGCAGCGGGCGCTGATGCCGCGCGCGCCGGCCCGGCCTTGCGGCACAACCTGGCGGCCACCACCACGGGTAGCGCGCTCCAGCCCTATGAACCACCCGCCTCCTCCCTCCAGCTGCTGGCGTGTGGTGACCGGTATGCCGTTGGAAGCTGGGGCAAATACAGCGCGCAGGGCCGCTGGGTGTGGTGGCTAAAAGACGCAATCGACCGGCGGTTTGTAGCCCGCTACACCCGCCCGGCACAATAATCTGATTCAATCCATCGGACACAAAAAAGGAGACAGGCATGACTACGGCTGATACCCCCTCCTCGTCAGGTACGCCCCCGGGTGCTGCTCCCCAGCGCAGGGTGGACCAGCTTCTGGCCCGTTGCGGCGAAAGCCACACACCCCCCACCAACGAGGTGATTCACTTTGTCGCAATCCCGCTGATCATGCTCAGTCTGGTTGGCCTGATTTATGCATTGCCATCTTCGTGGTGGCGTGGATTTTCCAGTTCATCGGGCATAAAGTGGAAGGTAAAAAGCCGTCGTTCTTTGAAGACGTCCAGTACCTGTGGGTGGGCCCCCTTTTCGTGCTGAGCAGGCTTTTTGTCAAACTCGGCGTGCGCTGGTAGTCGCCACAAAAGAACTGAAGAACACCATGCATTTCTTTCGCCAAGTGGTCTTCATCGCCAGAATTGAATCCCGGTTTTTCGTGCGCTACCCCAAGATGCTGCTGGCCACCCTGGCAGTCGCGCTGATACCGG
>JBBRYR010000088.1:0-10856 GCA_038237415.1 Burkholderiales bacterium
CATTTTCTTGAGAGTGGTGCAGCAGAGTTTGCAAAGCCATTGCCCCGGTGCGGCAAAGGCTGACCCGGCCAGCCTGCACCTGGGCGCGGTCGCTTTGGCAAAACCCCAAGTCCACATCCACCGGTTTGGGTCCAGCCTGAACACGCATGTTCACTTCCATGTGTGTGTGGTCGATGGGGTGTTTGAGGCTGTTGCCGCACCACTAGCGCAACCCGTCGATACGGATGCTGCTGCGCAGGCCAACCCGGAGCCAGGCCCGGCACCGGCACCGCAGAGTGTGATTTTTCACGCAGCAACTGGTCTTGATGAAAGCGCCATCGCTACCGTGCAAGCCAACGTACGCAAACGCATCTTGCGCGCCTTCGTGGCACGCGGCCACATTGAGGCCTGTGACGCCAAAGACATGGCCGAGCGTGCAGCTTCCAGCAGCCACGGTGGTGGATTCTCGGTCGACGCTGGGGTGCGTATCGAAGCACCAGACCGCGCCGGGCTGGAGCGCCTGCTGCGTTACTGCGCGCGGCCCCCATTCGCCATGGATCGGCTAAGGCAGCGCGGCGCTGATTTGGTTTACCGCTGTGGCAAAGGGCACTCAGAGCCTCTGCAGTCTGACAAGTACTCGGGTGAATTGGTGTTGACCCCGCTGGAGCTGATCAACCGCATCGCCCAATTGGTGCCGCCCCCGCGCACCCACCGACACCGCTATTACGGCGTGCTGGCACCCAACTCGCCACTGCGTGCGGCGGTGACGGCTATGGCGCAGGCCGAGCAGGTGGTGGCGCCTATCGTGCGCAGTTCCGTGGCTGACGCTGTGTGCACGGATGCTGGCAGTGCGGGCGGCGTGCCCGGTGTATCTGGCGTTGACGCAGCGGCCCAGCCAGAGCCGCCAGCCAAACCCAAGCCACGCCCACCATCGCATTACCTGTGGGCGGCGCTGATCGCCCGTATCTACGAGGTGTTCCCGTTGATTTGCCCAATGTGCGGGGGCCAGATGCGCATCATCGCTTTCATTACGTTCAGCGCCGACATTCACAAGATTCTGGAGCACATCGGAGTCGACCCCGAAGCTCCCCGCATCACCCCGGCACGCGGGCCGCCGCTGTGGGATGAGTTTGGTGCGCAGGAATCACAGGAACAGGGGGAGGGTGTTGAGGCTTTGCCGGACTGGGATATGGTCAGTCAATCAGCACCCGATTACCCCGACGATCAGCGCACAGATTGGTGAACCTGAAAAGGTGGGGCGCGACGACTGCGCCGGGGTAGGGCTGTGTTTGCAGCCCAGCCTTGTATGTCGTTTGGGCCAGTGGGCGGGAAATCTTTGGAAATTCAGATAGCCACATCAGGGCAAGTTCGGCTCTTGCGAACACTTTTCGGTGTCATACTTGGCCTCATGCGGTTGGATTTCCTATCCGTTTTTGTCACACGGCGCTGATAACGTGACCCCATAAACGCAGTCGATATCCGACATGCAACTGAAACATATTCAGGGGGTCGTGATGATCGCTTCACCGCATATCTTTGTGGTTCGTAGAAGACTGGGGTCTCGCACAGCGAGTACTGCGGTAGTCGCCATGGTAATGAGCCTAGCCTCATTTGCCGCCAGCGCTGGCATTTACGCCACGCCGTCGCAGCGGGCCGCTCAGTGGCTAGAAACCCAGCAAAACCGAACGGACGGAAGTTGGAGTGATGTGTCCGACACCCGAACCTTTCTCCAAACCACCGAAGCGGTCATGGCGCTCAATCAGGCCAACCGCAGACTGCAGGCCTACTACGCGGGCCAAACCTGGGTGGAAAACCATGACCCTAAAAATCTGGATGCCCGTGCCCGGCGCTTACTGGTGTTGAGGGCATCACAGTCCAGTACCCAGCAAGACGTTGACGCCTTGATCGCCGTAATGGCAACCCCGGCTACGGGTCAAAATGGCTGGGGCCTTGCCAAACGATACCGTGCGGCACCGTTGGACACCGCTTTGGCCTTGGATGGGGGCAAAGCCTGATCAACTTCCTCTCGCAACACCCAACTCTGGCACTTGGTGACGGCTTCAGCTACCGGTTCGGTCATAGGGATCACTAAGCGCTTCGCACCCCGCCGTCGATGAAGTTCCGCCCAAAAATTTGCGGGCAAACACTCTTGGCACGTAGCCCAACGCACAGCGCTACATGAGTTTTCAGGTCAACCACTGTTCGATGCCGCACAGACGAGTGTATGCCGTACCCCCAAACTCGGTATCGAACTCACTGAAACGGCGCCTATGTGGACATCTAACGCTTCACGCTGCTACGTGGTCAGATTCGGGGCCTATCCGAAAGATCTAAGTTTTCCAAAGAAAGGGTATCTATGAACCACCCGTTAAGCGACGTGAAATGGGGCTTGGCACTAGTGATGCTGGGTCTTGGATTCGGCATTGGCCTAGGTATTTACTTTGGAATCAACGAGGACGCGATTCAGGCTTTTATTGCAAGAGGCATCGCCTCCCATCCCACGCTTCACGATGCCAAAAGTCAGGAAGCGATATGGCGCTACGTGCAACGCGCGCACTTTCACGCCACGGGAATCGGCGCATTTTCGATTGGCTTGGTTCCGCTCGTCGCATTGTCGACCCTCAGTGCATTGATGAAGAGGTGGACCTCGTTGTTGATCGGCTTGGGCAGCTTCTACCCCGCTGGCTGGTTCACGACCTTCTACTTGGCACCGTCATTGGGTCGCAGCGCCGCGCACGAGCACTGGATCACTCAGGCATTGGTTTATGTGTCGGTGCCCTGTCTGGCGGCAGGCATCCTGATCGTCACCGCAAACCTCTATTTCGGATTCGCCCAAAGCCGTTACTAAGTCGCGAATAAAACACCGATCTAGTTCAACTTCGACCAGGAGACACAAAAATGAATGATATGTCAGGACTGATTCTTATCACCGGCTCGAACGGCCGTATTGGTAGCGCGCTCATGAAGCGACTGACCGGCAAATATGGCCAGGTGATCGGTTTCGATCAAAATGCTCCGACCCCGCCGCCGCCGGATTGTGTGCGTATTCCCGTGGATATAGGCTCAGATGAGAGCGTAAAAGAGGGGCTAACCATACTGAAAGCTCATCACGGATCGAAAATTGCAGCAGTGGTCCACCTAGCCGCTTATTACGATTTTTTGGGCGATGAGAACCCAAAGTATGACGAGATCACTGTGAAGGGCACCGGCCGCCTTTTGCATGGTCTACAAGAAAACTTTGAGGTTGGGCAATTTATCTTTTCCAGCACTATGCTGGTCCATGCCCCCAACGAGCCTGGCGCGGTGCTGACCGAGGACTCACCGATCGGTCCAACTTGGGCATATCCAGAATCGAAAGTTCGTACCGAGGCCCTTATCCGTGCCAAACATGGCAATATCCCTGTCGCGATTCTTCGGCTGGCAGGGGTCTACGATGACGACTGCCACTCGCCTCCGCTAGCCAATCAGATCCAGCGGATTTACGAGCGGCAACTGGCGAGCCACCTTTACTCCGGCGAGACCTCGCACCGCCAGTCGTTCCTGCACATGGACGACCTGGTCGATGCGATCGAAGCGGTTGTTGTTCGGCGCACCAAGCTGCCGCCTGTGTCTACCATGCTCATCGGTGAGGCCGAGGCGTTGACTTACGACGAATTGCAAAAAGGTTTTATCGAGCTGATTCACGGCACCAGTTGGGAGACCTACAGTGTCCCCAGCCTGATTGCCAAGGTTGGCGCTTGGGCTGAAGGGCTACTACCGGGTGCCGCCCCTTTCATCAAGCCGTGGATGGTTGACCGGGCCGAGGATGACTACATCATTGACATCGGCCATGCACTGAGCTTGCTTGGCTGGGCCCCCAAGCGCGGTCTGCGCGAAACCATGCCCAAAATGGTTGCGGCGCTGAAAGCCGACCCTACGGGGTGGTACCGAGAAAATGAGCTGGAACTGCCGACGCAGATGCCAGTATGAAAATGGATGCACAGGCCACCGCAAAAGCCGGTGCGGCGGCGGGCGAAGGTCCCAACAACATGATGGTTGAAGACCACCGCAAGATGTTGTGGCCGCATTATCTCAACATGATGCTGGGGTTGTGGCTGGTGACCAGCCCGTTCACATTGGGTTACATGAGTGATTTTTCGCCCGACGCCAATCAGCTGCGGGTCATGGCGGAGCGCGGCCTGCCTGCGTTCGAGCTGCGCAACCTGCTGATGACCTACAGCGATGTGCTCAGCGGCCTGCTGGTCCTCATTTTCGGTGTGCTGTCGGCCAACGCCTGGCGCCGTTATCCCTGGGCGCAATGGGCCAATGCCTTCGTCGGCGTTTGGCTCCTGTTTGCGCCCCTCGTGTTCTGGACGCCATTACCCGAAGCCTATGCCAACGGCACGCTGGTGGGTGCCTTGGTGATTGCGCTGTCGGTGCTGATCCCGATGATGCCGGGCATGAGTATGGCCAGCATGATGGGAGGTCCGGACGTGCCACCGGGCTGGGCTTACACGCCCGCAAGCTGGCTGCAGCGCATGCCCATCGGCGTGCTGGCGCTGGTCGGGTTCCTCGTCTCACGCGTTCTTGGAGCCTACCAACTCGGCCACCTCGACTCTGTTTGGGAACCGTTTTTCGCCGGCAGCAGCACCACCCTGGGCGTGATGAATGGCACGGAGACGATCATCACCTCGGATATGTCCAAGGCCTGGCCGATTCCCGACGGCGCCCTGGGAACAATTGTGTACTTAGCAGAACTGGTGATGGTTTGGATGGGCACTAAAACCCGCTGGCGCACCATGCCTTGGATGGTGCTGATGCTGGCCATCACGATCCTGCCGTTGGGTATCGTTAGCATCTATTTCGTCATCGTTCAGCCAATTCTGATCGGCACTTGGTGCACGCTGTGCCTGATTGCCGCACTGGCGATGACGGTAATGATTCCGTACTCGCTGAACGAGTTTGTCGCCATGGGCCAATTCCTGCTCTGGGCGCGTAAGCAAGGCAAGCCGTTCTGGCGCACCTTCTGGACTGGCGACGCCATGGAAGGCGGAAGTGAAGACACGTCCAAGGGGCTCGTCGCTACACCCATGGAGCAGATCGCACAAGCCACGCGTGGCGTGACCTACCCCTGGACCCTCACACTGAGCATCGTAATCGGCGTGTGGCTCACGTTCACGCGACTGGTGTTTGACAGCTCCGGTGCCATGGCCAACAGCGATCACTTGGTCGGTTTGCTGGTACTGACGTTCTCGATAATGGCTTGGGCGGAGGTTGGACGTGCCATTCGCTTCATCAATATCCCATTCGGCATTTGGCTCATGGCGGCGCCCTGGCTGCTAAGTGGCGCTACTTCACCACTGGCTGCCTGGAATGGCGTTATCAGTGGAGTGTTGGTGGTGGCCCTGGCGATCCCGCGTGGCACCATCAGAGATTCATACGCGGGGTGGAATCGCTACATTGTCTGAAAGAAACGTACAAAGGTGCTTTTACAGGTTCTGTCGCATTAAGCCGTGCCTGACAATGACAGCATGACCAAGACAACTCCAACGGCGATGATAAGTGAGCTACGCAAGGTTCTCAAACGGCTGCACTATCCGCTGGAAGTGATGCTGGTTTGCGCGCGGTGGTACGCGGCTTACCCGCTTAGCTTTCGACATCTGGAAGAGATGATGCAGGAGCGCGGGGTCTTTGTCGACCACTCAACCGTGCACCGCTGGTCATTGAAAATACTGCCGGTCTTGGCGCTCATATTTCGCCGACGCAAGCGCGTGGTTGGCACGAGCTGGAGGATGGATGAGACCTATATCAAAGTCGCCGGACAGTGGAAATACCTGTACCGTGCAGTCGACAAAGCCGGTGACACTGTGGACTTCCTCCTAACTGCCAAGCGAGACAAGGCCGCAGCACGGCGTTATCTGGAGCGCGCCATCAACCTGCACGGCTTGCCAGAGAAGATCACAATCGACAAAAGTGGTGCCAACACGGCGGCCATCAACAGTGTCAACAAAGATGCCTGCTTGGACATTGAACTCCGCCAATGCAAATACCTGAACAGCATTGTCGAGCAAGATCACCGGGCAGTGAAACGAATCACGGACCCGATGTTTGGATTCAAGTCATTTTGGAGCGCCCAGAAACTGATCGCCGGAATTGAGACCATGCACATGGTGAAGAAGGGGCAGTTGCACTGCCCCGGTGGTCAAGACATGTCTGCAGCGGATCAGTTCTACAGCCTAGCGTTTTGAACTTCGATGAACATGGCGCCTGTTTTCGACCAACCAACGCTATTGCGACAGAACCCCGCTGCATTAGCGGTTGGAAAAGCTGTCGCTCCGATTAAAGCTGCCTCAAATCAAATTGGTGCTAATCAGAGTTTTATGAATTTCACACGAAATTCGTGCAACACGAATTTCGTGTAAACTGCCATCAAGATGAAAAACGTCACCATCACCGTCGAAGACGCCACCCTGGAATGGGTGCGGATTGAGGCAGCCAAGCGCAACACCAGCGTGTCGCGGCTGGTGGGGGAGATGCTGACGGACAAGATGCAGCACGACGACGCCTACGCCCGGGCGCAGCGCGACTGGGTGGCGGACACCTCCAGCTTCGATTCCGGTGGCAAGGCCTATCCGCAAAGGGATGCCGCCAATGGCTAGTCCACTCGATACATCGGGCGCCATCGTCTTTGTCGACACCAACGTGCTGCTGGCCGCCGATGACGCGTTCGATGCGAGCAAGCAGGCCCGCGTCCGCGACTGGCTGCAGGCGCTGTGGCAGCGCCGCGCCGGGCGGGTGAGTACGCAGGTGCTCAACGCCTATTACGTCAGCGCCACCCGGCATTTCGCCATGCCGCAGGGCGATGCGCGCGCCAAGTTGCGCCGTTATCAGCTTTGGCAGCCCTGGCAGATTGACCACCAGACGGTGGAAACCGCCTGGGGCGTGGAGGCGCGTTTTGGCCTGCCGTACTGGGACGCGCTGATCGTCGCCGCCGCTGCGCAGAGTGGCGCCAGCCATGTGCTGTCGCTGGACTTGCCGCACGGCCAGCCGTTCGACGGTGTAACCATTCTCAGCCCCTTGCGAGCCTCGCCGTTTGAGCTGGCGCTGGCCGACTGACCGACTGACCGACTGACCGATTCTTTCAAGGTAATTGCATGACCACCGATACCAACACCGCCGTGAATGCGCTGATTCAGCGCCGCATCCGCCAGGACGTGCAGTCCATGCACGCCTACGCCATCCAGGATTCCTCTGGCATGGTCAAGTTGGATGCCATGGAGAACCCGCACCGCCTGCCACCCGAGTTGCAGGAAGAGTTGGGCCGCCGCCTGGGTGCGCTGGCGTTCAACCGTTACCCTGACGGCCGGGTAAACGACCTGCGCCGGGCGCTGGCCGCCCATGCCGACATGCCCGCGGGCTTTGACATCATGCTGGGCAACGGCTCGGACGAGCTCATCAGCCTGCTGGCTTTGGCGTGCGACGTGCCCATGGCGCCCGGCGGCAAAAAGCCGGTGGTTTTGGCGCCAGTGCCCGGCTTTGTGATGTACGCCATGAGTGCGCAGCTGCAGGGGCTGGATTTCGTAGGCGTGCCTTTGACGGAAGACTTCGCGCTGGATGAGGCCGCCATGGTGGCCGCCATTGCCGAGCACCAGCCCGCGATTGTTTATCTGGCTTATCCCAACAACCCGACGGCCAACCTGTGGGACGCCGGCGCTATGGCGCGGGTCATCGCCGCAGCGGGCCAGGCGGGCAGCATCGTGGCGGTGGACGAGGCATATCAGCCGTTTTCCAGCCGCACCTACCTGGACGTGATCCGGGTCAACCCGGCAGAAAACGCCCATGTGCTGCTGATGCGCACCATGAGCAAGTTCGGCCTGGCGGGTGTGCGCATCGGTTACATGATGGGCGTCCAAGCGTTGATTGCCCAGGTGGACAAGGTGCGCCCGCCCTACAACATCAGCGTGCTCAACTACGAATGTGCACTGTTTGCGCTGGCGCATCAGGACGTGTTTGCCGTGCAAGCCGAGCAGATACGGGCGCAGCGCGCTATGCTTTTGATAGTGCTGCGCACCATGCCCGAGGTCAAAGCGTGGGACAGCGATGCCAATATGATCCTCGTCCGCATCCTGGCAAAGGGTGACGACGGGGGTGAAAAAGCCCAAAAAGTGTTCGACGGGCTCAAGGCGCGCGGCATTCTGGTCAAGAACGTTTCTAAAATGCACCCATTGCTGGCCAACTGTTTGCGCCTGACTGTCGGCACCGCCGACGAAAACCTGCAGTTGCTGACCGCCCTGAAAGAATCTCTATGACGAACTACCCGCTGACCGAAGTGCCTGTGACCGCAACGCCCCGCGTGGCAGAGGTCAACCGGAACACCGCCGAGACGCGCATTCGCGTCAAGGTCAATCTGGATGGCACCGGCCAGGCCCGCCTGTCCACCGGCATTGGCTTCTTCGACCACATGCTGGACCAGATTGCTCGCCACGGCCTGATTGACCTCGACATTGAGGCCGAGGGCGATCTGCACATTGACGGCCACCACACCGTGGAAGACGTGGGCATCACCTTGGGCCAGGCCGTGCACCAGGCCATAGGCGATAAAAAAGGCATTCGCCGCTACGGCCACGCCTATGTGCCGCTGGATGAAGCCTTGTCGCGCGTCGTTATCGACTTTTCGGGTCGCCCGGGGCTGGTGATGGATGTGCCGTTCAAGAGCGGCATGATCGGAGCCTTGGACACCCAGCTGGTGCACGAGTTCTTTCAGGGCTTTGTGAATCACGCCTTTGTGACGCTGCACATTGACAACCTCAAGGGCGAAAACGCCCACCACCAGGCGGAAACCGTGTTCAAGGCCTTTGCCCGCGCGCTGCGCGCTGCACTGGAGCTGGACCCGCGCGCGTTGGGTACCATCCCCTCCACCAAAGGCTCTCTGTAACGTTATGATACGAATCATGCCTCCAGCCCTCATTAATAATGCGCAAGCCGCTATGAAATTTGTAGCATGAAAAAGGTGGCGGTAGTGGACTACGGCATGGGCAATTTGCGCTCAGTCACCCAGGCCGTGATGCATGTGGCGGCCGACGCCGGCGTCGAGGTGGTCTGGGCGCGCACCCCGGCTGAGGTCATGTCCGCCGATCGGGTGGTGCTGCCAGGCCAGGGTGGCATGCGTGATTGCATGCACGAGTTGCACGAGTCCGGCATGTTCGGTGCCGTCATGCATGCCGCCGCGCACAAACCCCTGATGGGCGTCTGTGTGGGCATGCAAATGCTGCTGGACCACAGCGAAGAGTTGGATACACCGTGCCTGGGCCTGATCCCCGGTGAGGTGGTCAAATTTGATTTGCAGGGCCAGATGCAGCCCGACGGCAGCCGCTACAAGGTGCCGCAAATGGGCTGGAATCAGGTCTACCAGGCAGGCCATGGCGCAGCAAGACATCCCGTGTGGGGTGATGTGCCGGACGGCAGCTACTTCTATTTTGTGCACAGTTACTACGCCCGACCGTCAGATGCACGCCACAGCGTGGGCGAGTCCGACTACGGCGCGCGTTTTTCTGCCGCCATTGCGCGCGATAATATTTTCGCTACCCAGTTTCACCCCGAAAAAAGTGCCGACCACGGTCTGGCTCTCTACCGTAACTTCCTCCACTGGAAACCCTGAAACCTATCGGTTCTCGCTGACACCATGCTTCTCATCCCCGCTATCGATTTAAAAGACGGTCACTGTGTGCGCCTCAAACAGGGCGATATGGACCAATCCACCACCTTTGGCGAAGACCCGGGCGTCATGGCCCGCAGTTGGGTGGACAAGGGTGCTCGTAGGCTGCACCTGGTGGACTTGAATGGCGCGTTCGCGGGGCACCCCAAGAACGAAATGGCCATTCGCAAGATTCTTAAGGCGGTGGGCAGTGAGGTGGACGTGCAGCTGGGTGGCGGCATCCGTGATCTGGACACCATCGAGCGCTATCTGGACGCCGGCCTGCGCTACGTCATCATCGGCACGGCGGCGGTCAAGAACCCGGGCTTTTTGCAGGATGCGTGTACCGCGTTTGGCGGCCACATCATCGTGGGCCTGGACGCGCGCGATGGAAAAGTGGCGACCGATGGCTGGAGCAAACTCACCCGCCACGATGTCATCGACCTGGGCAAGAAGTTTGAAGACTACGGCGTCGAGTCCATCATCTATACCGACATTGGACGCGACGGCATGCTCAGCGGCATCAATGTCGAAGCCACGGTCAAGCTGGCCCAGGCGCTCACCATTCCGGTGATTGCATCCGGCGGTTTGAGCAATATGGCCGACATCGAAGCTCTGTGCGCCGTGGAAGACGACGGTGTGCAAGGGGTCATTTGCGGCCGCGCGATCTACACCGGCGATCTGGATTTTGTCGCTGCGCAAGTGCGCGCGGATGAGTTGAACGGCTGATTCCCGCGTGCTAGCCAAACGCATCATTCCCTGCCTGGACGTGACCGGTGGCCGCGTGGTCAAGGGCGTCAATTTTGTCGAGCTGCGTGATGCCGGCGACCCGGTGGAAATTGCAGCGCGCTACAACGCGCAGGGCGCCGACGAACTCACGTTTCTGGACATTACCGCCACCAGTGACGGGCGTGATCTGATATTGCACATCATCGAGGCCGTGGCGTCGCAGGTGTTCATTCCCCTCACGGTGGGCGGCGGTGTCCGCGAGGTGGCCGATGTGCGCCGCCTGCTCAACGCCGGTGCGGACAAGGTGAGCTTCAACTCGGCGGCCATTGCGAACCCGCAGGTCATTGAAGATGCATCTGCCAAATATGGGGCGCAATGTATTGTGGTGGCCATTGACGCCAAACGCCGTTTTGGCGACGACATGATGGCGCGCGGCGAGGGCTGGGATGTCTACAGCCATGGTGGACGCAAAAAC
>JBBRYR010000089.1:0-10702 GCA_038237415.1 Burkholderiales bacterium
AGCAGCATGCTGTTGCGGTCTTGGGGTTTGTAGCGGGCCATGGTTTGCGGGGGTGCGTTGGGGTTATCAACACAACGTTTTTGGCCACGAAGGGGCTGACGGAAATTATCAGTGGGAGAGGTTTTTTTACAGCCTCAACGTTGGAGCTGCCCGGCGCGCAGCCCGCGCCGCGAAGCGGCAACCTGCGGCTGCGTGTCCGAGCCGAGCAACCTGTTATCCGAAGCCGTGCTGGCCAAGGCCAACGACGGCCGAGCGCCTGAGCGCAACTGGCACACGGAAAGTTGGAGTGAGAACGGCGACATGACCGCATTTTGAACCACTCCCGCTGGCATGCCAACGATGACTGCAGCGGCGCGGCTTGGTGTGCGAACCGTCGAGTGCCCTTGTGCGCCACGTTTCATGCCAAATGTGCCACTAGCCCTCATGGAACGTGCGCAAGCAGCTCCATTTTTTATAGCAGAACGCTGGCCGAAAGTCATACCGGATAACGTTGGAGGCCACCAGCGCGCAGCATACGCCGCGCAGCGGCAACCTGTTGCTGTGTGTCTGTGTGGGCCGACCTGTTAGCCACCATTACCACTCTCCGGGGCATGTAGGCTGTTTGCATTGTGTGTACACCTCCAACTGCTTAACTCGGTCGCGAGTATGTGTGGACAAACAAGACAGCTCTATCATTCCATGCCCCGATCCCCCTGTCCATCCATCGCTTTCATAGTCGCAGGTAGCAGCGCGGAAGGCGAGCCACGCACGTTGGGCTTTGATGAGCTTTTTTTCCGCGCTTGTGCCTTTGACATTCTTGAGAACTTCGCGGTAGACATCGTTGAGGCGCAAATCTTCAGCCCTGTTCTGATACGCCGCACAGACTGTCATTGATCGCGTGACGCCACTGTCACATGCGTTGTAGTTTCCCCTTATCTCTTGATCCGATAAACCACTGCTTTGCGAAAGAGCACGAACGACACGCTCGTCGGGATCAGCAGCATGGACGAGACTGCATAGCGCAAAAAAAACTGGCAAGCAAAACAGGATGCGGCGCATGGCGGCTAACGTAATGTCCAGAGCGAAACCTGCTCTAGAAGTTGGCTGCTGCTCCATAAGCTGGAGACAGAAACCTCTTGTACATAGCTTGTAGTATGGTCAATCGACATATATACTGGATGAATATACAGTTATAAATTTTCCATGAAACCCGACACTCCACCACTGCAATCATCCCGTTTGTTGGATCAATTGCGGGAGCGCATCCGGTACATGCACTATAGCCTCAGCACTGAGCAGGTCTACGTCTATTGGGTGCGCTTTTTCATTAGGTGGTCGGGGCGTGGCGGGGAGATGCGGCACCCGCGTGACATCGGCGCACCTGGGGTTGAGGCCTTCTTGACCATGCTTGCCACCGAGCGCAAGGTCTCGGCATCCACCCACAATCAGGCGCTTAGCGCCCTGTTGTTTCTTTACCGTCATGTATTGAACGTCGATTTGCCTTGGCTCAATGACGTTAACCGCCCCACGCAAAAGCGTCGCATTCCCAGTGTCTTGACCAAAGACGAAGTGGCCGGTGTGCTATCACACATGGACGGGCCCGTCGCGTTGATGGCCCGCCTGCTCTACGGCACTGGCATGCGACTGATGGAAGGTATGCGCCTGCGCATCAAAGATGTCGATTTTGACCGCCACATCATCATCGTACGTGACGCCAAAGGCGGTAAAGACCGGGTGGTGATGTTGCCCCGCTCATTGGCGGCCCCATTGCGTCTGCAGTTGTTAGCCGCACGCAGCCAATGGGAGCATGATCGCCAGGCTCAGCGTGGTGGGGTAGAGGTGCCGCATGCGCTGGATAGCAAGTATCCCCAAGTAGGCCACTCATGGGCGTGGTTCTGGATGTTTCCGTCGCCTACGCTGTCCGTAGATCCTCGCTCCGGGGTGGAGCGGCGCCACCATTTGTATGAAGACCGGGTGCAAAGGAGCTTGAAGAAGGCTGTGGCGCTTGCAGGCATTGCAAAGCCGGTATCGGTTCATACGCTTCGCCATTCGTTCGCAACACATTTGCTGCAATCCGGAACCGACATCCGCACTGTGCAAGAGTTACTAGGCCACAGCGATGTCAGCACCACAATGATTTACACGCATGTGATTAAGGTCGCTGCAGGTGGGACGACCTCGCCACTGGATTCACTATTACCAATTCAATGACTGGTATGGGGCAGCTTGGTGAATGGCAGTAATCTGCCATGTGCTGTCTCCTCGGATCACCCATTTGGCAAAGAATCCGCTGCATCACCCCACCCACTCCAGTCACCTCCGATTCGGATTCCCTGGAAAGCGGTCAAAGCGGTTGGGCGTGCCGTCGCGGTCGTAGTCGCCCCAATCGCCTTGGGCGTTCTCGTGACGGCCGCGATAGTGGTGGCGTTGGTGGCCCCAACCATACATGGGGGTAGGCTGCGCATACACAGGCTGGGGGTACGCGTACACCGGGGCGGGCTGCACATACACAGGACGGGGGTACATATAGACCGGGGCGGGCTGCACGTACACGGGCCGGGGGTAGGCGTACACCGGGGCTGGTTGTACATAGACACCGGGGGTGCCCAGCGTGATGGAAAACTGCACGTCGCTTTGTGCATGGGCCGTGGTGGTGGCAGCCAAAGTGCCCAGCATCAAAACTGCTGCGGCAAGAGACTTGAGGGAAGCGAAGCGGTTCATGGATTGCTCCTTGGGTTGACAGGGTTCCATGGTGCGCCCCGTTGCATGAACGCAAACTGAACCAAAGCCACAAACTCAGGCCGCGGGCAGCGTAATGTCCACCTGCGCCCCACCCCAGGCGGATGCACTCAGCGCCAGCGTGCCTTCGTGGCTGGCCACCAGGTCATTCACCACGGCCAGGCCCACACCGTGGCCGGGCACCTTTTCGTCCATACGCACATGCAGTTGCAGCACGGCCTGCGTGCCGGTAAAGCCGGGGCCGTCGTCTTGCACTCTGATATGCAGTGCGCCACCCTCGCGCCACAGCCGCACGCTCACGCGTCTTGTGGCCCACTTGGCAGCGTTATCGAGCAGGTTGCCCAGCATTTCAAAGGCGTCACCTTCGTCCATGCGCCAAGTCAGGTCGGGCGGGCAGTCCACGGTGAAGGCCAGCTCTTTGTCGGCATACACCTTGGCCAGCGAATCGCGTATGCGCCCCACCACGGGCGCCAGCGTCAGCCAGGGCGCAAAGCGCGTGGCACCGCTGGCCCCGGCGCGGCCCAGCTGGTGCTGCACGATGTGGTCCATGCGGCTGACCTGCTGCGCCACGGTGTCGGCCAGTTGGTCGGGCTGGCCCAGGGCGGAGCGCAGCACGGCCAGCGGCGTTTTCAGGCTGTGTGCCAGATAGCTCAACGCTTCTTTGTAGCGCGTTTGGCGCACCCGCTCTTGTTTGATGAGGGTGTTGAGGTTACCGGTGAGGGCCGCAATCTCGGTGGGGTAGCGGCCCTGCACCTCGGCCTGTTCACCGCTTTCAATGCGGGCAAGTTCTTGCGATACCCGCTGCAGCGGCGCCAGGCTCCAGCGCAATAGCAGGGTCTGCGACAGCAACAACAAAAGGCCCGCCCCGCCCAACCAGGCCCACAGCGTGCGCTGAAAAGCCCCCGTTTCGCGATCGAACGCAGCGCTGCTCTCCACCACCGACAGCACCAGCCGCACTTCGGTCTTGCCCTGCCCCGCCCAGCGCACGCCGTAGCTGGTGACCAAGAATGTGCCCGAAGGTGCTTGCACCGTGTCGTAACGCCACTCGCCCACCGGCACGTTGCCATCGAACGGCGGGGCCAACCCCAGGGTGGATGCCGAATGCCAGGCCTCGCCCCGCGCTACGTTGACGATGCTGGCGTACAGGCCCGAGCCAGGCAGCGACAGGCGCGGCTCGGCAAACTCGGTTGGCATGACCAGCGCGCCGGCGGCGTCCAGCTCGGCCCCGGCCAGCAGCAGGTACACCGTGCTTTGCAGGCGGGCGTAATGCGCGGCGCGCACTCCGTCGGCATGGGCCCTTTGCAGGGCCACGCCCGCCACAGCCATGAAGGCAAGCAACACCACGGCGGCGCCCACCATCAGCCGCGCGCGTATGGACGACGCGTCGAACCTCATGGGGAGGCAACCCGCGTCATTTGAGGGTAAAGCGGTAGCCGCGCCCGCGCAGGGTTTCTATCGGCGACAGCGTGCCATCGGGGTCCAGCTTGCGGCGCAGGCGGCCCACCAGCACCTCCAGCACATTGCTGTCGCGGTCCTGGTCGTGGGGGTAGAGGTAGTCGGCCAGCTCCTGTTTGCTGACCACGCGGGCGCGCTCGCGCACCAAAAATTCGAGCACACGGTATTCAAACGCCGTCAGTTCCATGGCCGCGCCGTTCAGGTGGGCAGCCTGCGCGGCAATGTCCAGGCTCAGCGGCCCCACCGTCAGCACATCGGAGGAGGCCTTCATGGCGCGGCGCAGCAGCGCCTTGACGCGCGCGGCCAGCTCGGGGTATTCAAACGGTTTGACAAGGTAGTCGTCGGCGCCAGACTCCAGCCCCACCACCTTGTCTTGCCAGCTGCCGCGCGCGGTGAGGATGAGGATGGGCAGGACACTGCCATCGGCACGCAAGCGCTGCACCACTGTGAGGCCATTCAGCTTGGGCAGGCCCAAGTCGACAATGACCAGGTCCACCGGGTACTCACGCGCCTGGAACAGTCCGTCTTCACCGTCGGTGGCCTGGTCCACCCGGTAGCCATCGGCCTCCAGTCGCAGTGCGAGCGAGAGCCGCAGCGGCGCATCGTCTTCAATCAGCAGCAGGCGCATCTAGTTTGGATTAAAGCGGCCGGCCCGTGGCGGCGTCAATCAACACCACCTGCACTTCGCCACCCGCAGTGACCAGCTTGACGCGCCACGCCGCCCGGTTGCCCACCTGGGCTTTGTCCACGGACAGCACCCGCCCACTAACCGTCTGCCGAGCGGCGGCGGCCGCTTCTTCCCGGCCCACGTCAGCCCACGCGGGCGCGCAGGCCAGCATGAGGGCTACGAGCAGCAAGTGGGTAAGGCGGGAAGTCATGGGCACCATCGTACTACCGGGAAAGCGGGTTACCGCAAGGCAGGGCCAACAGGGTCCACCGACACACGCACCTGCAGGTACGGGCCGGGGTTTTCGCGCATCAGGGTGTTGTAAGTCTGGCCACGGTAGTCGTAAGCCACGCGGTAACCGGTCAGGCGTGCCTGCACCTCGTTCACCGCTTGGCAGCGGGTGACCTGGCGCGGTGCTTCCTGCACTTGTTCGTAGCGGTTGTCGCGGCCGGCAATGCGGTCGCCCGCCAAGGCACCCACCAGCGCGCCGAGGGCTGTGGCGGCCTCGCGACCCCCATGGCCCCGGGCTACCTGGTTGCCCACCACGCCACCGGCCAGCGCACCCAGCACCACGCCACCGTAGTTGGGGCCACTGTTGTTGAAGCGCTGGGGCTCGGTCACCCACTCGGCGCGGCACTCTTCGCGCGGCACGGTGACGTTTTCATACTGCGGCTCGGCGCTGCGCACGCGGGCATTGTCAAAAAAGGTGTCGGCCTGCGCAGCAAAAGCGCCAACAGTGCAAGCAAGAGTAATGGCAAGACGTTTCATGGAATGCCCCTTTGGGTTGGTATGGGTGCATCTTGCGGGGGGATGGGTGAACGGTGGCTGAATGGATGCGAGAAAACGGCTGACTCACATCGGCGGGCGATGGCCACGTTGGTTGCCGCGGGAGAATTCAAGGTGGGTGCGCCCTGTCAGCTACTTCGTTCCATTGACCCTGGTGCTGGTGGCGTGAAGTCAACAAGTATCGCAAAGCGTATGGCTTGGTGCAGCTGCCGGTTGACAGTGAAACGGGTACATTGCTGGTCCCGATCATTGGTCCCAGCAAACCCATGGCGCGGAGGGCCAATACTGACCTGCCGCTTGGCTCCAGGCGGACGGCTCCCTTACTTCCAGGCTGCGTGTTTTCAGCCACGTAGCGGTGGTGGTTCTGGCGCAAGGCAGCAGCCACTTATGGCACGCAGCTCCGTTTTTGGCGACAGATTCAGCCCTTGCGCAAGAGGCTATCGAAGCAGCAATACCCGTTGGTATTATTTATAACCATTCAGTACACACGGTTATGCATTCCTTTTACAGTGGAGAGCTGCATGGGAGTGCCCTCTGCAAGTCACCGACCATTCCATTGTTCACGTCACTCAAAAAGAAAGAATTCATCATGATGCGTCCGCTTAATGCGCTGCTGACCGCTCTGGTCCTCACCGGGTCCGTTTTCACCGGCACCGCCTTTGCCGAAGCCCCTATGGTCAAAACACAGGCGCCTGGCTACTACCGAATGATGCTGGGCGACTTTGAAGTGACAGCCATCTCCGACGGCACCGTGAAGCTGCCCATGCTCAAGCTGCTGACCAACACCAAGCCCCAGGCTGTGGCTGCCGCCTTGAAAAAGGGGTTCCTGAAAGAGATGGTCGAGACCTCGGTCAACACCTATCTGGTCAACACCGGCACCAAGCTGGTTTTGATTGACACCGGCGCAGCCGGACTCTTTGGCCCCACCTTGGGCAACATGCTGTCGAACCTGCAGGCCGCGGGCTACAAGCCCGAGCAGGTGGATGAAATCTACATCACCCACATGCACGCGGACCACGTGGGTGGACTGATGGAAAAAAGCGCCCTGGCGTTCCCCAACGCGGTGCTGCGCATCAACAAGGCCGACACCGACTATTGGCTGAGCGAGGCGAACATGAACGCCGCTCCAGAAGGAGCCAAGAGCTTCTTCCAGGGCGCAATGGCATCCGTCAACCCCTATGTCGCGGCGGGCAAGCTCAGCACCTTTGACAGCAACACCGAACTGGTGCCCGGTGTGCGCGCTATAGCAGCGTTTGGCCACACACCCGGGCACACCGTCTATGCGGTGGAGAGCAAAGGCGAGAAGCTTCTGCTGTGGGGAGACCTGATGCACGTGGCTGCCGTCCAATTTGAAAACCCCAGCGTCACAATTCAATTCGACACCAACAGCACGCAGGCCGAGAAAAACCGCAAGAAAGCGTTTGCGGAAGCGGCCAAGGAAGGTTACATCGTGGGCCTGACCCACGTTGCGTTTCCCGGACTGGGACACCTGCGTGCTGCCCCGGGTGGTAAGGGATACACCTGGGTTCCATTGAACTATTCCTCCCTCAAGTAACTTCAAACCACCGTAAGGACACAACCATGTTTCAATTTCGCAAAATCGCATCCACCGGTGCCCTGTTCGCCGCCCTCGGTTTGGGCGCCATCGCATCGATGCCAGCCATGGCCGAAACCGTTGCAATGACCGGCAAGCTGGCCGCGTCCAACGAAGTGCCGGCCAACGCCAGTGCGGGTATGGGTGCAATGGAAGGCAGTTTTGACAAGCAGACCAAGATGCTGAACTGGACCGTAAGCTACTCCGGTTTGACGGGGCCGGTCAAAGCAGGCCATTTCCATGGCCCTGCCATGGCGGGACAAAACGCGGGCGTGGCACTGGGGTTCACCGGCAGTGTGGAGAGCCCCATCAAAGGCTCCGCCACGCTGACCGATGCACAGGCTGCGGACTTGCTGGCAGGCAAGTGGTACGTCAATCTTCACACCGCAGCCAACGCGGGTGGCGAAGTGCGTGGGCAAGTAACTGTCGCACCGTAAACTCAAGGTTCGACCACGACACAAAGGACCGTCATGTTCAAGGGTATTTTGATCACCAAAGGTGACGCCGGCTATGCCGCATCAGTTCAAAGTATTGATGAGTCTGTGCTGGGTGACGGTGACGTTACGGTCCATGTGGAATGGTCTACCTTGAACTACAAAGACGGCCTTGCCATCACCGGCAAGTCACCGGTGGTAAGGCGCTTTCCACTGGTGCCAGGTATTGATTTTGCAGGCACTGTTTCAGCCAGTGGCAACCCCCATTGGAAAGTGGGCGACAAAGTGTTGCTCAACGGTTGGGGTGTTGGCGAGTCGCATTGCGGCGGTCTTGCCGAAGTGGCACGTGTCAAGGGTGAGTGGCTGACTGCATTGCCGTCGAAGTTTTCCACCCGCCAGGCCATGTCCATTGGTACCGCAGGCTACACCGCCATGCTGTGCGTGATGGCGCTGGAAAAGCACGGCGTCAAGCCAGGGGATGGCGAAATCCTGGTGACGGGAGCAAGCGGGGGCGTAGGAAGCGTGGCGGTGTCCCTGCTCTCCAAGCTGGGTTACATGGTCACGGCTTCTACCGGCCGTTTGGCCGAGTCGCCATATCTCATGTCCCTGGGGGCAACTTCTGTCATTGACCGCAACGAATTGTCTGCTCCGGGCAAGCCTCTTGCCAAAGAGCGCTGGGCAGGTGTTGTCGACAGCGTCGGCAGTCACACCCTGGCCAATGCGTGTGCAGCCACAAAATACGGCGGTGCAGTGGCGGCCTGCGGGCTGGCAGGGGGAATGGATTTTCCTGCCTCCGTCGCACCGTTCATTCTCCGGTCGGTCACTCTGTATGGCATCGACAGTGTGATGGCACCCCAGGCATTGCGGAGCCTGGCCTGGAGCCGCCTGGCGACGGATCTTGATGTTTCCAAACTGGATGCACTCACCACACAAATTGAACTGGATGATGCAATTGATACCGCCAGACAGCTTCTGGAAGGCAAGGTCAGAGGTCGCGTGGTAGTCCACATCGCGCAAACTGCGCCGGTGTCTGGCCGCTCCAGCGCCTGAAGGCCCGTGTAAAGGCATTCTCGTCCGAGAACCCGAGCTTCTCGGTCACCACCGCCACCGGCTGCCCGCCGCGCAGCGCCTGTGCGGCCAAGTCATAAAGCAAGGACTCGCGCAAACCCTTGAATGAAATGGCCTCGGCTGCCAGCTTGCGGTTGAGGTGGCGGCCGCTGATGCCCAGCTCGTCGCCAATGCGCTCTTTGCCCCAACGCGGGTGCTCGCGAATCAGCTGCTGCACCTGTGCCGACACACTGCCCTGCGCCAGCGAGGCCAGCATGTCATCGGCCAAGGCGCGCAAATGGGCGTGGAGCTGCTGGCCGGCCTGGATTAGCTGGCGCTGCAGTTCGCTGAAATCCATCACCACCGCATTCGCACCCTGCCCCGGCTTCACGGGGCAGCCCAGCAATGCCTCCAGCGCCGCCAGATCGGCCCGAGGGCTATGGGCAAACCACACCTCCCGCGGGCGAAAGGTGTCTTTGGTCATCCAGCGCGCCAGGCCCACCACGCAGCCCAGCGCGGCTTCCACACGCTGGTCACGGCACACCGTGTAGTCGGGCACATAGCGCAGCAGCATGGTGCCCGCGCTGGCCTCGGTCTCGAAGCGGGCGTTGTCGCCAATGATGGGGGCGTATTCGGTCAGCACATCCAGCGCATCGCCCAGGGTGTCGCAACTCAGCAGCAGCATGCCCACGATATCCAGGTTGCCCGCCTGCAGGTCTGCACCCAGGCGCACCGCGGCCAACGGATCTGCCATGGTGGCATCGGCAAACAACGACCACAGGGCGTCCTGCTGCGCCATGCCCACGCGGCTGCCTTGGGTCAGGGCGGGCAGCCATGCATCGGGCACGCTCGCGCCATGGCGCTTGGCGGCTTCGAGAATGGCCTGTGTAAATCGGGCGGTAACGCTGAAGTTGTCGTGCATGGGGCTCAATGGCGGTGGCGGGTCTGTCCTGAATGGATGGTCCCACGGTCCCAAATGGAAGGGGACGCACCGCAGAGTTTGCCCTAAAGTGCATGAAAAAACGAGGAGACACATATGGCACCGATAGACCAGGTACACCTGAGCTTTAACCCGCAAACCCTCACCTTGCTCAATGCCGTGCTCGGCCTGGTGATGTTTGGCGTGGCGCTGGAACTGCGCGTCGAAGATTTCAAGGTGGCGCTGCGCACCCCCAAGGCCTTGGCGCTGGGCCTGTTTGGCCACCACATCCTGTTCCCGGCCATGACCTATGGGCTGATCTGGATTCTCAGGCCCGAGCCCAGCATTGCGCTGGGCATGATTCTGGTCTCCGCCTGCCCGGCCGGGCATATCTCCAATTTCATGGTGCACCTGTCCAAAGGCAACACCGCGCTGTCGGTGAGTGTGAGCGCGCTGTCCACAGTGGTGGCACTGTTCATGACGCCGCTGAACTTTGCTTTCTGGGGCAATCTGCACCCCATCACCGCCGGGCTGATGAAGCAGGTGGCCATGAGCCCGTGGGAAATGCTGGAAGTAATTGTGATGCTCTTGGGCGTGCCCCTGGTGCTGGGCATGTGGGTGGCGCGGCAGTACCCGGCGTTTGCACACCGCATTCAAAAGCCCATGAAGGTGCTGTCGCTGATTATTTTGCTGGGGTTTATCGGGGGCGCACTGGCTGCCAATTTCCAGAACTTCATGACCTACATCCAGCTGGTGGTGGGCGTGGTGTTTGTTCACAATCTGATGGCGCTGGCTACAGGCTATGGCCTGTCTACGCTGATTGGCCTGCCCGAGCGGGACCGCCGTGCAATCACGTTTGAAATGGGCATACAGAACTCGGGTCTGGGTCTGATCCTGATCTTCAACTTCTTTGATGGCCTGGGTGGCATGGCCATCGTGATCGCGTGGTGGGGCATCTGGCACATCGTGGCGGGCATGACGCTCGCTACCTATTGGAAGAACCGCCCGCCACAGGCCGCTCTGCCCGCAGGGATCAAGGCATGAGCCGGGTACTGATCACCGGTGGCGGTGGCTACCTGGGC
>JBBRYR010000090.1:0-10622 GCA_038237415.1 Burkholderiales bacterium
AATATCCGCAAGCGCTCAGGCACAAACCACCGAATTCAACCCCTCTTGGTATATTTCTCCAAGCGTCAACATTTCGCAACCCGATACGCAAATGGGAACGGACAAGAACACGAACGGCCTGGGGCTGCGCGTTGGTAAGCCCATTTCCCAGAATTGGGACGTGCAAATGGGCATCACCGGAACCCGCACTTCGGATAATCTACCCCGCTTTCGCCAGACAACTCTGGGAGTCGACGGGTTGTACATGCTATCGCGCAGCGCCATTCGCCCCTTTCTCTTGGTTGGCACTGGCGTTCAATACGACGAACTCGAACGCACCACTGGCAACACTTCGCAGACCTCGCCCTACCTGAGCCTCGGCGTGGGCGTTCAGGCAGCGCTGAACGATCAATGGGCGGTGCAGGTGGACTACCGACGCAACCACGGCTTTCGCGAAGGTAACAACCTGGGCGCCGACAGCTCCAACAACAACTACCTGACCTTCAGCGTCAATTACGCTTTCGACAAACCGGCCCGTGAGCGCGCCGTAGTGGCAGCGGCCGCACCGGTAGCGGCGGCACCGGCTCCGTATATCGCACCGCCGGCACCGCCAGCACCCGTGGCAGTTCCAGCACCTGCACCTGCACCGCGTTTTGAACGTTACACCCTGTCAGCCACCGAATTGTTTGGCTTTGACAGCGCGCAACTGCAGATGCCCCAGCCAAAACTGGATGAAATCGCAGCTGCATTAACCGCCAACCGCGAGGTGTCCAATGTGGTCATCACCGGTTACACAGACCGACTCGGTTCCGAAAAGTACAACCTGGCATTGTCTGAACGCCGCGCCATCGCAGTAAAGGACTACCTCACAGCCAAGGGCCTGGACGCTACCCGACTGAACACTGTGGGCAAGGGCGAGGCGAATCCAGTCGTGAGTTGCACCGAGAAAAATATGGTCAAACTCATTGAGTGCCTGGAACCCAACCGCCGTGTTGAAGTCGAGCAGATTACTGTTCAGCGCCGCGTGCAGTAAAAAATCTGGAATACATCAAAAAAAGGTCGCTTCAATGTGGCCTTTTTTTCCTTATGTGGGACAGCGCACAGACACCGCCCATGCATGGTTTTAGCCTCACATCGCACTTGCTGTTGCGTGATTTGCATGCGCTTGACGGCAACGTTGCACCCCAGAAATATTCACACTCTACAAAGGAAAAATCTCATGACAAAACGCGAAGAATACACCGCAAAAATGAAGCAGGAACTCGATGACTTGAACGTCAAAATGGACCAGCTTGAAGCCCGGACGAAGGAGGCCAAAGAGGATGCGCGTGAAAACTACAAGGCTGAAATGGCCAAGTTGCGCAATCAATCCAAACTGGCGGTAGCCAAGTTCGAGGAACTCAAGGCATCGAGTGAAGATTCCTGGGATCGCATGGTGGCCGAGACGGAAAAAATTCGCGATGCATTTGTCCATTCTTTCAGCTACTTCAAATCGCAAGTGTAGAGATTGCGATTGGGTGCAGCCGGATGAACCCGGCTGCCTCAATGGACAGTCGCAGCGCCAGGGTTCCTCTATGTTCGCTCACGCACAGACGTTCCCGGTGGTCGTGTCTAAGCTCCTCCTTATGCTTTAGCGGGCCGCGTCGTGATTCAAAGCGGATCACACGGACCCTGTTACACCACGGAGCGATGACCATTGAACACAAGCATCCAAACCTTTTACGCGGCATTGCTGCGCAGCAGCGCAAAGCTGCACGGAAGATACTCCAAGGGGCAATATGCCCAGACTGAGCCACCCCTGCGCGCGGAGTTGTTCAGCGCCGACCAGATGGAACGGCATGGCAAGACGCTCTCGGACACGCATACCCTGCAGCCGGGCCGCGGTCGTGACCAACTGCTGGCGCGCCTCGCCGAAAACGAGGACATTCTGGAGCGGGCCTGTGACCTGCTGATGGAAGCAGTCAAGGCGAATCACCGGATAACGCCGGCTGGCGAATGGCTGCTGGACAATTTTTACCTCATCGAAGAGCAGATTCGCACCGCCAAAACGCACTTCCCGAAGGGTTACAGCCGCGAGTTGCCGGTGCTGTCCAATGGACCCTCAAAGGGCCTCCCCCGTGTTTATGACATCGCCCTGGAGGTCATTTCTCACGGCGATGGACGGGTCGACCTCGGCAACCTCAACCGTTTTGTAGCCGCGTACCAAAAAGTCTCACTGCTGAATCTGGGTGAATTGTGGGCCATCCCGATCATGCTGCGCCTCGCGCTGATTGAGAACCTGCGACGCATCAGCGTCGGGGTCGAAGAAGGAATGAAAAACAGGGATCTGGCTGGCACCTGGGCCGACCAGATGATCGAAGTCGCAGAGCATGATCCCAAGAGCCTGATTCTGGTGATTGCAGACATGGCACGGTCCAGTCCACCGCTGGGCAACTCCTTCGTCGCAGAACTCGCCCGACGCCTGCAAGGCCACAGTTCCGCCCTCGCCTTGCCATTGAACTGGATTGAGCAGCGCCTGTCCGAGTCCGGCCTGACAATTGAGCAAATGGTGCATTCGGAAACCCAGAGCCTGGCCGTCAACCAGGTATGCATCAGCAACACCATTGGCAGCCTTCGCTTTCTCGGCGCCATGGATTGGCGTGACTTTGTGGAATCCATGAGCACGGTCGAGCACAAGCTGCGCGAAGACCCTGGCGGGGTTTATGGCCAAATGGACTTCGCCACGCGCGACCGCTACCGTCACGTGATTGAGAAGGTGGCCCGTCACAGCCGCCAGTCCGAGACGGAAGTGGCACGCAAAGCCATTCAACTGGCGCACCAGGGCCTGATGCAGCCGGATGGTGAAACCGATGGCCTTCACGCACACGTCGGCTACTACCTGATTGGCAAAGGATTGCCAGAACTGGAGCGTGCCGCTGAAGCCCACCATTCAGCCGGGGAGTCCTTGCACAGACTCATCCGCCAATACCCGCTTCCGCTGTATTTGGGCGCCATCGGTCTGCTCACTGCATTGTTTACCGGCGCGTTGATCGCCTATGCGCATACCCAGGGGCTATCGAACGGGGTACTGTTCTCCGTCGGTGTCGCGGCGGTGCTGGGCACAAGCCAGCTGGCAGTCACACTGGTAAATTGGACCGCAACCCTGCTGGCGACCCCGCATGCTTTGCCACGCATGGATTTCTCCAAGGGAATCGCGCCAGAAGCGCGCACGCTGGTGATCGTACCGACGATGCTGACCAGTCCGGGAACCGTCGATGACCTGGTCGAGGCGCTGGAGGTCCGATTCCTCGCCAACCAGGACCCTCACCTGCATTTTGGTCTGCTGACCGACTTTCGTGATGCGGCGCAGGAAACCTTGCCGGACGACGACGCGCTGCTTCAACGGGCCAGCGAAAGGATCGAAGCGCTGAACCGCAAATACGACAGAGCCGACAGTGACGTCTTTTTCCTTTTTCACCGTCCGCGTCGCTGGAATGGCCCGGAGCGGCTATGGATGGGGTATGAGCGCAAGCGGGGGAAACTGGGAGAGCTGAATGCCTTGTTGCGTGGCGGGTCAGACCAGGCGTTCTCCCACATCGTCGGAAACACCGCCATCCTGCGTCAGGTGCAGTACGTGATTACTCTGGACACCGACACGCAGCTGCAGCGTGACTCGGCACGGGCCTTTGCCGCAACCCTTGCGCACCCGCTGAACCGCCCCCGGTATGACGAGTCCCGGCAACGCGTCACCGAGGGTTACGGCATTCTTCAGCCTCGCATGGCCGTCAGCCTGCCCAGTACCAACCGTTCGCGTTTCGCCCGGCTTTGCGCCAGCGAGGCCGGAGTCGACCCATATACCCGCGCGGTCTCGGATGTCTATCAGGACCTTTTTCACGAAGGCTCCTTCATCGGCAAAGGGATTTACGACGTGGATGCGTTTGAGCGGTCACTCAAGGATCGTTTTCCTGAAAACCGAATTCTCAGCCATGATCTGCTGGAAGGGTGCTACGCCCGGTCCGGTTTGTTGAGTGATGTCCAACTCTATGACGACTACCCCGCCCGCTACGACGCCGACGTGAGCCGGCGCCAGCGCTGGATTCGTGGTGACTGGCAGATTGCGTCGTGGTTGTTGCCACGCGTTCCGGGGCCTGGCGGCGCCAAGCTGAAAAACCCCCTCTCCTTTCTGTCGCAATGGAAAATTCTGGATAATTTGCGGCGCAGCCTGGTCCCGATAGGTCTGGTTGTATTGTTTGTGCTGGGCTGGACACTGATTCCGTCGTTTGGGGCCTGGACTCTCGCGATTCTGGCGATCCTGATCCTCGTGCCCGTCATGACCGCCAGCCTGAACCTGCTGCGCAAGCCCAAAGACATACCCCTGCGGCAGCACGTGGTGGTAGCTGTTCAGTCCGCAGGTCGGCAGTTGGCGCAAACCGCGCTCACCCTGACCTGCCTGCCCTATGAGTTGTTTTTCAGCCTTGACGCCGTCCTGCGGACGTCCATGCGCGTCCTGTTCACTCACCATCGCCTGCTGGAATGGAATCCATCCCACGGCATACCGCATCACCCTGGGCAGAAAAGCGGACACACCCCGAGCCCAGGTGGTTTAGGCGACCTGGTCCGGTCGTGGGGCGCGATGTGGATGTCCCCAGCATTGGCCGCGACCCTCGTTATTACCCTGGCGGCACTCCGCCCCGCAGCGCTGTTAGTGGCCGCACCCGTGTTGGCCCTTTGGTTCTTTGCCCCTGCTATCACTTGGTGGATGAGTCGGCCACTGCCAGACCGTGCGGTAGAGCTACAACCCGGACAGACCATTTTCCTGCGCAAGCTCTCCAGACGAACCTGGCGCTTCTTCGAGACCTTCGTCACGGAAGAGGACCACTGGCTCCCGCCCGACAATTACCAGGAGCATCCGGTTGCGGTTGTCGCACACCGCACCTCGCCTACCAATATGGGCATGGCGCTTCTCGCCAACCTGTCGGCTTTCGATTTCGGCTATATCCCTGCTGGAACGGTCCTCCTGCGCACAACACGCACGCTGGGGACCATGCAGGCGATGGACCGTTATGAAGGCCATTTTTACAACTGGTATGACACGCTGTCCCTGGCAACACTATCACCCCAGTATGTTTCCTCGGTCGACAGTGGCAATCTTTCAGGCCATCTGTTGACACTGCAGCCGGGCCTGCTGGCGCTGGTCGATGAGAAGATCCTTGGATCGAGAACGTTTGAGGGCTTGAGTGACGCGATGGGAAACCTGTCTGACGCGCTCACGAAAAACGCGACCGTCGAAACCCTTGCAGCCATATCCCGACTGAAAAGCGATATCGACTCGGCGTGTGACGCAAGGCCGGCGACCGTGGCGTCTGCAAGGCGCTGGCTCGAAGGGATTGCCGCGTCATGCGGCGCGCTTGCCGAGTTGCAGAAAACCGTGCCTGTGGGGTCTACCAATGACGAACTGGTGGCGTGGATCGACCTGCTGCTGAAGCAGTGCCGGGACACGTTAACCGACCTTGCATTCCTCGTTCCCTGGAACAGTCTGCCAGCCCTGCCGGACTGGTTGCAGGCGATTCCGGGCTTCGGCTCCATTGCAACCCTGCGCGAGATGGCGGGGTTGGAAACATCGCTGAATCGCGCCATCGCGCAACAAACTGTCCGTGGGGCGCAAACCAGCGCCGGCGCAAGCGACGGTACACTGATTGCCACTCTGATCCCCCTCGTCGTTCTGGCCAGTATTCGGGCGAGCGAGCGGATTCAGGCCATCGGAGATCTCGCGCAACAGGCGGCTGATATGGCCCGGGCTGACTACAGTTTCCTATATGACTCTGCACGACATCTGATTGCCGTGGGCTACAACGTCGACGAACACCGGCGCGACACCGGCTACTACGACTTGCTGGCATCAGAAGCCAGACTGTGCAGCTTTGTCGCGATCGCACAGGGCGAAATACCGCAGGAAAACTGGTTTGCCCTGGGCCGGCTTCTCACGGCAACTGGCGGCGACCCTATCTTGCTGTCCTGGAGCGGGTCAATGTTCGAATACCTGATGCCCATGCTGGTCATGCCAACGTACCCCAACACCCTGCTCGACCAGACGCATCTGGCTGTGGTGAAACGCCAGATCGCCTATGGCCACCAGCGCGGCATACCTTGGGGCATGTCCGAGTCGGGCTACAACACGGTTGATACCGCGATGAACTACCAGTACCGCGCCTTCGGCGTGCCGGGCCTTGGACTCAAGCGGGGACTTGCCGAAGACCTGGTCATCGCGCCCTACGCCTCGGCACTGGCACTGATGGTGATGCCCGACGCTGCATGTCAAAACCTGGAGCGCCTGACAGCCGATGGTCTGATGGGCGCCTATGGAATGTATGAGGCGATTGATTTCACGCCGTCGCGCCTGCCGCGCGGGCAGTCAAGCGCCGTTATCCGATCGTTTATGGCACACCACCAGGGCATGAGCCTGCTGGCCCTCGCCTATGTTCTGCTCGACCAGCCCATGCAAAAGCGGTTTTCTTCCGATCCACTTTTTCAGGCGACAACGTTGCTACTGCAGGAACGCATTCCAACGACGGCGGTGTTTCATGTCCACGCCCCTGATCTCTCCGACATCCGCGCGACTGCTATGGGGCCCGAAATGCCCATGCGCGTGCTGCGCAATACCGACACGCCGATCCCCGAAGTGCAACTGCTGTCGAATGGCCGCTACCACGTGATGATCAGCCAGTCAGGTGGAGGCTACAGCCGCTGGAAGGATCTGGCCGTCACACGCTGGCGCGAAGACGGAACGCGCGACAACTGGGGCGGTTTCTGCTATTTGCGTGATGTCGCAACTGGAAAATTCTGGTCGGCAGCCCATCAGCCGACACTGAGAAAAGCAGATGCCTATGAAGCGATTTTCTCTGAAGGACGCGCGGAATTTCGCCGTCGTGATCACGACTACGAGGCGCACACCGAAATCGTCGTTTCGCCGGAAGATGATATTGAGCTGCGCCGCCTGCGCATCACCAACCGTTCGCGTTCCCGCCGCACGATCGAGGTCACCAGCTATGCCGAGGTTGTGCTGGCCTCGGCGGCGGCGGACGCACTGCATCCCGCCTTCAGCAACCTGTTCGTTCAAACCGAAATTTTACGGGACCAGCAAGCCATCGTTTGCACCCGTCGCCCGCGCTCTGAAGAAGAGCAGCTGCCTTCGATGTTTCACCTGATGGCTGTGCACGGCGCAGAGGCGGGTCCCGCTTCTTATGAGACGGACCGCATGCGCTTCATCGGTCGGACGCGCTCCGTCGATGCACCCCAGTCCATGCACGAATCCGGGAATCTTTCGGACAGCGAAGGGTCCGTGTTGGACCCCATCGTGGCCATCCGTTACCGGATCTCACTCGATCCGCAGCAGACCGTCACGATTGACGTCGTGTCCGGGGTCGGCGAAACGCGCAATGCCGCACTGGAACTGATCGGAAAATACCGGGATCGCCATCTTTCCGATCGCGTTTTCGATCTGGCCTGGACACACAGCTGGGTCAACCTGCAACAAATCAACGCAACCGAGTCTGACGCACAACTGTACGGGCGCCTGGCCGGCTCCGTCATCTATGCCAACGCCGCACAACGGGCCGAACCCAACCTGCTGGCCCATAACCGGCGCGGACAGTCCGGAATGTGGGGCTACGGCATATCGGGTGATCTGCCGATTGTTCTGTTGCAGATCGGAAACCAGGCGAATATCGAACTGGTTCGCCAGCTCGTTCAGGCCCATGCCTATTGGCGCCTGAAAGGCCTGGCCGTGGATCTGGTGATCTGGAACGAAGACCACGCGGGCTACCGTCAGCTCCTGCAAGAGCAAATCATGGGGCTGATTAACGCGAGTGTGGAGGCGAATTTCAAAGACCGCCCAGGCGGCATCTTCGTCAGAGCCGCAGAACAAATTTCCAACGAAGACCGAACCTTGTTCCAGACGGTCGCGCGGGTCATCATCACCGATACCCGCGGCACGCTGGCCGACCAGGTCAACCGTCGTAGCCCCAGAGAAATTCGCGAAACATCCTTCACTCGCCTTTCGTCAACCCGGACACGCCGTAAAGACCCGTTGCCAGCCAGTGCATTACCGACACGTGAACTGCTCTTCTTCAACGGTATTGGCGGGTTTTCCAAGGATGGCCGCGAATACGTCATCACCACCAAGAATGGGCAACCCACGCCCGCCCCGTGGGTGAATGTCATTGCGAACGCCGGCTTCGGTACGGTCATCTCGGAGGCTGGAGCCGCCTACACTTGGAGTGAAAACGCCCACGAATTCCGCTTTACCCCCTGGGGCAACGATCCGGTGAGCGACGTGAGCGGTGAAGCGCTGTATCTCCGTGACGAAGAGACTGGCGCCTTTTGGTCCCCTACATCGCTACCGTGTGGTGGCAATACACCCTATGTCACCCGCCACGGCTTCGGCTACAGCGTGTTCGAGCATGAGGAGGACGGCATCCGGTCCGAGCTCACCGTGTTTGTGGATCTTGACGCTGCCATCAAATTTTCAAAACTGAAGATTCGCAATAACTCGGGCCGCGAACGACAACTCTCTGTGACGGGCTATGTGGAGTGGGTCATGGGCGACCTTCGCGAGAAATCGGCGATGCATGTCACGACTGAAATCGACCTCATCAGTGGGGCAATTTTGGCGCGTAACCCCTACAGTCCCGAATTCGGAGACCGAATCGCGTTCTTTGATGCCGATGGCTTGACGCGATCAACCAACGTCAGCGTCAGCGGGGATCGCCGTGAGTTTCTGGGCCGCAACGGAACGATCCGAAGTCCGGCTGCAATGAGCCGATTGAGACTATCCAACAAGGTCGGCGCAGGCCTGGATCCCTGCGCGGCCATACGGGTGCCTATGGATCTGGCCGAGGGCCAGGAACGCGAAATCATCTTCAGACTCGGCGCTGCGGGGCGCCGGAGCGCCGACGACGCCAGCACACTGGTCCAGCACCTGCGCGAGCCCGAGGCCTTGCGCGGCTCGCTTCAGGCCGTGCGAACCTATTGGACCCAGACACTGGGCGCAGTCCAGGTGGAAACGCCCGATCCCGCACTCGATGTGCTGGCCAACGGCTGGCTTCTGTACCAGACAATCGCGTGCAGGCTGTGGGCGCGCAGCGGCTACTACCAGTCTGGTGGCGCCTTTGGATTTCGCGATCAGTTACAGGACACGATGGCCTTGGTGCATGCGGAGCCGCGTTTGCTGCGGGAACACTTGCTGCGCTGCGCTGCGCACCAGTTTTCCGAAGGCGACGTACAGCACTGGTGGCACCCGCCCAAGGGCCGGGGTGTACGAACCCATTGTTCGGACGATTTCCTCTGGTTACCGCAAGCGGCGTGCCGCTACGTCCTCGCAACCGGCGACACGGGCGTACTGGAGGAATCCATTGCATTCATTGAGGGCCGGCCCGTCAATCCGGAAGACGATTCCTATTACGACTTGCCCGCAGAGTCTGCAGTCACAGACAGCCTCTACCAGCATTGTGTACGCGCCATTCGCAGGGGCTTGCCGACGGGCGTTCACGGACTGCCCCTCATGGGATCGGGCGACTGGAACGACGGCATGAATCTGGTTGGCATGCAGGGCAAGGGCGAAAGCGTCTGGCTTGGCTTTTTCCTCTACGACACACTGGTGCGTTTCAGCGCCTTGGCGCGGGATCATGGCGACGCTGAATTTTCGAACGAGTGCCTGAGCGCCGCCAGTGCGCTGCGCCACAACATTGACCAGCACGGATGGGACGGTGGCTGGTACAGGCGCGCCTACTTTGATGACGGAACACCTCTGGGCTCCACGGTCAATACCGAATGCCAGATCGACTCGATCTCGCAGAGCTGGTCGGTGCTGTCCGGTGCCGGTGACCCGGAGCGCTCGCGCATCGCGATGGATGCCCTGGACAGACGCCTGGTCCGGCGCGAAGACGGGTTGATCCAGCTTCTCGAACCCCCGTTTGACACATCCGTACTCAACCCGGGATACATCAAGGGCTACGTACCGGGCGTCCGCGAAAACGGCGGCCAATACACACACGCCGCCATCTGGGCCACTATGGCTTTTGCTGCCTCAGGCGACGCACGCCGGGCATGGGAGTGCTTTGACCTCATCAATCCGGTGCACCATGGAAGCTCTGCACAGGCCGTCTCCACCTACAAAGTGGAGCCCTATGTCGTAGCAGCCGATGTGTATGCCGTTGCACCCCACACGGGGCGAGGCGGTTGGACCTGGTACACGGGGTCGGCCAGTTGGATGTACCGACTGATTCTTGAATCCCTGCTGGGATTGCGCATAGAGGCCGGCCGATTACGCATGGCGCCGTGTCTGCCAGCCGGGTGGCCCGGATTCAAGGTGAAATACCGCTACCGTCAAACTCTGTACGCCATAGCCATAACGCAAACGGAAGAGGAGGGCCAGGAAGTCCGTTTTGCGCTGGATGGCGTAGCGCAACACACGCAGGCGATTGACCTGGTTGATGACCAACTTGGGCACACCGTTGAAGTGTGGATTCCCGGCAAGAAACAAGACGCCACGACCGGTGAAGGCAGACCATGATCCAGCCTCTTCTGCGGTGCTTTAAAACCCATCGCTATGTACTCCAACGAACAGATTTACAGGTCCAACTGGCGTAACTTCGCAGTTGCAGTTC
>JBBRYR010000091.1:0-10559 GCA_038237415.1 Burkholderiales bacterium
GGCGTGCCGTTGGCGCGCGAAAGGGGACGACGCAGTGTTCTCGGTATATGGCAAGGTAGGGCGCATCTTCCGGGGTTCCATGGAAGAGCTGCGTCACGTGGGCCCGGTGTCTGCCGTGACCCGTTCCCGTGCGGTTGCCCCCATCGGGCTTGACCCCAACGACCAGAATCCTTCACGTTTCACAGATCTGGCACCACAACTCCCAACCGACGTCGCGCACCGCACCGCCCTGGCGGCTTACGCTCAGACCGGCAACACCGGGCAGCCACGGCATCTGCTCACGCGGGTGGATGCCATCATGAGCAGCCCGGTTACCACCATTGCAGACACTTTCACAGTGGAACAAGCCTGGCAGGTACTGGCCCTGCAACACCTGGGGCAAGCGCCGGTTGTCGACTCAGACGGCATGTTGGTCGGCCTGCTCTCGCGTGCGGACCTGATGCGGCCCGAGCGTCTACCCGGCCCCGAAAGCCACGCACTGGTGTGGCGTGCCCTGTTGATGCAAAGCGTGGCAGAGATCATGTGGACCCCCGTCCCCAGTGTGGCGGCCGATACCGACATTCGGCGCGTGGCGCGTGTCCTGCTGGATACCGGTTTACCCGGCTTGCCCGTGGTGGACGACCACGGACGGGTGACTGGTTTTGTGTCGCGCTCGGATATTTTGCGCGCCGTGGTGGCAGACCCGCCGTTGGATTTGTGGATCTGACGCGCAACGGGCATCACTAGTCTGACTCCACTAATTCGGGTCTGTGGGGCAAAAAAGTTCACACACCATTTGGTTTTTGCTCAATAATTGCTGCACTGCAACATTTTTTTAAAGGACCTCCACATGTTCAAAAATACTCCATTCGAAGCCATCGCCAAATCCATGACGGAAGGCGCTCCAAAGTTCGATATCACCGCCATGCAAGACGCAATGAAACCCATGCAAGACAACATGAAGCAATGGGGTGACTTGGCTCAAAAGCAGGTTCAAGCTGCGCAAGCTGCTCTGGTTGACAGCGTCGAGGCACTCAAGAGCATCAAAGAGCCCCAAGCGGCTTTTGAAGCCATGAAGGCATCTGCAGAAAACGGAATTGCGGTTGCTACCAAGAATCTCAAAGAAGTCACCGCTTTGAGCGTGGCGCAATTCAAATCAGGTATTGACACTCTTGAGAAGGCGCATCCGGCACCAGAAGCTTTTGCCAGCGTTGGCGCTAACCTGAAAGCCGCTGCTTCCACGATGGAAAACGCCATGGAGTCCGCAATGAAGAATGGCGCAGCTGCAGTGGCGTCCGCAACTCCGGCCGCTGCCAAGAAGTCACGCGCCGCTTAAGCCGGGAACTCCCGGCAACCGACCAGTTTGTTTCTTGCAGGCAACCGGGGTCGCAGAGTTCATCCGGTGCATACTGCACAAGGATGACTTTGAACAGAGATGACCCAGCCTGTGTGCTGGGTTTTTTGTTCTTGCGCCCCTGGCAATGAAGAACTCCGGAGAACACGGTAGAGGAAACTTCGCCGGAAGTGTTTCTTTACTTTCAAGGTCCAACCCGGACTGCGGTAGTGGCCGTAAAATTGGCTTGCCGATAAAGGTCTCCGCTTCCTCCGCATTTCGCGCTTGTCTGGAGCCCATAGCAAGCGCCATTTCATGAAACTAAAAATCACATTTGCAGCCCTTTTTTGTGCGGGCTCACTATTTTTGCCCGCAATGGCGGGTGTGCTGCAGCTCAACTCAGAATACGCCATGGTGGTTGACCGGGCGACCGGCGCTACGCTCTATGAGAAGTCGTCTACTTCTTCAGCCCCCATTGCTTCCGTCACCAAGCTGATGACGGCGATGGTTTCACTGGACCAGAAGCTCAATCCCCAGGAAGTCTTGACCATCACCGAAGACGATGTGGACAATTTGAAGCACTCCAGTTCAAGGCTTCGCGTCGGCTCGCAACTGACCCGCGGTGAAATGCTGCGCGTGGCGCTGATGTCTTCGGAAAACCGCGCTGCCAACGCGCTTGCTCGCACGTCTCCAGGCGGCGTGAGCGGGTTTGTGGCGGCCATGAATCGCAAAGCCCTGGAATTCGGGATGAACGGTACCCACTACGTTGACGCAACCGGGCTTTCACCTGAAAACATGTCCACCGCGGCGGACTTGGGCCGGCTTGCGCGACGAGTTTCTGGCTATCCAGCCATTACCGACTACACCACCACTGCAGGAATGACCGTGGCTGTGGGGACCCGTCTTCAGTCGTTTCACAACACCAACCCTGCTGTCGGCAAGAAGGGGTGGGAGTTTTGGCTCTCAAAAACGGGCTTTATCAATGAGGCAGGCCGCTGCCTTGTTGCCGGCATTACCACGGCGGGGCGGGACGTGGTGGTCGTCTTGATGGGTGCCAAGTCTTCCGGCGCACGTTCTCAAGACTTGGCGCATGTAAAGGCGTGGACCAATGGTGAGCCGGTGCTGGCCCGTCCGGTGTCGAGGACGCACCCGTCTGCGAAGCACAAGACCGTCTTGGCCAGCAGATAGCGCAGGCAGCGAAGATGAGGGGCTTTAGTAAGCAATCGCGGGAGAGCGGAATTGCCAAAAACCGTCAATCTATTGCTTGCAGAATTCAGTGAGTGCCTAAGGCAGCCGTGCAGCAACTTCCTTGCTCACGATGGTTTTACCGATGGGTGCCAGCGCGATGGCTGCCAGTTTCAGGTGCTGAAATCCGAAGGGGATACCGATGATGGTCACAAAGCAGCACAGTGCCGAGACCACATGGCCAATTGCAAGCCAGATGCCGGCAAAGATGAACCAAATGATGTTTCCAATGGTTCCCAGAGAGCCGGTGCCGATGTCATCGGTACCCCTCAGTTCTGCACGGCTGACCGCTTCTCTACCAAAAGGCAAGAAAGCGAACCGGCCGATAACGAAGCATGCCCTGGCCCAGGGCAGACCGACGATGGTGATGGCACAAATGAGGCCGGCGAGCCACCACCCCAATCCCATGACAAAGCCACCGAAGATTAGCCAGAGAATGTTACCGATTGCGCTCATGTTTCCCCTCTGTCATTCTGGCCTTCTCACTGACTTCTAAATCGCCAATCAGGAAATAAACCATAAATTGTCCCAATGGCCAAGTTATGGTTAACGGCACAGACGAAAAAAACCCCTGTGATACAGGGTTCTGGCGGAAGCTGCGAGAAACCCTGGTGAACACAGAGTCGTGTATCTACAGCCTATACAAATCAACTACTTACCTCGGTCAAACTGGATTCTGATTGCGCGAGTTGGAAGCAAATACTGGATGCAGAACAGGACGTCCCAATGGACGGATTCTAGATTGGATTTTGATCGTGGTTCAGGTTAAATTGATGGGGCTCCGGGTACTAACCCGTGGCGCAAGAGCTGGTCAATATATATTTCGATGAACCCCTGCCACTGATTCGAACGCAAACCTGCCCGCTGATCCGATCTAAAGTCAGCGACCCGTGCAGTTCAAATACAACGGATCTTCCGTCCTGATCCTGTAAATTGCAATTCGCTGTCTCTTATTCCATTTCTAATTCATAAGTGAAGTTAAAAAGGCACCCATAATCCACGGCCATGACACGATGGAGCCCACCTTGTTCGGATCCTCTTCTAAAGTTTTCAGCGCTAGGGTCAAGTGATCCTCCAAAGCATCGAGGCTCTTGAAGACCCGGTTGTGGAAGAAGTTCTCGCGCAACTCATCCCAGACGTGTTCAATCGGGTTGAGCTCCGGGGCATAAGGAGGCAGTTTCAACAGGTAGATGTTGGCCGGGGCCTTAAGGCCGTCGCTGCGATGCCAGCCAGCGCCATCAATCACCATGACGATGCGCTCATCGGGGTGACGCGCCGAGACTTCGTTGAGGAACAACTGCATGCATTCGGTGTTGACGTGCGGCAGGATCAAACTGTCCAACTGCCCGGTACACACATCCACTGCGCCGTAAGCGTAGGTGTATTCGTGCGTCAGCATCGCCTGGCAAATAGGGCGCAGGGGTTTGGGCGCCCAACACCGGCGCACGTCCGAGATCCGCTTCAGAAGCGCGCCTCGTCCTGAAACATCAGCTTGATGGTTTTGCCTTGCGCCCAGTCATTGCCGATGGTAGCGAGCGTTTCGGGGAGTTTTTTTTCCACTCCTCTTGAGCCAGTGGGTCACTTTGTGGATGGCTCTTGTCGGGTGCCAATTTTCTCCAGTTGTGGCGGTGCAGCAGGTTGTAGGCCGATGCCAGCGCCACCTCACGCCCCAAACGCTTGTCCAGTGCCGCTTTGACCTGGCCGACCACGAGTACCCCACCGGTAGCCGCCTGCTCCAAAAACGGGGCCAGAAATTCCTGCTCTTCTTGCAGAGTCATGTTCTGACGTTTTCGTCCGCCTGCAGTAGGGGCGTCAGCAGCACCAGCAAGCCTCCCGTGCATGAAGCGTCGACGCAACTGGCACGCCCAACCTAGCGACACACCAATGACTTGCGCTGTATCTGCCAGGCTCAAACCATACTCCAGCGGCAATACAACTGCTTGTGCCTGGCGAAGTTGCTCCACCGTTTGGGCTGTGGCAATGGCCTCGCGGGCATTCTTCAAAACTTCATCGTCTCCACTGGCAGGACGCGACATGGCTTTCTCCATCAGGGTTGATGGACCGGTATTATCACATCAATGAATTAGAAATTAAATGAGGTGCTGCTCGCCGGTAAGTTTCGGTTACAAATCGGCGCTCTTTCGGGCTTGGTGTGTAGAGCTGTTCAAGCTCTTGCGCCGAAATGTCCTCGCGTATTCGTGGATAAGCGCCTTCCTCAATATTGCTCGTGACTTTAGATGAGCGAGGATCAGCAATCCACTTCGACCCGCATATCTGGAAATTGGATCGAGAAACAGGTATGTCCTGCGGCTGAAGTTACCCGAACCTGTCCCCGGTGGGCTTGAACAATGGCTTGGGTTATCGCCAGCCCAAGTCCGGTTCCCTCCCCGCTAGTGTGCTGCCTGGATGGATCGGCACGGTAGAAACGTTCAAACAAGCGTGGCAGATGTTGCGCGGGAATGGTCTCCCCGGTGTTGTCTACAGTCAATTCTGTGTAGGCTGTCGTTTGTGTCAATGTGACTTGGATCGCACCGCCTGGTGGTGTGTAGCGCAGCGCGTTGGACAACAGGTTGCTCAGTGCGCGGCGCAGCATGAGTCGGTCACCCTGAACCGTGCAATGGCCGGAGAGTTCCAAGCACACTGCATTTTCTTCCGCCAGAGCTTCATAGAAGTCAAACAGCCTGCGCACCTCCTGCTCCAAGTCCACTGGCTCACTATTGGTCGCCATTAGCGCGCCGGTTTGTCCGGCATCGGTTTTAGCCAGAAACAGCATGTCTGAGATCATGCGCGTCAGACGTTCGAACTCTTCCGCGTTGGACTCCAGAATCTCGCGATAGCTGGCGGCATCGCGCGTGCGTGACAACGACACCTGCGTCTGCGTCATCAGGTTGCTCACCGGCGTGCGCAGCTCGTGTGCGATATCGGAGGAAAAATCGGACAGACGTTGGAACGCATCTTCCAGTCGCGCCAGCATTTTATTCAGTGAGTGCGCCAACTCCGCCAGCTCGGGTGGAATCGCCTCAACCGGGAGGCGACGATCCAGCTTGTGGGCCGTGACCATGGCTGCTCTGTCACGCATGGCGCGCAACGGCGCCAGCCCACGCTTGGCGGAAAACCAGCCCAAAAAGCCGGTGGCTACTGCCGCACACCCGACAAACAGCCACATTGTCTGCATGAGGGTGCGCATGAAAGCCTGGTGGTGTTCAATGTCGACCGCCACAGTGACGACCAGCGGCGGCCACGCCTCAATCGCCGTGGGCATTTCCTGGGCCATACCACGATAAGTGCGTGCACCCTGGGTCCAAGTATGCAGTTGCGTGGCACTTCCGCTGGAACCCGGACCTTGCCAAGTCGCGGAAAACTCAACATCTGGTGAGGCCAGCAGTACCTGCTTTTGGGGCCCCAGTACTTGCACGACCAGGTCGTGGTGACCAATCAATGCGTCTTCCAGCACGCTGGGTAAGCGCTCGAACTCCTCCAGTGTTGCCACTCGCTCGATTGCGCGCTTGGCGAGCAGCATCTTGCCCGCCAGCGCATCACGGTCCTGCTCTTCAAAGTGGCGCTCAATCGAGCCGCCGATCAGCCAACCCAAGGCCAGCAGCACCACACAAGAACCGCTGGCGAAGAGCAGGGTCAGGCGGGCGGTGAGTGACAGGCGCTGTATCACGCGTGGTCAGGTACTTCCAGCACATAGCCCATGCCACGCGCGGTACGAATCAGTTTGGGCTCAAACGGATCGTCTACCTTGGCCCGCAGCCGACGAATCGCGACTTCGATCACGTTGGTGTCGCTGTCAAAGTTCATATCCCACACCTGCGAGGCAATCATGGAGCGCGGCAACACTTCGCCCTGGCGGCGCAGCAGCAGCTCCAGCAGGGCGAACTCCTTGGCAGTGAGTTCAATGCGAATGCCAGCACGGGTCACGCGCCTGCGCATCAAATCCAACTCCAGGTCTGCCGCATGCAGCACATTGGCCTCCAGGCCGCTTTTTCCCCGTCGCAGCAGGGTGCGCACACGGGCCAAAAGCTCAGAGAATGCGAAGGGTTTTACCAGATAGTCATCGGCACCCAATTCCAGACCTTTGACCCGGTCCTCCACCTGGTCGCGGGCGGTTAAAAACAGTATTGGCATCTCTTTGCCGCTTTGCCGCAGCCGCTCCAGAACCTGCCAGCCGCTTAGACCCGGCAGCATCACGTCCAGCACCAGCAAGTCAAAGTCGCCGGTCAAAGCCAGGCGCAAACCGTCCACGCCGTTGACAGCCAACTCGGTCACGAACCCTGACTCGGTCAGTCCCTGCTTGAGGTAGTCACCGGTTTTGTGTTCATCTTCAACGATCAGGATTTTCATGGAAATGTCGGGTAGCGCGTTTTGTGCGCATCGCCATTGTGCCCTTCGTATGGGCGCAAAACCACAAGCTGACAAAACTGTAATTTGACAGTCAGCTAGCCGTCGTTTAGCTGGCGGCATCATCGCCGTTTATCAGTTTTAACTTGCCCGGAACCCTTGAATGAAAAACACCATTGCCCTGTTTGTGGCAATCACCGTGGGCAGTTTTGTACACCCGGGCGCCCAAGTGCAAAGCCTGTCCATTGCAATGGATCAGGCGTGGAGTCGCTATCCGCTGGCCGCGGCCGGCGCTACCCGCACCGACGAAGCGCTGCCCCGTATAGACAATGCCAATCGCCTCAGGCCATCTCCGGCTTCGGTATCGCTGGCTAATGTGAACGGCCAGCTGAACGCCAACCGTGGCAAGCAGGAGTGGGAGCCGGAAGTTGCCACTCCCCTTTGGTTGCCGGACCAGAGAGCCGCCCGCCAGAATGAAGCAGCGGCAGCGCAGAGCGATTTGGCGGCACGCCAGCAAGTGTCGCGCCTGCAACTGGCGGCCGAGTTGCCGGAGTCCTGGTGGTCCTTGGCCAGCGCATTGGAGTCGGACGTGCAACGCCGCTACAAAGTGGGGGAGCTGACGCGGGTCGATGCCAACCTGACACAAAACGAGGCTCTGACCGCCCAGGCAGAACTGGCTGAGGCGCAAAGTGCCCGGTCCCAAGCAGAGCAAAACCTCCGACACTGACCGGTGTAGCCCCTCCAGACACATTGTCCGCAGAAGACGTGCCAACGCAGAGCCTACAGCCAGACGCCCATCCCAATCTACGGGCTGCACATCATTTTGAGCTGGAGGTCAGAAAAGTCACACGCACATTGGCATACGCACGCAGCAATGCACCACAAACATCCGCATTGTCCGGATATCCATTACTGCCACAGCCATTAGTGCGAAATTTCACTGTATCCGGTTTCCAAGCCACAAGTGCGATGCCAAAAATCCGGTTGTGAGGACGCAGAGTCCGGTCACAACCGTCTGGTCACACTAGATCACTTGGCTACTTCGATAGCCATGACAACGATCGCACCATCGCGCTTTTCTGCCGCGAAGTTAACTTTCTCGCCTGGTTTGACTTTGTCCAGCAAGGCCGGGTCCAGCACCTTGAAAACCATGGTCATGCCCGGCATTTCCAGGTTTTTGATTTCAGCGTGCTTGATGGTGATTTTTTGACTCTCTTTGTCAATTTTCTTGACCTCCCCGGCGGTCATGTCCATGGCGGCCTGTGCCCATACAGCGGTGGTAGTCAGTGTGGCTGTGGCCATAAGAGCGGCCAGAGCCAGTTGTTTCAGTTTGATCATGTGAATTCCTTACCTTGATACTGTTATTTGGCGGATGCGACTTTGATGTTGCCCTTCATACCGGCGTCGAAATGCCCGGGGTGCAGGCAGGCAAAGTCAACCTTGACGGCCTTGGTGAACTGCCAAATGAGTTCACCGGCTTTCCCTGGTTTCACACTCAGTTGGTTGTCCTCGGCATGCTCCATCTCCGGGTTTTTCTTCATTACCTCGTAATGGTCCTTCAGGTCTTTTGTGGTGCCAAGAACAAACTCATGACTCAATTGGCCCGAATTCTTGACCACAAAGCGAATGGTCTCGCCTTGCTTGACCTGGATGTCATCGGGCGCGAAGCGCATCGCGTCCGCCATATCAACGTTGATCGTGCGCGACACTTTGGCCGCAACGCCAGGCTTTCCGATGGTTTCGCCATCATGGCCTTCGCCATGGCCTCCGGTATGGTTTCCACCAGCAAAAGAGCCAGAAGCCCCCGCCAATAGTGCGCAAGATGCTATAAATTTGATAGTTTTATTCATGGAAAATTTTCTCTCTACAAGTTAATGGGACATGTTGCCCATGGGTTTACGCACCTGAACCGGGGTGGTTTGGGTGGGCGGTGTTGCCAGCGGCATAGCGCCCTGACCCTCTGCTTTGAAGCGGGCCGGGTCAGGCAATGCCCCCGTCCACTCGAACGCCTGGGTGCCCGGGGGCTGCTTGTACCAGCCCGGGTTGCTGTAGTCGCCGGGCTGCTGGTCCTTGCGAACTTTCACGACGCTGAACATGCCGCCCATCTCCACACCGCCATACGGGCCGGTGCCCGTCATCATGGGGGCCGTGTTGTCGGGAATGGGCATTTCCATCTCGCCCATATCGGCCATACCACGCTCGCCCATCACCATGTAGTCGGGTAGCACTTTTTGCATCTGCTTGACCAGGCCTTTGTGGTCCACGCCAATCATGGTGGGCACGTCGTGGCCCATGGCGTTCATGGTGTGGTGGCTCTTGTGGCAATGGAATGCCCAGTCGCCTTCTTCATCGGCCAGGAACTCGATCTGGCGCATTTGCCCCACCGCCACATCCGTGGTGACTTCATACCAGCGCGTGCTTTTGGGAGTGGGGCCACCATCGGTACCGGTGACCAAAAACTCATGCCCGTGCAAGTGAATGGGGTGGTTGGTCATGGTCAGGTTGCCAATGCGGATGCGCACCTTGTCATTCAATCGCACGTTGAGCGAGTCAATGCCGGGGAATATTCGGCTGTTCCAGGACCACAGGTTGAAGTCATTCATCGTCATGATCTTGGGCGTCTTGCTGCCGGGATCAATGTCATAGGCATTGAGCAAGAAGCAAAAGTCGCGGTTCACCTCGTCAATCAGCGGGTGCTTCACTTTTGGGTGGGTCACCCAGAAGCCCATCATGCCCATGGCCATTTGCGTCATTTCGTCGGCATGCGGGTGGTACATGAAGGTGCCGGGGCGGCGTGCCACAAACTCGTAAACAAAGGTCTTGCCGGGCTGGATGGACGCTTGCGTGAGGCCGGAGACACCATCCATGCCACTGGGCAGGCGCTGGCCATGCCAGTGCACGCTGGTGTGTTCAGGCAACCGGTTGGTGACAAAAATGCGCACGCGGTCGCCTTCCACCACCTCGATGGTAGGGCCGGGGCTCTGGCCGTTGTAGCCCCACATATTGGCCTTGAAGCCGGGCGCCATCTCGCGCACCACGGGTTCAGCCACCAGGTGAAACTCTTTCACGCCCGCGTTCATGCGCCAGGGCAGGGTCCAGCCGTTCAGAGTGACGACCGGGTTGTAGGGGCGGCCGGTGTTGGGCACCAATGGCGCCATGGTGTCGGGTTTGGTTTGCATCACCGGTTCGGGCAGTGCAGCCATGGCCACGCGACTGACTGCGACGGCGGTCACGGCGGTGGCTGCACCGGCAAAGAACCGACGGCGGTTTAGAGCCTGGGGAGCATTGGGGGTCTTCGGAGGCGTGTTCATTTAGAGGTTCCACTCACGGAGGATTGAAGGTCGGTGTCGGCGAGCCAAAAGTCGCGCTGGGCCTCAATGCTGGCGTTCACGGCCATCACGTTGGCACGGGCATCGGCCAGCACTTCGAAAATGTTGGAAATCATTCCGCTGTAGCGCAGCAGCATCTCGTCGTTGATGAACTTGTGCAGCGGCACTACCTCGTTCTGGTAGTAGTGGGCCAGGTCGTACGCAGTGCGGTAGCCGTGGTACGCCTCGCGCGCCTCGCTGCGGGCACGCACCCCCACGTCGCGCACACGGGCTACCGACTGCAGATACAGGTTTTGTGCACGCGCACTGCGGGCGTTGCCCCAGTCAAA
>JBBRYR010000092.1:0-10325 GCA_038237415.1 Burkholderiales bacterium
GGATGCCTGCCTGACCCACGCGCGTGCACAACAAGCCCAGCGGTTCGTCTTTTTGGGGGATATGGTCGGCTATGGCGCCGACCCGGTCGCGGTCGTGGAGCGCATCCAGCTGCTCACGGAAGAGGGCGCCATGGTGATCCAGGGCAACCACGATGCCATGGCCGTAACGCCCCCGCCCGAGGTCAAAACGGTGGGCGACAGCACCGCGGCCTGGACCCACAACCAGCTCAGCGCGTCCCACCGCGCATGGATGCAGGACCTGCCGTTGACCCTGCAAAAAGACACGGTGCTCTTCGTCCATGCCAGCGCCAACGACCCCGAGCTCTGGCGCTATGTGTACGACGCGCGGGCAGCCACCGCCAGCATGGATGCGGCCAATGCCTGGCCCGGCGTGCACTACGTCTTTGGCGGCCATGTGCATATGCAAACGCTCTACTACCGGGGTGCAGGTGGCGGCCTGATGCCGTTCAAACCCCAACCCGGTGTGGCGGTGCCTGTGCCCAAACACCGCCAATGGCTGGGCACCGTGGGTTCGGTCGGGCAGCCCCGTGATGGCAACACCCAGGCCATGTACACGCTCTTCGACACGGATCGCGCGCAGCTGACCTTTCACCGCGTTGCCTATGACCATTTCAGCGCAGCAAGCGCCATTCGCCGCGCAGGGCTGCCACCCTTCTTTGCGGACCGCCTGGAGACCGGACGATGAAACTGCTGGAGCCCGGCGCCCTTCTGGATGGCTTCATCATTGAGGAGTGCATCCACTCCGGGGGCATGGCCCATATTTACCGGGTGCACTACGCCGACCGCACACGCAGTCCGGGCTTTGCGATGGCCATGAAGATTCCGCGCATGACCGCGGGCGACGGTGCTGAAAACATTGTCAGCTTCGAGATCGAGAGCCAGATCATGCAGGTGCTCACCGGAACCCACGTGCCCCGGTTCGTTGCAGCGGGCGACCTCGACCGGGTGCCGTATCTGGTGATGGAATACATCACCGGCGACACCCTGCAGCACTGGCTGGACACCGAGCTGGCCCCCAGCGTGGATGAGATTGCCCGCCTGGGCTCTGCCATGGCACACGCGGCCCATGCCCTGCACCAGCAAAACACGGTGCACCTGGACCTCAAACCCGCCAACGTGCTGTTCCGACCCGACGGCAGCGCAGTGCTGCTGGACTTTGGCCTCTCCTGCCACGCCCATTACCCCGACCTGATGGCCGAGCAATTGCGCAAGGCCGTCGGCTCCCCGGCCTGGATTGCACCGGAGCAAGTGGTGGGTGTGCGCGGCGATCCGCGCAGCGACATTTTTGCCATCGGCGTCATGCTCTACCAGCTGTGCACCGGCCGCTTGCCTTTCGGCGAGCCGCAAACGGCCGCCGGCCTGCGCCAGCGCCTGTGGGTAGACCCGGTACCGCCCCGCAAATTGAAACCGGAGCTGCCCGAATGGCTGCAAGAGGTGGTGCTGCGCTGCCTGGAGCCCGAAGCAGCCCAGCGCTATCCCTCGGCCGCACACCTCGCCTTTGACCTGAGCCACCCCGAGCAGGTGCAAATCACCGAGCGCGGACGCAACGTCACCGGCACCCGGTTTCGTACCCACTTCAAGCGCTGGATCAAGGCAGCGGGCATGCACTACCAGCCCAGCCCGATTGCATCCCAGCAGATTGAAGAGGTGCCCATCGTCATGGTGGCCATCCCCTACAAGGACGTGACGGACGCCACGCTGTACTCCCTGCGCCAGGCCGTGGCGCGCTCCCTGGGCACACGCCCCGGCGCGCGGCTGGCCTGCGTGACTGTCATACCGTCAGGAATCAGCAGCACATCCGATGAAACGAAAAGTGAAACCAGCGTGCACCGCCGCCACCTGACCACCCTGCGGCAATGGGCGCAACCGCTGGACTACCCAGGTCGCCAGACCTCCTGCCATGTACTCGAATCCGGCGACGTAGCCCAGGCCCTGCTGGACTACGCCGTGGGCAACCACGCCAGCGTGATCGTGATGGGCGCCGCCACCCACGGCCTCAAGACCCAGCGTTTTGTGGCCACCGTGCCGATCAAGGTGGCCATGGAGGCACCCTGCACCATCATCCTGGTCAAGCAGGCCCTGCCATTTGAAAGGCTGGGCGAAAAATCGCCCGGTGGATCAGGGCAGAGTGGTGGTTACTCGGATTCGGATTCGGATCAGCCCTCCGTGTACGGCGACGACCTGGGCCCGCTGGGCTAGTCTGCCTCCCCTCTTGCGATAAAGGCCGACAATCGCGGCATGCCCCATGAACGCGATACCCCCCCGGCCGGCAACGGCCCATCCCGCCATCCTTTTGAGACCCTGACCCCCGACCAGGTGCTCGACGCCCTCGACACCGTGGGCCTGCGCGGCGACGGCCGCCTGACCGCCCTGTCGTCGTATGAGAACCGCGTCTACCAGGTGCAACTGGAAGACGGCAGCGCCGTGGTGGCCAAGTTTTACCGCCCTGAGCGCTGGAGCGACGCGCAGATTCAGGAAGAACACGACTTCGCCGCCGAGCTGATGGCCGCCGAGGTACCTGCCGTCGGGCCCATGAACCTGCAGGGCGCCACCCTGCACCACTTTGGCGGCTTTGCCTTCAGCGTCAGCCCACGCCGCGGCGGCCGTCCGCCCGAGCTGGACGATGGCGAGGTGCTGGAGTGGATTGGCCGCTTTCTGGCGCGCATCCACACCGTGGGTGCCAAGCGCCCGTTTGCCGTGCGACCCACGTTGAACCTGCAATCCTTTGGCGTGGAGTCCATGCAATGGCTGCTGGAGAACGACAAGGTGCCGCTGGATGTGCAGTCCACCTGGACCAAAGCCTGCCAGGGTGCTATTGATTTAGTAGCTGGTTACGCAGCATTGACGGGGGCTACAGGCCAAAAAGGCTCAAAAAATAGCCAGGACGATGGCATTGCCAGCCTGCGCCTGCATGGCGACTGCCATCCCGGCAACATTCTGTGGACACCCACGGATGCCGCCGCCAGCGCGGGGCCCGGCCCGCATTTTGTGGATCTGGATGACGCCCGCATGGGACCCGCCGTGCAGGACATGTGGATGCTGCTCAGTGGCGACCGCTCGCAGCGCACACGCCAACTCGGCGCGCTGGTGGATGGCTACGAACAGTTTCGCAACTTCGACCGCCGCGAGCTGGCGCTGATCGAGCCGCTGCGCACGTTGCGCCTGATCCACTACAGCGCCTGGCTGGCCCGCCGCTGGGAAGACCCGACCTTCCCCGTCAACTTTCCATGGTTTGGCTCCAGCGATTACTGGAAGGGCCAGGTGCTGATGCTGGAGGAGCAGATGGAAGCGATGCAGGAAGAGCCGTTGGTGGTTTGAGGCTTCTCGCCGGAGGGGCTGCGGTAACGAACAAATTCTAGGGACCACCGTGATGTTTGAATGCTGCCTTGGTCTCTTGCATCTTCTGATGCGGGGACACTGCTTTTAGTGATGGTATTTAGCGTGAAGCGATTGCCACCTGATTTGCGATGTCGTTTGCCAGTGCCATACGCCACAGCCGGCTGGCGCGCGCAACAAATATGCCGCTGGAGGTGCCATACAGCACGCTGAATACGAGTACAAAGTTGCTGTCCTGCGCGAGTGAAGGGTGCATTCCTATGCTCACACCCACAGCGTACTTGGTGAAAAAAATGCCCATGAACAGCGCCAGTGGTATCGCGCTGCCTGGGATGTGGAACTGACGGCCCACGGCGTCAAACTGGATTTTTGTTGAAGTCAGCATTTGGATGCTGACCCCGAAGGCAACTGCAGCACCTGCGAACCAAGCCACCAACGCCAGTGGCGAGTCACCGAAAGCCGATACCACGCCAAAGAGCGACAGCACAGTCATGGCCAGCGGGATAACGGTCGCGCGGTTCAGGCTCACGCGGCTAGGCAGCATTTGCTTCAGACCCAGCAAGAGCAGGGCAAACAATAAAACGAAAACCCATTTGGGTGTACTGGCGACAATGTGCATCAACATGGCAATTCCTTTTGGTGGTTGGGCGGGTGAGTGATGCCCGAACTGTGCCAACGCAGGCACCCCCAGTGAACTGGTTTGCGACGCAATGTGCCGAAACCACCGCCAAAGTGCGCTGTAACGGCGCCAAATGCAAAAGAAATAAATCCCCGAATCGCTCTGCACCACACCAGGCTGCGGTGGTCAGCTTGCCGCTGCACTCGACGGGTACTCAAACTGTTTACTCAATGTCAGCCTTCCCATGGGCTGGAAACCCGCTTGGGGCCCAGCTGCCGCCGACCGTCCGCCAGCAGGAGCTATCGACTAGGTGCCGACATTCACAGTTTCAGTTCGTACGACCGGTCCCGCGTCGCTTGCAGCCGTTCGCGAGTGAGAGGTCTGTCTCAGCTGTGGGCCAGGTGCAGAAACTCGCGAATGACAGCTTACCGGCAGGCACTTGTGCAGCTACCGATTCCGCTTGCCGCTTCTGGTTTGCCCACTGATCAGTTTAATACGCACAAGCCAGTCAAAAATGTCTCCTGCAATCACGGGCCAATCGCGCTCCACTTGAAAAGCATGGCTCATACCCGGATAAATGGTGACGGGTGCGTCGTACAGTTTGGCCGCGCGTCGTACTTCTTCAGGGGGAATGATGTAGTCACCCGTGGCCCCATAGAAGTGCAACGGCACGGGTGACTTACCCTCAGCAACTGGCTGAAAGAGTGCTTGCGTTAAAGCAAGTAGCGATTCACTACGTACGCGGTTTGCCATCCGAAGAACGCCTTGCGGGTCAGATGTTTCTGAGTGGATGCCTAGCGGGGCAGATGCGATTCTGCTCAAACGCGCATCGGTAATTGCCGCGACCATTTTGGCTGCGCTCATGGGAGAGCGCTGCGCCAAAGAAATCACGCTGCGCAACACACCATCGGGCGGTACCGGTGACAACAGGGCCACCGCGGCCACAGGCGTCAAGTGCATCGCCTGAAGTGACAGCAACCCCCCGAGCGAGTGCGCGATAAGAATGGGAGGTCGCTGCAGGGTTTTGATTTTGTCTACCAGTTGATGGCGGTAGTCACCAAGCGTGAGCTTCTGCCTCTTAAGGCCTCGCGCACCATGACTTGGAAAGTCGAAGGTATGCACATCCATGCCCTTGGCTTGAAAAAATGGCAAGAAGTTGTCTTGCCAGATCCAGCCACCGTTCAAAGCGCCGGGTACTAGTAAGAGGGGAGTTTTCTGATTGCGTTTCATATTGAAAACTTTCTGGCCTATTTCTGTCAAGGGCTTGCGCTATTGGGTAATGATCGTTATCCTATTGTAAAACCGCAACCCAGTCAAGAATCAGCATCGGATTTCACATATGCGTTACACCCAGGAATACAAGGACTCCGCCAAACAGCGGCTCGTTGACGCGGGCGGCAGCCATGCCAAGCGACATGGGTTTGGTGGCAGTGGAATGGCAGATTTAGCGGCGGCCGCTGGCGTAACGACTGGCTCGCTCTATAAGCACTTTGGCGGCAAAGCCGATTTCTTTGCGACCGTGATTTCAGCCGAACTCCAACGCACCGCAGAGATGTACGGGGCCATCGACCCTAGGGACTCGGTCGTCGCTCTTAAATCGATTACCGCCTATCTAAGCCTTGAGCACGTTCGTAACCCCGAGCTAGGGTGCCCTTTGCCCAGTTTGACTTCTGAAGTCGCCCGTGCCGATCCATCGGTACGCGATGCGTTTCAACAAGGCATTCAGGAGGTCCATGCCAACGTTGAAAAAATGACCGGTTCAGCCGACAAGGCTTGGACCCTGATCGCTCAGAAAGTGGGCGCGGTGATGATCGCGCGCGCGCTGTCGGATGAAAAGTTGCAGCGCGAACTACTGTCGGCACTGCGCCGCTCCGCCGAGCGATTGCTAAATGACGACCCGGAAGATCAGTCCGGACAAAAACACGCGTAAGTCCAATTCACATAAGGAGCTCGTTTTATGGAACCCAAGAAAGTCATTCTGGTCATTGGTGCGGGGGATGCCACTGGTGGTGCCATTGCACGGCGATTTGCCCGCGAGGGCTACATTGCCTGCGTCACGCGGCGCACGGCCGAAAAGCTGGAGGCACTAGTGACGCAAATCCGCAGCGAAGGCGGCGAGGCCTATGCCTTTGGCAGTGATGCACGCAAAGAAGAGGAAATGGTGGCATTGATCGAAAAGATTGAGAGTGATATTGGTCCTATTGAAGTGGCCGTATTCAATATCGGTGCCAATGTGCGCTTCAGTATTACTGAGACCACTTCACGGGTCTACCAAAAAGTGTGGGAAATGGCGTGCTTTGGCGGCTTCTTGATGGGGCGTGAGGTCACCAAAGTCATGCTGCCACGTGCCCGCGGCACCATCATCTTTACAGGTGCCACCGCCAGTTTGCGCGGACGAGAGGGGTTTGCAGCCTTTGCGGGAGCCAAGCACGCTTTGCGTGCCCTGGCGCAGAGTATGGCGCGCGAGTTGTGGCCCAAAGGCATACACGTGGCCCACCCCGTGATTGACGGCGCTATTGATACAGAGTTCATACGCACCGTGGCGCCTGAAAAGTACGCAACCAAAGATATCGATGGCATATTGAACCCCGACCACATTGCAGAAGCCTACTGGCAGATTCACCTACAGCCGCGCGACGCTTGGACGCATGAGTCGGATTTGCGGCCGTGGAACGAAGCTTGGTAACAAAACCCGTGGAGATTTATATGAAAAAACCAGTTCAATTTCTGTTCGACTTTGGCAGCCCAAATGCCTACCTGTGTCACAAAGTTTTGCCCGCTATAGTAGAGCGCACGGGAGTGCCTGTGCAATACGTACCAATCCTTTTAGGCGGTGTGTTCAAGCTGAGCAACAACCGATCTCCTTTTGAGTCGACCGCAGACATTCCAAATAAGCGCGCTTACGAAATGCTGGAGATGAAGAGGTTCATTGCCAAGCACAGAATCACCCAGTTCAAGTTCAACCCCTTCTTTCCGATCAACACCTTGTCCATCATGCGCGGCGCAGTGGCGGCACAAGCGCAGGACGGCTTAGCACCCTATGTGGATGCCATGTTCTCAGCGATGTGGGAGCAAGGCCGCAATCTGAATGATGTCAATGAGATTCTGACGGTTTTACAAAACGCAGGGCTGGATGCCAAAGCCCTGCTGGAAGGATCGCAAAGCCCCGATGTAAAGGCGCAACTGATGGCGAACACGCAGCAAGCTTTTGACCGCGGAGCATTCGGATCGCCCACGTTCTTTGTGGGTGACGAGATGTACTTTGGCAAAGATCGGCTGGCTGACTTTGAGCAGCAAATAAGTGCTACCTGAGCAGCGAATCGCAGCGACGTGCATCTCGGTCGTATCACGGCTAGCGCAGACAATTTATTGAGGAAGCGACATGACAAGCGAATTCATTCAAAAGGCAGGGAGCTGCCAATGCGGTCACGCACAGTTCTCTATCACTGGCAAGCCGCTATTTCGGGCTTACTGTCATTGTTTAATTTGCCAGAAATACAATGAATCCGACTACGCGGATATCACGGTTTTCTACGGTAAAGATGTTGCGCTCAAGGACGACGATACGGTTACGTTTCGCGTGCACCAACAGCCGCCACTGCTGAAGCGCGGAACCTGCAAACGCTGCGGCAAGCCGGCTATCGAGAAATTGAATATGCCTCTGTTTCCAGGCATGGTCGTTGTGCCCAGCTACAACATCCAAGAAGTGGGTGTCTTACCCAAGCCGGTGCTCCATATGTTTTATAACCGTCGCAAAGCCGACGTTGAAGACAGTTTGCCAAAGTACAATGGATACCTCAGTAGTCAGTTGCACTTTGGGTTTGCGATTGTTAAGGCCATGCTGCGTGGACGTAACTGAGTTGCATAGCCTATAGATTTTGTGGTCAAAGTTAGGCGCCTCTACGGATTGAAACCGAAGCAATTTCATAGTGCCAAAACCAAAGCGGGTAGTGGCAACGAAGGCAATCGTGTTGCCCAACGCTAGACCGGCAAACACAGGCTATGCGGTTCCACGTGTTTCCAAATTCAACGGAAATTACGACCGCCTTTCCCTCAGAAACCCTACCTACCCATAAATTGGATTAAATGTCCGCTGTTGGGCGATGAATTCGACTTATCGGACTAACGCTATGGGTCGAATCCTGAGATCCAACTGGTGATCATGAATGTCAGCTTTACCTCCAGCAACTGTCACCGTTAAAAATTTGTTGGCTGACCGGATTGGGCCCAAACCAGACAACCAATTGCCACCTGAATAGTCAGAAAAATGCACCATACGCAATGAAAACCACGACCTCACCATCCACCAGCCAACCAACCCTCAACCTCATTGGCTCCGGCCGCGTTGGGCAGACCCTGGCGCGGCTGTGGCAGCTACAACAAACCTTTGCCATTCAGGATGTGCTCACCACCTCGCTGTCCAGCGCGCAAGCAGCCGTTGAGGTCATCGGTACCGGGCAAGCAGTGGGTCAACTGCACGCCATGCGCAATGCCGATGTCTGGATGCTGGCCGTGCCCGATGCCCAAGTGGCGGCTGTGGCCCAGTCGCTGGCCGATCAGCTCAAGGATGCACCGCCTGCCATCGCCTTTCACTGCAGTGGCGCATTGAGTGCCGCCGCGCTGGCGCCACTGGCAGCGCTGGGCTGGCAGGTGGCCAGTGCGCATTGCATTTTGAGTTTTGCCTCCGTCACCACGGCGATGGCGCAGTTTCCCGGCACGCCATGCGCGCTGGAGGGTGACGCAGCGGCCTGCGCCGCGCTGCGCCCGGCATTCACCGCCATTGGCGCGCGCTGTTTTGATGTGGCCAGCGCTGACAAATTGCTGTACCACGCAGCAGCCGTGTTTGCCACCAACTTTTTACCGGTTCTGCAGTCGGTTGCCGAAGACTTGTGGCGCAGCACGGGTGTGCCTGCGGAGTTGATTCCGCCGCTGCGGGCCTCGCTGCTGCGCAATGCGGTTGCCAACATCACGGCACTCGGCCCCAAGGCCGCATTGACCGGCCCGGCCGCCCGGGGCGACACAGAGGCCATTGCGCGGCAAAGCGAGGCCGTTAGCGCCTGGGACCCCCAGACGGGCGCGGCCTACGAAGCCCTCAGCGCCTTGGCCTTGCGAATGGCCCAGTAGTTTTGCCCTGCAAAACCGATGAGCGACAGCACCACCACAGCGGCCAGCAGGTCCTGAAACGGCTGGTTTTCGGCAAAGTCCAAAGCGTCACTCACCAGGTTGTAGACGGTCGCGGCCAGCAACAAGGCGACTGCACGCAAGCTCCAGGCGGTAGGCTGCAAATGCGCGGGGCCCATGCGCAGCAGCAAGCCGTGGCCCAGCATGCCTGCCAGCAAGCCCAGGCTCATGCCAACCGCCACATCCCCCGGCCAATGGGCGCCCACGGCAATGCGCGACAAACCGGTACCAGCAGCCAGCACAAACAGCCACAGGTGCCAGGCTCTGCCTTTGGCGGGCAACGCGAAGTACAAGGCGGTCGCCACCGCAAAAGCGGTCAGGGTATGGCCAGAGGGCATGGACACGTTGTGCAGCGTCTCACCCACGATGCGCATGTGCGCGTTGTCCACCACCGCAGCGGGCCGGGGGCTCTCTATGAAGCCCTTGCCGATGCGGGCAAACGCAATGGCAAACGGCGCGGCGCACAGCCAGGCCCACATGAGGCGGGGTGCCAGCACCAGCAGCGGGGCGGTCACGCCCAGCACACCCCAGCCATTGCCCAAAAGCGAAAGCCCGGTCCACACCGGCGCAGCTACGGGTGCGCACAGGGTGTTGATGGTGACAAACAGGGCGGGCTCAACCCATTGCAACCACAACGGGGCGGTCAGCACAAACAGCAGCACAGGCAGCAGCCACATGCGCACCGTGAACACCGTAAAGAAGGACTTGAATGGGAACATCAGGGGCTGCCTTTCAGGCGGGGCTTCGGGTCTCCCGACCAGTTGCTGCACGCATAAAACCGAAACGTGGCAATGGTGGCGCCCAGGCTGTGCACGTCTTGCGTATCGAGCAGGCGGCAGCCCGCAAAACCGTGTGCGCCCAGCGGCACTTCATACGCCAGTTGCGACCAGTCCACCAGCAGCGTGTTGCCCCCTTGCGGCAGGTCTGCGGCCCACAGGTCAAACTGGTCAAACCGGTCTTCCAGCGAATGCACGGGCAGTGGCCTTGCATACCAGCCCAGGCGGCTGGCCAGCGTCCAGTTTTGCACGCTCACACTCTGCAGACCTTGCTGCGTCGCGAGGGCACGGGCACGCGCACCGGCGGCGTCCCAGCCATACAAATCGGCAAACGGATTGGACGGTGCTTTCGTGTTGCCCTGGCCGCTGGCGCTGGTGATGAAGGGCACGCC
>JBBRYR010000093.1:0-10214 GCA_038237415.1 Burkholderiales bacterium
ATCGTGCACGGCCACGGCGGCACGGTGCTGGTAGCGTTGGCGCTCAAGACCCTGCACAACGACATTGGCTGCAGCTACGCGCCCAACAGCTGGGGCGAGCGCTTCCACTGGTACAGCTCCACCGGCTGGGTGATGTGGAATGCGCAGCTTGCCGGCTTGCTCAACGGCACCACCTGCGTGATTTTTGATGGCAACCCCGGTGGTACCAAAGACCATCCCGACTGGACCACCCTGTGGCGTTTTGCGGGCGAACTTGGGGTTACTTTCTTCGGCGCGGGCGCCGCCTTCTTTGCCAATTGCCTCAAGTCGGGCGTGGATTTGTCCACCTGTGGCGACCTCTCTGCCATTCGCGCGCTGGGCACTACCGGGTCTCCCCTTTCACCGGAGGCACAGGCCTGGGGGACGGAGCAGTTTGCGCGCATCGCCCTCAGCGAAGCCCAGCGTGACATCTGGTGGTGCAACATCTCGGGTGGCACTGACTTTTGTGGTGCCTTCATTGGCGGCAACCGCGAGTTGCCGCAGGAGCCTGGTGTCATGCAATGCCGCCTGCTGGGCTGTGCGGTGGAAGCGTGGAGTGAGCAGGGCCAGCCGGTGCTGGGTGATGTGGGCGAGCTGGTGTGCAGCCAGCCGATTCCGTCCATGCCGCTTTTCTTCTGGGGCGACCACGACAACGCGCGTTACCTGTCCAGCTACTTCGAGATGTACCCCCCCGGCCATGGCCGCAAGCCGGGTGGTGGCGACCTGGGCCCGGAAGTCGGTGGCGTCTGGCGCCACGGCGATTGGCTGCGCGTGGGCACCCAAGCGGGTGGCGGGGAAGGCTGCGTGATCTTTGGCCGCAGCGACGCCACCATCAACCGCCACGGCCTGCGCATGGGGACCAGCGAGCTCTACAGCGCAGTCGAAGTGCTGCCCGAGGTCCTGGACAGCCTGGTGGTGGATCTGGAATACCTAGGGCGCGAAAGCTATATGCCGCTGTTCGTCGTGTTGCGTGCCGGCGTGGTGCTGGACGATGCCATGAAGACCCAACTCAACGAGGCCATCAAGGTCGCCCTCAGCCCGCGGTTTGTGCCCAACGCCATCTTTCAGGTGGCAGAGATACCACGCACCTTGTCTGGAAAAAAGCAGGAGCTGCCGATCAAGAAGCTGCTGCTGGGCCAGCCACTGGAAAAAGTGGTTAACAAGGACGCCATGGCCAACCCGGCCTGCCTTGACTGGTATGTGGCGTTTGCGCAGCAACGGCTGGTATCTGCTCCCATCTAAAACCCAAGGGGGCCGTTTTCTCGCCAAAACTGCGAAAAACTGGTCAAATAAGCGTTTTTGTGCTGATGCAATAGCCCCCTGGGGAAGCTATTCCCCCTAAAAAAAGCAATGGACCGAAAAAGATTCCCTGTCGCTGAACCCGCACCGAATATCGATCTGGATGAGGGTTTGATCGCGGAAAAGGTTCTGGCCGAACGCACACGGGTTTTTCACGATCGCTCGGTAACCGGGGCGCTACTCTCGCCGTTGGCCATATTGCTACTCGGGTGGATCCAGGTCAACGTGGCGGGTTGGGGGACTGCAGCCATCTGGGTGGGTCTGGCAACCGCCATCGAACTTACGATTGCCGGGATTGGCTACCGGTACCGGTTCAGCGTATTCCGACACGAAGATGCGCGCCAATGGGCCCGAGCCCAGATTACCGCTGCGGGCCTCGCCGGCCTGGTGTGGGGTTTCTCTTTGTGGTTCCTCTGGGCCGATGGGCGGCTGGATCTGTACCTTGCGGGCCTGACGATTCTGGTCAGCGTGGCCGGTATCAGCCTGGTGACCATGTCGCCGTTCCGCAGTGCGTCGGTTTTGTTTGCCTGTGGAATTTTTCTGCCGCCTCTGCTGCAATTGGCGCTGGTCAACAACCCGATTGGTGGCTATGTTGCGTTGGGATTGGTCGGGCTGCTGGCCGTTCAGATCGGGTATGCGCGGCAGTTGGAGCAGGAGTTGTTTCGCGAGCTCGATAACTCGGTGCGCAACGCCGCCCTCGTCAAACTGCTGTCGCAGGCGCGTGGCAGTCTGCATAAAACCAATGCCAAGGTCACCGCCCGCAATGCGGAGCTGCAATTGGCGCTGGGTCGACTCAATGAGATGGTCACCCAGGACCAGCTGACGGGCGCCTACAGCCGCCGCTTCATTTTTGCCCAGCTGGAGCGGCAAGTCTCCATCAAGGTCCGCCACGGCGCGCCGGTGTGCATCATCATGTTTGACCTGGACCATTTCAAATCGATCAATGACCGGCATGGGCACCCGGTGGGTGACAGGGCCTTGCAGGAGGTCACCCGTGCCGTGGCCGCCGAGTTGCGTGATGGCGACATGCTGGCGCGCATCGGCGGCGAGGAATTTCTGGTTCTGCTGCCCATGACCCCCCGGGATTCGGCCACCCTGCTGGCCGAGCGTCTTCGGGTAACGCTGTCTGCCACCTCGGTGGCGGAAGGCACCCACCGCATCTACCTGCCCGCTTCCTTTGGCGTGGCCGAACTCGGCCGTGGCGAAGATGTAGGCGCCTGGTTTCGGCGCGTGGACGCCGCGCTCTACCAAGCCAAGGCAAAGGGACGCAATGCCTTGGTGACCAGTTGTAATCCGGGTTGACCCAACGGGAATCGTCCCCTACACTGAAACACACTTACTGGATAAAACTTATGACCGCATTCAAACGCCTTGTTGCTTCTGCCCTGATTGTTTCCTGCACTGCCATGGGTCTGCCCCTGACGGCCCAGGCGGGCATCGTGTCCACCGACGAGGTGCTGTCTTCCGCGGCCCAAACCTCCAGCCGTGAACGTGTCACCACCTTTCTGAGCCGTGCCGATGTGCGCCAGACCCTGCAAGACCAGGGTGTGAACGGCGATGCGGCACTGGAACGCGTCCAGGCCATGTCGGACACCGAGGTCGCGCAGTTGGCGGGCCGTATCGACCAGGCTCCTGCCGGTGGCGATATTCTGGGTGTCCTGTTTACCATCTTCATCGTGTTGCTGGTGACCGATATTCTGGGCCTGACCAAGGTCTTCCCGTTCACCCGATCGGTTCGATGAGTCGCCTCTGGCGCCATCTTGCTGCCCCCGCCCTGGCGGGGGTTTTTGTTTGTGCGGTGCTCGTGGTGTCAGGCTGCGCCACGCAGCAGGTGGGCGCGTTGTCGCAGCAGTGGCCTGCGGACCTGCCGAACCATGCCGAGGTGGAAAACGTACCGTTCTTTCCGCAGGAAGATTACGAGTGTGGCCCCGCTTCCCTGGCCATGGTCCTGCAAACCGCGGGCGTGCGGGTTTTGCCGGACCAGCTGGTGGACCAGGTCTATGTGCCGGGACGCCAAGGCTCGTTGCAGGTCGAGATGCTGGTAGCCATCCGCCGTCAGGGCTTGCCGGCCTACCCTCTGGCTCCGACCGTTGAAGCCGTGTTGCGCGAAGTGGCTGCGGGCAATCCGGTGCTGGTGTTTCAGAACCTTTCGTTACCGGTCTATCCGGTGTGGCACTACGCCGTGGTGACCGGTTTTGACCGGGATCGCAACTTGTTGTTTCTGCACTCCGGGCGAACGCCGCGTCTGGAGATGTCGCTGTTTGCGTTTGAGCGCACCTGGGCACGGGGCGACTACTGGGCCGCCGTGGCTCTGGCCCCCTCACGGCTGCCCGCAACGGCACAGCCCGAACCATTTGCGCGGGCCGTGGCTGCCCTTGAACGCATCAACCCGGCGGCTGCCCGGATCGCCTATGCAACGGCCCTCCAGAAATGGCCGGATCAACCCGTCCTGATGCTGGGCGCGGGTAATACTGCCTATGCGGCGGGGAATCTGCATGCTGCGGTTGTTGCCTACCGTGGCACCGTGCACGCGCATCCGGATTTTGCGGATGCCTGGAACAATCTGGCGCAGGTGCTGCTGGAGCAGGGCCAGCGCAATGAGGCTGCAGAGGCCATCTCGAAAGCCGTCGCGCTGGGCGGCAACCGCTTGCCGGCTTACCAGGCGCTGCAATTGCGGATTGACGGCCAGTAGCCGGGAGTATTCGGGTAAATCCGGGGAAGGGTATGCACCGATGCAGGGATTTTTTTTGGCACGAAACTCGCGTGCACACCTACAATAACTTGACCAATCGGTTAGCTTTTTAATCCATGAATTCCGTCCTAGCGAATACCCCTCCAAGCGCCGTAACGCCAGCTACCGTTCATGCCTCCATATCTCCCGGGGCGCGGCTTGCGGTAGAGGTCCGCAACGCCAGCCTGATTTACCAGACCGCCGATACGCCGGTGCAAGCGCTGAGCAATATTGATCTGCAAATCGGCGAAGGCGAGTTCGTCTCGCTCATCGGACCTTCCGGCTGCGGCAAGACCACGCTGCTGCGCGTGATTGCCGATCTGGAGCAGATCAGTGATGGCTCCGTGCTCGTCAACGGCGTGAGCCCGCACGCGGCCCGCCTCGCCCGCTCCTATGGCTATGTGTTTCAGGCTCCCGCCCTGTTTCCGTGGCGCACGGTGTTGGCCAATGTGATGCTGCCGTTGCAGATTCAGGGCCGGGGTGCCGCGCAGAGCCGCTCGATTGCCCTGGAGCAATTGGCGCGCGTGGGCCTGACCGGCTTTGAGGGCAAATACCCGTGGCAACTCTCGGGGGGCATGCAGCAGCGGGTGTCGATTGCGCGTGCACTGGCGTTTGAGCCGCGCATTCTGATGATGGACGAGCCTTTTGGCGCGCTCGATGAAATTACCCGTGACCGGCTCAATGAGCAACTGCAGCAGCTGTGGCAGCGCGAGCGCCGCACGGTGGTGTTTGTGACCCACTCCATTGCCGAAGCCGTGTACCTGTCCACACGCATTGTGGTGATGTCGCCGCGCCCCGGTCGCATTGTCAAGGTGATTGAATCCCCCTTGCCCGATGCGCGGCATCTGGGCTTGCGCGACACGCAGGCGTTCATGGACGTGGCGCACGCGGTGCGCGAGGCGCTTGCCGATGGCCACCACGCGTAACCCGGTGCGGGCTTCACGCGCTGCCCGGTTTTGGGCGCAGGCGCTGCCCGTGGCGGTCATGCTGCTGGCGGTGCTGTTGCTCTGGTACGCGGGTGCATGGGCCATGAACGCACCCGGTGCCATTGAACGCGTTCTCGACCCGCTGGACAAACCCTGGAACTGGCAAGACCTCTTTGCGGCCACGATGGACATGGAGCGCCCGGTGTTGCCGGCGCCGCACCAGATTGCGCTGGACTTCTGGTCCAGCCTGGTGGACTGGCCGGTTGACTCTCCCCGCAACCTGCTCTACCACGTGGCCGTGACCGGCGAGACCACCCTGGTGGGCTTCGTGATGGGAACGCTGCTGGGGCTGCTGCTGTCGGTATTGATCGTGCACTCCCGCACGCTGGACCGCGCCTTGCTGCCCTGGATTGTGGCGTCGCAAACCGTGCCCGTGCTGGCCATTGCCCCCATCGTGCTGGTGATTCTGGGCAGTCTGGGTTTGTCGGGTCTTGCGCCCAAAGCCGTGATTGCCATGTACCTGAGCTTTTTCCCGGTCACGGTAGCCATGGTGCAGGGCTTGCGTTCACCCCAGGTCATTGAGACCGAGATGATGCACACCTACGCCGCATCACGCTGGCAGTCGCTGTGGATGCTGCGTTTGCCAGCCGCCCTGCCGTTTCTGTTTCCTGCGTTGCGGGTGGGTATTGCTGCCAGTCTGGTGGGAGCCATGGTGGCCGAGTTGCCCACGGGTGCCACAGCGGGTCTGGGTGCGCGTCTATTGACCGGCTCGTATTACGGCAACACCCTGGCTATCTGGTCTGCCTTGGTAATGTCCGCGCTGCTGGGCCTGGTGCTGACCACGCTGGTGGCGGCTGTTGAGCGCGTTGTGTTGCGCCACCGGAGGCAGCCATGAAGCCCTCTTCCTCTCCCTCATTGGGGCAGTCCAGCCGCACCACGTGGATGGCCGTCGTTGCGTCTGCCGTCGCCGCCGGGTTGTTGTTGCTGCATCCCGCGGCTCGGGGCGACAGTCCCCCTAACGCGTTGTTCTGGCTGTTGGTCGTGGCGCTGGCGGGAGCCGCCTTGTGGACCATTCGGCGGGTCGCGGCGATCCAGAGTCCGCGTTTTGACGGTGTACTGACCGCCGGCCTTTTTGGTTTGTGGGTGCTGTACTTCTGGCAGATATTGGTGGTGGCGTTTGAAGTGCCGCGTGTGTTGTTGCCGGCACCCACCCTGATCGCGCAGTCCCTCTTGGAGAACTACCCCAAGCTGTGGGGCGACTTCACTCAGACAGTACTAAAAGCCGTTGTGGTTGGCTGGGTGCTGGGCAGTGGCCTGGGTTTCCTTGTCGCGATTGCCATTGACCGCTTGCCTTTTCTGCAACGTGGCCTGCTGCCGCTGGCATCGCTCACCAGCACGGTGCCGCTGGTGGCGGTGGCACCCATTGCGGTGATGTGGTTTGGCTTCGAGTGGCCGTCCAAAGCGGCGGTGGTGGTGCTGATGACGTTCTTCCCGATGCTGGTGTCCACGCTGGCGGGCCTGCAGGCCTCCGGCAAGCTGGAGCGCGAGCTGATGTTTAGCTACGCAGCCAGCTACAGCCGTACTTTGTGGTCACTGCGGCTGCCGGCGGCTACGCCCTTCATGTTTGGAGCGCTCAAGGTCAACGCCACGCTGGCGTTGATCGGCGCCATCGTGGCCGAGTTTTTTGGCTCACCCACGGTCGGTCTGGGGTTTCGTATTTCCACCGAAGCCGCACGCATGAATATGTCGCTGGTATGGGGCGCGATTGTGGTGGCTGCCGTCACCGGGTCGCTGGCCTATGCCTTGTTGGTGCAGCTGGAGCGCCGCGCGGCGTTCTGGCATCCGTCGGTGCGTGGCAAATAATGCCCGTTGTTTTGTTCTTTCCTCAACCTCCAGGAGTGTTTCATGACCCGTTCTTTTAAGCTCAGTAAAACCGTGCTGGCCGCGGTCGTGGCCGTGTGCGGCATGACCGCGCAAGCCGCTGACAAAGTAACCGTGCAACTCAAGTGGTTGCCCCAGGCGCAGTTTGCGGGCTACTACGTGGCGCAGGCCAAGGGCTACTACAAGGCTGAGGGTCTGGACGTCACCATCAAGCCCGGAGGCCCGGATATTGCGCCCGCGCAGGTGATTGCCGGGAATGGCGCCGACGTGATCGTCGACTGGATGCCTTCTGCCCTGGCCTCCCGCGAAGCCGGCGTGCCGCTGGTCAATATTGCACAGGTTTTCAACCAGTCCGGCCTGATGCTGACCTGCAAAAAGTCCAGCGGTGTGGCAAGTCCGAAAGACCTCAAGGGCAAGACTCTGGGCGTCTGGTACGGCGGCAACGAGTACCCGTTCCTCAACTGGATGAGCAAGCTCGGCTACAAAACCGATTCCGACATCAAGATCCTCAAGCAGGGCTTTAACGTCGACCCGCTGCTGCAAAACCAGGCCGCCTGTATTTCCACCATGATTTACAACGAATACTGGCAAGTAGTGGATGCGGGCGTCAAGGAGAGCGATCTCGTTACCTTCTTCTATGAAAAAGAAGGCGTGGCCACGCTGGAAGATGGTCTGTATGTGATGGAAGCCAAGTTGAAAGACCCCGCCTTTGTGGCACGCATGGGCAAGTTTTTGAAAGCCACTTTCAAGGGCTGGAATGACGCCGTGAAAAACCCCGAGGAAGCGGCCAAGGCCGTAGTCGCAGCCGACACCTCGGGCAGCGCCACCATGAAGGTGCAAAAGCGCCAGATGGAAAATGTGGCCAAGTTGATCACCAATGCGGGCACTGCAAAAATTGGCTACCTGGAACCTGCCGCTTATGAGCGCACGATCAAGGTGCTGCTGGCCGGTGGCAGCTCGCCCGTGATCAAGAAGGATCCGGGTAAAGCCGCCATGTCGCACGTGGTGTGGGAAGCGGCCAGCAAGTAAGTGCTTGAATGGGGTCGTGTCCTTCCCGGTGCGACCCCGTCCCATTTTTTCCATGAAGAACCTGAAACCCCTCTTATCCGCCAGTGAACAGCAGGAGTCACAGGACGATGGCTCCAAAAGCCAGATTCGCAAAGTCAACGAGACGCGGATTCTGGGTGCCGCCGAAAAAGTGTTTGCCCGTGCCGGTTTTGGCGGCGCCACCATGGCGGCCATCGCCACCGCCAGTGGTTTGCCCAAGGCCAATCTGCACTATTATTTTGGGAGCAAGGACGTGCTGTACCGTGCGGTGCTTGCGCGCATTCTGAATGACTGGCTGGTGCCCACGCACGGCATCACGGCGGATGCCGATCCGCGTGCGGCCATTGAGCAATACATCCGGGCCAAGATGGCCCTGTCCGCCCAGCGCCCCGATGGCTCCAAGGTCTTTGCCAATGAACTGTTGCATGGAGCGCCGGTCGTTCATGGTCTGCTCAGTACCGAGCTGCGCCAGATGGTGCTGGAAAAATCGGCGGTCGTGCAGGGCTGGATTGATGCGGGGCGCATGGCACCCGTGGACAGCATGCACCTGTTCTTCACGATCTGGGCCGCCACGCAAACCTACGCGGATTTTGATGTGCAGGTGTGTGCGGTGCTGGGGCGCAAGGTGCTGACCGCACGCGACCATACGCGCGCTACCGAGCATGTGGTTTCGCTGATTTTGCGGGGCTGCGGCCTGTAAGCAGCAACACGCCGCCAAAGGCCCCTAGGCCACAAGTCAGTTCTGTGCGCGCCGCTCGGATCGGCCCAGGGTCCATGTCAGTCCCACACCCGCAGACGTGCCGTTGGACTGCAGGAACAGCGGGCTGGCTTGGTTGGCCGAGCTGCTGTAATTGTCATAGCGAACAAAACCAAACACCCGCACATCCGGTGTGACGGCTTTGGAGGCGTTCACAGTCAACCGGGTGGTGATCAGTCCCGCTTGCGCATCGTACGCAGGCCTTGTGGCCGTAGCGTAAGGAGCCGCCACACCGTAGAAGTACTGGTTCAACTGGCTGTCGCCAAAAACCAGACTTCCACTCACGGAGGCACTCCACCCCGCACCCACGTCGCGGGACTCGAGCACCAGTTCGGGTTCAAACGCGGTGCCCTGCTGGCGCACACCGTTGTTAAATTCCAGCACCGCGCGAATGGGGAGTTCCAGGCGGACCTTGCTGGTGGGTGTCGGGCTGGCCAGCGTCATTTTCAGGCGGGGGCCAAACTCGATCAGTGTGCCCAGATCCGGCATGTCTTTGCGTGCCGCAATGTCATTGGAACTGGCGGGCAGAGACGCCGCAAATCCGACATCGAATTCAAAATTATCCTTGCGCACCAGACGCGCACCCAGACCACCCCGGTCAGCCCGCAGCACCTCACCGCGGTAGATAAAAAATGGCAAGACCAGCGAACGGACCGCACGGTCCGCCGACGCGGGATAGGCCGGCGTGGAGACCGTGCCGCCCACCACACCCGCTTCCCACAAAGGCAGGCCACTGTCCTGGGCGTGCGCGGTGAATGTGGCCACGCACAAAGCGGCGATGACAAACGGCGCTTTCATCGCACCAACCGCACTGCAGCAATGGCCAGCCAGCCCAGAACAAAGTTGGCCATCACCAGGGTTTGAACCTGTGCGGCTGCCTTGGCCGCCACGGGCCACTCGGCTGCCGCCACGGCGCGTTTGAATTTCCGGAAACCTGCAAAATAGATATGACCAAAAATGAGCATCATGACGATGCCGATGACCAGCATCAGATTCCATCCCAGCGGTACGCTACCCGATCCGGTGGCCGCCTTGGCCGCACGGAACGCGGTGGTGTACAGGTTGGTACCTGTCGTGAAGAGCGCCACGATGGACACGATCACGATCAGGAAAAACCGCTGCCATACCGCGCCCATCAGCCGTGCGCGGGATTGCGGATCCATCACGGCAAGTGCCGCAGGGCGCAGCGCCAGCAGCATGAAGGCCATGCCACCCATCCAGAGGATGGCGGCTACAAGGTGAATGAGTTTGACAACTTCGTACATGGGTGGCCTCGGGGTTGCAAAAATGATTGAATCGGCGATTGTCGTTGTTAACCAAAAAGTTGGCCGCGCGCTGCGTCCGTAATAGCCACAACGCAAGGGTGTGTAATGCGCCGCTCGACCGATACGGCAAAGAACTCCTCCACCAGCTCATCGGTGCGGCCAATCACTTCCACGCCAAACTGGGCAACCGTTTCCGCTTCCATGACGGTCGGTGCCATGAACACCCCGCGCCCCTCACGCCCGAAGGCGGTCATGAGCGCGCCATCATCAAATTCACCAATGATCCGGGG
>JBBRYR010000094.1:0-10028 GCA_038237415.1 Burkholderiales bacterium
CTGCTGCAGAACCTGCATCTGGTCACGGGGGACCTGTATGTATTGATAGCCAGCATGGGCTGGGCGTATTACAGCTGGATGCTGGCGCACCCGACGCAGGAATCGGCGTCTTTACGCACCGATTGGGCGGCATTTTTGCTGGCGCAGATTGTTTTTGGTCTGGCTTGGTCCGCCGCGTTTACCGGCGCAGAGTGGGCGCTGACCCCTGCACACATCGATTGGGGCTGGCCGCTGATCAGCGCCTTGCTGTTCATCGCCGTGGGGCCTGCGGTGATTGCGTACCGGGCCTGGGGCGCCGGCGTTTCGCGCGCTGGGCCTGCCGTGGCGGGCTTCTTCATCAACCTCACGCCCTTGTTCACCGCCCTGCTGTCATCGGCCTTTCTGGGCGAAACGCCGCAGCTCTTTCATGCGCTGGCATTTGTGCTGATTGTCTCCGGCATCGTGCTGTCATCACGCCGCTAGCAGCGCTTCCATCACGGCCACCGGCGCAGGCCGGGCGAACAGGTAGCCTTGGTAGAGCTCGCATCCATGCTGGGCCAGTAATTCTTTCTGCGCAGTGGTTTCCACCCCTTCTGCAATGACCTCCAGCCCCAGATTACGCGCCATGCCGATGATGGTTTGCACAATGACGCTGTCAGTGTGCCGCACCCCCAGATTGCGCACAAAGGACTGGTCAATCTTGAGCTGATTCAATGGCAATCGCGTCAGGTAGGCCAAGGAGGAATAGCCGGTTCCGAAATCATCGACCGAGAACTGCACGCCGCTGGTTTTGAGCTGCTCCATCTTGGCCACGCAATCGTCCACGTTATCCAGCACCAATGATTCGGTCAGCTCCAGCTTGAGCAACCGGGGTCTGATGCCGGTGGCCAGGATCACATCGGTCACCTGCGCGACGAAGTCAGGCTGGCGAAACTGACGGGCACTCACGTTGACAGACAACTGCAGTTCGCTGAATCGTTCATCGCCCTGCCAGGCAGCCAACTGCTGACAGGCGGTTCGCAGCACCCACAGGCCCATGGGAATGATCAGTTCCCGCTCTTCCGCCACCGCAATAAATTCTGCGGGCGAAACCAGCCCCCGCTGCGGATGGTGCCACCGCAACAACACTTCAGCGCCGACGATGCGACCCGCAAGCGTGAACTGCGGCTGGTAATGCAGCTCGAATTGCCCAAGCGCCAGCGCGGTCTGCAAATCGGCCTCCAGCTGGACGACGTGGCTGATGTCTGCCTGCATTTTCGGATCAAAGAAACACAGGGCATTGCCGCGCTGGGCCTTCACCTGGTACATCGCAATGTCGGCCTGCGTCAGCAGCTCTGCCGCGCTCACCATCGTCTGGTCCACTAGCGTGGCGCCCAGGCTGCAGGTGCTGCGATACGGCTTTGCGTTCAGCGTGTAGGGTTGATTCAGGCTGCGCAATATCTTCTCGCCTATGTGCTGGGCCAATGCAGCGGCGTGGTGGCGCTCGCCGGACAGGTCCTTGAGCATGACGACAAACTCATCACCACCCAGGCGCGCCACCGTGTCGGCATCCCGAACGCAGGCTGTGAGGCGCTCAGCCACCTGTTTCAGGAGCTGATCGCCCACCTCGTGGCCCAGGGTGTCATTGATGGTCTTGAATTTATCCAGATCCAGAAACAGCAGCGCGCCAATACTGCCAGAACGGGAACCCGAAACCATGGCTTGGTTCACACGATCCAGCAGCAGGCGGCGATTGGGCAAACCCGTCAGCGAATCGTAAAAGGCCAGACTTTCAATTTCAGCGCTGGCACGGCGGATAGCGGTCACGTCGTGAAAAGTAATCACGCGCCCACCGTCGGGTGTGACCCGCTCCGTGATCTGCATGTGGTATCCGTCGGGCAACACTTGCTCATGGGCTTTGCCTGCATCCAGCGGCACCAGCAGCCGACTGTCGACCCAACGCTGGTGTTCTTCTTCCGTGGCGCCGGGCAGAAGGTGCTTGCCCGTAACCTCCAGAACACGGCGATAGGGCACCATGGGCACCAGCGTCTGCACCAGCCAGGGAAATATCTCCTCAAGCTGGCGATTCCACTGGACCACCCTCTGCTCCACATCAAGAAGCAGGAATCCGCTGACCATTGACTCCAGTGCCTGATCAAGCGCAGTTTTGGACCGTTGCAGGTCAGCCCGCGCGGTGTTGATGCGGTTCAAATAGGTGACGGCAAAACCGCCCGCCAGCAGCACCAAAACCGCAAACACCAGGGTTGCACCCGACACGGCATTGCGAGTGCTGCGCCAGCCCTTGAGCGCAGATTCACGGGGAATGCTGGCGGAAATCCAGAGATCCTGAAACAAAATGGGCCGACTCACCACCAGAGCGGGAACCTTGCTCAAACGGGCTGTGGCGTTCCACTCTGCATTGGCAGAAGCCAGATCGGCCAATGCCGGCGCAAGCATTCCGCCTTCGTGAGACGCACCGGTGGGCATGCCCAACAACAACTGACCCTTGCCGCGCTCCAGCGTGACTTGCAGCCCGGGAATATCAACGCCCTGCATGACCAGGGAAGTGATCATGTCAACAGGCACCTCTGCAATGGCAAGTAGTTTGGCACCGTCGGCCATCCGGATGTAACGCGCGAAATAGACCACCCGATCGGAACTGGACAAACTGCTGCCTGGTACGCTGACAATCAGCGTAGACACGGGCTGTGCCAGTGCCTCCTCGATGAAGCCCGCGGGCAACACCACATTGGACCGGACATTGGCCGGGTCGGAAGATGCAATCACATGGCCCTGCGAATCCAGCAAGGCGACCAAGCTGACCATTAAATTCAGGCGCTCTGCGCTGCGCAGCATTTTGCTGGCTGCATCCACATCAATCCAGTCGATCATGGAACCCGCCAGGTCCAGCGAATCATCTGTTCCAGCGAGCAACACATCAATCGCCAGCAAAGACCGGTTGAGTGCGGACTCGGCACCCGACACAAAGCGCGTCGCCTGGACCTCACTCTCTGCCAGGGAACTCAACCGGGCATCCCACACCGTGTAAGACGCTGCCGCGATGATCGCCGCCAGGAAAGTGCCGACCAGGCCCCAAACCACCCACTTGATGCGAACGCCGGGGGCAAGCTTCATTGGGCGGGCGAAATCGCAATATGGCGGGCCGGGCCGATGGTTTGGCTCCAGACCTCCGCACAGGAGGCGCCGCAGCGCTGCAGCCACTTCGGCAATATGGCGGACATGAATAGTTCCTGGCGCCGACGTTCATCCGCAGGCGATACCGGGACGATTGCCATCCGGCCCTTGATCCCGAGTTGGCAATTGGGAGATCCACTGTTGCAGGCAATTCCCTGCTCCGTATCGTGGGCGGACTCGGCCCAGATGGAAGCCTCCAGCTTGGGCAACTCCCGGCGCAAAAGCGCCCGCAAGTCAGGTGGTACTGCTTCCCATGCGGCCCGATTGGCACCGAAAATGGCCAGTCCCCAGGATATGGGCATCGGGTACAGGTGACTGGTCATGGCCGGAAGATCCAGCGTGTTGCCGGACATGGTGCCGGTAATGGCGCACTCAATGTTGCCCTCCCGCAGGCTCGACACGATTTGCGCAAACAGAATATTGACCGGAACACCGCCGAGGGCGCCAACAAAGTCCGCCTGCCCGGCAGATGACACGCGAATGCGACGCCCCGACAGGTCAGCCAGACCGGTGAGCGGCTTTTTACAAAAAATGACCTGCGCGGGATAGGTGTAGATGGCCAGTACTTCGATTCCGTGCTGGTCTCTCAGGGCCTTCTCCAGATAGGGGCGAAAGGCGGTCAGACTGGTTTTCAAAGTCGCCATATCCGGGTTAAGGCCTGCCAGGTCGGGTGCGGTGTACTGCGGGTACCTGGCCGAGAGGGAACTCATCAGCGTGGTACCAAAGGGCACCACACCCATCTGCAACAGCCTCAGCATCTCGGCGCCGGGAATACCGGCGCGGTCAAAGGCCACAATATCGGCGCTGAACCGCCCGCCACTGATACGCGCCAGTTCCTTGGACCAGAACGGCTCCTCCCAACGGGTAAATTGGCTCACTGATCCCAGCCCGCCGACCACCCGCAATTTGTACGGTACTGGCCCGGTTGCCGGCGCCGGCACTTGCGCCATCACCGCGCTGGCGCACAGGATCCAGATCGTGACCCCAAGCGCTGCAAGGCCAGAGAGCCGATTTTTCGCCATGTGCATCGTGCCTTGGTTGTGGGCTCCGTTAATAGGTGCCCGGATACGCACCGCCATCGGCCAGCACGTTCTGGCCATTGATATAGCCCGCGTGCACACTGCACAAAAAGGCGCAGATGGCGCCAAACTCCTGCGGGGTACCAAAACGCTTGGCCGGAATGCCCTGGCGGCGGGCATCGCGAAGCGCTTCGACCGATTGACCGGTCTTTTGGGAAGTCGTCTGCATCATCGTTTTGATACGGTCGGTGTCAAACACCCCGGGCAGCAGGTTGTTGATGGTTACGCCCTGGGCCGCGAGCCCACTGCGGGCCAAGCCAGCCACAAAGCCAGTCAGGCCGCTGCGCGCGCCATTGGACAGGCCCAGCACATCAATCGGGGCCTTCACCGAACTGGAGGTGATGTTGACAATGCGCCCAAAACCGCGTGCCGCCATGCCGTCTACCGTGGCCTTGATCAGTTCGATGGGGGTGAGCATGTTCGCATCCACCGCCTTGATCCAGGCTTCGCGATCCCAATCGCGGAAATCGCCAGGAGGGGGGCCGCCTGCGTTGGTGACCACGATGTCAAAGTCGCGGCGCATGGCGAACACCGCTGAGCGCCCTGCCTCGGTGGTGATATCTTGTGCACAAAAAAGCACGCTAGCCCCCGTGGAACCTGCGTAGTCAGCTATTAATTTGGTAGCAGAATCCTCCAACGACTCAGCACCCCGGGCAACGATAAGCACGTTGACGCCCTCTTGCACCAGCGCCTGGGCACAGCCCAGGCCCAAACCCCGGCTGGCGCCGCACACCAAAGCCCATTTACCGCGAAGTCCCAAATCCATGTTCTTGCCTCTGTATTGTTGTTGCCGTATCAAACCGTCACAACGGATGATACGGACTCGCGGTTTTAGCCTGGCCGGTCGCCTGCCTCAGGAACCAGAAACGTCCAGAAAAGACTCTTTTCCCGGAAAGTTCGCCACCATCCACTGGCGGTCCAGCGCGAGCGCAAGAATCACATCCTGCGGCAGTTCATCGACTGCCGCCTGGGGAGAGTGGGGGCTGTCGGCCAGCAGTGCGGCAAGGTGAACTGCCGCACCCAGGCCATCAAAGGGCTTGGCCACCATGGGATTGCCAGCGCTTTGCAGAGCCTCCACGATGGCCTCCGGAAAATTCCACCGGCGCGCCAGGACCGCGGTAACCTGCCCTTCATCAAAGCCCAGCAGGTGCTGCTCGCGCTCCCAGCGCGCATGCGCCCGGTGGGGCGATGCCTCGATTTCAGCCAACAACTCTGGCGACCGCTGGCCAATCAGCAATTCCCCCAGTCGCAGCATCATGCCAATCAGCCATGCTTGCTGGCCATTCAGCTGCGCGCGCTTCGCCAACCATTGGGCGTAGGCGGCGCAAGCCATGCTGGACTTCCAGAACCCGACGCGACTCAATCCCTCGACCACCGGAAAGCTGCCCCGAAAACTGGTGGACAGCGCCAGCGCCCTGACCTGCGACATCCCGAGCACCGCGATCGCCCGATCCAGTGACTCGACTTGGCGGCTGAGGCCGAAGGATGCACTGTTGGCCTGACGCAAAAGATTGGCAGTCAGTGCCGGGTCCTGGGCGATGATTTTCTGCACTTCACCAGCGGTAGCGCTTTCTTCGTTCAGCGTGCGAACCAGCGCGCGGGCGACCTCGGACATGACGGGAAGGCGTGCAGACTCAAAAAACGCGGCTAGGTTAGGCATCGGTTGATTTTATTTCAGGCTCTTGCCCGGCTGCACACAAACACACCGGCAATCACCAGTGCGGTGCCCGCCACCAGCCATGCGGTGAACGGCTCGCCCAGCAACACCACACCCATGATCATGGTAGACATGGGCCCCACCATGCCGACCTGGGCCGCAAGCCCGGAGCCTATGCGCTCAATGGCCATCATCACCATCATCACCGGCACGACGGTGCACAGGGTGGCGTTGAGCACCGAGAGCCAGACCACCTCGGGCGCCACCGCCAGCACGGTGTCCAGCGGACGCAAAATCACGTACTGCGCAATACACAGCACGCAGGCCACCGAGGTCGCCAGCCCCACCAGACGCATGGAGCCCAGGCGCTGCACCAGCTCGCCGCTGTAAAACAGGTACAGCGCGTAGCTCACGGCGCTCAGAAACACCAGCACCGCACCCAGCGCCACATGGGCACCTTGTAGCGTGACCTCATGGCCAAACACCAGCAGCACACCGGCGTAGCTGATCGCCATGCCCATGGCCTGGCGCCGCCCAATGCGCCGCCTGAACAGCGCCCACCCCAACAGCAGCACCAGCGTGGGGTTGAGATACAGAATCAGCCGCTCCAGGGAGGCAGTGATGTACTGCAGCCCGGCAAAGTCCAGAAAGCTCGCCAGGTAATAGCCGGTGACGCCCAGCCAGAGAATGCCCAGCAGGTCTTTGCGCGTCAGCGGTGGCGGCTTGCGGCCGTCCCGGGTGCGGCTCGCCCACCAGGTCATGCCCAGAAAGAATGGCAGCGCAAACAGCATGCGCAACATGATGAGCGTGACCGCGTCCACGCCATGCCGATAGGCCAGCTTGACGATGATGGCCTTGCCGCTGAACGCAATGGCGCCCAGCGTGGCCAGCAGCAGTCCTGGTGCTATTGATTTAGTAGCTGCTTGCGCAGTGTTTACGGGGGCTAGAGCCACTTTTTACTTAAATTTCCGGTGCAGACCATCAGACCCATCAGGATGTGAGTGCACGGATGTGCGCTGACACGACGACCAGTTGCGCCCCATCCATGCGCACAATGAACTTGCGGCTGACGGAAGCAATGAGTTTCACCGAACCCGACATGCCCAGCCGTGCCGACTGCTCGGCCACAAAGCCCATTTTGGCCAGCTTGAGCGCCCGCAGGAAGTAGTAGTCCATGCCCCTCTCAATGAGTTCTTCCACCAGATCAGCCAGCCGGTCGCGATGCGCTTCGGGGTTGGGGGCCACTTCCAGCGCGCCCAGTGTTGCGTCGGTTTTGGCACGCAGCGCCTCCGAATGGTAGAAGCGCATGAAGGGCTCAGCCACCACCGGTTTGACCTTTGCCTTAGTCGCAGTCTTGGCTGCGGTCTTGGCAGGGGTCTTGGGAGCAGGTTTTGTTGCAGTTTTCGCTGCGGTTTTCGCTGCGGTTTTCGCGGATGAAGCCATTATTTTTCGTCCTGTTTTATGAGTTTAGAAACACGCTGCACCGCAGTCACGCCCAGCAACACCAGGGCGCCCGCCACCACGCCCACCAGGGCATTGAGCAGCAGTGGCAGCACCGCCTGCACCACGCCGGTTGACCCGACCCTCTCCAGCAGCGCCTGCACCCCATGGTGCAAAGGCCCCAACCCGTGCACCAGAATACCGCCACCCACCAGAAACATGGCGGCCGTACCGACCACCGCCAGGATTCGCATCAACCACGGCGCGGAGTGCACCAAGGCGGTTCCCACGGCTTGCAGCATCCGGGTCCCAAGCCCCACACCCGGGCGCCGGCTCAGATACAGCCCGGCGTCATCCAGCTTCACGATACCCGCCACAAAACCATACACCCCGAACGTCATCACCACCGCAATGCCGCTGAGCACCACCAGCTGGGTGGTCCAGGGGCTGTTTTGCACCGTGCCCAGCGTGATGGCAATGATCTCGGCCGACAAAATGAAATCGGTGCGAATGGCCCCTTTCACCTTGTCGCGCTCCATAGCCAACAGGTCCACCGACGGGTCCGCAACCGCCTGCAGCAGGGCCTCTGCTTGGGCCTGGTCCTGGTCCTTGCTGTGAAAGAACTTGTGGGCCAGTTTCTCAAAGCCCTCCAGGCAGAGGTAGGCGCCGCCCACCATCAGCAAGGGCGTCACCGCCCAGGGAATGACGATGCTGATCACCAGGGCCGATGGCACCAGAATGAGCTTGTTCAGCAGCGAGCCCTTGCACACCGCCCACACCACCGGCAGCTCCCGGTCTGCAGTGACACCCGCCACCTGCTGGGCGTTGAGCGCAAGGTCGTCTCCCAGCACACCCGCCGTCTTTTGGGCGGCCACTTTGGAGAGCACGGAAACATCGTCCAGAATGGTGGCGATGTCATCTAAAAGGGCGAGTAAGCTGCTTGGCATAAGGTACTAATTTAACAGCCATGCGTATCGACCCTCCGCAAACCGCCCCTGCCCCCACTATGCTGGACGTTGAAGCGTCGGGTTTTGGTCGTAACAGTTACCCCATTGAAGTGGGGTTTGTGCTCCCCAATGGCCATGCCTATTGCACCCTGATACGCCCCGAAGCGCACTGGACACATTGGGATGCACAAGCCGAAGCGACCCACCGCATTCCACGCGCCATTGTTCTGGAGCGCGGCCTCCCGGTGCAGGAGGTGGCCCGCACGATGAACCTGCAACTCGGCGGCCAGACGGTTTACTCGGACGGCTGGATCAATGACTACAGCTGGCTGGGTGCCCTTTTTGATGCGGCAGACATGACACCCCGCTTCAAGCTGGAAAACCTGCGCGCCTTGCTAAGCGACAGTGAAGCCGACCAGTGGCATGCCATCAAGGCGCAAATTGGCAGTGAACGTGGCGCGCAACGCCACCGCGCCAGTTCCGACGCCCGCCTGCTGCAACTCACCCTGCAGCGACTGCGGAGTAGGATGGTTACCCATCAAAAACCTGATTGAGGAGACCCGCCATGACCATGACCGTTGATGTTGAACTGGGCTATGAGTTTGATGTGAAGGCGCCGGCCAAAGAGGTATTCGAGGTGCTGGCCGATGTGCCCACATCGGCCAGCTTCTACCCGCATGTCGAACAACTGGTGGATCTGGGCGGCGGAGCCTATCGCTGGGAAATGGAAAAGATCGGCATTGCACAAATCCATCTGCAAACCATCTATGCATCCAAATATGTGTCCAACAAGGCCAAGGGAACCGTCGTCTGGACACCCGTAAAGGGCGAAGGCAATGCGCTGGTGTCAGGCAGCTGGAAGATCACCAGCAACAAAAATTCTACCAACGTGGTTCTCACCGTGAAAGGTGAACTAACCGTTCCACTGCCTGCCCTGACGAAAATGGTCGTTTCGCCCCTGGTGGAGGCCGAGTTCGAAAGGCTGACCGAGCATTACATCGACAACCTCATCAAGCGGTTTGGTGGCGAGGCCTAAGCTGCTACTCAGCTGAAATCAGCGTCGAGCACCACCCGGTAGCGGGCTTTCCCTGCGCGCAGGTGGTCCAGCGCATCATTGACCCGGCTCATGGGAAAGTGCTCTACCTGCGGTGCAATACCGTGGCGGGCAGAAAACGCCAGCATTTTGGCCAGTACGGTCGGCGATGGAGTGGGCGAGGCCGAAATACTGCGCTGCCAGGACAGCAAGCCGCCGGTGCGCACCTTCATGGCCTCGGTTACCACGCCCACCATGTGCAACCGGCCCTTGGGAGCCAGTGTGGCCAGCAAGGCATCCCACTCCAGGCTGGCACCCGCTGTCACCAGCAGAAAGTCCAGACTGCCAGCAATGGCCTTGAGCGCATTCACATCCACGCTGGACACAGTGTGGTGCGCGCCCAGCAGCAAGGCCTCTTCGCGTTTGGACGGCGTGGAGGTAAACGCGGTGACCTCGCAACCCCAGGCCCGGGCAAATTTTACTGCCAAGTGCCCCAAACCTCCAATACCGACCACGCCGACCCGGTCGGTGGGTTGGATGCCATGAATCACAAACGGCAAAAAGGCAGTGCCGCCACCACACATCAGCGGCCCAGCGCTCGCCGGGTCCAAGCCCTCTGGCAGGGGCAAACTCCAGCTCCAGTGCGCGCGCACCTTGTCGGCAAAGCCGCCATGCCGTCCCACGATGGTGGGCTGGCGCTTGGCACACAGGTTTTGCTC
>JBBRYR010000095.1:0-9916 GCA_038237415.1 Burkholderiales bacterium
ATCCGTACGCCTACCTGAAGGATGTGCTGGCACGGTTGCCAACTCAGAAGAACAGCCAGATCGGCGCGCTGCTGCCGCACCGCTGGCAACCGCTGATCACATAGCGCCTGTACCGTCAAGGTGTGTTTGCCGCGTGCTTACGTTTTACTTACTGTTTGACAGGCAGGAATGCAATTGTTTTTCACAGCTGGCTGCGTCAGGGCCAAACAAGCGGTCAAACCAAAGTGATTCGCGCGCCTTTATCAAGTTCAAAAACTCAAGGGCTCGTGCTCCGTTTCCAGACATGTTGGCGAAGGTGTCAAACCCGGCCTCAAGAAAGTTCTGAAGAGAACCCAATCCAGAGGCCGCTGCCGGCCTGCGCATCATTCTGAGCATCAACCTGAGCCCGGGAGTGCGGGTTAGTCGATCGAGTTCGCTCCCGACAGCAAGCACAATATCCAGTTGTCGATGTCGGTCCTCTACCTGACCTACTGACTTCCACGCTAGAACGTACCGGGTCACATCATCGACATGAGTCCCCTCGGACTCTCGAAACCAGGCGATTGCCATCTGGTGGTCAAGCTCTTCGGTCAGCGCATGTAGTTCCGCCAGTGACACAGCTGTTGCCACGACCGCTGACGGGAAAAACGTTTGAAGTGCTCCAGCGATGCGGGCAAACTGTGCGTCGCGAAGTGAGTAATCCTTGTCGCTGTAGAGTTCGTCCAAAAAGAACCTTGCGGCGCCCGCATACTCCTTTGTATCAAACAGGTCCGCGTAGGTGCCTGCGAAACGACGTGCCTGAAACCGTTTAACGGCCGTCGTAGCAGCAAGGAGGCTGGGCGACGACACCGCTTCCAAACGCAATGCGGTAACCCGCGCCACTGCATCCCTGATTCTTTGTGCTGCACTCATGGAAGCAAGTGTATCGGTCTAGAAGAGCCAGAAACGCTTCCCGCGAAGAACAGCGAATCAGGCGGGTCGAGTGCTCGATGAGTTAGCGCTCGCACTCGATCTACCATTTGTTTTGCAGGCTTCTAATATACCAATGAGCGCCAAGGTAGCGCCAATGCGACAAAATTACGTCAGTTTGGAGTGCTAACACTAGGGATAACCCTTATATTACAACCCATGCTTGAAGCCATAGAACTGATCAAAGCCTCGTTTGGTGTTGGGGGTGATTTTTTACGCCCACCGGCGGGGAAGGGCAACGACGCAGCCCCCGGGCGAAAGGCTCCAATTCTTGTACCGATCCGCTCATTGGGTGTGAATCACCGTGACCGTATCGCCCGGCACTTGCTTTCGCTAGAGCCTTCTGACCGGTACTTGCGTTTTGGATACATGGCGCAGGACCAGCAAATCCAGCGATATGTGGACGGGCTTGACTTCGAGCAGGACGAAATTTTCGGGATTTATAACCGAAAGATCCAGTTGATCGCAATGGCGCATCTCGCCTATCCCAAGGACGGCAGCTACGAGTCCTGTGCAGAATTTGGCGTATCGGTTGTTCCCAGTGCACGCGGTCGGGGATTTGGGGCGCGATTGTTTGAGCGTGCTGCCATGCATGCTACGAACGACGGGGTCAGCATGATGTTTATTCATGCTCTGAGCGAGAATACGGCCATGCTGAAAATTGCCCGCAACGCGGGTGCAACGGTCGAGCGCGACGGATCCGAATCCGAAGCCCACCTGCAGTTGCCACAGTCCACGTTGGATAGTCGCATTACCGAAATGATCGAGGAGCAAGTGGCTCAAACCGATTATCGAATCAAGACCCAGGCCAAGCAGTTCTGGAGCTTCCTTGCAGATTTGCAGGAGGTCCGCCGGGGTGCGATCGACGCGCAAAGCCGCACCCCACCCTGAAGCGGCTGAAACCAATCTGTGGCGGGTCATACAAATCCGCTATCCTTGGGGGTCCGAAACAAAGGCAGTCCTTGCCACCACGTCAGTGTCAGACCCACACCCCCCGCGGCCAGCAGACAAAGAAGACAAGCGGACTTTTCTTCGCAAACTCGCTGAGTTCATCCATCCAGGACCCGATTCAACAGCGGAGCTAATTCAGACGCTGGCCGAAGCTGAGGATAACAACATCATTGGTGCCGAGTCGCGCGTGATGCTTGAAGGCGTAATCCGCATGGCAGACATGACTGCCGGTGATGTGATGGTGCCAGCCACGCGCATGGACCTGCTGAATATTCTCGCACCCATGGACTCGTTGCTGCACACCGTGATTGACACCGCGCACTCGCGTTTCCCGGTGTATGAAGGTGAGCGTGAAAACGTCATTGGTATTCTGATGGCCAAGGACCTGTTAAAGCTGCAGCGGGCTCCCGAGCTCAACATCCGGGCGCTATTGCGACCAGCCGTGTTCGTGCCAGAAACAAAGGGCCTCAACGACCTGTTGCGTGAATTTCGGGGTAACCGCAACCACCTGGCGATCGTGATTGACGAGTTTGGTCGTGTGGCAGGCCTCATCACCATCGAAGACGTTCTAGAGCAAATTGTGGGTGAAATCGAAGACGAGTTCGACATCGCTGAAGATGAAGGCGACATTTTTGCGCTGGCTGACCGTACCTACCGCGTCAGTGGCGATACCCCTATTGAGCGGGTCAATGACGCCTTTTCGGTCGTTCTGACCGGGTCGGATCCGGACGATCACTTCGACACCATTGGCGGTTTGATCGCGCACGAAATGGGCCATGTACCCAAGCGCGGCGAACGCTTCACATTGGGGGGCTTGGTGTTCCTGGTGCTCCATACCAAAGGCGGCGCTGTGAAGTGGTTCAAAGTGGCGCCGGACGACGTCGTATCCTGAAAGCTATGCGATCGACCTTTCTGCGTAAGTACCACGCAGCGGATGTTTTCGCCAAGATTGCTATTATTTTGATAGCTGCTTGCGCCAGCGCTGCAAGCGTTGCGTGGCCATTCCCCTTTCTTTTTGCAAAAGGTGAGCCGCTCTGGTGGCTGCAATTGTTGTCCATGGGCGTGCTCGTCTGGGTGCTGCACCGCTGCAGGAGTTGGACACAGGCCGGGGTTACCGGGTTGCTTTTTGCCACCGCTTGGCTGTGCGGCACGTTCTGGTGGCTTTATATCTCGATGCATACCTACGCCGGGTTGAACGGGTTGCTGACGGCCCTTGCCATTGCGGCTCTGGCGGCGGCACTCGGTTTGTACTACGCTGCAGCGTGTGCTCTCTATTGGCGTCTCAAGGATCGCAGCCCGGCTATAGCCTGTCTGGCATTCGCCGCACTGTGGACCGCAGCTGAAATGGCCCGTGGAACCTGGCTGACCGGTTTCGGCTGGGGCGCTGTGGGTTATGCGCATATAACCGGGCCTTTGGCGGGCTACGCGCCATGGGTGGGTGCCTATGGCATCACGGCATTGGCCGTCTGGCTGGCTGCGGCAGCGGTGCACTTTCCTCGCAGCACGGGCGTGCAACGAGCGGCGACCGTCTTTGTGCTGCTCGCTGGCTGGATGGCGTCCACCGGGCTGCCCGTATGGTCGGCACCCGCAGGTCAGTTGTCGGTGACGCTGCTGCAGGGCAATATTCCCCAAGATGAAAAATTTCAGCCTGGCTCTGGCGTTCCACTGGCCTTGCGCTGGTATGGCGAGCAATTGCAAGCCAGTCGGGGTGATCTGGTCGTTGCGCCAGAGACGGCCATTCCCTTGCTGCCCCAGCAACTGCCACCCGAGTATTGGGACGCCTTGCAAAGCCGCTTTGCCAAAGGTGAGCAAGCGGCCCTTATCGGGTTTCCCTGGGGGAGCTATTCGCAGGGTTACACCAACGCAGTGCTGGGTTTTCAACCGGCTCAGCCCCAGCTATGGCGCTACGACAAGCACCATCTGGTGCCCTTTGGCGAGTTCATTCCGCCATGGTTCAAATGGTTCACCAGTCTGATGAACATTCCCTTGGGGGACTTCAACCGGGGCGCCGTGGGTCAACCGTCCTTTGAGTGGAAGGCGCAGCGTTTGGCGCTCAATATTTGCTACGAGGACTTGTTCGGAGAAGAACTGGGTGCCCGCTTCATCAACGCGACAGTGGCCCCGACCATCTTCGTCAACGTAAGCAACATCGGCTGGTTCGGCAACACTGTGGCCATCGACCAACATTTGCAGATCAGCCGCATGCGTGCGCTGGAGTTTGAACGGCCGATGATCCGCGCAACGAACACCGGGGCCACCGTCATCATCGACCATAGGGGCCGCGTGACGCATGCATTGCCGCGCCACACCCGCGGCGCCCTTGTGGGGGATGTGCAGGGCCGTACCGGCATCACCCCTTTTGCGTGGTGGGTGGCCCGCTTTGGATTGTGGCCCCTGTGGTTGCTGGCGCTTGCTATTGTTTTGATAGCTGTCCGCGCACGTCCAATCAGGGCAGGTTAGCGGTTTTGCCCCTGTAAAATCAGGGCATGCTCACATTTCAACAAATCATCCTGAAATTGCAGTCCTACTGGGCTGACCAAGGTTGCGCGCTGCTGCAGCCGTATGACATGGAAGTCGGCGCCGGCACTTCGCATACGGCTACATTTTTGAGAGCACTGGGGCCTGAGCCCTGGAAAGCCGCCTATGTCCAGCCCAGCCGCCGCCCCAAAGATGGCCGCTATGGTGAGAACCCCAATCGCCTGCAACACTACTACCAGTACCAGGTGGTTCTGAAGCCTGCCCCCAGCAACATTCTGGAGTTGTACCTGGGGTCGCTGGAGGCTTTGGGTTTTGATCTGAAGAAAAACGACATCCGTTTTGTGGAAGACGATTGGGAAAACCCCACGCTGGGCGCCTGGGGCCTGGGCTGGGAAGTCTGGCTCAATGGCATGGAGGTCACGCAGTTCACCTACTTCCAGCAAGTCGGCGGGATTGACTGCAAACCCATCACCGGCGAGATTACCTATGGCCTGGAGCGTCTGGCGATGTACCTTCAGGGCGTGGACAACGTCTACAACCTGACCTGGACCGAGGGCCTCTCGTATGGCGATGTGTACAAGCAGAACGAAGTCGAGCAATCCACCTACAACTTCGAGCACAGCGACGCGGACTTTTTGTTCACGGCGTTCACCGCGCACGAGAAGCAGGCCAAACACCTGATGGAGCAGCAGCTCGCATTGCCCGCCTACGAGCAGGTACTCAAGTGCGCGCACAGTTTCAATCTGCTGGACGCCCGTGGCGCCATCAGCGTGACTGAGCGTGCCGCCTACATTGGTCGTATCCGCAATCTGGCACGTGGCGTGGCGCAAAGCTATTACGAGAGCCGTGAGCGTCTGGGCTTCCCGATGGCCCCGCGCGAGTGGGTGGAGCAGATGAGCAAGAAGGCCGCATGATGACAACGAAAAACCTTCTGGTTGAATTGTTCGTAGAAGAACTGCCCCCCAAAGTACTCAAAAAGCTGGGTGATGCGTTTGCCACCGTGCTGGCCGACCAGCTCCGCTCTCTGGGTCTGGCGGGCCCCGATTCGGTGACGACTGCCTATGCCTCACCACGCCGTCTGGCCGCGCACATCAGCCACGTCTGGCTCAAGGCGGAAGACAAGGCGGTTCAGCAGAAGCTTATGCCGGTGTCGGTCGGTCTGGATGCCTCCGGCAACGCGACGCCTGCACTGCTCAAGAAGCTGCAGGCACTGGGTGCGGACCTGAGCAACCCTGCCACGACAGTGGCTGCGCTCAAGCGCGCGCCCGACGGCAAGGCTGAAGCCCTGTTCTACGACAGTCTGCTCACCGGCGCCACGCTCGATACCGGGCTGCAAAAGGCACTGGAAGAAGCCATTGCCAAGTTGCCGATCCCCAAGGTCATGAGCTACCAGTTGGAAACCGATTGCGCGTTGCCGGGCTGGAGCAGCGTGAACTTCGTGCGCCCCGCGCATGGGCTGGTGGCGCTGCACGGCAGTACCGTGGTGCCGGTCAAGGTGCTCGGCCTCACGGCCGGGCACACGACACAGGGTCACCGCTTTGAAGCCGCTGTGTCGCCCGTGGTAATTGCGGATGCGGATAGCTATGCCACGACACTCGCCCGGGACGGCGCAGTCATTGCCTCATTTGCCGAGCGCAAGGCCGAAATTGCGAGCCAGCTGGCTGCGGCCGCTTTGAGAGTGGGTGGCGGCTGCAAGCCGATCGAGGACGATGCTTTACTCGACGAGGTGACGGCCTTGGTCGAGCGCCCTAACGTGCTGATCTGCGCGTTCGAAAAAGAGTTTCTCGATGTGCCGCAGGAATGCCTGATCCTCACAATGAAGGCCAACCAGAAGTACTTCCCCCTGCTGGACGACGCGGGCAAGCTCACGAACCAGTTTTTGGTAGTCAGCAACATCAGCCCCGACGACACCAGCGCCGTAATTGGTGGCAATGAGCGCGTGGTGCGCCCGCGGCTGGCCGATGCCAAATTCTTCTTTGACCAAGACCGCAAGAAGACGCTGGAATCCCGCGTGGCCGGTTTGGATAAAGTCGTTTATCACAACAAGCTGGGCAGCCAGGGTGAACGGGTCGAGCGGGTGCGTGCCATTGCACGCGCAATTGCGCAGCAGCTGGGCGACGCCCCGCTGGTCGCGCGGGCAGACAAGGCGGCCCTGCTGGCCAAGACCGATCTGGTAACCGACATGGTCGGTGAGTTCCCTGAGTTGCAAGGCATCATGGGCGGCTACTATGCGCGCCATGATGGCTTGGGTGTCGATGTCGCCGATGCCATCGAAGACCACTACAAGCCCCGCTTTGCCGGAGACGCGTTGCCGCGCAACTCCGCTGGCGTCGTCGTCGCACTGGCGGACAAGCTGGAAACTTTGGTGGGCATGTTTGGTATCGGCAATGTGCCCACCGGTGACAAAGACCCGTTTGCCCTGCGTCGGCATGCTTTGGGTGTTATTCGCATGCTGGTGGAAAAGGACCTGCCATTGGAACTGACGGCCCTTGTGCAAGCCGCGCTCCCTGCATTTGGCGACAAGATTGCCGACGCCTCCGGTGCATTGCTTGACTTCATGTTTGATCGCCTCGCCGGCTCCCTGCGCGAGCAGGGCTACAGCGCCCAGGAAGTCGATGCCGTGCTGGCCTTGCGCCCCCAGCGTTTGGGGGAAATACCCAAGCGCCTGGCAGCGGTCCGCGCTTTTGCCGCACTGCCTGAGGCACCCGCCCTGGCTGCTGCCAACAAGCGCATCAGCAACATCCTCAAAAAGGCCCAGGAAGTGGACCCGCATGTCAGTGAGGTCTTGCTCCGCGAACCCGCTGAGATGGCGCTGTATTCCGCGATGAAAGACGTCGCACCCAAGGCCAAAGCACAGTTCGAGTCAGGCGACTACACCGCCTCACTGCAAACCCTGGCCGCGTTGCGCGCGCCGGTGGACGCATTCTTCGACGGTGTCATGGTCAATGCCGAAGAAATGGACTTGCGCCTGAACCGCCAGGGCCTGCTCAAAAGCCTGCACGTCGCCATGAACCGCGTGGCCGATCTGTCGCGACTGGCAGGCTGATATGAAGCTCGTCATTCTGGATCGCGATGGCACCATCAATGAAGACAGTGCCGAGTACGTCAAATCGCCTTCGGAGTGGCAGCCCTTGCCGGGCGCTCTGGAGGCCATCGCACGCCTCAACCATGCCGGATGGCACGTGGTGGTGGCCAGCAACCAGTCCGGCCTGGGTCGCGGATTGTTTGACGTGGCTTCGCTCAACGCCATGCACGCGAAAATGCACACCATGCTGGCCGCCGTCGGTGGTCGGGTGGATGCCATCTTTTACTGCCCCCATGCGCCGGACGATCACTGCCGTTGCCGCAAGCCCGAGCCCGGTCTGTTCGAGCAGATTGGCGAGCGCTACGGCATCGACCTGCAGGACGTTCCTGCCGTGGGCGACACGCCGCGTGATCTGGTGGCGGCGGTGACGGTCGGTTGTGAGCCGCATCTGGTTTTGACCGGCAAGGCACTGGCCTACCGCGGGCGGGAACTGCCCAGTGGCTACCCGCAGGACACGGTCGTGCACCAGGACCTCGCCGCATTTGCCGAGTATCTGGTGTCACGGGATGTCACTCCTTCACAAGCCGCAGCGCTTTGAGAAGCTACTATTTTTGTAGCAAACAATTGAATAAGGACGTGGGCTAGCGCCCCATTTATTGCTTATGTCTGTTATTCGATCGATTCTGCACATGCTCTGGATGGTGCTGACCGTGGTGCCTTACACCCTGGCGATATTGATCGCCTCGTTGTTTGGCATGCGCGGCGCGCCCGTATACCGCATTGCCCGTGCCTGGCTGAGCCTGAGCGTGAGCGGGGCGCGGGTGATTCTGGGCATTCGCACGCGCATTGCGGGCATGGACAACCTGCCTGTGGGTGAAAAAAGTCCTGCGGTGCTGCTGGTCAAGCACCAGTCCACCTTCGAGACCTTTTTGATGCCGGCCATCATGCCGCACCCGCTGGCCTATGTGTTCAAGAAAGAGCTGCTCCACGTGCCGTTCTTCGGTTGGTCGATCGGGCGACTGGACATGATTCACATTGACCGCAGCCTGCGTACCCAGGCCTTCAAGAAAGTTGTGGCGCAGGGCAAGGAACGGCTGGCAGAGGGCGTCTGGATCATCATGTTCCCCGAGGGCACGCGTATTCCCCGTGGGCAAAAAGGGGTGTACGAGACCAGCGGAACGCGTCTCGCGGTGCAAACCGGTGCGCCCGTCATTCCGATAGCGGTGTCGTCCGCCAAATGCTGGCCGCGCCGCGCCTTTCTCAAGACGCCCGGCGTGGTGGATGTGTCGATTGGCAAGCCCATTCCCAGTGTGGGCCGCCACCACAAGGAATTGATGCAGGAGGTAGAAACCTGGATCGAAACCGAAATGCGCCGCCTCGACCCCGATGCGTACACGTGATGGCGTCGGTGGCGCTCCGATAGCACGCCATGCGCAGCCTGCTGCAATACACTTTGGATCTTTTTGAACCTCCAGCCCCCGTGGAGCTTGCGCAGGGTGCTCCTGAAATAATAGCAATTACAGATAATGATGCAGGCCCAGGCGTGTTTCACCAGATGACACAGCCGCTGGGTCAGGCGATCGCGCCAGTCCATTTTGCCCACCCCAAGGCTAACCGTGAAGTGCGACTGGGTGAGGCGCTGGTGGCCTACCAGTTCGAGCGCGCCAAGCGGCGCACCATTGGGTTTGCGGTGGGGCCGGATGGTCTCGTGGTGCGGGCACCCCGCTGGACGCCGATCTTTGAAGTCGAGGCCGCACTGCAAGAGAAAGCGCGCTGGATCACCCAGAAGCTGGGCGAGACGCGAGAACGCAAGACGCGCCAAGAGAATGCCCGCATTGAATGGCGCAATGGCGCAATCCTGCCATTCCTGGGCTCTCAGATTACTTTGTCGCTGGACCCCGCCCACCGTTTTGCGGCGGTAGGCGCACACATGGAGCTTTCAGCGTCCGGCGAGGGCGGCAACGTGCTGAGAGTGGGGCTGCCCACTGCAGCCTCTCCAGAGCAAATTCGCGACGCCGTGCAGGCCTGGCTGATGCGGCAGGCGCACGAGAACTTCAAGCAGCGCCTGGACCATTTCGCGCCCCAGCTACAGGTGCAGTGGCGCAAGCTGAGTCTGAGCAATGCGGGTACCCGGTGGGGCAGCGCGCGCATCGATGGTTCCATTCGCCTCAACTGGCGGTTGATCCATTTTCGCCAGCCGGTGATTGATTATGTGGTGGCGCATGAACTCAGCCACCTGCGCGTCATGGACCACAGTCCCCGTTTCTGGGACACGGTGCGCTCCGTTGTGCCGGATTACGCCCAATTGCGTGGGCAACTGAAGGACGACGCCATACCCAAGTGGTAAGGGCTTCAGGCGGGCTTGCCAAACCGGTAAACGCCATCCGCGCCCTGTGTGCGCTGCAAGGTGCCGTCAAACCACAAGGCGTGTAAATGGGCAATCGACTCCCCCATCGCAAAGGTCGTCTGGTGCAGGTCCAGGGTGCGCTTGAACAGCACCGGAAGCATGTCGGC
>JBBRYR010000096.1:0-9799 GCA_038237415.1 Burkholderiales bacterium
CAATTTATCCTCCCATGTGCCCGCCGCGCGCCGGCCCATCCGCGAACTCTCCGACGAGCTGATCAGCCAGATCGCCGCCGGCGAGGTGGTGGAGCGCCCGGCCTCGGTGGTGCGCGAACTGGTGGACAACGCGCTGGACGCCGGCGCTACGCAGGTCACCGTGCGCCTGCTGGCGGGTGGCGTGCGCCTGATCAGTGTGGAAGACGATGGTCTTGGCATCCTGATGGCGGAGTTGCCCATGGCCTTCAAGCGCCACGCCACCAGCAAGATCGGCAACCTGCACGACCTGGAATCCGTTGCCACTATGGGTTTTCGCGGCGAAGCATTGGCCGCTATCAATTCAATAGCTGACTGCGCAATACTGTCGCGGGCTAACGGCCTGAATGAGGCTTATCTTCTGGACGGCCGCACCGGCGAGCTGAAACCCGTTGCACGCAGCCAGGGCACTACGGTGGAGGTGAAAGAGCTGTTTTACAGCACGCCGGCACGGCGCAAATTTCTCAAGACCGACGCGACCGAGCTGGCCCACTGCATTGAGGCCGTGCGCCGCCACGCCCTGGCCCGCCCCGACGTCGGCTTTGCCATCTGGCACGAAGGCAAGCTGGTGGACCAGTGGCGCCGCTGTGGCAACGCCGATGCCACGCAGGCGCTGGACCAGCGCCTGGCCGATGTGCTGGGGGCCGACTTCATCGGGCAGTCCATTACCGTGGACTGGCGCAGTACCCGCACCGACGGCGCCATAGGCTTGCGCGTGTGGGGCCGGGTCGGCATTCCCGACGCCGCCCGCTCCCGCGCTGACCAGCAGTTTTGCTATGTCAATGGCCGCTTTGTACGCGACAAGGTGTTGACCCACGCCGCCCGCAGCGCCTATGAAGACGTGCTGCACGGCCACCGCCAGCCGGTGTATGCGCTCTACCTGTCCATGGACCCGGCCCGGGTGGATGTGAACGTGCACCCCACCAAGATTGAAGTGCGCTTTCGCGACAGCCGCGAAGTGCACCAGGGCGTGCGCCATGCGGTGGAAGACGCACTGGCAGCACCGCGGGCAGGCACGCTCGCTGCAGACGCATCGCCGGACGCGGCACCGTACGCACCCGCGCTGGGGTTTTATGCACCAAAAGTGCCTCTAGCCCCCATGTACTCTGCACAACCAGCTATCAATTTCGGAGCACTTGGCACGCCGGGTGGACACCGGGTAAGCGACCTGGGCGCGCTGTGGCAACCAGACCCGGCACGCACGGGCTCCGCCGCAGTGCTCCCGGCGACGCCAATCAGCGAGGCCGCTTCAACCGAATCGCCAACCTCGCCGCTACCCGCTGGCGACTGGCCTTTGGGCCGTGCACTGGCACAACTGCAGGGCATTTACATCCTGGCCGAGAACGCACAGGGCCTGGTGATTGTGGACATGCATGCCGCGCACGAGCGCATCGTCTATGAGCGGCTGAAAAACCAGCTGGAAGCACTGGGCGCTGGTGGCAATGCGCCGTCCATTACGCACCTGGCCAGCCAGCCACTGCTGATTCCCGCCACCTTTGCCGCCACGCCGCACGAAGTGGCCACGGCCGAGGCCCACACCGACACGCTGCGCACCCTGGGGCTGGAAATTACCCCGTTTTCGCCCAAAACGCTGGCGGTGCGTGCGGTGCCCACCACGCTGGTACAGGGCGATGCGGTGGAACTGGCCCGCAGCGTACTGGCCGAGCTCAGCCAGCATGAGGCCAGCACGGTCATCCAGCGCGCGCAAAACGAACTGCTGGCCACCATGGCCTGCCACGGCGCCGTGCGCGCCAACCGCCGCCTGAACATTGACGAGATGAACGGCCTGCTGCGCCAGATGGAAGCCACCGAGCGCAGTGACCAGTGCAACCATGGCCGCCCCACCTGGCGCCAGCTCAAGCTCAAAGACCTCGACGCACTATTTCTACGCGGCCGCTAAAACGGTGGTGCCCCGCACCGATGGATACTGAGCCCTTCGCTATGATGTGCGGATGACCTCCAGAGATCCGTTTCAGAGGCGTCTCACGCAAACCAGCCGCATCGCGCAGCAATGGCTCACCGAATGGTGGCGCCTGGCGCATCTGGGCGCCGTCCTCCTGGTGCTGGCCCTCTCACCTTCGAGCTACAACCCGGCGAGCCGCAGGATACTGACCCAGCAGATCTACCTCAACACCGCACCGATACTGGTGGGCTTCAGCGTGCTGTGCGCGCTGGTGACGGTGGTGCTCACCCGCATCGTACTGGTCACCGCGCAGAGCTACGGTTTGTCGCAATACGCATTGCAGGTGGTCATTCGGGTGCTGATTCTGGAGCTGATTCCACTGACCGCTGCGCTGTTTGTCGCCTTGCGCTGCACCATTCCCGATGGCGCCGAACTGACCGCCATGCAAGCCAGTGGCGAACTCGACGACATACGCCGACAGGGGCAGGACCCGGTGCGCCGGGAAGTGCTGCCGCGCGTGGTAGCGGGTATGTTTTCCGGGATCACGCTGGCAGCTCTGAGCAGCATGGTGGCGCTGGTAGTGGCCTACATAGCCGGTTACGGCTTTACCACCTCCGGCATCGAGGCCTACGTCCGTCTTTCGGGTCAGGTGTTCAGCCCTGCAGTTACCTTGATCTTCATTCTCAAGACCCTGTTGTTCTCCCTGGCTGTCGCATTGATTCCCATGGCCTCAGCCCTGTACGGCATGCGCGGCCTGCACGGCTCCAGCGTGCGCACCAGTACCGAGATGCGCGGGCTGGTTCGCATGTTCTCGGTGATACTGCTGATCGAAGTGGCTTCACTGGTCGGCAACTACTATTGACGTCGACCCCTCACCCTGACGCGCCACCCATGAGCACCCCTCCCCCACCACTCTCGCCAACCCCACCTGAGCCAGTCGCCAACCTGGAAATCAAGGCCCGGCTGCTGCTGCTGCTCATGCTGCTGCTGGTCTGCGGCTCCGTTCTGTTTGTCCTGTACGCCCGTGGTGCGTTCGATGCCACCCAGCGGCTGGTACTGATGGCCGACGACTCCGAAGGCGTGGTGGTCGGCATGGACATCACCTTTTCCGGTTTCCCCATTGGCCGGGTGCGGCGCATTGAGCTGGCAGAAGACGGCCGCGCCCGCATTCTGGTGGACCTGTCGGCCAAGGATGCGCACTGGCTGCGCACGAGCAGCATGTTCACCCTGGTGCGCGGCATTGTGGGCAGCCCCAACATTCGCGCCTACACCGGCATGCTGAACGACCCGCCCTTGCCCGACGGAGCGGAGCGCACCGTGCTGCAGGGTGATGCCAACGCTGAAATCCCCAAGGTCATTTCAGCCGCCAAGGAGCTGATCGACAACCTCAACGCATTGACACGCAGCAGCGGCTCGGTGGGTACCACGCTGGAAAACCTGCAAACCCTGACCGCACGGCTCAATGGCCCCGGTGGCGCACTGACCGTGCTACTGGGAAGCGAACAGGAAGCCAAGAAAATCACCGTCACGCTGGACCGCGCCAATGCGCTGCTGGGCCGGCTGGACACCATCGCGGCCAAAACCGATACCCAGGTTTTTGGCGAAAAAGGCGTTCTGCCAGAAACCCGGGCCACCATCGTGCAACTCAACGCCCTGCTGGGCGATGCCCGCACCAGCATGAAGAAAGTGGATGCGGTTCTGCAGGACGCGCAGGCCATCAGCACCAATGCGAAAGACGCTACAGCCGACCTGGGGGCCCTGCGCGCCGATGTCGATGCCAACCTGCGCAAGATCGACGGCCTGATCAACGAGATCAACCGCAAATGGCCCTTTGCCCGGGATACGGAAATCAAACTGCCATGAGATGCACTGGGAGGACCACCATGCCAACACGCCTCTGGAAAACACCCGCGGCTCCCCGTGGGATTGGCCATGCGATAACCCAGGCAGGTGCCAGCGCAGTGATGCTGTGCGCGGCCCTTCTGGCGGGCTGCTCCAGCGCGCCAAAAGCGCCAGACTGGCAACTGGAAGCCAAAGGCACGATGGATCGCTCCGTGGCCGCCTACCTGGAGGGCAACGCCCGGGTCGAGGCAGCCGAGCTGGCGCGCGCGCGCACCCAGATTGGCAGCACCGGCCGCCCCGACCTGCTGGCGACCGCCGAATTGCTGCGCTGTGCCACCCGCGTGGCCAGCGTCGTGTTTGAGACCTGCCCCGGTTTCGAAGCGCTGCGCCAGGATGCCTCCGCCGCCCAACGCGCCTATGCCGATTACCTGCGGGGTCAGGTCACGCCGCTGTCCATCCCCTTGCTACCGCCCAACCAGCGCGCCGCCGCTGCCCGTGGTGCCGGGGACGCCAGTGCCTTGCAGGGCATAGACGATCCGCTGTCCAGGCTGGTGGCGGCAGGCGTTCTGCTGCAAACCGGCAAAGCCAGCCCGGCCGTCATTGCCCAGGCGGCGGATACCGCGTCCAGCCAGGGCTGGCGCCGGCCCCTGCTGGCCTGGCTGGGCGTGCAAGCCCAGCGCGCCGAGCGGGCGGGCCAGGTGGAAGAAGCGGCCCGACTGCGCCGGCGCATGGCCATCACCCAAGGACAAGGCCAGGCACCCGGGCAGGGCAGCCCTTGAAAGCCAAACACTTCGCACAGCTGGTTGCGCTGTCGGCCCTGTGGGGCGCCTCCTTCATGCTGATCCGCATTGCCAGCCCGGTGCTGGGGCCCAATGTGCTGGCAGCCCTGCGCATTGGCATGGCCACGCTCACACTCGCCGTGCTGATGCGCAGCATGCGCCACCCGTGGCCCACGGGGCACTGGCGTGAACTGGCCCTCATCGGTGCGCTGTCGGTTGCGGCGCCCTTTCTGCTGTTTGCCTGGGCAGCCCTGCAATTGCCCGCGGGCTACAGCGCTTTGCTGAACTCCACTGCGGTGGTGTTTGGCATCTTTGCGTCGGCCTGGCTCAAGGAAGACACGCTGACGGTGCGCAAACTGCTGGGCTGCGTATGTGGTTTTGCGGGCGTCGCGTTGATCGTGGGGCTGGGGCCGGTCGAGGTGTCATTCAAAGTCGTGGTGGCAGCGCTGGCCTGCATTGCTGCATCGGCCTGCTATGGCATCTCCACCCCCTTGATGAAGCGCGCCATCAGCCGCATGGAACCCTTGCAGATTGCGGCAGGCATCCACGCCATGTCACTGTTGATGCTGATCCCCGGTGCGGTCTGGAGCTGGCCGCAGGCCCATTTCACCCCGGTGGCGCTGGGCGCGGTGGCCGTCATGGGCATCGTGACATCCGGTCTGGCGTATTGGGTGCACATCCGCATCCTGGCGCATGTATCGCCCGTTGCAGCCATGAGCCCGACCTTCATGATTCCGGTGTTCGGCGTGACCTGGGGGCACCTGTTTCTGGGGGAGCAGGTCAGCACCGGCATTTTTGCGGGCGGTGCCCTGGTGCTGCTGGCCAGCGCCCTCATCACCGGGTTCAACCCGTGGCAACGCTGGCTGGATGCGGTGGACGCCAAACCCTGACGGCCCCGTAGAATCCACGGGCTGATGTCCGACGCCCTACTCCCCGCTTTTACCCCCACACGACGCACCCGAGTCCTTGCAGAAACACAGGCCCTGTGGCTGCTGGCATGGCCTATTCTGATTGGGCAACTGGCCAACGTAGGCATGGCCGTCGTCGATGTCGCCATGGCGGGCCACGCCTCGGCACAAGACCTGGCCGGTGTGGGTCTGGGCGTGTCGATCTGGAACATGGTCATCATCACCCTCATGGGCATCATGATGTCCGTCAACCCCATCGTGGCCCAGTATGTCGGCGCGAAACAGTTCAACAAGGTGCCGCATGTGGTGCGCCAGGCCTTATGGAAAGCACTGGGCATCGGCCTGATCGCCTTTGTACTGGCCAACCTGTCCACGGTGGTGTTTGACCACCTGGAGCTGGAACCCGAGGTGCGCGACATGGCCAAGAACTTTGTGCACATCACCAGCTTCGCCCTGCCCGCCTTTGCCTGCTACCGCGTGCTGTACGGCTACAGCGCCAGCCTGAACCAGACCAAGCCGATGATGGTGATTGCGTTGGGCGCCCTGGTGCTCAACGCCGTCATCAACTGGCTACTGGTGTTTGGCAACGGAGGCTTTCCACGGCTGGGCGGCCTGGGCTGCGCGTGGTCGACCCTGCTGTGCGTGTGGTTCAACCTGGGCGGCCTGCTGTGGTGGATGCGCGCCAGCCCGGCCTACCGCAGCACCTGGCCGTTTGACCGGTTTGAAGCCCCCCACCGCGAAAAGGTGCGGGGTCTGCTCAAACTGGGTTTGCCGATTGGCGTCACCTTTTTTGCAGAGACCAGCGCCTTTGGTCTCATTGCGTTGCTGATCGCCAAATTTGGCAGCACCCAGGTGGGGGCGCACCAGATCGCGCTGAACTTCACATCGCTGGTATTCATGGTGCCGCTGAGCCTGGGCGTGGCCCTGCTCACGCGGGTAGGGCAATCGCTGGGGGCGGGTGACCCGGTCGCCGCGCGCTTTCGGGCCTGGGTGGGCCTGGGGGCTGCACTGGTTTTTGCGGTGGTTTCTGCTGCCGGTATGGCCCTTTTCAGTTACCAGATTGCCACGGCCTACACCACGGATGTGGCGGTGGCATCCGCCGCATCGCAACTGTTGTTTTTGGCGGCCCTTTTTCAGGTGTCGGACGCCGCGCAAGTGGTGACGGCCTGTGCCATTCGCGGCTACAAGGTCACGCGCGCGCCCATGCTGATTCAGCTCACAGCCTTCTGGGTTTTTGCGCTGCCCCTGGGCTGTGCACTGGGCCTGGCGCCCGACTGGCTGCCCTGGCGCCCCGCGCAACCCTTGCAGGCGCAGGGCTTCTGGATTGCGCTGGTGGTGGGCCTGACCGTCGCCGCGCTCGGGCTGGTGGTGGTGCTGCGCATCGTTGCACGCGACCACCTGAAGAATCGGGCTGTCCAGGCTATTACTTCCCCCTAATTGATGCGATCACCCTCCACCAATCCCATCGCCGCCAGCATGCAACCCGGGTTGCTGGTACTGATTCTGTCCGTGCTGTTGGGCCTGCAACCCGTCACCACCGACTTGTACCTGCCGGCTCTGCCGGGACTGACCCGGGAGTTGGGCGCCACCATGGCGCAGGCGCAGCTCACGCTCACAGCCCTGTTGCTGGCATTTGGTGTGTCGCAACTGATCTGGGGCCCGCTGTCGGACCGCTTTGGCAGGCGCCCTGTGCTACTGCTGGGCATGGCGGCGTATGTGCTCGCGTCCTTGGGCAGCGCCGTCTCCACGACCATGGAGCAGCTGATCCTCTGGCGCGTGGTACAGGGCGCAGCCATGGGCGCAGGCGTGATGTGCGCACGCGCCATCGTGCGCGACCTGTACACACCCGCGCAGGGTGCCAGCGTCATGTCCAAAGGCCTGAGCGGACTCGGCGTGATTGCCTGCGCGGCAGCGCCTCTGGGCGGCTTGCTGACGGCGCTGTTCAGCTGGCACGCCGCACTGCTGGCGCTGGCCGTGTTTGGCGCCATCTGCCTGGGCTTGGTTGCCCTGCGATTTGAAGAAACCTTGCCGCACAAAAACCCCAAGGCCCTGCAACCTGCCACGCTAGCCCGCACCTGGATCGGTATTGTGCGCAACCCCACGTTTCTGGCTTTTTCCGTTTTATCGGTGTGCTCGTATAGCGGCTTGTTCACCTTTCTGGCCTCGTCCTCGTTTGTCTTCATTCGGGTGCTGGGTTTCAGCACGCCGCAATATGGCCTGGTGATGTTCGCCAACTCGTTTGTCTACCTGCTGGGCACCTTCTTGTGCAGACGCTTGCTGTTGCGCTTTGGCGTGCGGCGCACCGTCGCCCTGGCGGGTGTTTTGACCTTCACGGGCGGCACCCTCATGGGCATCCTGGCGCTTGCGGGCGTGGTGTCGGCCTGGGCCATCATGCTGCCGTTTGGCCTGTTCATGCTGGGGCATGGCATCCACCAGCCATGCGGGCAAAGTGGTGCGGTGGGGCCTTTTCCGCAAGCGGCGGGCGCCGCATCCGCACTCAATGGTTTTCTGATGATGGTCAGCGCTTTTGCGACCGGCCAGTGGCTCGGTACCCATATGGATGGCACAGCCAACCCCCTGATCTTTGGTATCTGGTTCTGGAGCGTGCTCATTGCCCTGAGCGCCTGGACACTGGTGCAGCGCTATGGCAGGCCCTGACGTGTTGCCCGAACAGTTGCCCTACCACCTGTGCCTGGCAGGACCCACGGCCGCCGGAAAAACCGCCGCCGCACTGGCCATCGCGCGGGAGCACCCGTGCGAGATCATCAGCGTGGACTCGGCCCTGGTGTACCGCAGCATGGACATCGGCACCGCCAAACCCAGCGCCGCCGAACTGGCCGCTGTGCCACACCATCTGATCAACATTCGCGATCCCCTGCAGCCCTACAGCGCCGCCGAGTTTGTGACCGATGCCAGCGCCCTCATCACCGACATTGCCGCGCGCGGCAAGCTGCCCCTGCTGGTGGGCGGCACCATGCTGTATTTCAAGGCATTGTTTGACGGCATGGACCCCATGCCAGCCGCCGACCCCGCCGTGCGCGCCCAGTTGGAATCCGAAGCGCAGGCCAAAGGCTGGCCCGCGATGCACGCCGAACTGGTGCAGGTGGACCCCGCAACCGCTGCGCGCCTGGCACCGGCCGACAGCCAGCGCATTCAGCGCGCGCTGGAGGTGTACCGGGTGTCTGGCTTGCCCTTGTCGCACTTTCACGTCCGCAATAATGCTATTAAAACAATAGCTTTATCTGCAGGTTCTACGGGGGCTACAACCCTTATTTCCCTGGAACCCGAGAATCGCAGCTGGTTGCACGAACGCATTGCCCAGCGCCTGGACGCGATGTGGGAGCAAGGCTTTATGGACGAAGTGAAGGCGCTGCGGGCCCGCGGCGACCTGAACCCCGATTTGCCGTCCATGCGCTGCGTGGGCTACCGCCAGACCTGGGAGGCTCTGGATGGCACCCTTCCCACGGCCGAGCTGCGCGAACGCTGCGTCTTCGCCACGCGCCAGCTTGCCAAACGCCAGATTACCTGGTTGCGCTCCATGCCAGAGCGCCAGGTGGTGGCGTGTGATGCGCCGGGGGCGTTGGATGCAGTGTTGGAACTGGCCCGCACCGCGCTGCGCAAGTGAAGTGCGTTGCGAGACAATTTCCGACCAGATCCTGCCCGTAGTGGTCGTCTGGAATGCTGCGAAAGCGGAAGTAACACAAAGAAGGAACCAGCCGTTCAGATGGCAACTGAATAAGGTTCAACGTCTAAATTTAGTGGGCGTCGAAGCCGATCCACTGCAATGCCGGGTTAGGGTCGCTTCGCATAAGCGCGCTCCACGCGAGCAATTCGCAATTCATAGTGTTCGTACCAAATTACCTTACCTGTTTCTTGAGCAACTCTGTGCTCTGCTTGAGCTTTCCATTCCGAGATGGCTTCAAGACTTTCCCAGTAAGAAACGGTAATTCCGAAGCCGTCACCGTCACGGGCGCTTTCAACACCAAGAAAGCCTGTCTGGCCAGACGCCAGTTCGACCATTCGGTCGGCCATCAAGCCATAGCCGTTTTCTCCAGGTGTACGCTGCGAAGAGAAAATGACTGAGTAGTACGGCGGTGCGGGAAGTTCTGCGAAGGATGCTGTTGTCATTCATTTGGCTCAATAAGAGGTTAAGTTCTGAATATGTTTCGTGGCACCAACTGAAGCACACCCTAACGAGGCTGTAAAAAAACCCGATTTCCGCGCGCGCCATATCGGCTGCAGTGGCTTCGCGGATCAGATTTCAAGAATTTAGCGTTCATCTGCAAAGTGTGCCGCAATTTCGACCCGTTTCGCACCTGTTGACGGTTCTA
>JBBRYR010000097.1:0-9739 GCA_038237415.1 Burkholderiales bacterium
ACATATCGTCAGGCCATCGCCGACGCCCGCGTTTCTTCCATCAGCACACCATGAGCACATATACCGGATTTGTATCATCGCTGCTGTTTCCCCTGCATGAGCGCTTCAAGGGCCATGACAGCGTTGTGGTGCGCGAGCAAATGGAGCACGCGCAGTGGTTGCCCGCTGATCAGCTTGCTGCGCTTCAACTTTCGCGCTTGCGCGAATTGCTCGTCGATGTGGGTGCAAATGTTCCTTACTATCGCGACCTCTTTGCTTTCAATGGCTTTGACCCGACACACATCACCAGTTTGGCCGATCTGCAGCACTTGCCGTTTCTCACTAAAAGTGTCATCCGATCCAATACCGACGCCTTAAAGCACGCTAAAGCCCAGAACCTCGCCCGCTACAACACGGGCGGTTCGTCTGGCGAACCGCTCATCTTCTTCATCGGAAAGAAGCGCGTCAGTCACGACGTGGCGGCCAAGTGGCGTGCCACCAGATGGTGGGGTGTCGACATTGGGGATCCCGAAATCGTGGTGTGGGGTTCCCCCATTGAGTTAGGCAAGCAAGACCGCATAAAACATTTCCGCGACAAACTGCTGCGCACCCAACTTTTGCCAGCGTTTGAAATGTCCGAGGCCAAAGTAGACCAGTTCATTGCCACTATCCGCTCAGTCCGACCCAAAATGCTCTTTGGTTACCCCTCTGCGTTGAGCCATATTGCCCTCCATGCGCAAAAACGTGGCGTGGTTTTGGATGACTTGGGCCTGAAGGTGGCATTTGTGACTTCCGAGCGTCTTTACGATGACCAGCGTGCCGTCATCAGCAGGGTGTTCGGGTGCCCCGTGGCCAATGGCTATGGCGGACGGGATGCTGGGTTTATTGCTCACGAGTGCCCAGCAGGCGGCATGCACATCACGGCAGATGACTTGGTCGTTGAAATCATCAACGAGGCGGGTGAAGTGCAGCCCCCCGGAGTTGCAGGTGAAATTGTTGTGACCCACTTTGGCACCAACGACTTTCCCTTCATTCGCTACCGTACTGGTGATGTAGGCGTGCTGGATGACAAACTATGTAGATGCGGCCGAACTTTGCCCTTGTTGAAGGAAATTCAGGGCCGCAGCACCGACTTTGTGGTCGCAGCCAATGGCACTGTCATGCACGGGCTGTCGCTGGTTTACATCTTGCGTGACCTGCCCGGCATGCAATCCTTTAAAGTCGTTCAGGAAAGTCTTGAACTAACGCGCGTCATGCTGGTGGCCGATGCGACATTTAGCCTGGAATCAGAAAGACTGATTGTGGATGGATTCAAAAAGCGGCTAGGTACAAGCGTACAAATCGTTATTGAGAGAACTGATGTCATACCAGCCGAGAAGTCGGGCAAGTTCCGATACATCGTCAGTCATGTTGCTGGCGCTATTCGGAGTTGATTTATGCGGGATATCCTCCTTCTCAGTATCGTGCTGCCGTTGTGTATTGCAGCGCTCCGGTGGCCTTGGGTTGGTGTAATACTCTGGTCCTGGCTCAGCATCATGAGTCCGCACCGTTACACCTATGGGATTGCCTACAGTGCGCCACTTGCTGCCCTGGCGGTGGGTTGCACCGTACTTGGACTACTCTGGACCCGAGAACGCGCGTCACCATTCAAAGGTAGTCCCGTGACTTGGCTTTCGGTATTCATGGCTTGGATGACGCTGTCATGGTTGTTCGGCCTGAACGTGGAGGGTGACTACGAGCAGTGGAAAAAGGTCATGAAGGTTGACGGGATGCTCCTGGTGGGCCTCACGCTTTTGCACAGCAGGCAGCACATCATGGCTCTCGTTGCGGTGTGCGCCGGATCTTTAGCCGTACTTGGAGCTAAAGGAGGCGTTTACACCTTGCTTGCTGGTGGCGGTGGCCGCGTTTGGGGGCCTCCAGGCTCGTTTATTGCAGACAACAACGCATTTGCATTGGCCTTGGTCATGACCATCCCACTGCTGCGTTTTTTGCAGCTACAAATGCAGTCCACACGTGGCAGATTCGCCCTGACCGTTGTAATGGTTCTGTGTGCCGTTTCAGCGTTGGGCTCTCAATCGCGTGGGGCACTCTTGGCCATTGTCGCGATGGCAGCCACATTGTGGTTGCGCAGTGCAGACAAGTTGCGAATCGGTATTATTTTGATAGCCGCAGCGGTTCCAATTATTGCCTTTATGCCAGCTGAATGGACGGCGCGGATGGGAACCATGCGAACCTATGAAGAGGACGGGTCGGCCATGGGACGTATCAACGCTTGGTGGACAGCTTGGAACATCGCTTTGCATTATCCTTTGGGTGTGGGCTTCAACGCCGCAACGCAAGAATTGACCGCCAGATTTTCTCCAAATGCTGAGAGTGTCCTCGTCGCCCATAGTATCTATTTCCAGATATTGGGCAACCACGGATTTATCGGATTAGCATTGTTCCTCGGTATGTTGATCGCGACTTGGCGGTCGGCGGGATGGCTTCGCACGTACAAGAGCGTTGTGCCAGGGGTCAAATGGAGTGCGGAACTGGGTGCTATGTGTCAAGTGGCGTTAGCTGGCTATGCAGTTGGAGGTGCTTTCTTGAACTTAGCGTATTTCGATTTGCCTTACAACATTATGGCCATGGTGGTGCTAACGCGGGTCTGGGTTGAAAATCAACGCTGGAAGTCTGAGCCGCTGGAGTCTCCGCGATGGATGGTTTGGCTTGGGCTGTCCCAAGCGAGAAAGGCGGCCTAGAGTGTTTATCAAGGGCTTGTTGGGAGTGGGCTCCCCCGCGGGTCACCGCGGGCAACTCTCAATTTTCATTTTTCACAGAGTATTTGTTGAACAAGACCCCATTTTCCCGCAGGAGATGCATGCCCGTCGCTTTGATGAGGTGTGTGGCTGGGTTAAGTCGTGGTTCAATGTGCTCCCTCTAGATGGTGCTGTTTCCCGCCTTAGGGAAGGTACTCTCCCAGCGCGCGCAGCTTGCATTACCTTTGACGATGGCTATGCCGACAACCACGATGTGGCAATGCCCATCCTTCGGCGGCACGGTTTGTCAGCCACATTCTTCATCGCTACCAGTTTTTTGGACGGTGGGCGAATGTGGAATGACACTGTCATAGAGTCTGTTCGCAATGCCGTTGCTGACACGCTGGACTTGGGGGAGCTTGGGCGTTTTGATCGAAGTACCCCTCCTGCCCAAGCAGCGGCCATCGATGCCGTCATCCGCAAAATAAAGTACATGTCTATCCCTGACCGAATGGTGGTCGCACAACGCATTGCCGGTGCCGCGCGGGTTGAGCCCTCAAATAGCTTGATGATGACCTCGAACCAAGTCAAGGCAATGCGCCAGGCCGGCATGCAAATAGGGGCGCATACGCTGTCTCACCCCATATTGGCGCGATTGGGTGATGATGAGGCCAGAGCAGAGATTGTGGGTAGCAAGGAGTTTCTTGAGCACCTGCTCGGAGAAGACGTTTCACTGTTTGCTTACCCCAACGGCAAGCCGGGCCAAGACTACTTGCCGCAACACGTTGCCATGGTGCAGCAGGCGGGTTTTGATGCTGCAGTGTCTACCGCACCAGGTGTTTCATCGCGCGCTTCAGATTATTTTCAGTTGCCACGCTTTACGCCTTGGGACCGATCGCGGCTCAGGTTTGGTATCCGGCTGCTATCCAATCAGCGTCACATCGCTATCAGGGGCGCATAAATGAACGGCTCAACCTCCTCTTGCACTGTTGCAATCGTCAATCGATTTGTCAGGGCTCTGAGTGTGGTCGGCCTCGTTGTGTGGTGTTCTATCACCTTGGCTGCGCCAGACTCATTCGAGTTGGGTGATGGCGTTGCTGGGCCAACCTGTGCTGCGTTCACCACCATGGGGCCTCTGGCTTGGGGCCGCGCTGGCGGCGACTGGGTTGATGCAAAGGGAAAGCTTTACGGTGACCAAGCGTTTGCCACGCAGTCCGTCCCTCTTCTAAAGGTACGTCAAGTCATCGACTGGGATGTGACCACTCTATTTCAAAAAATACTGGATGGAAGGCAAACTCAGGCGGTCATTCTGCTGAAGCCCAAGGCAGGCGCGATGAGTGGTATTGTTGATTTTCACAGCCGGGAGTCATCTGATTCGGGTACTTGGCCCATGCTCAAGTTGAAGTGGTCAGACGGGTCGCAGACCCGTCTGAGTCCCGCCGCAGATACCTTTCTTGATTGCACCTCGTTGTCTAGTCTGGGAGCCAGAGTAGATTTGAAGGTTGGGGGATCACAAAGTGCTTTGCTTCGGTTTGTTTTGCCGAAGTCGAAAGTCGGCTTGCGGCAGGCAGTCCTTTACATGGTGACGGACCAGCAATATGCAGGGAGCTCGGAAATTGGAGTTTTCCAGGTCAGTCCGCCGTATTCGCGAGTCGCTGGCTCAGTCAAACCTGGAATAGCTGGAGGCTTCGTGGGGGACAGTGGCATTTCACGCCATCCAGATGTCTTGTTCGCAACAGGTTTTGAAAGTCTTGCCTGGATACCGGAGTGGAGTTACTACGATCCGCGCAGCTCGGCCGAGACAGTTTCGGCGGATGACGCTCATTTATTTGAACCTCTCATCGGGAAAGCCTTACGTGTTCGCTTTGTAAAAGGGAAAAACCTGGGTCTTGATCTGCGCTACGCATTGTCCGGCAAAAGTGAATCAGCGCCGGAGGAGATATATTTTCGGTACTACCTTCGATTCGGAGATGACTGGGATCCCCCCATCAGCGGTGGAAAGATACCTGGTATCGCGGGTACGTATGGCCAAGCCGGTTGGGGTATGCGCAAGTCGGACGGCTATAACGGTTGGTCAATGCGTGGCGGGTTCGCCGTCCGCCCCTCAAATGACAAGTCCGTCGCCGGGATGACTGCAATTGGGTCGTACACCTATCACGCAGATATGGTGGACGTCTCAGGAGATTTTTGGGGATGGAGCGACGGTCCATCCGGCCTCTTGGAAAACAATCGTTGGTATGCAGTCGAGCAATATGTGAAGCTCAACACAGTTGGAGCCCGCGACGGTATCTTCCGGGCTTGGATCGACGGCCGACAAGTCTTTGAAAAAACAAATATTCAATATCGTTTGACTTCAAAATTGAAAATTGAAAATATCTGGATGGACGTTTACCATGGCGGCGTCGCCCCTTCACCGAAAGATATGACTTTATATTTTGATAACATGGTCATCGCACGCAAATATATCGGCCCCATGAAAAGATAACTATCTTGAAACACGTCAAATTTTTCGTTGCAAAAATCTTGGCCGTGGAATAGCGATGCTGTTTAACTCATACTCGTTCTTGCTTGCGTTCTTGCCATTGACCTTAGTTGGCTACTTCGTGGCAGGTCGCTTTGGTAAAGGGGTTGGTGCAGCATGGCTTGTGGCGTGTTCCTTGTTCTTCTACGCCTGGTGGGACTATCGTTACATGGCGTTGTTACTTGCCTCGATATGCGCCAACTATTATTTGGGCAGCTATATCTCGCGCCAGTCGGGCACCATAAATGGTCGTCGAGCGCTCACCTTCGCCGTGACTGCGAATCTGATCCTACTGGGGTACTACAAGTACGCCGACTTTTTTCTCTCTAGTGCAAACGCCGTATTTGGCCGTGAATGGCCCATTCTGGGAATCGTCCTGCCTATAGGAATTTCGTTCTTTACGTTTACACAAATCGCATTCCTGGCCGACTCCTACGCAGGTAAAGTCAAAGAATATCGCTTCATCTATTACGTTCTCTTCGTCACCTACTTCCCGCACCTCATCGCAGGGCCAGTGCTGCACCACAAAGAGATGATGCCTCAGTTTGATGACAGTCGGAATTACCGCGCCGATGCATCCAACTTCGCCATTGGACTCACCATTTTCGCTATTGGGCTGGCCAAGAAGGTGCTGATTGCCGACAACTTGGCAGGCTATGCTGCGCCCATCTTTTCTCAGCAGGGCACCAACCCGACGTTTTTCTTGGCATGGGGCGGCGCGTTAGCCTACACTTTTCAACTCTATTTTGACTTTTCTGGCTACTCGGATATGGCGATCGGCTTGTCGCGTCTGTTCGGTGTGCGTCTTCCGCTTAACTTCAATTCGCCATACAAAGCCCGAAATATTGCCGAGTTTTGGCGCCGCTGGCACATGACTTTGTCGCGTTTTTTGCGCGACTACCTCTATATTCCGCTCGGGGGAAACCGAAGCGGCTCCTTTCGCCGTCATACAAACCTCATGGTCACCATGGTGCTCGGCGGCTTATGGCACGGAGCCGGCTGGAACTTCGTTATCTGGGGTGGGCTCCATGGCGGATTTTTGGTCGTCAATCAACTGTGGCAAAAGCTATTTCTGCGAACTCCAGTCAAGCTGCCAACTCATCTCAGCCGATTTACTTCCATTGCATTCACGTTCTTTTGTGTGGTTTTCGCATGGGTCTATTTCCGTTCGCCCGACCTCGCTACTGCGAACCGCCTCGTCGCAGGAATGTTGGGTGGCTGGGGAGTGGCGTTGCCTGAGCCGATCTTGTCACGCCTTGGCCCTGCCAAAGCATGGCTGGAAGCGATGGGCGTCGGGAGTTATCTAGGTGGAGGCGCCTATTTTGTTGAATCCTGGTGCTGGATTGTGATCGGCGGATCGATCGCATTTTTCGCACCGAACACCCAGGAAATCATGGGCCGTTTCGACCCAGCCTTATCCGAAGAGGGGCACGCCCGCCCGCACACTGCAGGCCGCCTTTGCTGGGTGCCGAATCGTCTAACTGGGATAGCAATAGGCCTGTTATTTGGGATGGGCATACTTGCCCTTAGCCGCCCTACAGAATTTCTATATTTTCAATTCTGATGCCTAGACTCCCTTCTCGTAATCCTTGGGCAAACTACTTGAGTTGGATGCTCTTAGTATTGCTCGTCTTTGTTGCATTCGTCGGGGCGATTAACGTTTTCATGGACCCCCTCGGAGTATTCGGTTCGCCTCGCGTGGCCGGGCTCAACCGCATCAAGCCGCATCTGGATCACCATCGTGAACTCGCCCGGTATCAGAGTGTCCTTCGCATATGTCCACCTATCGGTATCTTCGGCAACTCTCGAGCAGAAATTGGTTTTGATCCTGAAGGTCCAGCTATTGCTGCCCACGGGTTGAGTGCATTCAATAGCGCCATTTCTGGTATCGGTGTACGCACCATCTACCAGCAGATCCTCTGGCTTCAGGCCGCAAATTGTCTGCCAAAGACGGCGCTACTCGGTGTCGATTTTTTCGATTTTCTAGGCGGATCAACACCACTGTCGTTGCCATCATTGCAAACTGACCCGGCACCAAGACGCGACAACCATTTTTTTGCGCAAACCGTGTTTTCAATCACTGGCTTACGTGACTCCGTGACTACGCTTCTCATTCAACGTTCACTATTTCCAGCCACAACGACAGATCATGGATTTAACCCGTTGTTTGAGTACATCCCAGAAGTAGCTCAAAGCGGCCACTATGCTTTGTTTCGGCAAAGAGCCGAAGAAAACGTACGCAACTGGACGCGCAAGCCACGAAGCCTGAGACCACCGACAGGCGATGTTTCTGATGGTGAGTCCGTTTTCAATGCATCACTCTCCCTTTTGAACGAAGCTGGCACCAAGACATACGTAATCATCTACCCGTACCACGCTCAAATTCGCATGTTAATTGAACGTTTGGGTATGGGGGCGTTATTTGCTGATTGGAAGCGTCATGTTTTTGAGAGCGCCGCTCGTCAAGCGGAAAAAGGTGGGGGCGTGGAGGTGTGGGATTTCAGTGGGATTGGTCCTGAAACACTTGAAGCTATTCCGGCGAAGGGCGACCGTCATACCCAACTCGCTTACTACTGGGAGGCTGGGCACTTCAAAAAGGAGTTGGGTGACCTGATGATTAGCAGAGTCTTGGGGGCGCAGGGCAACTTCGGCGTCGCCCTGAATAGACTCAACTTGGAAAGCTGGCTAATCGAAGATCGGAATCGTGTTCAGAAGCTCCTTGCAAATCCATCACCCTTGCTCTCCGAAGTCGACTCTGTGCTTGCCACGCAATCTGGACCCAGGTGAGCGTTACCCATTCCCGGAATGGTTCCTCGGTTAGTCATCCGTATTGCCTTCGGTATATTTGTTCCAACATTCTGGTGCCCGTCTTCCAGATGGGCGAAACAAGGGGGCGCGGTTGCACGCTGATCGTTTTCGGGGGAACCCGTCCCTGAAAACCGGCCACACGAAATGAGTCGCGATTTTTTTCCAAGAAGGAACACAGTTTTCGAAAGCGCTTGACTACAACGTCATCCGGCCTGTCCTTGGCTTCATTCAGCAGCTCAAAGTTGTGTGACAGGATAACAAACGAGTCACGTTTCAGTTCAAGCGCCTGCCATAGCAAGCCTTCGATTTCGCTAAACGAGCAGGCAGTCAGTTGTGCATTGCGAAGAGACCGAGTCCCATCATTGAACACCGTCATGGGGTATTCGTAAACACCCTCGCATTCAATCGGTTCCATGACTGAGACACCCGGCAACACACCGCTGTCAAGACCAAATAGGCTCGCGTTGTAACTGCTGTCATATGGAATGCCGCAAGCCGCAAGTGCCACCAAAGTGTCCCGGTTGAAGGCAAAGCTGCCTGCACGAAATGCATTGATGTCGAAAGCACCAGCTTGCTTGAGTAACTGCGCGCCCTTTTGAATCAAGATGGTTTGCTCGGCTCTTGAAAAGTACCTGAGATGCTGACGCTTGGTCTGAATTCCTTCGAGCAGCGGCTCGATCGATTCGTCTACCCATTCCGTATGCAAATGAAGTTGAACCTCTTGGCTTCGTTGGTTTATAAGTCCAACAATTTCTGTCAGTGGCTGAGCGCCAAAGCGCCTCGAAAAGAGCGGCTCTACAAAGAACACACCCGTCAGACCATGATCCTTCAATACGTCGAGTTGGTAGGTCAGACCAAAATCTCCTTTTGACGTCGGTCCATATATATATTTATTGAACGCCTTCGGGAAACGTTCGTCGATATTTTTCCATCCATCGCACCAGATTTCTACGTCTACTGTAAAGATTACATTGAGCATTGAAGACTATCAATTGGGGAGACTGAAGCTGGGCGCATGCTTTTGCAACCACTGTTCCAGCATCATCAAAATCCACACCATCTCCCCAAAGTAGCCTGGGTGCTCCTGTAGTCGTCGTGTCAGCAGGTTCTGGATGAAATCGGCTCGCACCACCCCACGCGCAGCGAGACTTTCAAGTGACTCTTTCGCCAATATCTTCAGCGCTGGTGTCTGGTTAGCCCACACCCCAAACGGCAAGCCAAAGCCCTGCTTCTTCTTGGTGAGAATTTCGTCTGGCAAAAAGCCGCGGAGAGCCTCCTTGAAAAACCAGCGCAACTTCAAACCTTTGAGCTTGTAGGCGGTGGGAAGCTTGAGAGAGAAAGCCAGCAGTCGGTCGTCCAGCATTGGAAAACCGACCCCAATTCCCGCAAAACTGGTCGCGCCCATTACCTTCGGTAAATCACTTTCTGCCAACGTAAAACGCCAGTCAAAGGCCAATTCCTGGTTAAGCGGGCTGCCGCCGCTTGCGGCTTGCCAAACTTCACGCTGCAGTTGCAAGGGCAAACGGGTGTCAATTTGCGCCATCATGCTGGGTGTCAGTACATCGCTTACCCCCAGTCGCATGATCAGGTTGTACATCTGCAGACGGTCCGGCATGGGTGTTCGGGCCTGTTCTACGTAGCTGCCAGCCTTGCGCGTCAACGGAAAAGCCGCTGCTGCACGGGTTGCCAGCAG
>JBBRYR010000098.1:0-9666 GCA_038237415.1 Burkholderiales bacterium
AGCTGGCGGGCTTTCCACAACAAACCATGCTGGCAGACCGCGCCAGTGCCTATGCCCAATGGAATCTGGATGTGCCGCACGCCCTGCACCAGGAGTGGCAGCGGGGCAAGGCCTGCATTGCGCAGGGCCTGGAGGGGGCGGCGCGCTTTACCTCCGGGGCGGGGCGGCACGGAAAGTTTTAGTGTTTTTGGCCTCTAGCCCCCGTGGAATATGCGCAAGACGCTATGAATTGTGTAGCAGTTGGTTGCTTTGCGTGCGCATGTATTGGCGAGGCCGGCGGACGGCAGAGCATCTATCACCGCCTTGGTTTCGGTTCTTGCCTCGAGCCAATACACGATCTGTATCGAATCACCATTTGTGTATGGCTTGGCTTGAATTTATATTCGGACAAATGTAGTATGATCGGTCCACGTAATCGGTCAGCATAAAGACTCGCTTTGACGAGGATGTTGTCATTTTGGCCATTGGTCCCCCTGTTCGCTGCTGCTTCTGGTGGACGCGCAACTTTACCAGTCGATGTTGATACCACCAAAGCTGTGGTGAGTAGCAAGGTGGTTCTTCCTTCAACCCCGACGCATCATTCCATCTTTTGGGAATGAATCTTGGAAAGTACCCAGCGCACTTTAGGAGCGACTCGACATGCCATTTGAGAAACCTGCAATGCTTATTGGCGTATCCGCTCGCATCTACTATCCGAGTGGCCCGGTCTTCGATCTGGGTGGCGTGTGGACAAAGACCCTGCACTACCTCGAGCAGTCGGTTGCGCTTTGGCTGATTAAGGGCGGGGCCCTTCCCGTGATGATTCCGGCATTTGAATCCGACAGCCTGGTTCGTCGAGAGCACCTCAATCTACGGAGCTACGTAGATGCACTGGATGGACTGGTCCTTCAGGGTGGAAACGATGTGGCACCTCAATCGTATGGGGAAGAGCCATTGCAACCACAGTGGAGCGGGGACGCTGTGCGTGATCGCTATGAAATTGAATTGATCCACGCTTTCATTGATGCTGGAAAGCCGGTGTTCGGAATATGCCGTGGACTGCAGGTGTTAAATGTAGCCTTCGGCGGCACACTCTGGCAGGATTTGCCGACACAGTGTCCAGGGCCAGTGCGCCACATGAGTGATGGTCTTTACGAAAAGAACATTCACTCACTATCCATTACTCCAGGTGGTTGGCTCCATCGGCTATATCCGGACCAAACGGAATTCACCGTCAATAGCATCCATCATCAGGGCATCAAGACCTTGGCCAGCAGCTTCCAAACGGAGGCCTTCTGTCCAGACGATGGGCGGATCGAAGCGATTCGACGGATAGACGGCAGCTTTGTTGCAGGCGTGCAATGGCACCCTGAATTTGATTCGCCTGGTAACGCATCCAATTTCGATGACCGCCCTTTGATTGCAAGTTTCTTACGAGAGGCCAGAGCGCGGCGGTTGGCATGAACGCCGTCACATGAACCGCAATTGAGAGCACCAAAAGTTTCGCGAGATTCCGAAAACATAAAGAGGAGACCGACATGGAATTCACCAAATCAGACGCACTAACCTTTGGACTTGAACTGGAGTTTCAGATCGTCAATAGAGGAACAGGATTGTTGTCGCCGTCAAGCCTTGAGTTATGGAGAGAATTATCTGAGCACGAAGACCTTGCGCGGTTTTCGTTGGAGGCAACGCTTGCGACGATGGAGATCAATTCGTCCGTGCATACGACAGCCGATGCAATGGGCATTGAGATGAAGGCACTAACGGCGCATATACAACGGGTCGCTCAAGCGGCTGGTTTGGACATTCGCGGCGGCGGGACGCAGATGGCGCAGTTCTGGAATGAAAGGATCATGGCGCCGACAGACCGCGCCAGAGAACTGGAGTCCAAGTTCGGTTTTCTACCCAAACGCTTTTCTACTTATGGGATGCACGTGCATATTGGTATGCCAAGCGGCGACGATGCAATCCGCGTTGGAAATCTGCTGCAAGCCATGTGTCCGCTCTTTATCGCGATGTCTGCGGCATCGCCGTTCCTGCAACTCTCCGATACGGGGTTCGCTGCCGCACGCCCGCTGGAAACTCTGATGTACCCCCATGGTGGACCCATGCCGGATTTGCGGGACTGGGCACACTTTGAGGATTTGACGCAGGAACTTTTTGCTACAGAGTTGGCAAGCTCGTTGAAAGATATTTACTGGGATGTTCGGCCCAAACCAGAGTTTGGAACGGTCGAGATTCGTGTGTTTGATACGCCGCTGTCTGTCAGCAAGGCGGTTGCGATGGCTGCATTTGCAAGGGCCTGTGCCTCGCTTGCAATGGATGGCAATTTGAGCATTTCATCCAAGACAATACCAACGACTGCCCAGCGCGTCAGCCGGTTCCTTGCATGCAAAGACGCGATGGAAGCCGTCCTGTACAACCCATTTGTTGGCGAATGGATGCCTGCACGTACCTGGCTTGCGCAAGTATTCGCCGCGTTGGAAGTGCAGCGCATTTATTCCGTGGATGCTGCGCATCTCGAATTTCTGAAGGACTGTATTGGGAACAGACAGGACCATGAAATCATGCGTGCCACTTGGTCGGAGATTCAGGCGACAAATCCAACACCGGAAAATTTCACATGGAGTCTGCCGGCCTATTCATCGAAACTGTGCGCATTGTTGGTGTGAGAATTTCTTTGAATCAGACAAAGATTGCGTTTGTCATCCATGACATCGTCACGAGATTCAAATTGCTCTCAAAACTTCATCACCTTCGAGCCATGGCCTAGGGCCCCGGATCTACAGGCTTGCCAGAGGCGTCTTTGCCGCCTTTTCATCCGCATTCAGTAACTTGAGTAGCGTGCTTAGGTCTCGTTCCAGACGCAGAAGCGTTTTCGCATCCAGCTCGGACAGTGCTTTGGGCAGTACACCTGAAAACGGTCCAGGCGCCTTCTTCAGCAAAGTGCGACCCGCTGGCAATAGGTACAACTGCACGGCGCGCTTGTCTGGCCCTTCTTTTTCAGCCCTTAAAAGCTCCAGTTTGAGAAGGCCTTTGACCAGGTTGCTGGCTGTCGTTTGATGGATATCCATAGCCATGGCCAAATCATTCATTCCAATTCCTGGCTGGGCATGCACAGTGCTCAAGGCCCAAACTTGAGCGCCTCCAATGCCCGCACGCTTTTCTACTTGTTGGAAGTGGGTTTTGACCGCATTGAAAACGGATCGAAAATGGCGCAAGACATGGACCGCTGAATCCTCACCTTTGGAATTCACGGGAATTGGGGGCATGCTTTGCTTTTTCGCAATTCTTGGCTTCGATGCGGGAAGGTTGGTCATCTGAAGGGCGTATTTTCAATCTATTGACGAGTTGCATTATGCAGAAGGGACGTATACGCGTCCTCTTGCGCGCCATTTTGGGATGGAAGCCGCCTTGCGGCCGACTCGAGTTGGAAAAATAGCTTGGCTTATGCAGATTGTATTTGCACAAATATTGATTTTTGTTACAATCAGAGCATGCGCGGCCACCCTGATGTCTTTTCTTCGCTCCAAGCCGAGTTTTACGACTGGCGACTTTGGGCGACCCGCGTAGTCGTCCTGGCTTTTGCGAGCTTGGCGGGTCTGACCGTTGTTGCCTTTACGCTTCTGAGTGATTTGGCTTTGAAAGCATTTCACTCGATGCATTCTGCATTATGGTGGGCGCCGTTGTTGTTGACACCGATTTGCACAGCCGGAATCGTTTGGTGCACCAGGCGCTTCGCTCCAGGTGCGGCTGGTTCTGGCATTCCCCAAGTAATGGCGGCGTTGACAACAGGCGCGTCCCCAACGTCCTTGTTCGTCTCGTTTCGTTTGACGATTGCCAAAATCTTTCTCACGACCTGGGGGCTGTTCGCCGGACTTTCTTTAGGGCGTGAAGGGCCATCGGTACAAATTGCTGCGGGCGTAATGCACAGTGCGCGCCGGTGGCTCCCGAAGGCGGGCGTGGTGTCGGATCATGGCTTGTTGATGGCGGGCGGAGCCGCAGGAATAGCAGCTGCTTTCAATACCCCTTTGGGGGGCATTCTTTTTGCAATCGAAGAGTTGACACGCAAGCCCGAGCAGCGAAGTAATGGACTGATCATGGCCGCGATCGTTCTGGGCGGGATGATGGCAGTTTCCGTCTTCGGGAACTCCACGTATTTCGGTGTCATTCCATCAGAGAAGATTGGCTTTAGCTTGCTTGGACCGGCCCTTCTGGTGGCACTGATTTGCGGATTGGCAGGGGGCCTCTTCTCGCGTCTTCTGATCGTGTCACTATCAGGCGATTCCACCGATTGGTTCAATCGCCAGCGCCAACGATTTCCCATCTACTTTGCCGCTTCTTGCGGGTTGGTTGTTGCCATCATCGGATTGGCGACAAGCGGAGGTACATTTGGCAGCGGCTACCTTCACACGCGCGCAATGCTTGAAGGCTCAGGCGAGCAGTCACCGTTTTACGTGGTCCTCAAATTTGTTGCGACGTGGCTCACAACCTGGTCCGGTGTGCCCGCGGGTATTTTTGCTCCTTCGTTGGCAATTGGCGGGGCACTTGGAAATGACATAGCTGGGTGGACCGGTCATGCGCAAGCGGCAACTCTTATTGCGCTGGGAATGGCTGGTTTTCTGGCTGCTGTGACCCAGGCTCCGATGACGGCCTTTGTCATCGTGATGGAAATGGTGGATGGGCACGGTCTGGTGCTTAGCCTGATGGCCTGTGCACTATTGTCAAGTGGACTTTCGCGCTTGGTGAGCGCACCGCTGTATTCCTCGCTGGCAGAGTTGCAGCTGAAGCGCATTCCTGCTGACAGTCCAAAAAAAGGGAGCCCCTAAGGGCTCCAAACTCACTCAACTCTAGCTGTCCCACTTAAAGAATAGGTGGAACTACGCTAGTATATTTGTACAAATGGATAGTGGCAACAATTACTTTATCGCATGCCGCACTTGGAAACGAACATTGCTATTTGTGGTTTGCTGCAACAGCGCGAGTCAAGCGGCGTGCGTTCCGCATCAAACTCTCATTCCCTGGAAGAAGTGACGATGATCGGTAAGGTCATATCCTGCCTTTCGGACAGTCTTGACGAGCTACCCTGTGGCATCTTGGAACGGCTGGAAGCCGCACGAATGCAGGCCATTCGTGCGCGAAGTAATGTTTAGTAGCAGCCCCCCGAATGCAGGATTTCGCCGCACTGTGCGTACCGCCATCGCATTGACTGTGTCATTTGCTAGCAGTTTGGCGCTCTCGGGGCCATTCGAAGATGCCATTGCGGCCAAAAATGGCGGTGACTATTCAAGGGCATTTCCGATACTGCAGCGGCTTGCCACCCAGGGTAACGCGGAAGCGCAATTTCAGCTGGGCTTGATGTATTTGCAGGGACAGGGTGTGAACCCCAGCGCCAAAGATGCATACCGCTGGCTGAGCCAATCGGCCCGCAGGGGCAATCCGGAGGCGCAATCGAACTTGGGTGTTCTCTATGCGCGTGGGCGTTATATCCCACAAGATACAGTGAAGGCCTATGTTTGGTTCAGTCTGGCGGTCAGGATGGGTAACCGCGAGGCGTCGACAAATCTCGACGCTGTCCGGAGAAAAATGAACGATGATCAGATCGCGGCTGGAAATGCCGCGCTCCTGATTTGCGACGCAAAGGGTCTGAATCAATGCGAGTGAGCTAATGGCGGACCTTGACCAAATCACCATACTGCTTTTCGAAGCCGACCAGTGCGTCCTTGCCGAAAAAGAGCTTGCTGTCCTAAAGCGATGGCTGACCGATTGGCGATCCCAATCAAAGTCGGCAAAACTTTCCATTGGGGGCGCGAGTGAGACGCCACGTTCAGGCCGCTTGCGTCGGCTCCACACTATTCTGAACGTGCTGGCGGAAATGGGTATTCCACTGCGGTCAATTCAACCGGAAGAAGACTGGTTCAAACCGACAAGAATGGGCGTGATAGAGGCATTGCCGGAAGATGTGGCATGGATAGGAGTGATCGACTCATTCACAGTTGGTTCAGTCAAACCTAAATATCAGACGAAGGATTCGAAAACCAACGGCCACGGATTCCAGAAATAAAGCAGCGGAATGTGGGCAAAAAAAGAGGCGCAATCCGCGCCCCTGATTTCAAAAAGTCTGGCTATCTAGAATATGAACCACAAGTGGCGCAACTCCACACAGAGACACAAGACTTGCAGCATTATTGTTTGGGATAGACCAGATCGACACGGCGGTTTTGAGCCCATGCGGCTTCATCGTGACCCGTGACCTTTGGCTTCTCCTCGCCCCAGCTGGTGGCTTCCATTTGAGATGGCTTTACGCCAAACAACTTCATTGCGCGCGAAACGGCCTCTGCCCGTTTTTGTCCCAGCGCAAGGTTGTACTCTGCGCCCCCCCGTTCATCGGAATTTCCCTCGATCTTGATGGCAATCGCGGGGTTATTCGCCAAATATTTACCATGCAACTCCATCAGGGAGCCGAACTCCTTCTTGATTGAAAAATCGTCGAAATCGAAATAGATGCTCTGCTTTGTAAAAAGCGCACTGGCCGGATCAAGATACGGTGGCAGTGTTTTCGCCATCGACTGAGCCGGTGCTGTGGGCGTGGTTTTCACCGCTGGCGCCTCAAGTGACTTCGAGGTTGCTACTGCCGCCGAGGCCGACGGTGCTGCGGTGGTGGACATTGGGGTGCTGCTGCAACCCGCCAGAGCGGCAACGAGACCGGCAGTATAGAAAAGTGACTTGATCATTCGCATTTTTAAGTTTCCTTGGATGTTGACGCCCAATGACGAGCATTCGTTTTTTCGCAATTATATCCAATCTACATTGGTACAAATGCAATAATAGCCCGACGTTTCTTGCTTCTGGCGTTGATACCAGTCGTCCCGTTTGAGGTGGAGCGGACGATACGCGGGCATTGGCGTTTTCATCACATCTTAAGAGGGCCCTTGATGTTGTTTCGATTTCTGTTTTTCGCTCTTTTGATGGGGTACGGACCGTTCGTTTTGTCAAAGCCTTGGGTGGAGGCGCCAGTCTTTTCCATGAATGAGGCCGAGTTGAAGACGGTTTTCCCAAGTTTGCAAAGGGTAACTGCACCACAAATAGGGGCCCGCGGAGTCCGAAGCCAATGGAGCAACGGAAACGCGCTGTTTGCGGGGCATCTTTTTGAAACCGTTCTTTATGCAAAAAGTGGCGTCTTGAAGCGGATTGAACACATTTGGTCTGTCAAGGCAGCTCCCTGCCTGGCGCGCGCAGTTTTTGATGATGTGGTTTCGGAGTTGAACTCCACGCTCGGGCGGTCACACGCCAACGCCTCAAGGTTTGGTGGGAAGACCGGTCAGCGGTCTGCGATTTGGCTTGCAGGTGGTACGGATCTCATTGCCTACCTTCAGGAAACCGATATGCAATGCACGGTGCGGCTGGTCAATAAGCCGCACATCACGAAAGATGCCTCTGAACTGTAATGAGGGCCTCTTCGCGCACCACCGTGAATCGTAAGCGCCAATGCCCCCCTTCTTGCCTGATCCCACAAACCCCCTGAACATTGGCCCCCCCATATCAATCAAAGGAAATTGTGATGGTCAACACTGGTGAGAAACAGGATTCAACGTCATGGGCCGCATTGAGTGAGAAATGGACTGCAAGCGGGCTCCCCCAGAAAGACTTTTGTGCCCAACGGGGCATTGACTACAAAACGTTCGTCTACCGGCGAAGCAAATGCAAGCCCATCAACAAGGGTTCCGTGGCCCTCAAAATAGTCGCGCCGCCATCCAAAGTATCCAAACTGGTGCCGCTCAACGTTTTCGAAGGCGTGGCACCGGCCCCGACCGAATCCGCTAACCACGCCCAGAGCCCTCTAAGTCCGCGCAGCTCCGGCATCACGATCACAACCCCGACAGGGCATTGCATTCAAATTCAGGATGACTTCGACGAACAAACCCTCTTGCGTGTTCTCAAAGCGCTGAAGGCGGCCAAGTGGTCGGCGTCGCATCCGATAGAGTCTGGCTTGCACCCGGTGCTACCGACATGCGCAAATCCATTGATGGCCTGGCGGCCATTGCCCAGCACACCATCGGTCAAGATCCAACAAGCAAACAACTATTTGGCTTCTGTACAAGCGACTGGAGTGTGGAGTATTCAAATGGCCCAAGGATGCAGACACGCCCCTGTGCATCAGCCGCAGACAGCACACCGCCCTCTGGACGCCACATATTTGAGTGACTTTGCTATCCATGCCAATAAGAGGTTCAACTGGTCTTGTAGTTTATATGTCACTGATGCATATAAAGCCAAGTCTCATTTGGGACTGGAGCACCTTTGGCACCCCGCACTAAGGCAATGACGATTAAGTCCCCCCAGTTGCGCGTGATTTGCATGCATGTAGTCATCACCAGCGAAAGCAGACGACGAAGCAAACAACCCTTGCAATGGCAGCCGACCAAACCTTCGAGAACTACCGCAAGCCCACGCGGCGGGACGAGTTCCTGAAGACCATGGGGGCTATCGTTCCCTGGTCTGCACTTTGCGAGGTCATTGAGCCGCATTACCCCAAAGCAGGCAACGGGCGACCACCATCACGAAGTTTCGCAAACTGCTGGGCGGAAAAAATTGAACGAGGCCTTGTTTGCGAAGGTAGGTCAGGAACTGCAAGCCAGACCCGCAAAGGTCAGCAGTGGCACTTCGGCATGAAGTTGCACATCGATGTGGATAGCCAAAGCGGCTTGACCCACAGTGCAGTCGTCACAGCGGCCAACATCCACGACAAGCATCCGCTGCCAGACTTGCTGCACGGCAATGAGCAGCGCGCCTACAGCGACTCGGCCTATGCCAGCCAGAAGGCGCTGATTGCGGGCAAGGCACCCAAGGCAAAAGACTTCACCAACCAGCGCACGCGCTGCGCCGGGGTCGTTGACGAGGCCGTGCGTGCCAAGGATCGCAACAAGTCACGCATCCGCTCACGGGTGGAGCATGTCTTTGGCGTGGCCACGCGGCTGTGGGGCTTTGCCAAGGTGCGATATCGCGGATTGCAGAAGAACGCCACACGGGCGTTCACCGCATTGGCATTGGCCACTATCTACCTCGGTCGCCAAAGGGCCCGGCAAACGACCCCCAGAGGCTAGAAAACGGGGCTCATTTGGCCCCAAGTTCACAACATCAAGCACCATCCACTGGTATCGGCTCCTTGATGCTACTTATTCACCATAGCCTTAATGCATCCCATGCATGACACCGTAGAAACCCAACAACATGGAGCGGTCACTGTGGTGACCTTGAACCGGTCCGATGTCCGCAACGCGGTGGATGCAGATACCGCGCACCGGTTGTACGACGCCTTCGTGGCGTTTGATGCCGACCCTGACTCCCGCGTTGCGGATTCCATGGCGCACAGGGACACTTCTGTGCCGGCTGGGATTTGCAGGCCGGTGCCCGGATGGCGCAGCACATGCAGCAAGGCGCCGATCCATTTGCTACGCTGGATTTTTCGCTGGACGATGTGAACCCTGCAGGCCCCATGGGCCCTTCACGCTTGCTATTGTCCAAACCGGTGATTGCCGCCATCAGCTGGCGGGCTTTCCACAACAAACCATGCTGGCAGACCGCGCCAGTGCCTATGCCCAATGGAATCTGGATGTGCCGCACGCCCTGCACCAGGAGTGGCAGCGGGGCAAGGCCTGCATTGCGCAGGGCCTGGAGGGGGCG
>JBBRYR010000099.1:0-9584 GCA_038237415.1 Burkholderiales bacterium
TGGGGTGTGGTGTGCAGCTGCTCGCCTGCACGCATCACGCCGCCCGCCCTGGCGGTGACCCAGAAGTAGTGCAAATGTTTGAAGTTCATCCGTAATCCTTCGGTTTTTACGAAGTTAAATTGTAATAAATACGAATTTACGCGAAGCAAAGCAATGCCTATAGTTCAAACTTCACAAGCACCCATGTGCTGACAGGAGAGACCACCATGCGACTCAGTACCCGAGGCAGATTTGCCATTACCGCGATGATTGACCTTGCGTCACGCGAAAGTTCCCACCCCGTTCCGCTGGTAGACCTTGCGTTGCGCCACCGCATTTCCCTGTCCTACCTGGAGCAGATGTTCGCCCGCCTGCGTCAGCAGGGGCTGGTGGAAAGCACCCGTGGCCCGGGCGGGGGTTATGCGCTGGCCAAGAGCGCTGCTGCCATTACCGTAGCCGACATCATTGGCGCGATTGAAGACTCATCCGATGACCGTGGCACGGGCACAGGGACGCAACGCGAAAGCTCGCAAAGTGCCCAGGACATGACGCGGGATTTGTGGGACGCACTGCAGTCCACCGTAGTGGCTTACATGAAGACCATCAGCCTGCAGAGCCTGGCGGCCGAGCAACAGGCCAAGGGTTTTCAGGCCGAGGAACGCAAGACCCCCCAAAAGGGCGTATTCCAGAAACCCAAGCAGACGGTGCAGCGGTCCACCGTGCCCAACTCGGTTTTTGCACTGGCACAGGGGTGGCCTGCAGGCACTTGACCCGTTTGCCGCTCAGTCCCACTTTTTCTGGATAGCTGCGATGGCGCCATTGCGCGCCAGGCGGGCATGGGCCGCATTGAATCGCCCAATGACGCTTGGCATATCGGCCACGCCGTCGATCCGCTGAATTTTGATGTTGCTTTCAAATTCATCCCCATAGCTGTAGCCATGGGTGATCACCACGCGGGTGTTTTCAAGATCCCGCACCTGCACCGAGGTACCCGGCCTGTCTGCCCGGGCCAGAATCAGCAGAAGCGTTCGCATGTTGCATTATGGCGAACCGATCCAACCAAGACCCGGAGCCAGACCATGAAAGAAGACCACATACCAGCGCGCTGCGACTGGGCTCAACGCGACCCGCTGATGCAGGCCTACCACGACGCCGAATGGGGTGTGCCACAGCACGATTCACGCATGCTGTGGGAAATGCTGATGCTGGAAGGATTTCAGGCTGGGCTGTCCTGGATCACGGTGCTGCGCAAGCGCGAGGCCTTTCGCAAGGCATTTGCCGGGTTTGATCCGGCCCAAGTGGCCGGTTTCAATGAGCAGGACATCGAGCGCCTCATGCTGGACACCGGCATCATCCGCGCCCGGGCCAAGATTGAGGCCACGATCCGCGGAGCGCAAATCTACCTGGAAATGCAAAAGCGGGGCGAAAGCTTCGACGCCTTTTGCTGGTCCTTCACCCACGGCAAGGTGCTCACAGGAGATGGCCACAGCCGGGTGGTAACCACGCCTCTTTCCGAGCAGATATCCAAAGAGATGAAGCGCCGCGGCTTCAAGTTTGTCGGCCCCACCATTGTGTATGCCTGGATGCAGGCCGTGGGTATTGTCAACGACCACGCGCATGACTGCTACAAGCAACTCATACCGGGTGAGCCAGTTTCGAGGTTCCCAGTCTTCGGCTGACTAGCTGCTTGGTTGGCTGCAGAGCCACATTCGTAAGCATCAAGATGACAGTTTGAAAGCGCTCCTCCCAAGTGGAATCAACACACAACCAGTTCTTTGCGGCCCGGCGCGCAATGAAATTAGCGGTCCTTTGGCTCAGCCGAATGCACTACGGTCTTGTTTCGGCCACTTCCCTTGGCTTCGTACAGCGCAGCATCAGCGTTGCTGAGCAGTGACTCTACGCTTTGCAAACCTACCTCCCAGCACGCTACACCAAGGCTCACAGTGATCGCCACAGATCCGCCAGGAATATCTATTTCGCTATGTTCTATTGCCAGGCGCAGGCGTTCTGCGGTGCGCATGGCAACGTCCTGGCCAACGTCGGGCGAAATCACCAAAAACTCTTCCCCACCCCAGCGACAAACCGTGTCTTCTGCACGCGAATATTTACGTAGCGAACTTGCGGTGTTCTGCAATATGGCATCACCCACTCCATGGCCGTACGTGTCGTTGATTCGTTTGAAATGGTCAATGTCGATGCTGATGACGGCCAGGGGCGAACCGCGCCGGGTAGCGCTGCTCCAGGCTTGGCTCAACGCCAGAAGGCCCGCTCGCCGGTTGGAGACTTCCGTGAGCGGGTCCGTGTGCGATGCCAGCTTGAACCTCTTGTTGCTCAGTGTTAATTCCGCTGCCATTTGCGCTAATTGTGCGTGGTCCCGTACCCAGGCTTCACGCATCTGGACGTAGCGCCGTGCGCCGTGCAAACGCGCCGACAGTGCCCGCCTGTTGACAGGGCGCACCAGGTAGTCATCGACGCCAGCCTCAAATGCGGCCACAAGGTCGTCTTCCTCGCCGGCGCCGGTCAACATCAGGATGTAGATCCCCTGGCCCCATTCGCTGGAGCGCAGGGCTTGGCATAAGTCGATGCCATCCATCACCGGCATGTGCCAGTCTGTCACCAGAACATGGGGCATGAATTCCAGCGCAAGCTCCAGTGCCTCTTGGCCGTTACGGGCCGATCGGACCACACAATCCGACTGGCCGTCCAGCAAGACTTCTAACAGTCGGCGTGCTGCATCATCATCATCGGCGACCAGCACACGCAGTTGCATGTTGTGCAACACCGGTGGTGGCAACGTGGCAGTCGACGCCACGGCTTCAAAGCCGGTTATCTTCGGCGTCTGAATTTTCAAGGTCTGGCCCCATATATGCCATTGCACGATCACGCGCTCCACTAACGCCATGAAACCCTCGGCATCTAACTGGGCCGCGTTGGTCAGCGCGATCAGGCCCGGTTTCAGTTCGGCTTGGGTCGGCTGGGGTGCTAGGGCGTAATCGGCAATTTTTAGTGCCAGATGCAGCGCATCGCAGAGCGCACGGGCCCGTGAGTCAGAGGGTAATTTGGAGCGCAGCGGGTCCTCATGAAAACTCACGGCCTCTACCAGAGACTGGGGTATGCCCCAGTGTGTCATGAGCGCCGTGGTGAGTTGCAAATGATCGACCTGCAGTTTGTCACGCTCAAGCTGCAATTGCTGTGGCCCCTTGGCACCCTGGGTCAATACGCTGCCGTATTCCAAAGGATATGTGGTCGCTAATGCGAGCCGGCCTACTTGCGACAGCAAGCCGCAAGTGAGCAGGTCGTCGGGAGTGCCAACCTGCTGCAACCTTCCGATTTCCTGCATGGCCAGCGCCATCAGAAGTGAGTGGCTCCAGAAGCCACCGTAGTCGAACTCCCGGCAACTGCCACTCGAATGCTGATCAATCAGTGAAAAACTCAGGGCCAGTTGGCGCACCGTATTCAGACCCAGGCGACGCACCGCTTCGTTGACGGACGCCTCAGGACGTACCCCGGTTGCTGCGGCATTGGCGCACATCAACAGACGCCCCGACAGGGCCGGATCAGTCTGAACCAGGTCCGAGACTTCTGCTGCGGTAACTTCTTCACGCTGGCAGGCTTTAATGATCGCCAGCGCGAGACCCTTGGGGCTGGGAAGCTTTTGATTGAGTTCTTGCTGAACGATTTCAAATGCCATTGAACTGGCCTTTGCGTGCGTCTGCGCGCCGCTGCAAGGCCGCCCCTGTGGGACCGCTAAAGTTCGCTACGCTCCGGCATGACTGGGAATCTACCGAAGTCACCGGCCGTGGGGTAGAGCTTTTGTCCCTGGGCCATATCGAATGCACGCAAAATATTCCGGCGCATTTCGTGGTCCCGGTTAAGTGACGCATCACCTGGCTGGTGTGTAGACTTTTCCGAGGAGTTTTTGAACTCATTGATTTCTTGTATGGTTAATGCGGTCATATTTGCTTGGTGTTCCATTGACGTCCTCTAGTGATGTAATACTTTTGTGTTTTTGAATTTTTGTGCGTTTCCGGTATCCGGTCAATTCATCGAAAAAATTGAAGACCCCCTTTCATTTTTTTCGGCAACCGTTCGCCGCTTCCACAGCTTTACATAAAATGTGCTCTTGGATTCCATGACACGATGCAAAGCAATTACCTGACCTCCCGCGACGCCGCCGACATGCTGGGCGTATCGGTGCCCACTGTCCAGCAATGGGTCGAGCGCGGGCTGTTGACGGCTTGGAAAACAGAAGGGGGGCACCGCCGTATCGCACATGCCTCCGTGAGCAATGTCTTGCGCCAGCGGCTGGAGGAGGCGCAACAGGGTCAACGTGTGGACGAATTCCCGGTTCTCATTGTGGAAGATGATGCAGCGTTGTTGAAGCTGTACAAGCACCAAATCGCACGCTGGCCTTTCAAGACCACCCTCTTTGCTGCGCCAAATGGATATGAAGCCCTGGTGTTGATGGGCGAAGCCAAGCCCGCGCTGCTGATATGTGACCTGCGTTTGCCCGGAATCAACGGGTTTCAAATTGTCCGCGCACTGTGCGCCATGCCGCGATTCAGGGACATGGGTATTGTGGTGATTTCCGGATTGCCTGGCGCAGAGATTGAAGCGCATGGGGGCTTGCCAGCGCGCGTGCAGATACTGGGCAAGCCGGTTGATTTTGGGGGGCTTGCAGAGATCGGTGCGGCCACGCACGCAGCGATACACCGCACTTTGAACTCCTCTTAAGTGAGACGGAGTATGTGCACTGTTGGTTTCGTTGGTTTTCTTGTACAGGCAGATACGGCACTGCAATCGCTCAAGCCGCCTTGAAGCCGATCAACCATCCCGGAGCAGCCTAAAGCATCCACTTGCAGGCTGCTAGCAGAACCGCCCGTGGGCTAAACGGCTTGGTGATGTAGCCATCCGCCCCATGCAATGCGGCATTGCGGCGGTCCTGCTCCTGATCCCGCGCCGAAACCATGACCACAATGGTTTTGCGAAGCTCCTCACTTTCGCGTATGGCACTCAGTACTTGCAGGCCATTGAGTTCGCCCGGCAATATGATGTCGAGAAACACCATCTTTGGGCGGGTTCGTTGCATCATGGAGATAACGCCGTCACCGTCTTCACATTCCCACACATCAAAAACCTGGTCCAGCGACGCCCTGAAGAGTCGCCGAATATCCGGGTTGTCATCCACTACCAGTACGGTGTCATTGGTCACAGGCTTGAACTCTTGGTCAATGGGTGTGCAGTGTGCAGTGTGCTATAGATGGAGTCTGCTTTCAAGGTCAGGTCCGACTCACTGTCGGCATAGCGTGCCGCTATGGCACGAAAGTCGCTGGCAAGGTGCAGGAACGCGTCCACTACATGGGGGTCAAAATGCTGTCCCCGCCCCTTGCAAATGATGGCTGCTGCATCGGCGTGTGACATGCCTGCCTTGTACACCCGTGTACTGATCAGCGCGTCGTACACATCGGCCAGCGCCATCAGACGGCCTGGCACGGGAATGTCGTCGCCAGAGAGCCCCAATGGGTAGCCTGAGCCATCCCATTTTTCATGGTGCGAATACACGACCGCCTTGGCTACCTCAAAGAATTCCATCGAATCTTCATCGGCCTGTTGCGCGTTCAAGATAGCGTCGCGGCCCAGCTGCGGATGCTTCTTCATGATCTCGAACTCCGCTGCTTCATAGCGGCCGGGCTTGAGCAAAATACGGTCCGGTATACCCACCTTACCGATGTCATGCAGCGGGGCGCACTTGAACATCAGGTCGATCGTTGTGTCTGAAAGATAGTCGGTGTAGAGGGGGTTTGCTTGCAGATACTCTGCCAGCACTTTGACGTAATGCTGCGTGCGGCGCAGGTGGTTGCCGGTATCCAGGTCACGCGTCTCGGCAAGTGACGCGAGCGCCATGATGGTGGTGTCCTGCATGACCGTGAGCTGGCGGGTGCGCTTTTGGATCTCGCGTTCCAGGTATTCGTTGTTGATGCGCAGTGCAGTTGCGTTGTTGGCAACGGAGATGGCAGAGCGTACGCGGGATTGAAATATTTTTTCGTTTAACGGCAAGCTGATGTGAGCCACGACACCGAGCTCAACGACGAGCTCTCCATCTTCCAGGGATTCACCCGAGGTCAAAAAAATGACGGGCATTTCACGGGACGTGATCAGAGACTTGAGTTCCCTGCAAAACGCGTAACCTTCCGGGCCCGGGTCGTATACGTCCAGCATAAGCAAGTCAGGTCCGGTGCCATGGTTCAATGCCATTACCTCATGGCAGTGCATCGCCTCAGATCGGGTTAGAACATGCATGTCATCCAAAGCCAGCACCGTCCGGCGCAAAGTGGACTCCGCACCCGTGATGAGCAATACCGCCGGACGGTGGGGTGGAAACAGTTGCATGCTGATTTAGTGTGAAAGGGGTGCCGAGCCGGAGGATGGAAAGTCCTGCTGAATCGGGAAGACCATGCTGACTTGTGTTCCTTGCCCTGGCGCGCTGACGAGGGAAATGTCGCCTTTGTGGTGCTCGACAATTTCCTTGGTAATGCTCATGCCCAGACCGGTTCCCGGCAGTTTTCCGGAGGAATCAGCGCGATAAAAGCGTGTGAATACCTTGTTGGCCTGGTCGATCGTCATGCCAATGCCGTGGTCTTCGACCTCGATGCAAATCTGGGGTGTCTGGCCGGACGCGTCTCGCACCACCAGTCGAATCACCACCGCACCACCGTCGGGTGAGTACTTGTAGGCGTTTGAAATAACGTTGAGCAAAGCCTGGCGCAATTTTCCGGAGTCCGCCATCAGGTAGATCGGCTGCGGTGGGGCAATAAGCAGTGGTGCGGTTCTCCCAGCAGGGTACTGGTAGGCTTTGATAAGGTCGTGGAGCAGGTCCTGCAGACACAGGTTGGCGAACTTAAAGTCTTTGCCCCGGCGCGCCTCAATGCGGGCCAGGTCCAGCAGTTCGTTGAGAATTTGAATCATCAGTTTCGACTGCTTGTAGATGATGCCCAGAAACTCGTTTTGCGACTGTGCGTCTGTCGCCTGAGTTAGCAGTATTTCTGCAAATCCGTAAATACTGGCCATCGGTGTGCGCAGTTCATGTGCGGCAGTGGCCAAAAATTCACTTTTCATGGACTCCACTGCCGTTTCGTGAGTGATGTCGCGCAGATACAGAATTTGGGACACCGTGGTGCTCTCACTCAGTCGCAGTTGCACCTGCAGTACGCGGTGGCCGAAATCTTTGATCTCGATGACCTGGTACGCATTGGCTGCATTCTTATGGGCCTTTTGGCGTAAGTTCGTCAGTCCTTCGAATTTCGCAGCAGGTTCACATAGCGAGACTAGCCACGCAGAAAAATCCTTTTCGTCCAGGCCTTCCAGGCTGAGGTTGCTAGCCCCGGTCATATGTCGGAAAGCCAGGTTGACCGACTTCAAGCAGTTGAACTTGTCGAAAGATACAAAACCGTCCGGGCTGAGGTCAAACACTTCGTCCAGCTGCTTTCGGCGGTCTTCAATTTGCACTTGGGCGGCCTCTCGGGTCTCGGCTTCTCGGCGTAGCAACCAGAGATGCCGTGTCAACCCTGTGGCCAACGCAAAGATCAGCAGCGTCACCAATGCCCCTTGCCTGTAGAGCGCCTCACTGGATTCGTCATGGTTGGCAAGCAGGTAGCGCATGTCTACCCCAGAAACGGTCAGCAGCGCATATCCGGGAATCATGCGATAGTAGAAGAGCCGCTCTACGCCATCCACCACCGATTTCTGCACATAGCTACCAGTTGGTACTTCTTTGAGGCGCTGCTGAAACAGGGTGGACGCCGCCGCGTTGCTGCCGAATTCGACCGTATCACCAACCCGGCGCGCCCGGGCAATGCCGTCCAGGCCGTAGATGGCGTTCATTCCACCCGGGCCGAGGTTGAGTTCGCCATAGAACTGCGTGAAGTAGTTAGGGTCGATGGAGATGACCACCACGCCACCGAAGCCCCCGTTGGCTTTGGTAATGCGGCGTGTCAGCTGGATGGACCATTTGCCTGTAGCGCGCCCGATGACCGGCTTGGAGACAAACAGCGCTCCCGTGTCTGCCGCTACGTGCACCTTGAAATGCTCACGGTCCGACAGGTCAATCTTTTCAGCGATAGGCCGGTTTGCCAGCACGTAAATGCCGTTGGGATCGATGATGCCGACCTGGTTGAATATCTCGGTGTCAATAATGCCCTGTTTGGTGAGCGCAATGAGGTCGAGCCGGTTGCCCAACTCCAGATAGCGGGACTGCACAAAGCGAATCACCTGGTCTGCGCTGCGCAGGGTGCGGTTGGCGTGCTCCTGGCTCAGGCGGGTGAGGTTGGACAGGTCGCGCTGTGCGTTGGAGATTTCCCGCTGGCGGCTTTCGCTGACCAGAGAATAGACATGCAGCCAGGTCATTGCCACCAACAGAGAGGCGACCAACCACAACAGCAACCACGTATTGCGGCGGCGGAGGTTGCTGCTGCTGGAGGATTCACCCACGGACGAAGTTGCGTTCATACATTAGCCGAGCTGGCTGCGCACCCAGTTCACCACCTGCAGCGGGCTGAACGGCTTGATGAAATAAGCGTCAGCCCCGGAAAGCCTGGCTTCCTCGCTGTCGACAGCCTGCCCGCGTGCGGAGATCATGCCCACCAGAGTGAGCTGTGTTTGCAGGTTGCCCTTGATGGTTCGCAGCACTTCCAGGCCGTCAATTTCGCCGGGCATCATCACGTCAAGCAGCACGACGCGTGGTCGGTTCTTCTTGATGGCTTCCAGGGCGGACGCGCCGTTCTCGGCCTCAATAATCCGGAAGTTCTTGCCCAGTGAGACGCTCAGCAGACGACGTATATCGGGATGGTCGTCGACAATCAGGATGGTTTGCATAACGTTAGTTGCCTCCGGCGGTTCGTAGGTTTTTTTTGTTGACAATGCCGGTGGCAATGGTCAAAAGGCGGTCGAACGGAACGGGTTTGGGCAGAATTTCAATTCCCTGCGGAACCCCGCCATGGTCGCGTATGGTGCCTTTGTCGAGACCCGAGACGACCACAATGGTGGTGTCTGCCAGATCAGGTTCGGTGGCAATGACCTTCAACATTTCAAAACCATCCATCCCGGACATATGCAGGTCCGTTATCAGCAGGTCGGGTGGCGCACGCCCTATCGCGACCAGCGCGGCAAATGCGCTGTCCATCGCGACCATGTTAGGTCGCATGGGCCACGCAGAAATTCTGGCGTCGTAGAGCCGCAGCAAGGCGCTATCGTCTTCCACCACCACCACTGACAATGGCCGCGATGCAGAGGCGGCCGCGTCGGCCAGAGGTGCTGGTCCTGAGTTGGCTGCCTCGCCTGGCGTTGACTTGCGCAACAGCTTTTCGACCGATTCGCGCATGACACGGCGGTGCCCGCCTGCGGTCTTCCAAGCCGCCAGCAGACCACTTTCCACCCACAGCTGAACCGTGCCGACAGAAACGCCCAGCAGCTGTGCAGCTTCACTGGTAGTGCAAAAAGACTTTTCGATGTTCATCGGGCTCAATTTGGATGTGTGCAGTTCAATTTCTTGGCGGGTGAATTTTTTCAATTATATGAAATAAATGTCAATAAATGTCAATAAATGTCAA
>JBBRYR010000100.1:0-9552 GCA_038237415.1 Burkholderiales bacterium
TCCACGGCGTCCTGCACGCCCGCCAGTGCCTCGCCGGGAATACCCAGTGCCTGCGTGGTGGACAGGCCCATGCCCAGAAAAACCGCGTCGTAGTTTTTGCGCAGGGTTTCCAGTTGTTCGGTGGTTTCCAGTTTCCAGTTGTGGCGCACAGTAATGCCGCCAATGTCCAGCAGCCACTGCACTTCTGCTTGCGCAAAGTTGTCGGGTGTTTTGTAGCTGGCCAGTCCGTATTCGTTCAGGCCGCCGGCTTTGGGGTTTGCGTCGAACACCTGCACGTCATGGCCATGGCGCGCCAGCGTGTAGGCGCAGGCCAGGCCGGCAGGGCCTGCACCGACCACGGCAATCTTTTTGCCGGTGGCGGTAGCGCGCGTAAAGATCTGCGGCCTGGTGCTTTCCATCAGGGCGTCTACCGCGTGGCGCTGCAGCCGGCCGATGGCGACCGGGCGGTCCTCCTGCGTGTTGCGCACGCACACCGCCTCGCACAGGTTCTCGGTGGGGCACACCCGCGCGCACATGCCGCCCAGCGGGTTGGACTCCAAAATGGTGCGGGCTGCACCACGCAGGTTCTCGTCCGCAATACGCTTGATGAAGCTGGGCACATCAATGCTGGTGGGGCAGGCGATGGCGCAGGGTGCGTCAAAACAGTAGAGGCAGCGCTCGGCCTCCAGCAGGGCTTGCGAATGGGTCAGGCGGGGGGATGCGTCGGCAAAGCGCTGGGCATATTCGGCGGCGCTGAGGCGTCCGGGGCGAACGTCCGGTTGGAGAGAGGTGGGCACGGGGCTACTCCTGATAAAAATCTGACCGTTTAGTCAACTTCTGGAGTGAATGCTAGCAATACCAGTGCCAGTTTGTAACTAGGGGTTTATCCGAAGACGTCTACTGTGAGCCCCTTCGTCATCCCGCTGTCACACGCAGCGGATACCGTAAACCCTTTTGGCTTATGTGTATGCGAGGTGACTTCATGTTTTTGCGTAGCTTGACGACCGTTTTTGCGGCTCTCAGTCTGATTTCTTGCGCGTCGACCCCGTCGGCGCCTGCATCGACCTATTCGTTTGGCCTGTGGGGCGACATGCCCTACAAAAAAGCCGGTGACGACCCCAAGCTGCCCGCCGTTCTGAAAAGCATCAACCAGTCGGACATCGCGTTCTCTCTGTATGACGGCGACATCAAGGACGGCAGCTCCAAATGCACGGATGACATTTACACCGATGCGCTCACCATGTTTGGCAGCATGGTCAAACCCGTGGTCTACATTCCCGGTGACAACGAATGGACCGATTGCCACCGCCTGAATAACGGCGGCTTCAATGGTCTGGAGCGCCTGGCCCACATTCGCCGTGTGATGTTCCCGACCGAGCGCAGCCTGGGCCAAACCCAGATGCCGCTGGAGCACCAGGGCAAGCTGGGCGAAAAGTATGTGGAAAACACCCGTTTCAGCCACGGCAGCGTGGTGTTTGCGGGCTTCAATGTGCCCGGCAGCAACAACAACGTGATTTTGAACGCCAAGGAATGCACCAACAAGAGCGCCCGTGATGCCGCCCAGTGCGATGCCTCCAACGCCGAATACCTGGAGCGCGACGCCGCCAACGTGAGCTGGCTGGAACAGACCTTTGCCGCCGCCAAAAAGGCCAGCGCGCGGGGCGTGGTGCTGGTGTTCCAGGCCGACCCCGGCTTTGACTTGCCCGAAACCGAAGAGGTGGATGAGAGTCTGCAGCCCGGCTTCAGTGGCTACCGCAACTTCATTGCCCAGATCATTCGCCAGACCGAGCAGTTTGGCGGGCAGGTGCTGCTGGTGCACGGCGACACGCACTTCTTCAAGATGGACAAACCGCTCTACAGCCCCACCAAGCTGTTGCCCAACCTGACCCGGGTGCAAACCTTCGGCAGCCCTTCACTCCATTGGGTCAAGGTGACGGTGGACCCTGCATCGGATGCTGTGTTTCAGGTGCAGCCGGTGATCGTGCGCCAGCCTTGATTTCCGGTTAAAACGGGTCGCCAACCCGACCCGTCAGCCGTGGCGCGCTGCTGGTTGGATGACCGCAGCGCATGAATGACACCGACAGCATGAGCGACTTTCAGTTGAACGAAGCCGCTATCGCAGACCAGGTTCGGGCGCAGCGTTTCCGCATTTTTCGGGACCGCTGGGTCGAAGCAGCACGGTCTTCCCCTCTGGGCATCGCGCTCATTGGGTGGATCATTTATCTTTCGACCGGTTGGCAGCGGGCCGTGGCTTGGGTCTGCCTGATGGGATTGTTCGAGCTCAGCGTGGTCTGGATTGGTCACCGCCATCGCACAGCCGAGGACAACGGGGCGCATACCCAACCGTGGACCCAGGCCCTGATTTTTTCGACACTTGTCTCCGGGCTGTTTTGGAGCGCATCCGTCTGGTTTGTATGGTCTGAAGCACACTTCCTTCTCTATGTGCTCAATTTGTGTGTGCTGGTGGGGGTTTCAGGCATTGCCATGATGGTGGTGTCACCCGTCGGACGTGCAAACTTCTTTTTTTCACTGGGCCTGCTCCTGCCCCCTTTGGCGCAGATTGCCTGGTCGGAAAACGCGGTGGGTCTTCAAATCATGGGTGGCTGGCTCGTCATGTTCGCCGTGCAGGTGACGTATGCCAGGGATCTAAAGCGGGAAATGGTTCTGCAACTGGATGCCACTGCGCGAAACCAGGCGCTGGTCAGCTTGCTGACAGAGGCCCGGGCCGATCTGCAACAGGCCATGGTCCAGCTCAACCAGCTGGTCACCATAGATCCCCTGACCGGCGCCTACACCCGCCGGTACATCTTTGAGCAGCTGGACCGTCACGCTGCCAACCTGCGGCGCCACGGCACGCCCGTGTCCATCGTCATGCTGGACCTGGATCATTTCAAGCGGGTGAACGATCAATACGGCCATCCTGTCGGGGATCGGGCCCTGAGCGCCGCGTCCCGTGCGGTCACGGGTGTGTTGCGCGAGGGCGACTTGCTGGCCCGTATTGGTGGCGAGGAGTTCCTGGTGCTGCTGCCCATGACAGACCAGGCCGGCGCCTTGTTGCTGGCCGAGCGATTGCGCCAGACTCTGGCGGACACCCAGCTGCAGGAAGACGGCGCCACCATCAGCCTGCCCGCATCCTTCGGCGTGGCGCAGTTGCGGCCAGAGGAAGACACCGCTGCCTGGTACCAGCGAGTAGACGCCGCCCTTTATCAGGCCAAAGCGCGGGGTCGCAACACCGTGGTCGCTGCGGAGTAGCGTCAGGCGCCCTGGCTCGCCCCCGCCAGCCAGGCTGAGAAGAGCAACATTCCCGGTTGCGCGACCACCCCATCGGGCTGCACCAGGTAGTAGTAGCGCTCGTCGGGCAGCGCCAGCGGGTTGGCCACCACCAGATCGCCGCGCGCCAGTTCGGCCTCAATCAGTAGTCGCGGCACCAGTGCCACGCCCAAGCCGCACGCGGCTGCAGCCGCCGTCATGGAAAACTGCTCAAAACGCGGCCCCGCGAGAGCGGCAGATGCGGCCATGTCATCACCCAGGCCGGCCGCCTCAAACCACAGGCGCCAGGCCTCGGGTCGGGTACTTTGTTGCAGCAAAGGCGTGCGGGCCAATGCGGCGGCATCCAGAATGGGCCTGCCCTGCAATAGCGCAGGTGCGCACACCGGTATCACCACCTCGGGCATCAGGGCCACTGCGCGGGTACCGGCCCAATGGGCGGTCTGCGCGGGGGTGCCCGCATACAGTGCGGCATCAAACCCCGAGTCGGAGAACATGAACGGCCGGGTACGTGTTTCGATGTGCACCACCACATCCGGGTGGCGCGCGTGAAAGTCGGGCAGCCGCGGGATCAGCCAGCGGGCCGCAAAGGTCGGCACGGCCGCCAGCGTAATGGCGCCGCCGGCGCCCTGACCCGACATGGCATCCAGCGTGTCGCGCTCCAGAGCCTGCAACCGTGGGGCGATCTGCCGCGCGTACTGGCTGCCCGCATCCGTCAGCACCACACCGTGGCGCGTGCGGCGAAACAGGGGCACGCTCAGGTAGTCCTCCAGCGCGCCAATCTGCCGCGAGATGGCGCTTTGCGTCAGCGACAGTTCTTGCGCCGCACGGGTGTAACTCTGGTGGCGGGCGGCGGCATCAAAGCAGGCCAATGCCTGCAAGGAGGGTATTTTTCTGCGCATGGTGTGCCAAATATACACATTCTGAAATTGTCTATCAGGAAAATAGCTATGGTATTAATAGCTGCTTGCGCTTTATCCATAAGGGATAATGCCACTTTTGATGGCCAAGAATGCACTGCTTTTAGAGATTTATACATGCGTAAATCAAATAACTGGGTGCAAACAAGTCGTTTGTCAAAGCAGTATTCCGGGGACTACCATAGCGGTCTGGCTGCATTCCCCCCAACGCTCACACCCGGAGACTTTTCATGGCCCACGCTGCTTTCAACTGGCAAGACCCCTTTCTGCTCGACAGCCAACTCACCGACGACGAGCGCATGGTGCGTGATGCCAGCGCGGCGTATTGCCAGGACAAGCTGCAACCCCGCGTGGTCAAGGCCTTTCGCGAAGGCACGACCGACGTGGCCATCTTCCGGGAAATGGGCGAATTGGGTTTGCTCGGCCCCACCATTCCCGAAGCCTACGGTGGCCCCGGCCTCAACTACGTGGCCTACGGCCTGATTGCCCGCGAGGTGGAGCGCGTCGACAGCGGCTACCGCTCGATGATGAGCGTGCAAAGCTCGCTGGTGATGGTGCCGATTTTTGAATTCGGCACCGAAGCCCAGCGCCAGAAATACCTGCCCAAGCTGGCTACTGGCGAGTGGATTGGCTGCTTCGGCCTGACCGAGCCCGACCACGGCTCCGACCCCGGCTCCATGGCCACCCGCGCCCACAAGGTGGCGGGCGGCTACAAGCTCAGCGGCGCCAAGATGTGGATCTCCAACAGCCCCATGGCCGACGTGTTTGTGGTCTGGGCCAAAGAGGTGTCCGAGAGCGGCCAGGTCGGCCCGATTCGCGGCTTTGTGCTGGAAAAAGGCATGAAGGGCCTCTCTGCCCCCGAGATCCACGGCAAGGTGGGCCTGCGCGCCTCCGTTACCGGTGAAATCGTGATGGACGGCGTGTTCTGCCCTGAAGAAAACGCCTTCCCCGAAGTGCGCGGCCTCAAAGGCCCGTTCACCTGCCTCAACAGCGCCCGCTACGGCATCGCCTGGGGCGCATTGGGTGCCGCCGAAGACTGCTGGCTGCGCGCCCGCCAGTACACCATGGACCGCAAACAGTTCGGCCGCCCGCTCGCTGCCAATCAACTGATTCAAAAGAAACTGGCCGACATGCAAACCGAAATCGCACTGGGCCTGCAAGGCTGCCTGCGTCTGGGTCGCATGAAGGACGAGGGCACCGATTCGGTTGAAATCACCTCCATCCTCAAGCGCAACTCGTGCGGCAAGTCCCTCGACATTGCCCGTCTGGCGCGCGACATGATGGGCGGCAACGGCATCTCGGACGAGTATGGCGTGGCGCGGCATCTGGTGAACCTGGAAGTGGTGAACACGTACGAAGGTACGCACGACATCCACGCTTTGATTCTGGGCCGGGCACAGACCGGGATTGCGGCGTTTGCGAATTAAGGCAAGGCAAGACTAGTCAAGGTTCATGGGCTTTGGTACTACGTAAAAAAGTGCATCGCTATTCGCCATGGGGGTTCAGGCCGGGGGCCCGATTTCTGGGCCTTTGACAGTATGAGGGACCCCGGCCTGATCCCCCGTGGCAGGCACAAACCGTAGATCGCAAAAAGGAACCCCATGACCGAAAAACAAGCCGCCCTGCCCCACATCAAAGTGTTGGACCTGTCGCGCGTTCTGGCTGGCCCCTGGTGCACCCAGATGCTGGCCGACCTGGGCGCCGACGTCATCAAGGTCGAGCGCCCCGGTGCGGGCGACGACACCCGCCATTGGGGCCCGCCCTTCATCAAGGACGCCCAGGGTAACGACACCGACCAGGCCACCTACTTCACCGCCTGCAACCGCAACAAGCGCTCCATCACCATCGACATGGCCCAGCCCGAAGGCCAGGCACTGATTCGGCAGATGGCGCTGGAGAGCGATGTGCTGGTGGAGAACTTCAAGGTCGGGGGCCTTGCCAACTACGGGCTCGACTACGCCAGCCTCCAGGCGATCAACCCGCGCCTCATTTACTGCTCGGTCACCGGCTTCGGTCAAGACGGCCCCTACGCCGAGCGTGCGGGCTACGACCTGATGATTCAGGCCATGACCGGCATGATGAGCATCACCGGCCGCCCCGACAACGTGCCCGGCGGCGGCCCGCTGCGCGTGGGCGTGGCGCTGACGGATTTGTTTACCGGCGTCTACGCCTGCAGCGCCATCCTTGCGGCGCTTGAAGTGCGCCACCGCACCGGTGTGGGCCAGCAGATTGACATGGCCTTGCTGGATGTGGGCATGGCCACGCTGGCCAACCAGGCGGGGGGTTTTTTGAATTCGGGGAACGTGCCGCAACGCCAGGGCAACAGCCACCCCAGCCTGGCGCCCTACCAGGACTTCCCTACGCAAGACGGCTCCATGCTGCTGGCCATTGGCAATGACGGCCAGTTCGCGCGCTTTTGCGCTGCGGTGGAGCGGCCCGAGTGGGCGGCCGATGCGCGCTATGCGAGCAACACCCTGCGCGTCACGCACCGCGAGATTCTGATTCCGGCCATGGAGGCCATCACCCGCACCCGCACCACGGCCCAGTGGGTGGCGTTGCTGGAAGACAAGGCCGTGCCGTGTGGCCCCATCAACGACATTGGTCAGGCGTTTGACGACGCCCAGGTCCAGGCCCGTGGTTTGAAGCTCAATCAGCCTCTAGCCCCCGCCGTTATTGCGCAGACAGCTATTGAAAGCATAGCAACTGTTGCCAGCCCGCTGCGTTTGATGGACACACCGCCGGTGCTGCGCCGCGCGCCGCCCATGCTGGGCGAGCACACCGAGGAGGTATTGCTGGGGCTGGGCCTGTCGGCCGAGCGCATTGCAGTACTCCGCGAAGGCGGGGTGCTTTAGCCCCTGAACCCGAGAAATGACCGCCCATCATTCGGGTTAATACGCAGAGCAAGTCGCTTATCATGCTTTTCCAAGCCTGACAGGCCGACTACCCTGCGCCAGACACCGGCTGTGCTGCGCAGCAACCGAGAGCACGGTGGCATGAAGAAAAGCAGTATTCCCATTCGACTCTTTGTCGAAATTCTCGCCATCATGGCCCTGGCTGAGGTGGGGGTCATGCTGATGCTGCCGACATTGGCTCCCAGTGCCCAAGGACTGGCTGGCGGGCTGCTGGACGTTCTGATGCTCGTTCTGCTGTCCGGACCCCCGGTCTACTGGCGCTGCATGGCGATCTCCCGCGTCGTGATATCCGGGAAAAATGCCGCACCGGACAACGCGCGTCACCCACTCAAGTCGCCTGTTATTTTGACTGCGATAGCCCAAGCCGTGGGCCTGATGCTGACCGCCGGTGGAGTGGTATGGCAGCACAACGAAGTGCAGACACTCAGCAAGACCCGGTTTGAGCAGGGTGCCGAACGCATCGAGACCGAGGTCAAACGCCGATTTACGCAACCCCTGTACGGCCTGCGGGGTGCCGCTGGTGTCTATGCCGCCAGCAAATCCGTGGAGCGCGTCGAGTTTAAGGCCTACGTGGATTCCAGGGACCTCCCCTCCGAGTTCCCCGGCATCCGGGGTTTCGGGTTTATTCAGCGGGTACAGCGTTCCGGGCTGGAACAATTTGTAGCCGCAGAGCGTGCGGACGATGCCCCCTACTTCAGCGTGCGCACCGGTGGCAATGCGCCAGACCTGTTTGTCATCAAATTCATCGAACCGCTGGCTGACAACGTAGCTGCATGGGGTTTTGATGTAGGCCAGGAGCCGGTGCGCCGCGAGGGTGCCGAGCGGGCGGTTGCCACCGGAAAGCCCGCTCTGACCGGGCGTATCACCCTGGTTCAGGACGGCAAGTTGGGCCCAGGCTTTCTTTACTATCTTCCAATTTACCGGCCCGGGACCGATCCAGTCACGCCAGCCCAGCGGGCGGCTGCACTGGTGGGGCTGCTGTACGCGCCCATCGTCACAGCCGAGTTGATGAAGGGCGTGGACGGGGTCGCCGACGGCACCATTGATATCGAGCTGTTCCAGGGCGATACCAGTCAGGCGAGCAACCTGCTTTTTGATTCCGACGACCATCTGGCCGGCGCCACAGGCACGCTGACACCTGAACAGTTTGCCGGCCAGCGGCACCAGACAACCCGCAACTTCTCTGCGGGCGGTACGAATCTGGCACTGCGGCTGGGCACCACCCCGGCATTTGATGCTGCGACCGATTACTCCGGCGTCACCTTTATGGGTATCGGCGGAGTGTTGGCCAGTTTTCTGATGGCGCTGGCGGTGTGGCTGCTGGCTTCGGGCCGTGTGCGGGCGCAAAATCTGGCGCAGCGCATGACCGCCGAGCTGGACACCATGGCCCGCGTGGTGCAAACCACTTCCAACGCAGTGGTCATCACCGATGCCCAACTGAAAATCACCTGGGTCAACGACGGCTTCACCCGCATCAGTGGCTACACCCTGGAAGAGGCACGCGGCCACACTCCGGGCGACTTGCTGGGCAGCGGCAAGACAGACCCCGCCGTCATCCAGACCCTGATCAGCGCGGCAGCCGCTGGCAAGGCATGCCGGGTGGTGGTTGTCAACCGCGCCAAAGACGGACAGGAATACTGGCTGGACACCGAAGTGCAGCCCACGCACGATGAAGCGGGCACCCTGGTGGGTTTCATGGAAGTGGGTTCGGATATTTCGGACCAAAAACGCAGCCAGTTGAAGCTTGAAGCGGCCCTGCGGGACACGCACGCGCTGCTGCAAACGCTGAACGAGCATGCCATCGTGTCGATGACGGATCGCGCGGGCACGATCACTGAAGTGAACGACGCGTTTTGCCGCATCAGCGGGTACAGCCGCGAGGAGCTTGTGGGTGCCAACCACCGTCTGGTCAACTCGGATGTTCAACCCCCTGAGTTCTGGGTGGAAATGTGGAGAACCATTGCCAGCGGTGCATCATGGCACGGCGAGATCTGCAACCGAGCCAAAGATGGATCGCTCTATTGGGTCGACAGCATGCTGGCGCCCTTTGTGGGCGCCGATGGCCGAATAGAAAAATACATCTCCATACCCACCGACATCACGGCGCGCAAAAAGGCTGAAGAGGCCTTGCGCAGCAGCACCGACTTGCTGGAGTATTCGCAGTCCATCGCCAAACTGGGTGGCTGGGAGCTGGATCTCGCTACCAAAAAGCTCTTCTGGACCGCCGAGACCTACCGCATCCACGAAACCACGCCCGAGGAGTTCAACCCCACAGTGGATGCGGGCGTGGATCACTTCCTGCCCGAGTCGCGGCGCATCATTGTCAGCGCGCTGCAGGCGGCGGTGGATCAGGGTGTGGGCTACGACCTGGAGCTGGAAACCCTGACCACCAAGGGTCGCAGGATTGATGTGCGTACCACCTGCACGGTGTCCATGCAAGATGGCAAGCCATCTAAACTCACCGGCATCTTTCA
>JBBRYR010000101.1:0-9493 GCA_038237415.1 Burkholderiales bacterium
AAGAATAGCGTTGGTACACAGGTTCAGAAGTGCCTGTTCAACCTGGGTGGCGTCGGCCAGCACCGGGAAGCTGACCTCGTCAATGACGACTTTCAAATCCACCAAAGGAGGAAGGGTGACCCTGACCAGTCGTGCTGTTTCCTGCACAACCTCGGCCAACTGGATCGGTATGCGTTTGGGTGGCTCATTGCGGCTGAATGTGAGAATTTGCCGCACCAGATCGCGGGCGCGTCTTCCGGCCTTTTCAATTTCCTGCAGGCTGGTCCGCGCCGGGGCGCCGGGAGGCGTGTCTTGTTTTGCCAGGTCGACGTTGCCGAGAATCGCGCTCAGAATATTGTTGAAATCATGGGCAATGCCACCGGCCATGGTGCCCACCGCCTGCATCTTCTGCGATTCCCGCAGTTGGGTTTCCAGGGTCACCCGACGGGCCTCAGCCAGTTTTTTGGCAGTCAGATCGCGGGCAAAAATGGTGGTCACCGCGCCCGGGGGGCTGTATTCGCTGCGCATCCCCGGAGCAGCCATCGACGGCTGAATCAAGGGAGACCGGGCGCGTAATCGCCTTTCAAGTGACACGCTGATTTCAACAAATATGTCTTTGCCCAGCAGGGTGGTTGCCTGGAACTCACCGAGCGTCGTCTGCGACGACGCGACCCCCGCGACTAGCGCGTTTTCCACGTGCGGCAGAAAGCGTCCGAGCTTGCTGCCAAAGGCCATTTCCGCAGCGCACTCGAACAGGGTGGTGGCCGCCGGGTTGAATACGGTAATGCACTGGTTTTCATCGACGCACAAAATGGCGTCCAGTGACGAGTTGATGATTGCCGCCATGCGTTTTTCGCTCAGCAGCAAGTCTTCGTTGCGTTGGCGCAGCACCACCGCGCTTTCCTGCAGCGCATGCCGTTGTGCCAGCAAGGGTCGCTGGTCAATGATGGCGCAGATGAAATGGGCCAACTCATCCAGCGGGTTTTCAATACGGGCGATATGCAAGTCGCCCGTGAATGTGCCGTTGGAGCCGGCGAGAAATACTACTTCGTTGACTTCACTGGTTTGCTCCGCTTTTGCGCTCAGAAACGCCACAGCCACTTCGTCGGTATGCCCTTGTGCCACAAAAGGCAGCAAAAAATGCAGTGGTGGATCGTTTTCCAGTGGCTGCAGCAGCTGCAGAGCCATCGCATTGCTCGCCAGGACAAGGCCTTCTTCGTCCACCACCATGAGTGCCAGCGGCACATTGGAAAAAAGCGTGGCAAAGCGCTCTGATGCGCCCTCTGCTTCCTGCTGGCTGTAGCGCAGGGCCTTGTTCTGCACTTCCAGCTCGGACTGGTACTTGCGCAGGTCTTCAATCATCTGCCCCGGGGCATAGCCGTCAACGAGCAAGTCCTGCGCCGTGCGTCCAGGCTTGGCAGACAGGTAGGCTGGTCGGGGAATGACTCGAAATTTTTTACGGCGTGCGGGGTTGTTCATGGGTCAGTTGCGGGTCACGCTGTTGCCTGGCTCAAAGGCGGCTGCCTTCAAGGGGCTGTTTGCAGCAATAAAGCTTCGCAATACATCTGCATCAACAAAGCCGGTGTTCACGAAACTTTGATGCGCGTCCATTCGGGGGTAGCCATCGCCTCCCACCGCCATGAAGCTGTTGATCGCCATGCGGTAAACCCTGGCAGGGTCGATAGCGGTGCCCTGGATACTGGCATCCCGGATGCCACCCGATGTGATCGTCAACGCAACACCGGCAAACTGGGGAAATGCACCAGAGCCAGCGCTCATTTTCGCTGCAGTAGCGAGGTAGTCCAGCAGTTCTGCGCCGATCAAGTCCAGCGTGACCACTGTATTGCCAAACGGATGGACTTTCAGCACATCCTTGTAGTTGATCCGCCCGCCCGGCAATGAGTCGCGCACGCCGCCGGCATTCACGATTGCTAGATCGGCCCCGGTCTTGGCCATCATGGCTCGCGCGACCAGTACGCCCAGCGTGGTGGGTTGGCTGCGCACTAGGGCACGGTCACCTTCCAGCCGCGCGTCACTGGTGCCCACATCAACCAGTAATTTTTGCTGACCAAACGCGCGGTAAGGCCGCAGCATCGCCAGCATGTCCTGGTCTTCTGCGATTTCGGGCGTGTAGTTCACCAGGCTTGCGATCCCATCAACGCCCTTCACCGACCTTTTGAGATTGATGGGAATGAGCGCATATTTCACGAGCCTGAATTCGCCATTACGGTACTGAAAATCAGCACGTCCCACGTACTTGCCCCATTCGTGGGCTTGCACGATCCAGGTGCCGTTCTGGCGATCGGGCGTGCAAGGTGCCCCGGGGACGTAAGCTCTGTCCAGGTTGTTTTCAGCCTTCATGCAGGCGGGGTTTTGCGTGTGCCCGCCCACTATCAGGTCAAGGCCCGTGACCGCGCGGGCCATCTCCACGTCGCCAGGGGCCTGGGTCCCGTGGTTGCCGTTCTCGTAGTGGCCCATATGGGTTGCAGCAATCACCACGTCCGCCTTGCTGCGCACCTCGGGTACCAGTTGGGTTGCCTCCTGGATGGGGTTTCTAAACTCAATGCTGTGGATGTTTTCCGGATTGGCCATTTTCCGGGTGTCTTCCGTGGTTAATCCGATCACGGCAATACGCACCCCGCCGAGATTAAATACCTTATAGGCATCAAATAAACGCGTTCCCTGCGAATAGATATTGGCCGACAGCATGGGAAACCGAGCCAGAGCGCGCTGCATTTTCAATACGGCGGGACTTTTGTCGAACTCGTGGTTGCCTACCGCCATGGCGTCATAACCCAGCAGGTTCATGCCCTGGAAGTCCGGCACCGCGTCCTGCAGGTCTGATTCCGGTACGCCGGTGTTGACATCACCGCCATCGAGAAGCAGGCTGTAGCCCCCTGCCGCCGACACTTCGCGGCGGATGGCGTCGATCACGGTCTTGCGAGCCGACATGCCGTATTCCCCTTCGTCGTTTTGCCAAAAACGGCCGTGGTGGTCATTCGTATGCAGTACGGTGATGCCGTAGGTTTTGTCTTTTTCCGGCGCGGTGGACACCAGGCTGGTACAACCAGCCAACGCGAACAAGACCAACGCACCAAAAAAGGTCTTTGCAGAGTGCATGGGCATACCTTAACGGGTTGGGGCGGAGCGGAGTCTGTTTATATCAAACTCGCTGACCGCGCCGCCCGTGTTACCCCACGCAGTGCGGATGTACGTCAATACCGCTGCCAGTTCCGGATCACTGAGGCGCAACTGGAACGGTGGCATGCCAAAGGGTCGTGGATTGCCCGCAGTGGCAGGCGCAAAGCCACCACCCAACACAATCTGGACCAGGTTGGAAGGATTGCCCAGATTGACGGCACGGTTGCCGGCCAAAGCGGGGTAGGCCCCAGGCTCTCCCAGGCCCTGCTTGCCGTGGCATTCGGCACAGTACTTCTCGTAGCTCTTTGCGCCCAGGCCGGCGGAATCTGCGCGGCCAGCCTGGGGGACGGTGGCCGAGCGAAGGGATGGCAAAGCCTTCAAATACACCGCCACTGCGTTGGCATCGGCATCTGACAGGTATTGCGTGCTGTTGAGCACGACTTCCGCCATGGGGCCGCTGGCATGGCCACCGCCCGCGGTGCCGATTTTCAGCAGTGCTGCGATATCGCCGGTGCTCCAGCCAGAAACGCCGGCTTCATGCTGGTCGAGCAGCGAGGGGGCATACCAGTTGCTTGCAGGCACTGTTCCGCCGGCCAGAGCCTTGCTCTCATTGATTGCGCCCAACGCATTGCGGCTTGAGTGGCATGCACTGCAATGGCCAAGACCCCGCACCAGGTAAGCACCACGATTCCACTCGGCCGTCTTGCTCGAATCGGTCGAAGACGAGACCGCTTCAGGTGCCGCGGTAAAGCTCAGCGTACGCCACGCGGTGAGCGCCAACTGGGTGTTGTACGGCCAGCGCAGGGCATGTGCCATGTTCGGTTTGTTTACGGGAGGCAGACTTTGCAAATAGGCGTAGAGGGCATCCGAGTCTTCCCGGGTCACATGGGTGTAGTTGGTGTAAGGAAACGCCGGGTAGAGCAGGCGCCCGCCTTTGGACTCGCCATGGTGCAGGGCGCGCCAGAAGTCCTGGGCAGACCACGAGCCTATGCCTGTGGCCGGATGGGGCGTCAGGTTGCTGGAAAATACCGCGCCAAAAGGCGTGTCGATTTGCTTTCCCCCGGCATAGGGCGCACCACCCCGCTCGGTGTGACACAAGGCGCAATTGCCAAGGCGTGCAAGGTAGGTACCGCGGGCTATGGTCACACTGGGGGCTGCAGCTGGCACGTGCGCCTCTTTTGGCACTTGCGCTGGAGCGCTGCCACAGGCAATGTCCGGCGCACCTGCCGTTTTAGGAGGGGGCTTGTCCGCTGCGCGGGAGCGGGACGGCACTGGCTGTGACGATAACCAGTGCGCGAGGGCATTGACATCGGCATCGCTCAATTTTTTCGCCACCTGCGCCATGCAGTCCGGCGGGCTGGCGTGGCGCTGCCCGGTTTGCCATCCACCCAGCTGGGCGTTAAGGTAGTCACGCGGCAGCCCCAGCAGGCCTGGCACGTTGGGTGCCACGCCCGTAAGTGCCGTGCCATGGCATTGCGCGCAGGCCGGAATCCGTGAAGCTGCATCCCCTTTTCTTGCCAGCACTTCGCCGCGGGCCAATACCGCTGCGCTCGCGGAGGTTGGCTTGGGCTTGGGGTAGGGCAAGTCAAGCGAAGAGAAATAGTCCGCAATCTCTCTCAGATAGGCGTCATTGAGCGGGTCAATCAGCCCGGTCATGAGCGCGTAGTGGCGCCTGCCGTCCCTGAAGTTGACTAATTGGTTGTACAGATAGCCCGCTGGCTTGCCAGCCAACCGGGGGTAATAGCCATCCGGTCCGGCACGGCCCTGATCGCCGTGGCAGGCGGTGCAGGCCAGCGTGCGCTGTGCCATGGTGTCTTCAAAAATGGCCGCCTTGCCATCCGGTGCGGCTAGCGTCAGGGTCAGGAGTGTGGCGAGGAGAAATCGTCGGTGCAATGCGGACATGCCGCAAGCATACCGCTCACGGGTTAACCCACACCACCGGTTTGCCCTGACTCAACCAGGTTTCGTACTGGCCTGCATAGGCCTCTTCCAGACGGGAGCGTTTGACCTTGAGCGTAGGGGTGACGAAGCCGTTCTCCGGGGTCCAGGTGGTTGTGACGACGGCCAGGTAGTCCAGCTTTTCATGGGAATCGAGTCGCCCGTTCACGGCCTTGAGGTGGCGCTCAATGGAATCGGTCAGTTCACGCTTGCTTTTCGCAGTCGCCGATCGAACCACCGCATCCTGGGAGAGCATCACCAATGCAAAGGGTTGCACAAAGTTGGCACCGGTGACGGCACACGCTTCGATGTCCGGGTGCAGCACCAGCAGGTCTTCAATCGGCGCTGGGGCGATGTACTTGCCCTTGCTGGTTTTGAAAATGTCCTTGACACGGCCGGTGATGCTGAGAAGACCGGCTGCGTCGATCCTGCCTTTGTCGCCGGTGCGCAACCAGCCATCGGCTGTGATGGCCTCTGCTGTCTGCTCGGGCTCTTTGTAATAGCCCTGCATCATCGCCTTGCAGCGCACCTGTATTTCGCCTGTTACAGGCGCGATGCGGCTCTCGACTTCGTCGTACGGCAGGCCGACCGAGCCGACTTGGCGCGAGCCCGGCAGTGTGGAGTGCGAAACGCCGCAGTTCTCCGTCATGCCATAGACCTCAATCAGATCCAGCCCCAGGTTGCGATACCACTGCAACACATCCGCCGGCATCGGTGCGGCACCGCCAGCGGCCAGGCGGCATTTGTCGAGCCCAAGCCCCTTGAGTATCTTGCGGCGCACCAGCCAGCCAACTCCCGGTATGCCGAGCAATTTTTTCAGCTTCTCTGCGGGCATTTTGGCGTGAACACCCTGCTGAAACTTGACCCACAAACGGGGCACCGAGAAAAAGATGGTGGGGCGTGCCCGCTGCAAATCCTGTAGGAAAGTATCCAGTGCTTCTGCAAAAAAAACATGACCCCCATAACGCAGGGACGCCTGCTCAATGAGCATGCGCTCGGCCACGTGGGCTAGTGGCAGGTAGGAAATGTAGCGGTCACGGGTATCCATGCGCACACGCCTGGTGGCGCTGGTCACTCCCCAGGCCATTGACCGGAAGGTATGCACCACGCCCTTGGGCTTGCCCGTGGTGCCGGAGGTGTAAATGATGGTGCAGATCGCGTCCATGTCCGGCGCAGGTGCGCCTTGCAGGGGTGCGCTTTTGGCAATCACCTCGTTCCACAGTGGCGCATTGATATTGGGTGCGAGGGGCAGGGCAATCAGCTGCACCCCGGACGGGATGCCCGACTGCAAATTGTTGGTGTCGTCCATTTTTCCGACAAAGCAGGCGCGCGCCTCGCTGTGCTGCAGGATGTAGGACAGCGCTTCGCCATTGAACGTGGGGTAGATGGGAATGGATACATAGCCCGCCATCAGGATGGCCAGGTCAGCCAGTATCCAGTGGGCGCTGTTTTTCCCCAGAATGGCGACCCGGCTACCAGCGGGCCATCCTTGCGCCTGCAGCCAGCTCGCCATGCGACGCACCTCTTCCGCGGCTTCGCCCCACGTGATGTCCTTCACGGCTCCGCCACCGGTCGGCTGGGTCAAGTAAACCTGGTTGCCGCGCTCACGCTCCCATCGGTACAGGCATTGCAGCGGCAAATCGCCGGGAGATACGGTGATGGGAGCGGTCATTGAGGGGTCCAGTCAAAAGAGGTGCCCATTCTTGATGGGATGCCTGTGCCAGACAATAGTGTTGACCCTAGGTGACGTGAAGAGTTGAACCCGGCTTGGCCAGCGCTTGCTCTAGCACCAGATCCGATTGCGCGTGCGCGACACACGGTAAAAAAAACCCTTCCGACTTCTCTTCTGCACTCACGCCCGGCCATTCAATCTGGTAGCGGATACGCCCTTGCGTCAGGCGACACAAACACGTGCGGCAGGTGCCATTGCGGCATGAACTGGGCAACTCCAGCCCTGCGAGCAGGGCCGCTTGCAGAATCGTCTGTGGTTCGCTGGCGGTGAATTGCCAGTTTCCGGGCTCCACGGTGATCTGGTAGGTCGTGGTTTGATGTGGCATGTTGGAAGAATCGGACAAGTGCCCTCATTGACCGTGCGGAAGGTCTGCGGCCGGTTTGCAGCGACAATCTAGCTCCATTTTTCAATTTTCCGCTTCAGGTTAACGCTCAGACATGTCCATCACGACTACTTTCACGGTTCGTCCCGCTACCTTGCGCGATGCCAAAGGCATCGCCGATCTTCACAACGCCACCGTGTGCGAGGCCTTCAAATCCGTCGTGCCCGACGCACCCGTTCCGGTCGCCGCCCTGGAAAAGACCCAGGCCCACTGGCGTGAGGCCATTGAATACGCAGAGCCCCAGGTGCATGTGGCGGTCCTTGGCGACAGAATAGTCGGCTTTGTGGGTTTTGACCGCTCGCGCGACAAAGGCACGCCCCCCACCACCGGTGAGATTTGGAACATTTACGTGGACCAGGACTATTGGGGCTTGGGTGCCGGCCTTGCCCTGTGGGATGCCGCGCGTGACGGCCTGCTGGAAGAGGGTTGCACCAACGTGACCGTGTGGGTGCCCATTGCCAACGACCGCGCGATGCGCTTTCACGAACTGGCCGGGTTCAAGCGCGAAATGAGCAGCGCCAAGACGGTGCCCATTGGCAATGTCAAAGTGGAAGAGATTCGCCTGAAACGCGCCCTCGCTTAACGTGAAAGTTAGGTTTTCTTGACCACCGCGCTGCCAATGGAGTAGCCCGCTCCAAACGAGCAGATCACGCCCACTTCGCCCGCCTGGAAGTCGGCCTTGTGGCGGTGAAACGCAATGATGGAGCCGGCGGAGGCGGTGTTGGCAAACTCATCCAGAATCACCGGTGCTTCTTCCCGCGTGGCATCGCGCCCCAGCAGCTTGCGACCAATAAACTGGTTCATCGACAGGTTGGCCTGGTGCAGCCAGAAACGGCGCACGTCGGCGGGAGCCAGGTCCAGTGACGCCAGATGGCCGGAAATATGCTCAGCCGCCATGGGGCACACCTCTTTGAACACTTTGCGACCCTCTTGCTGAAAGAGCTGGTCGCGGTCTTCCGGGTTGCGGTCTTCCGCGCGGGACATGAAGCCGGCGTTGTTGCGGATGTTGTTGGAAAACGTGCTGAGCAGGCGGGTGCCCAGGATCTCGAAGGCACCGGCCGGGGCCAGGTCCAGCCGCTCGATCAGGATGGCGGTGCATACGTCGCCAAAGATGAAGTGGCAGTCGCGGTCTTTCCAGGCCAGGTGAGCGGACGTGATTTCGGGGTTAACTACCAATACCGCGCGAGCAGAGCCCGTGCGTACGGCGTTCACCGCCATTTCGATCGCAAACGTGGCGGACGAGCAGGCCACGTTCATGTCAAACGCATAGCCCTGCACGCCCAGCGCGGTTTGAATCTCCACCCCCATGGCGGGGTAGGCGCGCTGCATGTTGGCACTGGCGCACATCACCGCATCCACATCGGCGGCGGTTTTTCCGGCTGCGGCCAGAGCGTCCTGGCAGGCTTTGACGCCGATTTCGGCCATCATGGAGATTTCGGTATCCGGGCGCGGTTTGAACGAAGGGCGCATGCGCCGGGGGTCCAGCACGCCGGACTTGTTCATGACATAGCGGCGCTTGATGCCAGACGCTTTTTCAATGAACTCCACATTGGAGTCGGTCAGGGCGGTATGGGTGCCCGCAGCGATCTCGGTCGCGTACTGGGCGTTCTCCAGCGCTGCATACTGGTTGAACGCGGCTACCAGTTCTTCGTTGGTAATGACTTCGGGCGGCGTGAATAGGCCGGTGCTGCTGATGGCGACGCGATGCATAGTGAATAGCTCTTGTTTTCTGGCGAATGGGGAGGTGCGCATTGGCCAAGTCCAATGCCGCGCTGATTATGCGCCGGGTTGGCGCAGTCGCAGGCGTTACAACGCAGCCCCCGTTGGAGCGCCAAAGGGCGTAACCTCGCCGCTATTTGAGGATGGACAACATGACTCTCTTTCGTGGATGGGCCGCCACACAGGCTGGAAGTGCGCTGGAGCGACTGGATTTTGATCCCGGTGCCCTGCACCCTGAAGACGTGGAAATTGCCGTGGAACACTGCGGTGTGTGCCACTCCGATCTGGCCATGGTTGACAGCGAGTGGTTCCCGGCCACGTATCCGCTGGTGCCCGGTCATGAGGTGATCGGAACCATTGTTGCAGTGGGCGCGCAGACCAAAGGCCGCAGCGTCGGCCAGCGCGTGGGTCTGGGCTGGCACAGCAACAGTTGCTGCCACTGCAACTTTTGCATGGGCGGTGAGCAAAACCTGTGTGCCAAGCGCCAGCCCACCATCGTGGGACGGCATGGCGGCTTTGCCGACAAGGTGCGCGCGCACTGGAGCTGGAGTTTGCCCCTGCCAGAGGGCTTGGACCCGGCGAGCGCTGGGCCGCTGATGTGT
>JBBRYR010000102.1:0-9284 GCA_038237415.1 Burkholderiales bacterium
GCCTGCGTCATTATTGGCAAACTAACCATGCGTCTCACAACTCAGCAAATTCACGGCATAAAGCAAGTTGCTGCCGAAGTTTTTGGTGGTGAGGCGCAGGTGCACCTGTTTGGCTCGCGTGTGGACGACCAGCGCCGTGGTGGTGATATTGACCTGTACATCACTGGGGTGGCGTTGGCCCCAGAAATGCAATTGGACGCCAAAGTCCAGTTTTTGGTGAAAGTCAAACAACAATTGGGCGATCAACGCATTGATCTGGTCTTCGCGCCTATGCCTGGGCAGCCGGTTCAACCCATTCACCGTATGGCGCAACAAACCGGCGTCCCCTTATAGTATTGACAATGCAAGCCCAGGAAATTGTCGAGTTCAAACTGCAGCCCGCGCTGGCGGAATGTGCGCTGCACCGCCAGCGTTTGCACCAGGCCTGGCTGGAGTCGTGCGAATATGAGCCTTTCAGGCAGCCGGGTCCGGCGAGTGTTGCCCCGTTAACGGACGCGCAAGTGCGCACGCTGGACCAACTGGTTTTCCGCTTTGGCCGCCTGCAAGACGCCATTGGCACTCGTTTGTTGCCCGCACTGCTGCAGCTGACGCAAGAGTGGCGCGACAACGAGCCATTCCTGGACAAGCTCAACCGTGCCGAAAAGTTGGGTATGTTGCCCAGTGCGGAGCAATGGCAGTTGCTGCGTGAGCTGCGCAACCAAACGGCGCACGAGTATCCGGCACAGCCTGAATTGATGCTCCTCAATCTTCAAAGGTTGGTACAGCATGTGCCCCTGCTGGAGAATGCCCACGGGCAATTGGCGGCATCTGCGCAGCAACGTATCACGACGCTGAATCTGAATCAGCCCGATCTTCCTTCATAGCCAGCGCAATTTCGTAGAGCGTGTTACGCGGCTCGCCGGTGATGTCGGCCGCCAGTTTGACGGCCGTTTTGAGTGGTAGCTGTTCCAGCAGCAGCTTCAAGATGCGGGTGTCGGGGCCACTCTGTTCTGCTGGTGGTGCAGGGTGCAGCACCAGCGCAAATTCACCCCTCAGCCGGTTCGCATCTGCTCCGAGCCAGGCTACCAAGGCGTCTGCGCTGACAGTGGCAATTTCTTCAAATTGCTTGGTTAGTTCACGTCCCACAGTAACTTTGCGTGGCCCCAGCACCGCCAATGCCTGCGCGAGTGCCTCGATGCGGTGGGGCGCTTCCAGAATCACGGCTGCGCGTTCCTGGGTTGCCAGAACCTGCACGGCCTTGTCGCGCTCTCCGGATTTGGTGGGCAAAAACCCGATGAACACGAAGCCTCCAGAGTGTGAGGCGTCCTCGGCAATGCCTGCTACCGACAGCAACGTTGTCACACTGCTGGGCCCCGGCAACGGCAGCGCGCGCAGTCCTTGCGCGTGCACGGCCGCCACCAGGCGCGCACCGGGGTCACTGATGCCGGGTGTGCCGGCGTCGCTGACATAGGCCACCCGCTGGCCCTGTCGCAGGTGATCAATCACTGTGTGAGCCGCCTGCGCCTCGTTGTGCTGGTGCACTGCGATGAGCTGGCTGGCATTTTTGTCAATGCCGTACGCCCGCAGCAAAGCCTGGGTGTGGCGTGTGTCTTCGCAAGCGATGGCGTCACACAAACCCAGCACATGCAGGGCGCGCAAGCTGATGTCGGCCAGGTTGCCGATGGGCGTGGCCACGACGTAGAGCGTGCTCTGCGGATAATGCTGACCAGACGCTGCTTCGGCTGAGGCGGCCAAGGCGGAAGTAAATAGAGCGCTCATATGGGAATCCTAACAACCAAACAGGTAGGCGATGCCGCTGAAGACCAGGCGCTGCAGTATCTGCAGACGCAGGGCCTGCGGTTGATAACGCGCAATTATCGGACTCCCGGGCGCGGCGGCGGCGAGATTGACCTCATCATGCGCGCACCCGACGGCACCACCGTGTTTGTGGAGGTGCGCAAACGCGCAACGGCGCGCCACGGCGGGGCGGCCGCCAGCGTGGGGGGTATCAAGCAGCGGCGCATCATTTTTGCGGCTCGCCACTACCTGATGCGCCTGCCCGCGCTGCCGCCTTGCCGGTTTGATGTGGTGGTGCTGGAAGCCGCCGGGGTGCAGTGGCTGCAGGCCGCTTTTGACGCTTATTAGCTTATTTGGGCCAGTCACCATGGTTTGCTGCAGCGCGGTATCATTCAAGACATGCTGGAACAACGAATTCAACAACACTTTATCGACAGCGCGGACCTGAAATACCAGTCGGCGCAAGTCTTGAGCAAACCTATAGCGGCTGCGGTGCAGGCCATGCTGGCCTGCGTAACCAGCGGCGGCAAGGTGCTGGCGTGTGGCAACGGCGGGTCTGCGGCGGATGCCCAGCATTTCGCCGCTGAATTTGTGGGCCGTTTCGAGCGCGAACGCCCTGAGCTGGGTGCCATCGCCTTAACCACCGACACCTCCATCATCACCGCCATTGCCAACGATTACAGCTTTGACGTCATCTTCTCCCGCCAGGTGCGGGCGCTGGGCTCGCCCGGCGACGTGCTACTGGCGATTTCTACCAGCGGCAACTCGGCCAATGTGCTGGCTGCCATTGAAGCTGCGCATGCGCGTGAGATGGTGGTGGTAGGCTTGACCGGGCGTGGTGGCGGCAAGATGGCGCAGGTGCTGCGCGACACCGATGTGCATATTTGTGTGCCGCATGAGCGCACCGCACGCATTCAGGAAGTGCATCTTTTGGTCTTGCATTGCATTTGTGATGCGGTAGATGCCCAGCTATTGGGCGAACAGGAATCCAACACATGAGTATTTCATTGCGAAGCGCAGGTCTGGCGCTAGTACTGGCCGGCAGTGTGGTGAGTCTGACGGCTTGCTTTCCCTTGGTGATGGGTGGCGCCGTCGTGGGCGGCATGGTCGCAACCGACCGCCGCACCTCAGGCACTGTGGTGGAGGATGAAGGTATCGAGCTGAAGGCCAGCAACCGCGTTCGCGAGAACGTGGGTGAGCGCGCGCACGTCAATATCACCAGCTACAACCGCCAGGTATTGATCACAGGCGAAGTACCCAGTGCGCAGGACAAGCAGTTGGTGGAGCAAATCGTCTCCGGTGTCGAGAACGTGCGCGTTATCGTGAACGAACTGGCCATCATGGGCGTGTCCAACTACACGCAGCGCTCGTCGGATACCCTGGTGACAGGCAAAGTCAAAGCCTCGCTGCTGGATGCCAAGGACCTGTTTGCCAATTCCTTCAAGATCACGACCGAACGCGGCACCGTTTACATGATGGGTCGGGTGACGCAACGCGAAGCCACGCGGGCGACCGAGATCATCAGTGGTATTTCGGGCGTGCAGCGCGTTGTGCGCGTGATGGAAATCATCAGCGAAGACGAGCTGGCGCGCCAGTTGCCACAACCGCAACCGGCGGCGACCAGCAAATAAAAAAAGCCCCGGTCGTACGGGGCTTTTTTTGATCTCTTACTTCAGCCGTTTGATCAGGCTCGACGTGTCCCATCGGTTGCCGCCCATGTGCTGCACATCGGCGTAAAACTGGTCTACCAGTGCGGTCACCGGCAGGCGCGCACCGTTGCGTTTGGCCTCGTCCAGTACCAGCCCCAGGTCTTTGCGCATCCAGTCCACCGCAAAGCCAAAGTCGAATTTGTCTGCCACCATGGTTTTGCCGCGGTTGTCGAGCTGCCAGCTTTGGGCCGCTCCTTTGCCAATCACGTCCAGCACCTGGTTCATGTCCAGCCCGGCCTGCTGCCCAAAGGCGATGGCCTCGCTCAGGCCCTGCACCAGCCCGGCAATGCAGATCTGGTTGACCATCTTGGCCAGCTGACCCGCGCCGTTGTCGCCGAGCAAGGTGAAGGCGCGCGAGAAGGCCATGGCCGCCGGCTGCGCGGCTTCAAATGCGGTGCGGTCGCCGCCGCACATCACGGTCAGCATGCCGTTTTGCGCACCCGCTTGCCCACCGGAAACCGGCGCATCCACAAACTGCAGACCCATGTGCTGCGCGGTGGCGCCGAGCTCGCGGGCCACGCTGGCGGATGCCGTGGTGTGGTCGACAAAGATTGCGCCGGGCTTCATGCCGGCGAACGCGCCGTCTGGCCCCAAGGTGACGCTGCGCAAGTCCGCGTCATTGCCTACGCAGCAAAAAACGATATCGGCGTTGTGTGCGGCCAGTCTGGGCGTTGCGGCATGCGAATGCGCACCTTTTGTGCTGCTAGCCCCCGTGTATTCTGCGCACCATGCTATTGATTTGCTAGCAGTCCGGTTGTACACCGTAACCTGGTGACCCGCCAGCGCCAGATGGCCCGCCATGGGGTAACCCATGACGCCCAAGCCCAGAAAGGCGACGGTCAAAGGAGGGGTGGCTTCGTATGTTTTGGGGTTGGTGCTGGACATGGATGGGCTGGAAAGTGTTTAGACAATGGCGAAGTTTTCGGTGCCGGCGCTCAAATCACTCGATTTTGCGCGCTGGCTGTTGAGCTTGATCTGCAGGCGCAAGTCGTTCAGGGAGTCGGCGTTGCGCAGCGCGTCCTCGTAGGTGATCATCTGTTTCTCGTACATGTCAAACAGCGCCTGGTCAAAGGTCTGCATGCCGGCCTGGCGGCTCTTCTTCATGATCTCCTTGATCTCGGTGACGTCACCCTTGAAGATCAGGTCCGATATCAGCGGCGAGTTGATCATGATTTCCACCGCTGCGGAGCGCCCCTTGCCGTCCTGCTTGGGAATCAGCCGCTGTGACACCAGGGCCTTCAGGTTGAGCGACAGGTCCATCAACAACTGGCTGCGTCGTTCTTCCGGGAAGAAGTTGATGATGCGGTCCAGCGCCTGGTTGGCACTGTTGGCGTGCAGCGTGGCCAGGCACAGGTGGCCGGTTTCCGCGAACGCCACGGCGTGTTCCATGGTTTCGCGGTCGCGAATTTCGCCCATCAGGATCACATCGGGTGCCTGACGCAGCGTGTTCTTCAGAGCCGCCTCCCAGCTGTCCGTGTCCAGCCCCACTTCGCGCTGGGTTACCACGCAGTTCTTGTGCATGTGCACAAACTCCACCGGGTCCTCAATCGTGATGATGTGTCCGTAGGAGTTTTCATTGCGCCAGTCGACCATGGCCGCCAGCGTGGTCGATTTGCCCGAGCCGGTGGCGCCCACCATGATGCACAAGCCGCGTTTGGACTGCGCAATCTCTTTCAGAATCTGGGGCACACCCAGACCGTCAATTGTGGGCAGGATGGCCGGAATGACCCGCAGCACCATGCCTACTTTGCCCTGCTGGATGAAGGCGTTGACCCGAAAACGGCCCACGTTGGGCGGAGAAATGGCGAAATTGCTTTCTTTGGTGCGCTCGAAATCGGCGATCTGCTTGTCGCTCATGATGGAGCGCGCCAGGGCCAGTGTGTGCGCCGCATTCAAGGGCTGCGGTGAGACCTTTGTCACCTTGCCATCCACCTTGATGGCGGGCGGAAAATCACCCGTGATAAACAGGTCACTGCCATTGCGGCTGACCATCAGCTTGAGCAGATCGTTGATGAATTTCGTTGCCTGATCGCGTTCCATGGAATAGTCCTTGCGCTTGATTTATGGGGTGACGCCGGGGTCGCTCAGCCGTGCGCTGACAGCGCGCAATCGCAACGACAACTTGCGTGCCAGCAATGCAATCAGGCTGGCAGCCAGCAGGGGTTCGGCCTCCATCATTTCATCCATGGCGCCGGCACTCAGGATGGCGATCTTGCAGTCCGTAATGGTGGTGCAGCTGGAGAACCGGATACCGCTGTCGAGCAAGGACATTTCTCCCAAAATATCACCGGGATGTGACTCGGCCAGCCGCAGATTCTCGCCCCAGGGCTGGCGCCGGTCGATATGCATGGTGCCCGCCAACAGCACCATCATGTAGTTGCCGTATTCATCCTGGCGAATCACATCGCGTCCGGATGGCACGCTCGCAAATTCAAAGAAACGCTGCAGGTTCAGAACGGCTTTGCCATCCAGTTGGCTCATGTAGCGGTCTTTGATCCAGAGCTTCTGCATCATTTTCACGCCCTGACTGGGGCTCATGCGTGCGGCGCCAATTTCCACTGCCCGGGCATCCCAGGGCATCAGCAGTGAAGGGTTGACCCCCTGGCCGGCAAAGGCGGAGGCGAACAGTGTGGTGTCGGTGGTGTCTTCGTCCGGTCTGGCCGCGGGCCCGATCTTGGCCCTGAGGAGCGCGAGAATTCCTTTCATGTGCGCCTCTGTTAACCAGGAAAGTTTTCAGGAATCTTGGCCTTGCTGCGGGCCTCGGCAGGACTGATGATGTTGCGCTTGACCAGGTCGGTCAGGTTTTGATCCAGCGTCTGCATGCCGACGCTGTTGCCGGTTTGGATGCTGGAGTACATCTGCGCGACCTTGGCCTCGCGGATCAGGTTGCGGATGGCACTTGTGCCGAGCATGATCTCGTGCGCGGCCACGCGGCCCTGGCCATCCTTGGTTTTGCACAGGGTCTGGGAGATGACAGCCTGCAGCGATTCGGACAACATCGCCCGCACCATTTCTTTCTCGTCCGCCGGGAACACATCAATGATCCGGTCGATGGTTTTGGCCGCGCTCGACGTGTGCAAGGTACCAAACACCAGGTGACCAGTTTCGGCTGCGGTCATGGCCAGGCGGATGGTCTCCAGATCGCGCATTTCGCCCACCAAAATACAGTCAGGATCTTCACGCAAGGCGGAGCGCAGCGCGGCGGCAAAGCTCAGCGTGTGCGGTCCGACCTCGCGCTGGTTCACCAGGCACTTTTTGGATTCGTGAACGAACTCGATCGGGTCTTCCACCGTCAGGATGTGACCAAACTCGGTTTCATTCAGGTAGTTGACCATGGCCGCCAGCGTGGTGGATTTGCCGGAGCCCGTGGGGCCCGTGACGAGCACCATGCCGCGCGGCTTCAACGCCAAGTCGGCAAAAATCTTGGGGGCATTGAGTTGTTCCAGCGACAGGATCTTGCTGGGAATGGTCCGGAACACGGCACCCGCACCGCGGTTGTGGTTGAACGCATTGACCCGAAAACGTGCCAGACCATCAATTTCAAACGAGAAGTCAATCTCCAGAAACTCTTCGTAGTGCTTGCGCTGCGTGTCGTTCATGATGTCGTAGACCATGGCGTGAACCTGCTTGTGGTCCAGCGCCTCCACGTTGATGCGGCGAACGTCGCCGTGTACACGAATCATGGGGGGCAAACCAGCCGAGAGGTGCAAATCCGAGGCTTTGTTCTTCACGCTAAAAGCCAGCAATTGGGTAATGTCCACGGAGTCCTCTTCAGGGTTGGTCGTTGTTTGTTACGCTTGACAGATTATGACCATGATTGCAGCCAATCTCCAAGACGTGCGCGCGCGCATTGCACAGGCGTGTACACAGGCCAACAGACCGGCTGAAGCTGTGGCGCTGCTCGCCGTTTCCAAGACATTCGGTGCCGACGCGGTGGCCCAGGCCTATGCCGCAGGCCAGACCGCTTTTGGTGAAAACTACATTCAGGAAGCGGTGGACAAAATCACCGCATTGCACGATTTGCCACTGCAGTGGCATTGCATTGGCCCGATTCAAAGCAACAAGACGCGGTTGGTGGCCGAGCATTTCGACTGGGTCCACACGGTCGACCGTCTGAAGATTGCCCAGCGCCTGAGCGAGCAGCGCCCCGCGCATCTGGCACCGTTGCAGGTGTGCATTCAGGTCAATGTGGATGGGGGCGTGACCAAGTCCGGCGTGGTGCCTGCCGATGCACTGGAGCTGGCGCATGCGGTGGCGGCATTGCCCCGACTGCAGTTGCGCGGCCTGATGTGCATTCCCGAGCCTGCTCCTGATTTTGTAGCTGCTTGCGCAGTGTTTGCGAGGGCTAGAGCCCTGTTTGATGCAATAAACCAGGCAGGGTTGCCATTGGACACGCTCTCCATGGGCATGAGCAACGACCTGGACGCTGCCATTGCGTCGGGCAGCACCCTGGTGCGTGTGGGCAGCGCCATTTTCGGTGCGCGCACCTACCCCGCACCCTGACGGCATCGGCCTATTTCTTCGGCATCACCAGCGGTTTGATGTTGCCGCAATCTTTGGTCAGCCAGCGTCCGCTGCCCTGCATGTCCATCGTCTCGGCTTTGCCTTTGGCGGTGCTGGTGACCACCATCTTCATGGTGTAGGCCTCGGGGCTGGCAAATGTGATTTGCCCCTCGCCGCTACCGGGTGGCTTGGTGCAGACAAATGAAAATTGCATGGTGTTGCCTACGCGCGGCGCCGTGGTCTGGGTGCAGTCACCTTGCTGGGTAGCCACCTCGTTGCGGTCCACCATCTCCTGTGTCATGCACAGCTTGACCGCCATGCCGCCGCTCGGCGCCGTGCCCATTTGCACGCCCTGTTTGGCCATCATGTCCTGCATCATCTTGCGCTGATCGGGGGGCAGGTTGGCCAACTGCTTCTGCACCTCCGCCATGGCGTTGGCCGACGCACCCGAGCCACCCTGGACCTGGCTGGTGATCTCCCACAGCCCGGGTTTCATGGTTTGTGCACTGACGCCGGCGGCGCTGGCGGTCAGTACCACCGTAGTGATGAACGATCGCAGTGGCATGGGGGCTCCTGGTTCCTGGTTGGAAATCGTGCGGTGCAGACTCAGGTGCGCACCCGTCCGTCACCGGTCAGCATGGACAGTTCGACAAAACTGGAAGCCACGTGATCCGTGCGTGAAAAGTCCACCTGGAATCCGCCAAAAGACTGGTTGGAGATGCTTTCCAGCCCGCCGATCAGGCCCTCGCGCCCGCCCTTGCCGCCCGCGCGGCGCCGGCCTTCGGCCATGACTTTGGCCGCCACAAACCCCTCCATGCTGGAGAAGTTGACCTGCACGGCGCCATTGGTCTTGCGCACCGCCTCATTGAATTCACGCGTGACGGCGCGGGTGTTGTTGTAGGGTGAGGGCATTACCTGCGAGACCACCACGCCAGCCCCGGCTTTACCCAGCTCGTCTGCAAGGGCCTGTGTGCCGACAAAGGACACGTTGTAGAACACGCCGCCGTAGCCGGCTGCGCGCGCTGCCTTGATGTAGGCGGCGCATCCTTTGTAGGCGCCAACCTGCACGACGGCATCTGGTGCCGCGGCATTGATGGTCTGGACTGCCTTGGCAACGTCAACCGAGTTGCGCTCCACCGTGGCGGTGGCCACCGGTTTGAGGTTCAGTGCCGCCAGAGCCAGCGTGACACCGTCCAGGCCCGCCTTGCCGTAGGCGTCGTTTTGGTGAAACACCGCAATCTTCTTGAGCCCCAGGTTAGTGAGGTGTTTGACGATGAGTGCCGTCTCGTCGTTGTA
>JBBRYR010000103.1:0-8763 GCA_038237415.1 Burkholderiales bacterium
CGCACGCGCCAGCCCCAAGCGCTGCGGCATGAACCAGCTGCTGCCCGCGTCAGGTATCAACCCGATCTTGCTGAAGGCCTGAATGAAGCGCGCTGAGGGCGCGGCAATGGTGATGTCACACGCCAGCGCAAACGAAGCACCCGCGCCCGCCGCCACCCCATTCACGGCGGCAAGCACGGGCATGCGCAGGTTTTGCAGGCGCCGCGTGGTGGGGTTGAAGGCCTTCTCGATGGATTCGCCCGGGTCCGGACGCTGCGCCGCGTTCGCTGCGGGGCCACCCGACCCCATTTCCGTCACATTCAAGTCCGCACCAGCGCAAAAGCCACGCCCGGCACCGGTAATCACCACCGCGCGGATGTCCGGATTGGCCTCGGCCTGATCCAGCGCCGCCCACAGGTCGTGGTGCATTTGCCGGGTAAAGGCGTTGAGTGCCGCCGGGCGGTTGAGCGTGATTAGGGCGACGTTGCCGTGGTCGGCAAACAAAACATTCGGGGCGGTGGTGGAGTCAGTCATCGTCAAGGCCTCTTCGCTATAGTGTGCAATCAAAACGCAATTTCAAATCGAACGGTTTTCATCATGAACTACGAATGCATCACCACCCGTCTTGAGGGCGACAAGGTTGCCATCATCACCCTGAACCGGCCCAAGGCCCTCAATGCGCTCAACGACCAGCTCATGGACGAGTTGGGCCATGCCCTCAAGGGTTTTGACGCCGATCCGGCCATTGGCTGCATGGTCATCACCGGCAGCGAGAAAGCCTTCGCCGCCGGCGCCGACATCAGCGCCATGGCCAAGTTCACCTTTGCCGAAGCCTACAAGGGCGACTTCATCACCCGCAACTGGGAAACCATTCGCACCATCCGCAAACCCGTCATTGCCGCCGTCAGCGGCTTTGCGCTGGGCGGCGGCTGCGAGCTGGCCATGATGTGCGACTTCATCATCGCGTCCGAGAGCGCCAAATTCGGCCAGCCCGAAATCAAGATCGGCATCATTCCTGGCGCCGGTGGCACGCAGCGCCTGCCCCGCGCCGTGGGCAAGTCCAAAGCCATGGACATGGCCCTCACCGGCCGCATGATGGACGCGGTGGAAGCCGAGCGCGCCGGACTGGTGAGCCGCGTGGTGCCGCAGGACAAGCTCATGGACGAGGCACTGGGCGCCGCCCTGATGATTTGCAGCTTCTCGCAAGTGGCGACCGTGGCAGCCAAGGAAAGCGTCAACCGCTCGTTTGAAGGCACCCTGGCCGACGGCATCATGTTTGAGCGCCGCCTGTTCCACAGCCTGTTTGCAACCGCGGACCAGAAGGAAGGCATGGATGCCTTTCTGACCAAACGCACGCCAAAATTTACACACCAATAACGACTGGATGGCGTCAATCCGCATTGGCGCCGGAATTTTGGATATAATTGTCGGCTCTGGTGATATAGCTCAGTTGGTTAGAGCGCAGCATTCATAATGCTGATGTCGGTGGTTCAAATCCACCTATCACCACCAGAACACAGCCCGCATGGGCACTGGCCCCGCAGCTACTTAATTGATAGCACGGGGCTTTTTACTTGGTGTTGTAGCTTCGCCTTACAGGCAATTGGTGGGCACGTTGCCCCCATGCCGCGCCAGCACCAACCTGTTTTTATTTCCTAACGAGGTGCGCAATGGCTGATGTAACTTTGGAACAACTACGCGCAGCGGAGGCAGGATGCAAAGCATGCGTCCACAGCGTCCCTGTTCAGTTCGTCGGCGCAAAAATTCCGCTCAATGTCTGCGAGTTCGGGGGCAAGTACGGCACACGCTGCGACGACTTCAAAGCGAAGGCTTTGGTTCACTAACGACGACCGGTAAAAAAACGCGCGGGGCAAGCACCCCACCAGCTATTGATGCGCGCCATGGCCAGGCGCCATGCTCACCGCCAACGTGCGAGCAGCCACCCCGTCAGTGCAACGCCAATCGTCCAAAGCATCCAGGTCTGCGATATGGCGTAGGGGTACAGCATCAGCACCAAGCCGCCCCATTTCAATTCAGGCAAATCAGCCTTTCGACCCCGCTTGAAGGCAGCCCAGCCGAATACACCAAAGATCAGCGCACCCGTGATGTAAGCGAAGCTGGGAATCTCAAGGCCGAGGCCGGCGACAGTGTTCACGGTGCGTTGTGTGGGTGACGAAACAGTCCTACCGTGCGTGCACCGGCAATCTGAAATCCAGCGGCCCAAAGTGCATATGCATGGAACCCAGCCCCAGGGCGGAAACGATTGCGAAGATAGTAAAGACCCAGCCGATGGCGGTCATGATGGCACTGATGATTCTCATACGGGTCATTGTAGGGAGGGTATGCCACCGCGCCCTGCACTCGGCTATACCTCCATGCGCAGTGTCAAATCAGATCACAACTCTTAAATTATTCGATATTTAAAGAGAATTCCACGCGTTTGTGATCACATTCTTAGAAATCGGTATGATTCTGGCATCCCGTCAATGGAGCCCCCATGACCCCCTCCCTCGCCGAATTTCTCACGCAGCACCGCATCCACGAGGTGGAATGCGTCATCCCCGACATGACTGGCATTGCCCGCGGCAAAATTCTGCCGCGGGACCTGTTTCTGGCCTCGGGCGAGATGCGGCTACCTAAAAGCGTGCTGCTCAACACCGTCAACGGCCAGCAACCTGACAACGGCCCGTTTGTGGGCGACACCGACCCCGACATGGTCTGCATCCCCGATGCCAGCACGGTGCGCATCGTCCCCTGGGCGGCCGAGCCGGTGGCGGTAGTGATTCACGACTGCCAGGAATGGGACGGCAGCCCGGTGCAGCTTTCACCGCGTGGCGTCTTGCGCCGCGTGCTCGCGCTGTATGCACAGGAAGGCTGGCAGCCCGTCGTGGCGCCCGAGATGGAGTTCTACCTGGTGGCGCGCCAGCAAAACCCGCACGAACCCCTGCAACCGCCGCTGGGCCGCACCGGAAAACCCGAGGCCGGGCGCCAAAGCTATTCGATTGACGCGGTCAACGATTTCGATCCTTTTTTCATGGAGTTGTCCACGTTTTGCGGGCAGCACAAACTGGGTGTGGAAACGCTGATCCACGAAGCCGGCGCGGGGCAGATGGAAATCAACTTTTCGCACGGTGAGCCGCTGGACCTGGCCGACCGGGTCTTTCTGTTCAAACGCACGGTGCGTGAGACGGCCTTGCGCCACGGCATTTTTGCCACCTTCATGGCCAAGCCCATGGAGCAGGAACCAGGCAGTGCCATGCACATCCACCAGAACGTCAACGATGCCGCCACGGGGCGCAACCTGTTTGGCAACGCCGACGGCAGCGACAGTGCGCTCTTCATGCACTACATCGCCGGGCTGCAAACCTATATTCCGCTGGTGATGCCCATGTTTGCGCCCTACGTCAACTCGTACCGGCGGTTGACGCCCTTCATGTCGGCACCCATCAATGTGCGCTGGGGTCTGGACAACCGCACCTGCGGTATCCGGGTGCCCAAGTCGGGGCCTGAAGCGCGGCGCGTTGAAAACCGCGTGCCCGGCGTGGACGTGAATCCTTATCTGGCCATGGCCGCCACGCTGGCCTGTGGCTACCTCGGCATGCGCGATCACCTCAAAGCCAGCGCACCCACGCTGGATAGCGCCTGGAATGTGAGCCACGAGCTGCCGCGCCACCTGGAAGACGCCATTGAGGCCATGCGGGCCTGCGAGCCCATGCGCGAGCTGCTGGGGCCCTCGTTTGTTGACGCGTTCTGCGCGGTCAAGGAACTGGAGTTCGCCACCTACAACCGCGTCATCAGCTCGTGGGAGCGCGAACACTTGCTGCTGCTGGTGTGAGTTCGCCATGAATCGTTCCAGCTTGCCCTTGCCTGCCACCGGCATCCACCCCGACCGCGTGCGTGCGCTCGCCGAGCGGGAGCGTGACACCTACATTCAACGCAACCCGAAGTCCAAAGCCCAAGCGCAGCGCGCAGCCCACCACCTGATGTTTGGCGTGCCCCTGCACTGGATGAACGACTGGGGCACGCCGTTTGCCCTGCAGGTGGCAAGCGCCCAGGGCGCACACCTGACCGATCTGGACGGCCATGAACTGGCCGACTTTTGCCTGGGCGACACCGGCGCCATGTTCGGCCATTCCCCCGGCTTGGTGGCCGAGGCCTTGCGCGCCCAGGCCAGCCGTGGCTACACCACGATGTTGGCCAACGAAGATGCCGCGGTCGTGGCTGAGGCGCTGGCCGAGCGCTTTGGTTTGCCCCAATGGCAGTTCGCGATGACGGCCACCGACGCCAACCGATTTGTCTTGCGATGGGTCCGCGCGGCCACGCAACGCAAGGTGCTGCTGGTGTTCAATGGCTGCTACCACGGCACGGTGGACGATGTGTTTGTGGATCTGGTGGAGGGTCAGGCCGTGCAGCGCGAAAGCCTGCTGGGGCAGGTGCAGGACTTGACCCAAACCACGCGCGTCGTGGAGTTCAACGACCTGACAGCACTGGAAACCGCTCTGGCCTCCGGTGACGTGGCCTGCGTGCTGGCCGAGCCGGTGATGACCAACATCGGCATGGTGCTGCCACAACCCGGTTTTTGGGAAAGCGCCATTGAAATGATCCACCGCCATGGCAGCCTGCTGGTGCTCGACGAGACCCACACCATCAGCAGCGGCCCGGGCGGTTACGCGCGTGCCAACGGCCTGGTGCCGGATGCCGTGGTGGTGGGCAAACCGCTGGGCGGCGGCATGCCCTGCGCCGCCTATGGCTTCAGTGGCGAACTGGCCGCGCGAGCGGAAGCGGCCAAGCGCAAGGCCCCACCGGGACACTCCGGCATTGGCACCACGCTCACCGCCAACCTGCTCGCCATGGCCGCCATGCGCGCCACACTGACGCAGCTGATGACGCCTGCCGTCTACGCCCCCATGCTCGCGCTAGCCACCCAGCTGGCCGATGGACTGCGCCAAACGACAGCACAACACGGTGTGCCGTGGTGCGTGACCCAAGTCGGCGCCCGTGTCGAGTTTCAGTTTTGTGCCGTGACCCCCGTCAACGGCACCGAGGCCGGCCAGGCCATGAACCCCGAACTGGAGCACGCCATTCACCTGTACCTGCTCAACCGCGAGGTGCTGATCACCCCCTTTCACAACATGATGCTGGTGTGCCCGGACACCACCCAGGCCGACGTCGCCCAACTGATTCAGGGTGTGAACGATTTTCTGAGCGAGACGACCCAATGACCCGCCCCATGCACCCCTTGTTCTCACTGCACGGCCAAGTCGCCTTGGTCACCGGCTGTGGCAGCGACACCGGCATTGGCTTTGCCAGCGCCCAGCTGCTGGCCGAACTGGGCGCGAGCGTAGCGATTTGCGCCACGGGTGCGCGCATCCACACCCGCGTGCAAACCTTGCTTGACGCCCAGCACAGTGCACGGGGCTACACCGCCGACCTGACTGACCGCGCCGCCACCCGCGCCTTGGTGACGCAAGTGGAAGCTGACTTTGGTCGTATTGACATACTGGTCAACAACGCCGGCATGACGCAAGAAGGCTCCGCCGAAGCCTACGCATCATTTGAGGAAATGGCCGATCACCAGTGGGACGAATCCATTGCCCGCAATCTCACCACCTGCTACAACGTGACGCGCCAGGTGTTGCCGGGTATGGTGCAGCGCCGATATGGTCGTATCGTGAACATCTCGTCCACCACCGGCCCAATTGCCAGTAACCCCGGCGAGGCCGCTTACAGTGCCGCGAAGGCAGCCATGGTGGGCATGAGCCGCGGCATCGCGCTGGACGTAGCCCGGCACCAGATCACCATCAACAACGTGGCACCGGGCTGGGTGGCCACCGCCTCCCAAACGACCGAAGAGGCGATTGCCTCACGCTACACCCCCCTGGGTCGCGCGGGCTCGGCCCTGGAAATGGCGAGCATGGTTGCCTTTCTGGCCTCACCGGGAGCCAGCTATATCACGGGTCAATTGATGGTGGTGGACGGCGGTAATGGCTTACAGGAAAACAAAGCGCCGGGTTTTGGCCCAACCGCAGGGTGCTGAACATGGTGAATCCGCTAGGCACCAGCACCACACAGCAAGACGCAGCCTACGCCACCCTGCGCCAGTGGATTACCGTCGGCAAATTCTTGCCCGGCGAGCGGCTGAAGATCCGCAATGTGGCCGCCGATATGGGCGTGGGCCAGATGCCGGTACGCGCTGCCCTGCAGCGCCTCGCTGCGGAAGGTGCACTGGTCAACTTACCCAACGCCGGGGTCACCGTACCGCGATTGTCCGTACCCGAGTTCGATGACCTGCTGCAAATGCGCATGCTGCTCGAAGGCGAAGCGGCCGAGCGCGGCTGCCTGCGCCTGGGTGCCGCGCAAATCGGCACGCTGGCCGCCCTGTGCGACCGCATGGGCCGAGCGGTAGCCGCCAACGATGCCACCGACTACCTGGCGGCCAATGAAGATTTTCATGTGCTGCTGTACCGTGCAGCCGGCTCGCCCCTGCTGTTCGCATTGATTGACACGCTGTGGCTCAAGGCGGGCCCCATTTCCAATCAGCTGTTTGACAACCCGGAGGCCTCCCGCGTTTTGAATGATGCCCATACCGATTTGATGCGCGCGCTGGAACGACGCGACGGCGCAGGCGTGCGCCGTGCGGTCGAAAAGGACATCTTTGTGGCCGGGCAGTTTCTGCGCCGTCGATGCAAGGGCGCATGAGGTCACGCGGCTTGCCCACGGCTTGAAGGTCAATTCACCCAGACGAAGCACCAAATCGGCTCGCTTGGTAGAGTCCAGCGCATGGTGAAAACGCGCGCGCTGGTCTGGTTTAAACGTGATTTGCGGGTACACGATCACGCGCCGCTGCTTGCCGCCCAAAGCTTTGACGCAACCGTCGGCATTTTTGTCATTGAGCCGGAATGGCTGCAAAGCCCTGAATGCGATGCCAGCCATGTGGATGCGTGCCTGACTTGCCTCACAGAATTACGCGAAGCGCTGGCCCTGCGGGGTGTACCGCTGCTGGTGCGGGTGGGCTCCCTGCTGCCGGTCTTGGAGACCTTACGAGCGGACTATACGTTTACCCATCTGCTCAGCCACGAAGAAACCGGCTCCGGCTGGACCTACGCCCGCGACGTGCAAGTCGCACAGTGGTGCCAGGGCACGGGTGTGAATTGGCAGGAGTTTTCACAAACCGGCGTCGTGCGGCGGCTGCGCTCGCGCTTTGGGTGGGCCACCCGCTGGCAAGCACGGATGGAGGCGCCGCTGCACCTGCTGCAAGGCGGCTTTAACGCCGGGCAAAGCCTTCACGCTGATTTGGCGGTGGATGACATTCCCACCCTGGCCGCGCTGGGTTTGGCGCCCCACGGCAAAACACTGCAGGCCGCCGGTGAGCGCGCCGCCCGCCAAACGCTGAAAACCTTCCTGCTAGGCCGTGGCCGCGACTACCGCAAGGCGCTGTCAAGCCCACTGACCGCTGACACGGGTTGCAGCCGCCTGAGTCCGCATCTGGCCTTTGGCACGCTGTCGATGCGCACGGTGCATCAAGCCACCGAGGTCAGCATGGCCCGCACGGAAGACCGCGCCTTGGCGTACGGGCTCAAAGGCTTTTCCAGCCGCTTGCGCTGGCACTGCCATTTCATGCAGAAGCTGGAGAGTGAGCCAGCCATCGAGTTTCAAAACTTTTCGCGCGCCTGCGATGGCCTGCGCCCCGGCGACGTTCAGGGCGGCGCGGCATCCTTTGGCGAGTTGGACGACGCGCGTTTTCAGAGCTGGTGCGAAGGCCGCACCGGCTACCCGATGGTGGACGCCTGCATGCGCTCGCTCATCGCCACCGGCTGGCTGAACTTTCGCATGCGCGCCATGCTGGTGAGCTTTGCCTCCAACCACCTGTGGCTGCATTGGCGCGCAACCGGCATTTTTCTGGCACGCCAGTTTCTCGACTTTGAGCCGGGCATCCACTGGAGCCAAATGCAAATGCAAAGCGGCACCAGCGGCATCAACACCCTGCGCATGTACTCGCCCACCAAACAGGCGCAGGACCAGGACCCGCAGGGCCTGTTCATCCGCCGGTGGGTGCCCGAACTGGCGCGGGTGCCCCTGCCCTACCTGGCCGCGCCCTGGACCATGGACATTGCGGTGCAGCGCATGGCGGGCTGCTTTATCGGGCACGACTACCCCGCCCCGGTGGTGGACGACAAGACCGCTATGAAAGCCGCCAAAGACCGCATGTATGGCCTGCGCAGCACGGCAGAGGCACACCAGGAAGCCGGCCACGTGCTGGAGCGCCACGGTTCGCGCAAAAGCGGCTTACCCCCCACAGCCAAGCGGCGCACCAGCACAAAGCCCAAAAAGACAGCCGCTGCGCCCTCGACGCAGGGCGACCTGTTCGGATAAGACCACGCATGAAAAACGACTTCAAAGGCAACAAGCAATCGCTGCCCAGCAAGCTGTGCGCCGTGTGTGGCCGCACCATGACCTGGCGCAAAGCCTGGGCCAAAAACTGGGAGTCTGTGCTGTATTGCTCCGACGCCTGCCGGACCCACAAAAAAGAGAAACAGAAAAATGGCTAAAGGCAGTATCCGCAACCTCATTCTGGTGCTGGGCGACCAGCTAGATGAGACCTCCAGCGCCTTCGACGGCTTCGACCCCGCGCAAGACCTTGTTTGGATGGCCGAGGTGGCCGAAGAATCGGAGCATGTGTGGTCTGCCAAACAGCGCATTGCCGTGTTCCTGAGTGCCATGCGCCACTTTGCAGAAGGCCTGCGGGAGCGGCAGTGGCCTTTGACTTACACCGCACTGGATGCG
>JBBRYR010000104.1:0-8693 GCA_038237415.1 Burkholderiales bacterium
GATCTGTACCTCTCCAGTGCCGACTGGATGAATCGCAACATGGTGCGCCGCGTGGAACTGGCGTGGCCGGTCACAGACCCGGTGCAACGCCAGCGGATTGTTGATGAGTGCCTCGTGGCCTATCTGCACGATGGCGTGGATGCCTGGGACATGGGCGCAGACGGAACCTATACCCATATCCAGGGAGACGGCAAATCTGCCGCGCATGGGGCGCAGGCGGCACTCATGGCGCGCTACTCACTCAACGGCGAAGGCTATTAAGGAAGCTGAGGCGAATATGGACTTGATTCTGTGGCGTCACGCCGAGGCGGTTGAGATCCCGCTTGGCGGTGACGATATGGCCAGGGCCCTCACTTCGCGAGGGGAAAAGCAGGCGGCCCGTATGGCCGCCTGGCTGGACCGGCAGTTGCCAGACAGTGCCCGCATATGGGTGAGCCCTGCGAAACGTACCGAACAGACTGCGCTCGCCCTGGGGCGTAAATTCAGAACCAGCCCGGTACTGGGCCCGCACGGCACCGTGGAGGAGTTGCTTCAACTGGTCCAATGGCCACAAGCCAAGGGATGCGTACTACTGGTTGGGCACCAGCCTTTGTTGGGTCAGGCCATCGCAGAATTGCTTGGTCTGAATGCCAGTGAATGCGCTGTAAAGAAAGGCGCGCTGTGGTGGCTGCGCCACCGCGAGCGCGAAGCGGCAGCCCAGACGGTAGTCGTTACCGTCCAGTCTCCCGAAGTGCTGTAACGCAGCCTAGTTTGCCTTTGCTTTTGACTTGGCTGGGCGACCGGTTTTCAGGTTCGGCACCGCCTGAACGGCCACGAGAAACGCCGCATCGGCCATCGCTGCAAGGGCTTTGATACCCGCACGCAACAATTCGGTCTTTTTGACAGAAACAGTCAACTTTGCAGCGCGTAATTTCAGTGCATCCATCACCACATATTCGGGCTTGGGCATGGTGAAGCTGTCGCGGACCATTTTGGGTTTCTTTGCTTTAACCGGCTTCGCGACAACGGGCTTGGTTGCTGGTTTTGGTGCAGCCGGCTTTTTTGCCTTGGGCGCGGATTTGGGAGCTGCTTTTGCCGCGGGCTTGGCTGCAGCGGACTTCGTGGCAACGGGCTTGCGCGCCGCAGTCTTGGCCACAACGGGTTTAGCAACAACAGGCTTGATCAGCACTGCCGGTACGGCCACTTGGGGTGCATCGGCCGCCGCAGTTTTAACTGGAACAACATTCTTTTCGGTGACGGTCATGACTTTAATCCTTGAGTATTGATATATATAGTTTATATCGTTTAAATAGCCAGATCAACGATGAAACGTTGAAAATTCACCCTGCAACAGACCTGCTTCAGACCTTTTAATGCACATCGTCATGCGGTTGTAATTCTTCTGTCACATCTCTGTCATCGCGACACACTAGATTAGGACGTTGGACTTTTCCTGGATGGTGTTTATGTTGCGTCAATTTTTGAAACGAGCTTTTTGCCCGCAAGCCAACGTGGAACGAATAGGGGGCATTGCGTGAGCGGCGTGATGGCAATGGGCCGCACGCCGCTATTGGCGGGATGGGAATTCGGCTCGCACGCGGATTACGTCACCGCGGGCCAGAGCCCACTTGAAAAGGTTTTGCAGAACGGGCTGTTGTATCCCGTGTTTCAGCCCATCGCCAATCTGGCTGACGGTGCCATTCATGCCCATGAGGCCTTGATTCGCGGCCCCCAGGGTACCGCCCTGCACACGCCGGATGCCCTGCTGCGTGCCGCGGCAAAAGAAGCCCTGGGCTTTGATTTTGAACTGGCTTGCGTAGTGTCGGCACTCAAGACCTGGGGACAACTGCGAGCGCCTGGACGTTTGTACGTCAATATGAGCGCCGCAGTGTTGACACAGTTGTTCACATCACGTGGACGAGACGAGTTGCTGGACCTCATCAGCAATCTGGGCGTTCTGTCGCGCATGCTGGTTCTGGAGATCACCGAGCACGAACGTGTCGACGACATGGATGCGCTGGCCGCGGTGGTGCAGGAGGTACGGTCTGCCGGCATTTCACTCGCGCTGGATGACTTTGGAGATGGACGCTCCAGCCTGCGCCTGTGGTCGCAGCTGAAGCCAGAGGTCGTCAAGATTGACAAGTACTTCACCAAGAACATCAGTGAGCATGGAGACAAGCTGAAGACCATTCAGGCGCTCCAGCAAATTGCCGCTATTTTTGGTACCGAACTGGTCGCCGAAGGCATTGAAACCCAGGAAGATTTGCGGGTCCTGAGGGATCTGGGTATCAACTATGGACAGGGCTATTTCCTGGGTCATCCTGACCGAACTCCTTTGCAGCACCTTGGAACAGATGCCCAGAGAACCTTGGCTGAGAGGCAAATTGTTGTCTTTCCGGAATTGAGTCGGGCCAAAGCTGGCGGGCATTTGCGCAGCCTTGCGCTGGTGCATGCGCCCACGGTGACGACGGACTCCACAAACGACGCGCTGGCCGCCCATTTTCTGGCAGCACCTTCATTGCATGCCATTGCCATGCTGGAAGATGACCGGCCCGTGGCCATCATCAACCGCGCGCAGTTCATGAACGAATACAGCAAACTGTACTACCGTGAAGTGTGGGGCCGAAGGTCCTGCTCGGTAAACGCCAATTTCAGACCACGATTGATCGAGCGCGACCACAGCGTGGATGAACTGGTGGGCATTCTTACCTCAGAGGACCAGCGCTATTTGAGCGACGGTTTTATCGTGACCGAGAATGGCCGGTATGTGGGTCTGGGTACCGGAGATCAGTTGGTGCGTTCCGTCACCGAGACACGCATTGAAGCAGCCCGCCATGCCAATCCGCTCACATTTCTGCCGGGCAACATTCCCATCAGCCAGCACATGGAGCGATTGCTCAGGAAGGATGTGCGGTTTGTTGCCTGCTATGCAGACCTCAACAATTTCAAGCCCTTTAACGATTACTACGGATACTGGCGTGGCGATGAAATGATTCGCCTGATTGCCCAGGTCTGCATGGAGCATTGTGATTCACAGCTCGACTTTTTGGGCCATGTTGGAGGGGATGACTTCATCCTCCTGTTCCAGAGCCCCGACTGGCGCGCACGCTGTGAGCGGATTGTGCTGGACTTCAATACCCGGGCCATGGGCATGTATGACGAGGCCGTGCGGGCAGTGGGTGGCATTGAGGCGGAGGATCGCCATGGCGTACACCGGTTCTTCCCGTTCACCACCGTGTCTATCGGTGCGGTGGCGATTGATGGCAGCCAGTTCTCACGTGCGGAAGATGTTGCAAACCTGGCAGCGCTTGCCAAGCACGACGCGAAGCAGGCCGGGGCTGGCGTCTTTGAACGCCAGGTCTAGTCACCCATGATGCTCAGCGTCCACGGAGTTTTTTGCCAGGCCAATGCCTCTTCGCGCAGCAGATAGGCCGACTGCGGAAACGCATCGGACCAGCCGCGTCGGCAGCGCAGCTGCAGATTGCGACCCGAAGGATCCAGGCGCTCAATGGACATGCCATTGAGGTCGGGGTCGCGCCGGGCATGACACAGAATGACGGCAAGCCGAAGGGTCAGCAGCTGGGTCACCAGGTCATCATCTTCCAGCGCAGCTTCGAGTTTGCGTAACTTGCCGCGGTGCCCCAGGACCAACAGACTGAGTCGGTGCATTTCTGAGAGCGAAAATCCCAATGCATCCGCATTGTCCAAAATGTAGGCGCCATGCTTGTGGTAGTCGCTGTGGGAAATATGGCTGCCAATCTCGTGCAATTGCGCAGCCCAGGTCAATTTGCGTACCAGGCGGTCGTGCTCAGGGTGCCGACCGTTGGGCTGTTCGGCCATCAGCTTGCCGAACAGTTGCGTGGCTACGCGGCCCACGCGCTCGCCATGGATCGTATCCACCCCGAATTTGCTCGCCAGGCGTCGCACGGTTTTGGCCCGCAAGTCGTCTTCGGTGTTGGTTGTTCCCAGCAAATCGCAAATCAGGCCATGGCGCAGACCGCCTGCAGCGTGTTGCATGGAATGGATGCCCAACAAACTGAAAAGGGCACGCATGACACTGACACCGCCACCAATGATGGCCTTGCGGTCTTCGCGCATGCCTGCCAGCCGCAGGCGGTCCACGCTTTGGGCGGAGACCAGTTTGTCAAGTAGCCAGTCCAGTCCCTCCTGCGTGACGATTCCCGCTGGCCAGCCAGCGGCGACCAAGACATCGCCAATGGCACCTACCGTGCCTGCGGAGCCATAGGCTACGTCCCAACGATCGGGTCGATATGCTTCCAGGGCCTCGTCGAGGACGGCTTTGGCTGCAATTTCGGCGATTTCAAAGGATTTTTTGGACAGATTTCCGTCCGGGAAGTAGCGCTTGGACCAGGCAATGCTGCCAACCCGGAACGATTCCATGACATGGGGCGTCAGGCCCTCTCCCAGAATCAGCTCGGTGGAGCGGCCGCCGACGTCAATCACCAGACGCCGCTCGCCCGATTGCGGAAGCATATGGGCAACACCCTGGTAAATCAGGCGTGCTTCTTCCCGGCCCGAGATGACGTTGATCGGGAAGCCGAGAACCTCATGGGCTCGCGTCAAAAATTCGTCTCTGTTCCGGGCCTCCCGCAGGGTTTGCGTGGCCACAGCGCGGACTTCACCGGGTTTGAAGCCGGCCAAGCGTTCTCCAAAGCGCGCCAGACAGTCCCAGCCGCTCTGCATGGCCTCGGGCGTCAGATTGCGGTCTTCGTCTAGCCCGCCGCCTTGGCGCACCGTCTCTTTCAGATACTCCGTGCGCTGAAAGTCGCCGTGTTCTACCCGCCCGATTTCGAGGCGAAAGCTGTTGGATCCCAAGTCCACGGCAGCGAGGCGAATTCCGTTTTGCATCGGTGTGTTCTGGTAAGAGTGATGGGTCGGGCGAGAGCATAGCACTGGGCCATGCGCCGCCCCTATTTTTTCAGGGTTTACCCGACCAGACGGCCGTCTGGAGAAATCATGCTTTGCGTGACATAGGCAGCGTTTCGCGCCTTGGGGTCCGGCGAAATGCGAAATCCCCCCAAATCCACGGTGCTGCGTCGTTGGAACGCCTGCAGCGCGCTGAGGCGGGTAAGTGGACCATCAACGCCTTGCAGCACTTCGTAGGTGTAACGCGCGGCAATGTAGCCCGCCAGACTCTGCGGTGTTGGCGGCTCGTCAAACAGGCGGACCAGCGTGTCCCGGTAAGCTTTCACGACCGGCAGGCTGGAGTTCACCATGGGCACGACCTGAGTGGCAATCACCGGAGTGAGCCGTGTCACACCCATTTGCTGAATACTTTGCAGATTCACGTCGGACATGGCAATGATGTAGCGCTGCGTCGTCTGCTTTTCAATGCCTTGGGTAAACCGCAGCAGTTCGGGTGTGCCGCCGACAAACAGCAGGACCCGAGGGCTCGTGGCCCCGAGGGACTTGCCTACGGACTGCAAGTCGGCGGCCGGGTTGTAGGACGTGAGCGGAAGCTTGAGGGTTCTGGAAATTTGTTCCAGACCCTCGCGGTAGGCCGCATGTTCTGCAACTGAACCGTACACCGCGCCCACATGTGTCACCCCCATGACGGAAAGGGATTTGACCGCATGGGCGATCTGGTCCTGGCGCGAAGCGAAGATCGGGAAAGTGTTCGAGCTGGAATCCGAATCCACATTCTGGAGCCAGGGTGCAACGTGGGCCAGGTCGGGCAAGTCGCGGCCCAGCATGCCTGCCAGCTGCGATGCAGCCCGGTCGCCCACACTGCCGAAGAGGGCGATGCATTGACTCTGGGCTTTCAGACTTTCCGCTGCCGCGCGCAGGCTGGCTGCGCTACCGTCCACCTCAATGACCAGGTGGTTGACGGGTTTTCCGAGCAGCCCGCCCCGGGCGTTGATGTCCTGCCAGGCGGCCCGGGAGCCCACCAGGAAGTCTTTGGATACATCAATTTGACTCACTGATATGTCAACGATTTGCGCGACCGAGGTTTGGCGGGATAGAGAGGAGGTTTTCGACGGCTGGGCCCAATTCGGACTGACACCTGCGACGGACATCGTGGCCAAAGCACCCATCAATAGACGGCGTTTCGGGTTCTGGGGAAAAAGCATGGATTGCGGCTCAAACGGTATTGAGCAAATGGAGACACGGAGAGAAAGCCGGATGCTATTAGATTGATAGCTGCTTGCGCAGTATCCACGGGGGCTAGATGCCTATTTCATTCAAAAGTCCGGCGCAGGGAGGCGCCGCCGGACTGGATCCGTGTTACTTCTTGGGTGGCAGCAACACGGTGTCGATGGTGTGCACGACACCGTTGGTAGCGCCAATGTCCGCCTGAACCACCGCTGCGCTCTCAATAGTGACGAAATCTCCGGCCTTGGACAGTGCCACGCTGGCGCCATTCACGGTCTTGGCATTGCTGTTTTTCACATCAGCGGCCATGGTCTTGCCGGAGATGACGTGGTAGGTCAAAACATCCTTCAGTTTCTCAGGATGCTTGGCCAGATCGTCCATGGTGCTGGCAGGCACTGCCTTGAACGCGGCGTCGGTAGGTGCAAAAACGGTAAAAGGACCACCGGTTTTCAGCGTCTCGGTCAGGCCGGCCTTGGCGATCAGGCTGCTCAGGGTGCTCAAAGTGGGGGTCTTTGCGATGGTTTCCGCCAGGTTGACCGGTGTGGACGTGGTCGCGCAGCCTGCCATGGTCGCGGCAAAGGCAGCGGCCAAAACGGTGCGGCGTGTAGCAGAGAGGAAGGTGAACGTTGTCATGGCGTTTCTCGCGAGTTGAAAGGTGCAAGCGTAGAAACTTTTTATGTCAAGTTTGTGACATTTTCTTGAAAATCTGGCGATGCCCTGGGTATTTGTTTCCGGACAGGGATGCTGCAAAATAGGTGATCTTGTCACATGGATGTCATAAAAGGTTCTTAAAGTCATCCCATTCCTTAACCAACTACTAAAAGGTTCCGAATGCAAATCTCGTTCAAATTGCCGATGCTCACACTGGCCATGGCTTCCACAGTGGGTTTTGCTGGTATTGCCAGTGCCCAGGAAATCACCGGAGCAGGAGCGACGTTTCCTGCGCCCATCTATTCCAAATGGGCCGCTGACTACAACAAGTCAACGGGCGTCAAGGTGAATTACCAGTCCATCGGCTCCGGTGGTGGTATCAAGCAGATTGACTCCAAGACGGTGGATTTCGGTGCATCTGACATGCCGCAAACAGACGAAGTTCTCAAGTCCAAGGGCCAGATGCAGTTCCCCACGGTCATGGGTGGTGTGGTGCCAGTGATTAACGTCAAAGGCATTGAGCCTGGTCAACTGAAGCTGACAGGCCCCGTGCTGGGCGACATCTTCCTGGGCAAAATTGCCCGTTGGAACGACCCCGCCATCAAGGCCCTGAACCCCACATTGCCTTTGCCTGATGCAGCAATTGCCCAGGTCCGCCGGGCCGATGGTTCCGGCACGACCTTCATTTTCACCAACTACCTGAGCAAGGTGAGCCCTGAGTGGAAGTCCAAAGTGGGTGAGGGCACTGCTGTGAACTGGCCAGTGGGTGCGGGCGGCAAGGGTAATGAAGGCGTGGCGGCATTTGTGGCGCGCCTGCCCAACTCCATGGGTTACGTGGAGTACTCGTATGTCAAGCAGAACAAGATGACCTACGCCATGGTGCAAAACTCGGCTGGCAACTTCGTCAAGCCGGAAGACGATACGTTCAAGGCCGCTGCTGCGGGTGCTGATTGGACCAAGTCGTTCTACCAGATCCTGACGAATCAGCCCGGTAAAGATGCATGGCCTATCTCTGGTGCGACATTCATTCTGATGCACACCAAGCAGGACAAACCAGCCAACGCGACTGAAGTGCTCAAGTTCTTCAGCTGGGCTTACAAGAACGGCGACAAGATTGCTGCGGATCTGGACTATGTGCCCATGCCCAAGCCAGTGATTGCTGCGATCGAGAAGTCGTGGGGCGAGATCAAGGACACCGCTGGCAAGCCAGTCGCGTTCAAGTAAATCGCTTTTTTTACAGAATGGCCCCGGGCGGGAGAGTAACCATGTCATCTACACTTGTGCACGGCGATTTGCCGTCCAGCCAATCTGCAAAACAGCCGACCCGCGCAATGATCCAACCACCACCTGTTAAAAAGGCCCGGTCGGGCCCTCTGGCTGACGTCATATTTGGCTTGCTGGCCAAGGGTGCGGCGCTCATTACCCTGGGAATGCTGGTCGCCATTCTGGGGTCGCTGACCATCAGCGCATGGCCCGCGATTGACAAGTACGGGTTCAGCTTCCTGACTAGTACTACATGGGACCCGGTCAAGGAAGAGTTTGGCGGCCTGGTCATGATCTATGGAACGCTGGCAACGTCCTTCATTGCGCTCCTGATCGCGGTGCCGGTGAGTTTCGGCATCGCCCTGTTTTTGACCGAGTTGTCGCCGGCGTGGCTCAAGCGGCCGCTGGGCACGGCCATTGAGCTGCTGGCTGCCGTTCCTTCTATCGTTTACGGCATGTGGGGCTTGCTGGTCTTTGGACCCGTGCTGGCAACTTATGTGCAGCAGCCTTTGCAAGCTGCCTTCGCGGGAGTGCCTTATCTGGGTGCGTTTGTGTCCGGTCCACCCGTCGGTATCGGTATTTTGTCCGCTGGCATTATTCTGGCCATCATGATCATTCCATTCATTGCTGCGGTAATGCGGGATGTGTTCGAGGTGACACCCCCGCTGCTCAAGGAGTCCGCCTAC
>JBBRYR010000105.1:0-8361 GCA_038237415.1 Burkholderiales bacterium
CTGCAAGTGGGGTTTGTCTTTTTTACCCTGATTCTGCTGACGGTGCTGGCCATGTCGGGTTCCATGCGCGCGAGTTTGCGGGTATTCCTGGGGAAACATTTCTTTCGATACCGCTACGACTACCGCGACGAGTGGCTCAAGTTCACCAAGACATTGTCAAGTCGCAACACGCCTCAGGAAATGGGCCAGCAGGTCGTTCGTGGTTTGGCGGAGATGCTGGAGAGCCCCGGCGGAAGCCTGTGGATGCGATCCAAAGGCGAGGCTGATTTCAGTCAGACGGCCTGCTGGAACATGGCCCAGACCGCAGATCGGGAAAAGGCAGATTCCCCGCTGTGTGAATTCATGGCAACCAGCGGGTGGGTCGTCAACCTGGAGGAGTACCGGTCTTTTTCGCGCCGGTATGGTCAGATGCAGCTGCCCCTGTGGCTGCAGGACCTTGCGCAGGCGTGGTTGGTAGTGCCTTTGCTGGTAGGGTCGGAGTTGATTGGCTTTGTGGTGTTGGCCAGTGCGCGCACGCGCGTAGAGGTGAATTGGGAAGTCAATGATCTGCTGAAAACTGCCGGCCAGCAAGCTGCGAGCTTTCTGGCGCAAATGCAGGCGACCGAGGCACTGCTGGAGGTTCGCAAGTTCGATGCGTTCAATCGCATGTCGGCCTTTGTGGTGCATGATTTGAAAAACATCGTGACCCAGCTGTCTCTGATGATGAAAAATGCCAAGCGTCTGGGGGATAACCCGGAGTTTCAGCAGGACATGCTGATTACCGTTGAGAACTCTCTGGAACGAATGCGCCAACTCATGTTGCAGTTACGCGAGGGGGCCACTCCGCCCGGGGCTGCTTTTGGCGTCAATCTGGGCAGTATTGTGGGCCGCATCGAAGCCGTGGCTCTGGGACGCGGTCGGGTGCTTGAGGTCCAAATGGGCGACGGGGTGCTGGCGCGCGGTCACGAAGAGCGGCTGGAGCGCATCATCGGTCACGTTGTACAAAACGCATTTGATGCAACAGACCCGTCGGGGCGTGTCTGGCTTACCCTTGACCGCGTGGGTGGCCAGGCCCGAGTGATGGTGGGCGACACGGGTCAGGGCATGTCGCCAGAATTCCTGCGTGATCGTCTTTTCAAGCCGTTTCAAACCACCAAGCAGTCGGGAATGGGCATTGGTGCATACGAAAGTTTCCAATACGTTCAGGAATTAGGTGGCAAGATTGATGTGGCAAGCGCGGTGGGTGCTGGAACCACGGTCACTTTACTATTGCCGGTGTTTGACGCGCAGAGGTAATCAGGCATTCACATTTGAGAAGTTTCATGACATCCGAAAAATCTCGTTCGTTGTTGATCGTCGAAGACGATCTGGCGCTGCAAAAGCAAATCAAATGGTCGCTCGACCGTTTTGATTCGGTGACGGCCCATGACCGGGAGAGTGCGCTGGTGCAATTGCGCAAAAGCACGCCCGCAGTGGTGACCATGGATCTGGGGCTGCCGCCGGACGCCGACTCGGTGTCAGAGGGGTTCAAGCTGCTGGAGCAGATCATGGCGGTGGACCCTGATATCAAAGTGATTGTCTTGACGGGTCAAAACGACCAGGCCAACGCGCTTCGGGCGGTAGCCATGGGCGCGTATGATTTTTTTGCCAAGCCGTTTGAGCCGGAGTTGCTCAATCTGACGGTTGAGCGTGCCTTTCGGCTGTTCGAGCTCCAGAGTGAGAATCGCCGCTTACGCGAAATGCATCAGCCCGACGCATTGTTTGGATTGATCACGCGTGATCCGGAGATGATGCGCATTAGCCGCACCATCGAAAAGGTAGCCAGTTCGAACGCCACCGTGATGTTGCTGGGTGAAAGCGGTACTGGCAAGGAGGTGTTGGCCCGTGGGTTGCATGGCGCATCACCTCGCCGCAATGGAAAGTTTGTCGCTATCAACTGTGCGGCTATTCCTGAGAATTTGCTGGAGAGCGAGTTGTTCGGGTTTGAGAAAGGGGCTTTCACGGGGGCCTCAAAGCAGACCATGGGCAAAATTGAAACCGCGCACGGTGGCACTTTGATGCTGGACGAGATTGGAGACCTGCCGTTTCCGCTGCAGGCCAAGTTGCTGCGATTTTTACAGGAAAGAACGATTGAACGGCTGGGCGGGCGACAGGAAATACCGGTGGATGTTCGTATCGTGTGTGCAACCCACCAAGACCTCAATGCTCTGAGCAAAGAAGGGCGCTTCCGCGAGGATTTGTATTACCGGTTGGCCGAAATTGTGATCAATATTCCGCCACTGCGCTCGCGCATCGGAGACGCGGCCATGCTGGCACATGCGTTTGTCAAAAAATTTGCCCAGGAACAGAATCGCCCGGCCATGACTTTGAGCGAAGACGCGGTCAGGGCGGTCGAGCTACACCGCTGGCCTGGCAATATTCGGGAGCTGGAGAATTGCATCAAGCGTGCCATCATCATGGCCGATGGCAAGCAGATTACCAGTGACGATTTGGGCTTGAAAAGCGTTGTTGAGGATGCGGCCGATAACTCGCTGGACCTGCGTACGATTCGTGACAACGCGGAGCGAGGCGCCATTATTTCGGCACTCGGCCGGGTGAATGGAAACATGGTGAAAGCGTCGGAGTTGTTGGGCGTTAGCCGCCCCACGCTTTACGATTTAATGCATCGGCTGGGTTTGAAATAAGTTGCTGGATGCGTGTTTGTAACTGAGGGTAAAAATGAACTCCAAGAAATCCTTTTCTCGCTATCAGCTCCCTGCGTTGCTGATGGCACTGATGCTGGTCGCCTGTGGTGAAAAGCCGGATGCGATGCTTATCTCTGCAAAAAACTATATGGCAAAAAACGACAGCAAAGCTGCTGTTATCCAGATCAAGAATGCGCTGCAGAGCAATCCAGACCTTCCGGAGGCGCGGTACCTGCTTGGCGTGGCATTGCTGGACGGCGGGGATCCGGTGGGTGCTGAAACCGAATTGCGCAAGGCATTGGCCTTGAAAGTGCCACAAGCTCAGGTGGCCCCTTACTTGGCTAAAGCTATGCTGGCCCAGGGCCAAGCCAAGAAAGTGACGGATGAGTTTGGCCAAGTAGTGTTGAGTCAGACGCCCGAGATGGTCAGCCTGCAAACAACGCTCGCTGAGTCGTTTGCGGCGCAAGGGCTTGCCGATTTATCGCAGGCCGCTCTCAGTGCTGCACTAAAGACTGACGCCACCTATGCTCCCGCTCTGCTGCTGCAGGCACGTCAAAAAGCCGGTCAGCGCGATTTTGATGGTGCGTTGGCATTGGTGGATGGCTTGATTGCCAAATCCCCCAAGAACTATGAGGCATTGAAACTCAAGGGCGACTTGTTGCTGTACGCAAAAAACCAGCCCGATGAGGCGTTGACGGTCTATCGCCAAAGCGTGGACGCGCGGCCCGACTTTATGGCCGCGCATTCTGCGGCTACTAGCATTTTGTTTCAGCAAGGAAAGCTGGATGATGCGGAGAAGCAAATCGCAAAGATGAAGGCGTTTGCGCCCAGCAACCCCCAGACCAAGTACATGGAGGCCCAACTGGCGTTTCAGCGAAAGGATTTCAAGCTGGCCAGAGGTAATTTGCAGCAAGTTCTCAAAGGTGCCCCCAACAACATACTGGCATTGCAGCTTGCTGGAGCAGTTGAGCTTCAGTTGGATTCCGTTTTGCAAGCCGAGAGCTACTTGAGCAAGGCATTACAACTGACACCCGACTTGCCGTTGGCACGCCGATTGCTGGCAACGGCTTACCTTCGGTCCGGTAACACCACCAAGGCGCTGGCAACACTGGCGCCAGGTCTCAATAAGGAGGCCGTGGACCCTGCATTGCTATCCTTGGCTGGTGAGGTGTATCTTCAAGCCGGGGATGTCAAAAAGGCAGAGGACTACTTTGCCAAGGCCAGCAAGCAGGATCCCCAGAACGCAAGAAAGCGGACCGCCCTTGCAGTGACCCAGCTAATGGGCGGGCAAGTGGAGTCAGCGTTTGGTGAACTGGAAAATATTGCTGCTTCGGACAAAGGCACCACTGCGGATATGGCCTTGATAAGTGCGCACCTGCGGCGCCAGGAGTTTGACAAGGCGTTAAAGGCCATCGAAGCCCTTGAGCGGAAGCAGCCCGATAAGCCCGTGGCGGCCATCTTGCAAGGGCGCACTTACCTTGCCAAAAAGGAGATGTCTCTGGCGCGGAAGAGCTTTGAGAGGGCGCTGGTCATTGACCCGACCTACTTCCCCGCTGTTGCAAGCCTGGCTGCGATGGACGTGGAGGAAAAAAAGCCTGAAGACGCGAAGAAGCGGTTTGAGTCGGTGCTGGGAAAAGACCCGAAAAATGCGCAAGCACTGCTGGCATTGGCAGAACTGAGCGCCCGGTCAGGAGCTGCTAAAGAAGAGGTTGCCAAACTGATCGGAAATGCGGTCACCGCCAACCCTACTGAGGCTGCTCCGCGCTTGTTGCTGGTTGATTTCCACTTGCGCAACAAGGATTTCAAGCAGGCGCTGGCGTCTGCCCAAGATGGGGCTGCCGCAATACCGGACAACCCTGAGCTATTGGATGCACTGGGCCTCGCCCAGCAGGCTTCGGGGGAGTTTAATCAGGCCATCACGACGTTCAACAAAGTGGCGGCTTTACAGCCTTTGTCGCCGCAGCCTTACCTGCGATTGGCTGAGGCACATTTGGCCGCCAATGACAAGGCGGCCTCGGCGCAGGACCTGCGTAAAGCCCTTGAGCTCAAGCCAGACCTTCAGCAGGCGCAGCGGGGCTCCATCATGCTGGACGTTGACGGCAAGCGGTTCCCGAGTGCGTTGAGTACGGCGCGTACCATGCAAAAGCAGAGTCCCAATGAGCCCATAGGTTATGTGTTGGAGGGGGATGTCTATGTCGCTCAGAAAAATTGGGATAACGCCCTTGCGGCCTACCGCAACGGACTCAAGCAAGCGCCGTCTGCGGAATTGGCTCTGAAATATCACGGGGTGAATGTTGCTTCTGGAAAGAACGCCGACGCAGAGAAGTTTGCATCCACATGGCAAAAAGATCACCCTAAAGACGTTGCGTTTTTGCTGTATCTGGCTGATGCGGCAATGGCCCGCAAAGACTACGGGCAGGCCGAGCGCAATTATTTGGCAGTGATCAAATTGCAGGAGAGAAATGCAGTCGCCTACAATAATTTGGCGTGGGTAACTGCCAGACTGAACAAGGAGGGGGCAATTGCTTACGCGCAAAAAGCGATTGCCATTGCGCCCAATCAGCCCGCGTTCATGGACACCCTGGCAATGCTGTTGTCGGACAAGAATGAGCACGCAAAGGCAACCGAGTTGCAGAAGAAAGCTGTTGCGTTGCAGCCAGAAACCCTGCTGTTTAAACTCAACCTTGCAAAGATCCAGATCAAGGCCGGAGATAAGACTGGCGCCAAGTCAACACTGGATGAACTTTCCAAGCGGGGAGACAAGTTTGACGGGCAGGCGGAGGTAGCTGCGTTGCTCAAGACACTATGAAGAAGCGTGTCGGAAAAATTGACAGCTCCGCTTCATTTCGCCCTGTCTAAAGGAGGGGGCTGATGGGCAGGCCTTTCCAATCAACGGGTTATGTGGCAGCCGGTTTTGTGGCGCAAAAATTGCTTGTTAGGGCTTTGGCGGTACGATAAACTGTGCGAGCCGATTTCGTTATCGGATTTTGGGAGAATGGATATGAATGAGAACCCTGTAGGCGATGCCGCAGAGAATAATGATTTGCCTCAAGACGTCGGTGTCGACCAGCGCCGTCGCAGGCTTGGCACGTTGGGTGTCACCGGTAGCGCGGTGTTAATGTCTTTGTCCAGCAAATCAGCTGTCGCGGGTTGGGGTTCTTGTACTGGTTCTGAATTGGCGTCGGGCAACCTTTCGAAGGCTGGAACGGCTAATCCTTGCGGATGCAGTCCTGGCTTCTGGTGGAACCAGAATGGCGTAGCGCTTCGAGGGTCCGCTCCCTCTTTACTGGCCTATCCTTTTACACTTGTATTCAACGCCTATTTTGGGCGTAATTTTCTCTCCAGTGCGAATACGACTTTTCAAAATTGTGGACCAAGCGCTAACCCAACATACACACGAGCAGCCCCTGCAAGTACAGCAATGCATGCAATTGCCGCGTTGCTCAATGCGGCGTACTACGGCGCCCGCTACCCTGTCATTGGCATGCAAACTCCGGCAGCCGTGAAGACTGCGTTTCAAAACGCATTTGACAATGGAACCCTCGTTGGTTTTGTAGCCCAGGTTGATGTGTACAAAGCTGGAGTCTGGTGTAACGGAACCAACGGGTGATCCTTGCGTAATGCAGATATGCAGCGGGGTCAAATGGCGCGAATATGACGACGGAATCGTCGTTTACGTACCCGCAACCTGTGAGACCCATATTCTGGCAAAGCACTTTGCCGCATTTTTTCATGCTTCATCACCTCTGGCGGCTTCTCTGAAATCAGAAGCGGGTACGCTGGAACCATTTGACTGTGAGGCCGCAATTTCTTCGTTCCCGGTTCAATTCGTCGAAGAGTTGCTATCACTAAAAATCCTTGACCCTGGCAATTGAAAATTCACCAACTCTCTTTGGCAGAGGTGCGAGCACGCTTGGCGTTTCAGGGTTTGCGCATCCCTTGCGGACCATTCAACGTCAGCATCCACTCCGAACTGGAACCCTTGGCTTGCGTGTTGCACAAGATCTATGCTGACTTCCCGATAGCAGATGAATCGGCCTATGTTGATTTTGAGGTGCAACTCAAAGCGCCGAACCACTTGCGCAAGTTCGTTCGACCACAGATAAGCTTCAGTTGTGACGGGCGAATCCCTTTTAAGCCTTTGCCTATCGGCCAAGCGTTTCCCATGCTGGAATGGGGCTTGAATTGGGTGATTTCGTCTCATGCCCACAGCTACCTCGTTATTCACGCAGCCGTCGTAGAGAAGAATGGTCGGGCTCTGATTTTGGCAGCGGACCCTGGGTCAGGAAAGAGCACGCTGTGCGCAGCATTGGTACATCGGGGCTGGCGCCTTCTGTCCGATGAGTTGGCGCTGGTTGATCTCGTAAGTGGGCAAGTGTTGCCCATCGCAAGGCCGATCAGTCTAAAGAATGCATCTATAGGCGTTGTCGGGGCACTTGGCGCTGATGTCGAATTGAGTCCGGTTTGCCACGACACCGCTAAGGGGGCCATTGCCCACATGAAACCGCCTGCCGCCAGCGTGGGCTTGATGGCTTTGTCCGCCAAGCCTGCCTTGGTGGTGTTCCCCAAATATTCCAAGGGCACTCTGCTGGTCAGCGAAAAGGTCGGATCTGCCCATGCCTTCCTTGAAATTGCACGGCATACTTTTAACTTTTCAGTGTTGGCTGGTGATGGCTTTGATGCGATTGGCCGTCTCATTGACCAAGTCCACGTGTGCCGTATTGCATATTCGTCCTTCGACCAGGTCATTCCGGAAATTGAACGCCTGTGGCGGGAAACTGAATGACTGCAGTTGACGCGAATCCCCATTTGCTGGCCTCGGTTCTGTCCATGCCTGATTTGGCGGCTGAATTGGATACACGCAACTGGGAGCGCCTTGTGTGGCAAAGTCGCGCGGCAGAACTCATGGGGCAGCTGCATCGCGTCCTCAGTTCCACAGGCAACCTGGAATTTGCGCCCGACGGAGCGCGGCGTCATCTTGACGCCGCGTGGACGATCTCCGAAAAACATGCAGTAGCAGTACGTCACGAACTCCGTGGATTGCAAGAGATCCTTCAGCCACTGGGCATCCCCGTCATATTGCTGAAGGGTGCAGCCTACTGCGCTCAGAATAATCGAGCGTCAATCGGTAGAATTTTCAACGACATCGACATATTGGTACCCAAGTCGGCGTTGCCAGCGGTCGAAGAGCGCCTGACATGGGCAGGCTGGTTTGCAACACACACCAATGCGTACGACGAACGGTACTATCGGGACTGGATGCATGAGATTCCTCCGTTAGAGCACAAGAATAGATCCACTGCGCTGGATGTTCACCACACCATTCTTCCGCCAACCTCTGGCATACGTCCAAACCCCAATGATTTCTTCACGGCAGCCAAGCCATTGGCTGGGGAATGGTCGTTCTTTAAGGTATTGTCGCGGGAGGACATGGTCATCCACTCGGCATGCCATTTGTTTTTTGGGGAGTTCCATAAAGGACTGCGGGATCTCTTGGACCTTCACGCGCTCCTCACCGATTTTGGTGCAGACAACCAGTTTTGGGATGCTTTGCTAAACCGTGCGAATTATTTGGGTCTGACACAGCCTGTTGTGGACGTACTCCAGCAGTCGCGCCGGATCTACAACACCCCTGTACCGGCTTCAATACGTGACAATTTACAAAAACGTACCTCAACGCATTGGCCACGTTGGATGA
>JBBRYR010000106.1:0-8099 GCA_038237415.1 Burkholderiales bacterium
AATGCCGTTGCGGGCATGGTGCCGTTCAATGTTGTGATGCTGAAACCCAACCATGTGCACCGTGGCACCACGGGCCCGCTGCAATTGGGACGCAACCCGACGACTGAGCAGATTCGGCCTGCACTCATCGCAGCCGGTTTGCCGGTTGAACTGCCGGACGACATGCGTCCCATTCAATGGGGCAAACTGTTGTTGAACCTCAATAATCCGGTTAACGCACTGTCTGACATGCCATTGCGCGCGCAACTGATGAACCGGGATTACCGCCGGGTCGTAGCGGCCATGCAACTGGAAGCATTGGCAGCAATGAAAGCGGCCGGCATTCATCCAGCCAAGGTCGCGACGGCTCCACCGCATGTCCTGCCCACCATCCTGCGTTTGCCCAACTGGCTATTTAAGCGCGTAGCGGCACGCATGCTGCGCATGGATGAAAATGCCCGGTCTTCCATGTGGGACGACGTTCAGCAGGGGCGTACCACCGAAATTGATGATCTTTGTGGTGCCGTCGTTCGGCTGGCCGCACAGCATGGAGTGCCCACGCCCGTCAACACCAAGATGTGTGCGCTGCTGGCCAGCCACCATGCCGGTCAGCGCATGTCAGGTCCGGAATTGCTGCGCGCCACCGGACTGTGAGCCGATAGCACGCCTTCGCGCACCAGCCACTGGGTAACCAGGATGGGGTCGTGAAGGGTGCGGAGTTCCACGTAAGCCCGCTCTGCCTGAACATGGCGGCGCCGCAGGAAATTGAGCCATTGTTTGAGTCGCCCGGCCTGCTGACGACGCTCCAGGCGGCTGCACACCAACACCCAGAATTCCCCCAGCAAGGGTTGCAGCATTTGCCATGTCACCGTATCAGCAACCTGGGTCGCATCGCTGCGTTCATCTTGACGTATTGCCAAGGCCAGGCCCGGGTCCACGACCATCCCGCGGCCCACCATGATGCTGTTGCAGCCTGAGGCCTGGCGGCAGCGACGCGCGTCCTGTGCGGTCCATATCTCGCCATTGGCTACCACCGGAATGGAAACAGCAAGCCGGATATCGTTCACCCGCTCCCAGTACGCAGGAGGGCGGTAGGCATCGGCTTTGGTGCGGGCATGCACCACCACTTCGCTGGCACCCCCCAGCTCAATCGCCTGCGCGCACTCCACCGCGCGCACATCGTCGTGATAACCCAGACGCATCTTGGCGGAAACCGGCATATGGGCCGGCACGGCCCTGCGCACCGCTGCCACAATGCGGGTCAACAACTCAGGATCTTCCAGCAGCGCGGCACCACCTCCATGGCGGTTCACCACGTTGGCCGGGCAGCCGAAATTCAGGTCAATGCCGTGCGGCCCCATCGATGCCAGACGGGCCGCATTTTCGGCCAGGCAAACCGGATCAGACCCCAGCAACTGCGCGCGTACGGGTGTACCCGATGGGGTCAACCCGCCATTTTCCAGTTCAGGGATGACCCGCAAGAAGGCTTTCTCCGGTAACAGGGTGTCGGTCACCCGGATGAACTCCGACACGCAGCGATCCACCCCGCCCACACGGGTCAGGATGTCGCGCAACACAAAGTCCAGCAGCCCCTCCATGGGGGCCAAAAGAATGGTCACTCAGGCGGCAACCGGTGCCGGTGAACGGATCAGGTGGTCAAAAGCACTGAGCGCAGCTTTGGCGCCATCGCCAGCCGCGATCACGATTTGCTTGAAAGGCACCGTCGTGACGTCCCCGGCCGCAAAAACGCCGGGAAGCGATGTCTGGCCTTTCACGTCGACCACGATCTCGCCATGGCGCGACAACTCCAATGTGCCTTTGAGCCACTCCGCATTGGGAACCAGACCGATCTGCACAAACACCCCCTCAAGTGCGATGTGGTGGCTCTCATTCGTGGCGCGGTCGGTGTAGGTCAGCCCGTTGACCTTGCTTCCGTCACCGGTGAACTCGGTCGTCAACGCTTGCGTGTGAATATCCACATTGGGAAGGCTCTTCAGTTTATTGACCAGCACGGCATCCGCGCGCAGGGCTTCCGCAAATTCGAGCAGGGTGACATGGGCGACCACACCGGCCAGATCAATGGCGGCCTCCACGCCGGAGTTGCCGCCACCGATGACCGCGACGCGCTTGCCCTTGAACAGGGGGCCGTCGCAATGCGGGCAATAGGCAACGCCGTGGTTGCGGTATTGTTTTTCACCCGGCACATTGGCCTCACGCCAGCGGGCACCGGTGGACAAGATCACCGAGCGGCTTTTCAGCGAGCCCCCATTGGCCAGTTGCACCTCGATCAAACCTCCGGGTTCGATGGCGGGCACCAACTTGGCAGCTTGCTGCAGATTCATGATGTCCACCCCGTAGTGCCTGACCTGCTGCTCCAGCGCCGCAGCAAATTTCGGTCCATCGGTTTCCAGCACCGAGATGTAATTCTCGATCGCCAATGTATCCAGCGTCTGTCCGCCGAATCGTTCAGCCACGACACCAGTGCGAATGCCTTTGCGGGCGGCATACACCGCAGCGGCCGCGCCGGCGGGGCCACCGCCGACGATCAGCACGTCATACGGCTGCTTGCCAGACAGCTTGGCAGCGTCCCTGGCCGCAGCGCCGGTGTCGAGCTTGGCGACGATCTCTTCCACCAGCATGTGGCCAGAACTGAACATCTGGCCGTTGAGAAACACCATGGGCACGGCCATGATTTCGCGCTCGGTCACTTCCTGCTGGAAGGCGCCGCCTTCAATCACCGTGGTCTTGATTCCGGGGTTGACGATGGCCATAAGCGCCAGTGCCTGCACCACGTCCGGGCAGTTGTGGCAGGTCAGGCTCATATAGACCTCAAAGTTGAAGTCACCCTCCAAACCCTTGATCTGGTCGATCACGTCCTGCTCCACCTTGGGAGGATGCCCGCCGGTCCACAAGAGGGCCAGCACCAGGGAAGTGAATTCGTGGCCCAGCGGCAAGCCGGCAAATCGCAGGCTGGTGGCAGTGCCAGCACGCTGCAAAGAGAAGGACGGTTTGCGGGCATCCTGGCCATCGGTGCGCAAGGTGATCTTGTCGCTACGCAGACTCTGAATGGTTTGCAGCAGGTCGACCATCTCGCGGGAAGTCTCCGTGTCGTTGGTTGACGCCACCATCTCAAAAGGCTGCGACACGCGCTCCAAATAGCCTGCAAGTTGGGTTTTGAGTTCTTGGTCGAGCATGTCGGTATCCTGTTTTGCTACTATTTTGATAGCTGCTTGCGCAATATATACGGGGGCTAGAGGCCGATTTTGCATATAAAAAGCCGGACGGCGAGGTGCAAGGCACCCCGGCACTGTCCGGCTGGGGGGCGTCACCTGCGCGGCAACGCCCTCTGGCATACCGGCGGATTTAGATCTTGCCGACCAGGTCCAGTGAAGGCGTGATGGTCTTGGCGCCTTCGTTCCACTTGGCGGGACACACCTGACCGGGGTGCGCCGCGGTGTATTGAGCCGCCTTGAGCTTGCGCAGGGTTTCCTTGACATCGCGGGCGATTTCGTTGGAATGAACTTCCATCGTTTTGATCACGCCATCGGGATTGATGACAAAGGTGCCGCGCAGTGCCAGACCTTCCTCGTCGATATGCACGTCAAAACTGCGGGTCAGGGAGTGAGTGGGGTCGCCGATCAACGGGAACTTGGCTTTGCCAACGGCAGGTGACGTTTCGTGCCACACCTTGTGGGCGAAGTGGGTGTCGGTGGTCACGATATAGACCTCGGCACCCGCCTTTTGGAACTCGGCGTAGTTGTCAGCCGCGTCTTCCACTTCGGTGGGGCAGTTGAAGGTGAAGGCTGCAGGCATGAAAATGAACACGTTCCACTTGCCCTTGAGGGTTTCGTTGGTGACGGTCACGAACTTGCCGTTGTGAAAGGCTTCGTTCTTGAAGGGCTTGATTTCGGTGTTGATCAAAGACATGGTGTTTTTCCTCGTGAAGTTGCTGTTCTGCGAATGAACAGCCTGCATCTTAGGCGCTTCACACCATGCTTTGGGTTGATTGATCCAATCAATCGGATTGTTAAATCCTATGACCACCCCCGTCACTCACTCCTCGACGAAGGCTTCCTCGCGCTTGGATTTGACGGAGGGCATCAACACCACGACCAGCAACAAGACCGCCGCTGCAAGCAGACCCGCCGACAGCGGCCGGGTCAGGAATACGCTCCAGTCACCACGCGACAACAGCAGCGCACGGCGCAAATACTCTTCCATCATGGGTCCGAGAATAAAGCCCAGCAATAGCGGCGCCGGCTCGGTTCCCAACTTGATGAACAGATAACCGATGAAGCCAAAGAGGCCCACCATCCAGATGTCAAAGGTGGTGTTGTTGGTGGAATACACGCCGATGGCGCAAAACAGCACGATGGACGGGAACAACCACCGATAAGGCACGCTCAACAGCTTGATCCAGATGCCGATCAAGGGAAGGTTCAGAATAATCAGCATCAGGTTGCCGATCCACATCGACGCGATCAGGCCCCAGAACAACTCAGGGTTGCTGGTCATCACTTGCGGGCCAGGCTGGATGTTGTGGATGGTCATGGCACCGACCATCAACGCCATCACGGCGTTGGGCGGAATACCCAACGTGAGCAACGGAATGAAGGAGGTCTGCGCTCCCGCATTGTTGGCCGATTCCGGTGCCGCTACGCCCCGGATATTGCCCTTGCCAAAGGGAACCTCACCCGGGCGCAGCTTGGTCTTCTTTTCCAGTGTGTATGCGGCAAATGCGGCCATGACGGCGCCGCCGCCTGGCAAGATTCCCAACACGGAACCCAGTGCAGTGCCGCGCAACACCGCGGGAATCATGTTCCGAAAATCCTCCTTGGTCGGCCACAGGCCGGTCACATTGGCGGTGAAGACCTCGCGCTCGCTTTCGTGCTTACCGAGATTGCTGATGATTTCGCCATAACCAAACACGCCCATGGCGATCACGATGAAGCCAATGCCATCGGTCAGCTCGGGAATATCAAAGCTGAAGCGAGCGACACCTGAATTCACATCGGTCCCCACCATGCCCAGAAGCAATCCCAGGACGATCATCGCTATGGCTTTGAGCAACGAGCCGGACGCCAGCACCACGGCGCCAATCAGGCCCAGAATCATCAGGGAAAAATATTCCGCCGGACCGAACTTGAATGCCAGCTCGGTCAGTGGTGCGGCAAAAGCAGCCAGAATCAGCGTGCCGACGCAACCCGCAAAAAACGAACCCAAACCGGCAGCGGCCAGTGCCGGACCCGCCCGGCCATTGCGCGCCATCTGGTAGCCATCAATCACGGTCACAACCGAAGACGACTCCCCCGGCAGATTCACCAGAATGGCGGTGGTGGAGCCGCCATATTGCGCGCCGTAATAAATGCCCGCCAGCATGATGAGCGCGGCCACGGGTGGCAGCGAGTAGGTAGCGGGCAACAGCATGGCGATCGTCGCAAGGGGGCCGATACCGGGCAACACGCCGATGACGGTACCGAGAAAGCAGCCGATGAATGCATACATGAGGTTCTGCAGCGTGAACGCCACGCCGAACCCCATAGCAAGATTGTTGAACAAATCCATGGTGTTCGATCCTTAAGCGGCGAGGAAAGCAGGCCAGACGGGGAACTGCAATTTAAGCAGCATGATGAACGCAAAGTAACTCATGACAGCCAGTATGGTGCCCAGCACGAAGGCCTCTTTGAATTTGAATGCATCCCCGGCCAGGCAGGCAATAAAGGTCAGTGCATAAATACCCGCAATCAACCCCATGGGCGGCAAATGAATACTGGGCAGGCCACCAATCATCGCGCCGAACACCAGGTTGGCCAAAATGATGAATACCAGCGGCTTCCACGCAAATTTGCCGATCTTGTCGCCATCTACCGTTTCCACAACCAGCGCCTTGAAGGTGATGACACCTCCCAGCACGGCCAGTAAAACGCCCAAAGCCAACGGAAAATAACCGGGGCCCATGCGGGCACCGCTTCCGATGGCGTAGGCGCTGGCACCCCAAGCAAATGCCACTCCAACGCTCATGAACATGAGTCCAGAGAAAAAGTCTTTTTGACTTTTTATATTCATTATTTGTCTCCTCGAACCTCAAAAGAAAGTGCCCAATTCTGCACGTAAACAAGGCCCCCCCACCATTCAACTCATGGGCGGCGTGGACGTCAGAACCTCCTCCATGACCGTCATGCCTTCGGCCACGCGCAACGCGCCGGCAAGCCGCAATGGACGCATGCCATCGGCAATCGCCTGGCGTCGCAGGGCATCGATACCGGGATCTGCGCTGACCCGCGTCTTGAAACCTTCTGACACCACCAACAACTCATACAAGCCCATGCGCCCCATGAAACCGGTCATGCGACAGTCCACGCAACCCACGGGTTTGTAGGGCTTGTAGCCCCCGTTGATTTGCCACGGCTTGATCAACTCACCCAGCGCCTCGCGGGTCGACACTTCATCGCGTACACGGCACTGCTTGCACAGCGTTCGCACCAGCCGCTGTGCCAGCACACCCAACAGCGTTGCGTTGATCAAGTACGGAGGAATACCCAACTCCATCAGCCGCGTCACCGCCGATGGTGCGTCGTTGGTATGCAGGGTGGAGAAAACCAGATGCCCGGTGAGCGCCGCCTGCACGGCCATCTCGGCCGTTTCCAGGTCGCGGATTTCTCCCACCATGATGATGTCGGGATCCTGTCGCATCAGCGCGCGCAGCCCCTGCGGAAAACCAAAATCGAGCTGCGGCTGCACCTGCGTCTGATTAAAGGCGGGCTCGATCATTTCGATAGGGTCTTCCACCGTGCTGACGTTGACCTCTTCCGTAGCCACCCGTTTGAGCGTGGAATACAGCGTGGTCGTTTTGCCCGAACCGGTAGGACCCGTCACCAGAATGATGCCGTGGGGCCGCTTGACCAGTGCCTCCCAACGCACGGCATCGTGGTTGGAGAAGCCCAGGGCATCGAGATCTTTCACTGCGTTGTCCGGGTCAAAAATCCGCATCACCATCTTTTCGCCAAACGCCGTTGGCAGGGTGGAGATACGCATTTCGATCTCGTCACCCCGCGGGTTGCGCGTCTTGATGCGGCCATCCTGCGGGCGGCGTTTTTCAATAATGTCCATGCGCCCCAGCAGCTTGATGCGGGCGGTCATCGCGTTGAGCACGCCCATGGGCATCTGGTACACCGGGTGCAGCACGCCATCAATGCGAAAGCGGATCACGCCCTGCTCACGCCGGGGCTCCATGTGGATGTCACTGGCGCGCTGGTCAAAGGCGTACTGCCACAGCCAGTCCACCACCTGCACGACGCCCTGGTCGTTGGCATCGAGTTGTTTGTTGGTTTTGCCCAACTCCACCAGCTGCTCAAAGCTGGCGCCGTTGTTGGTGCCCGCCTTGCTGGCCGCGCGCACCGACTTGGCCAGCGCATAAAACTCGGCGGTGTATTTGTGGATTTCCTGCGGACTGGCCACGACCCGGCGCACACTGCGGCGGGACTGGCGTTCCACTTCTTCCACCCACCCGGTAATAAAAGGCTCCGAGGTCGCGACCGTCACTTCAACGGCGGTCACCATGACCGGCAATATCTTGTGTCGTTCGGCATAGGCGGCTCCCATGGAGTCGGCCACTTTGCCCACATCGACCTTCAAGGGATCGATACGCAGGTAATCCAGTCCGGCACGCCCGGCCAGCCATTGCGTGAGGGATTCAACATCCAGCGGCTTGCCATCCGCCGCTCGGCGCATGGAGACACTGGCCAGACGCACCAAGGGGTGCTGCGCGCTCTCGGCCTGCGAGCAGCGCGCCACGGTGCGCAGGGCTTCCTCATCCGAAATAACGCCGTCCGCCTGCAACCACTCCACGAGTCTGCGCCAGTCCACCGGGCCGTTGTGCTGGGTTTTGGCGACGGACGCCAGTTTCGAATGCGTGCTCATGGATAGACCGGTTTAAAAACACGGACCCATTTGTCCGCAGGCAGACCCCACTGCCGCTGGATGGTGTCGGCCCGCTCCATCAGCACCGCACGGCTGGGCCGCACCGGTGTTCTCTGGGCCAGTACCACGGTGTTACCCTCACGCGTGGCCTTGAAAGCCCACAAGGCCTCCTTGCCGAAGGCCTCGGCCAGCTTGTCCAC
>JBBRYR010000107.1:0-7781 GCA_038237415.1 Burkholderiales bacterium
GCCCACCAGCCAATGTCGCCGCCGGCGTTGGCCCACACGATGTTGAGGCCGGGTGCGTGGATTTTCTCAGACGCAGCCCGTGCCTTCTCAAGAGTGTCAGCGCGGTTGAGATCGTAGAAAGCCTGCAAAACCGGGTTTTCGGTTTCCAGAAACGCCCACCACATGGCAATTGGCGTGCCACCCAGGCTATCCTTGAAAGCGTCGGTGATGATGGGCCCGTGAGGCGAGCGACGCAATGCCAGTTGCACATCAGCTGCACCTTTCACCTTGATGGTCTCCGTGCGGGTTTGCAGGTCCACCCATTGCCCCTGAATCCAGACCTGGTTGGGGTTGTCCGGATTGGCTTTTTCGGCAATCAGGTCGACATCGTCGTTCTGGAACATGGTCAGGCTCCAGCCGAATTGCTGGTTGTGTCCCAGTAATGCCAGCGGGTTGAGCGCTTGGTGATGGCCGTACAAATCAAACCCGGGAGAGCTCAGATGCGCCTCATACCAGACGGCGGGTGCGGAGTAGCCAATGTGCGGGTCGCCCGCCAGCAGGGGCTTGCCACTGGCAGTACGTTTGCCTGAGATGGCCCAGGCGTTGCTGCCCTCAAACTGGGGCACGCGGGCGGCCTCCAGCGCATCCTGGCTGAGTGCGGCCAGCTGGTTCAGACCCTTCCAGTCTTTGGCACCCAGCGCGACTACGCCCTCGGGGTTCCACTCCAGGTCAAACGCGCGCAGGTAGTCGGCCCCCAGCTTGTCGCGAATGAAGGTCATGACGGGTTCGGTCTTGAAGGCGGCTGCAAAGCTGTACGCCAGGTAGCCGGATACGGCAAACGTGTCCTGCGGTGTGAAAGGGCGTTTGGGAATACCCAAAATGTCAAATTCCACCGGGGACGGATGGCCCGCCTGGAACTGGTTGATTCCGTCCAGGTAGGACAGCAGTGCAACCCCCACCTTGCTGGCCGGATCCATTTTGGCCGCCATCTCATCCGCCTTGGCGCGGATGCCCAATGTGCGAAACAGCTTGTCCGTCTCCAGCAGCTTGGGCCCCAGCACTTCTGCGAGTTCACCTCGGGACAAGCGCCGCACCATTTCCATCTGGAACAGCCGGTCCTGCGCATGCACGTAGCCCAGTGCACGGTACAGGTCAGTCTCATTTTCGGCGCGAATGTGGGGCACGCCCCTTTCGTCATACGCCACGCTGACCGGCGCCTGCAATTGCTTCAGGACGATGGACCCACTGCGCACGGGTTGCTTGGTGTGTATGAACCAGGCGCCGGCACCGCCAGCGGCCACTGCGGCAGCGATGACGGTGGCCGCCCCTATTTTTAGCGCGATATGCATGAATTGCGTCTCCTCTTATGGAGTCATCATACGCAATGGCGATGTCAGCTTCGCACCCGTCTCCGGCGGGTTTTCTGGCAGACCCCTCTGCAGTTACAGCCCCTCACCCGCATGGCGCGCGGTGTAGACGTGGCACAGATCTGGATCAACGGCGTCTAGTGGGGGTCGTGCGACGAGTGCAGCCGCATGCGCAAGCCCAAGTCGGTTCGCGAGTCGGCGTTGGCCAGAGCGGTCTCCTGGTCGATCAAACCCCGCTGGAAAAGCTCCAGCAGTGACTGGTCGAAACTGTGGGTACCCATGACACTGGTTTTCTCCAGCGACTCCCGCAGGCCATCCACCGCACCGCGCTGGATCAGGTCTGCGATATGGGCTGAGTGCAGCAGTACTTCGGTTGCCAGAACGCGCCGGCCGGTGAGGCCGGGCAGCAGGCGCTGTGACACGATGGCCTGCAGGTTGAGGGACAGATCCATCCGCAGTTGCGCGTGCGCCGGTTCGGGGAAAAAGTTCAGGACCCGCTTGATGGCCTGACTGGCATTGGCGGCGTGTAGGGTGGAGATGCACAGATGCCCTGTCTCCGCATAGGTGATGGCCTGTTGCATCGTCTCCTGATCCTGGATCTCTCCCATGACGATCATGTCGGGCGACTGGCGCATGGCGTTGCGCAGGGCACTGGAGAAGCTCAGGGTGTCTACCCCCACCTCGCGCTGGTCCACGGTCGATTGGTCATGCTTGAACAGGTACTCGATGGGGTCCTCTACCGTGAGAATATGGCCGGCATGGTGCTTGGCGCGGTAGTCCACCATGGAGGCCATTGTGGTGGTTTTACCCGAGCCCGCAGCACCCACGATGAGTATCAAACCGCGCGGCAGCATCGCCAGTTCACGCACCGCGGGGGGCAGCCCGAGGTTTTCAAACCCCGGTATCTGGGCATTCACCTGCCGGGCGACCAGGGCAGTCTCGCCGCGCTGCTGGTAAATGTTGACGCGAAAGCGGCCAATGCCGTCGGGCGCATACGACATATTGCATTCCATGGTGCGTTCGAAGTCGGCAATGGCCTGCGGTGTCAGGGCCGAGTAGGCCAGCTTGCGCACCTGACCGCTCTGCAGCGCGGGCAGCGGCAGGGTCTGGACCTTGCCATCTATCTTGACCTTGGGTGCGGCGCCGGTCGTGAGGTACAGGTCTGAAGCGCCGCACTCCACCATCGTGCGCAGTAGCGCAAGCAGATCGTTGTTGTCCATGAATAGGTCTCCGGTTGACAGGCTCTAGGGTCTCTTGAAGAGATCGTATGCCGGACTGCGCTGGAAGGAAACCGAAGGATGGCGGTTTCTTGATTTAGGGCAAGTTTCCGGCTGCCCAACCGCTGCGCACGGCGCCTTCGAGCGTCGCCGGGTAGGGCCCGTCGACATAATCACCGGCCGCCAGCAGGCCGGGGACAATGGCCTGCGGTGGGCGCACCAGGCTGGGCGTGCAGGCAAATGTGGCGCGCTTTTCCACGACGGTTTGAACCGGTTGCAGCGTGGGCAAGCCCAAACCGGCTAGTTGCCGCTCAGCTTGGGCGAGGACGGCGGCCTGCAGGGCCTCGCGCGCACCGTCGCTGGCACTGACGACAAAGGCCAGTAAGCCTTCTGGACCACCGAGCTGACCCCGGTCAAAGACAAACTGCGCCGGTGCATCGGGTGCGCTGCGCAGCGCCAGCATGGGGTGCGGCAAACGGGCCTTGCGCTTTGGATCCAAAGCCACGACAAAAAAGGTGGCGATGGATTAAAAGCGCAAGGCAGCGGCAGTCTTCGCCCAGTTCGCCAGCTTCTTTGCTATGAAATCAGGAGCTGCCTGCGCAGTATCTGCAAGGGCTAGAGCCGCGTTGGATGATGAAGTCGCCCAGACAACCCGGTCAAAGGGTTCCCCGTCAACCAGCCAGTGAGGTGCCTGCCAGCGCAACTGCTCCACCCGCTGGCCGGTATGGATGTTGGCCCCGCGCTGCACGATCCAGCGGGCAGCCGCAGTCGGGAACAGGGTCGTCAGGTCGGTGCGCGGCAGCAGCAGGTGGGAGCCGCCCCGAATGCCGAAAAGCGCGTCTTTGAGCACGCGCAAGAAGACCTGGGCGCTGGCTTGGGAAGCGGGGGTATTGAGGGCCGAGACGCACAGGGGCTCAATCAGCTCGTGCAATACGCGGGGCGCCAGGCTGGTGCAGAGTTGCGCCACCGAGAGGCCCGGCGAGCAGGTGAAGCCCCGCATTTGCCAGGCGATGGAGGCGCGCATCAACGACAGCCGGTCACTCCAGAGCCAGCCCCGCGCGGTGGCAATGGCTGCCAGCGCATCCAGTGGCGCGGGCCAGGTGGCGGCCCAAAGGGGCGTTTGCAGGCCGGTGCCATCGGCAAAGGGCAAGGCGAGTGGGCGGCGCAGCAGCGCGGTATCGGGGTCGATGCCCGCCAGCCGCATCATGCGCAGCGTCTCGGTGTAGGCGCCGATCAGAATGTGCTGGCCATTGTCCAGCGTGATGGCGGTGCCATCGGGCAGCGCAGCGCTCAGGGCGCGTGCGCGGCCACCCAATGTTCGGGCCGCCTCAAACACCGTGATGGCATGCCCGGCCTCGCAACCGGCCATCGCGGCAGCCATGCCGGCCCAGCCACCACCCACGATGGCAAGCTTCACATGCTTCCCAATGCTTGGACTTTCCACGCCAGCCACATCTTGCGCAGCGGCGTCAGGCGCACGCGCTGGTTCAGCACCTGGAATTTGTCGGCCTCTATTTCGCGTAGCAGCGTGCGGTAGATGCTGGCCATCATCAATCCGGGCTTCTGCGCGCGGCGATCTGCAGGGGGCAGCAGCGCCAGTGCTTCGTCGTACAAGCCATGGGCGCGTTGCGCCTGGAACTGCATCAGCGCAGCAAAGCGCTCTGAATAAGTACGCTTCAAAATTTCATGGGCCTTGACGTCGAACTGCTGCAGTTCGTTCACCGGCAGGTAGATGCGCCCGCGCAGCGCGTCTTCGCCCACGTCACGAATGATGTTGGTGAGTTGCAGCGCCTGGCCCAGTTTGTGCGCGTATTCGGTGGTTTGGGGCTGGGTCTGGCCAAAAATACGCGCCGCGACCTCGCCCACCACACCGGCCACCAAGTGGCAGTAGCGCTGCAGGCCGGGGTAATCCAGGTAACGGGTTTGTTCCAGATCCATCTGGCAGCCTTCAATCACCGCCTGCAGATGGCGCTGCTCAATGCCGAAGTCGGTTGCCAGTGGCATCAGGGCCTGCATGACCGGGTGGCTGGGCTGGCCGCCGAAGGCTTTGGCGACTTCAGTCTGCCACCATGCCAGTTTGGTGGCGGCAACGCTGGGGTCAACCATGTCGTCAACCACATCGTCCACTTCCCGGCAAAACGCATAAAAGGCGGTGATGGCGGCGCGCTTGGGCGCAGGCAAAAACAAGAAGGCGTAGTAGAAGCTGCTGCCCGAGGCGGCGGCCTTTTCCTGAACATATTGCGCTGGTGTCATGGGCTTATTGTCACACCAAGAATGACCCCCAAAGTGCGCCAGTCCGGGATATGCCCAAGTCCAGACCACCCGGCTGCAACGGTCTTCTGCTATTTGCAGCGAGCCATCGTCACCAAATGGCCTCCCAGAGTCGGGATCGCGACAAAAGGCTCTGTTTTGGTCCACATAACGTCATAGCCGTTGCGGCAGTAGTCGTATTCCAGAAGCCATTCTTGCAGCCATGCGCTGAAATAGGGACTGTTTCTTTCAGACGACTCGGAAGAAAAATACGTGTTCTCGGTGACGAATCGTGCTTCACCGGATTCAGTGATAAATGGCTGAAAGGTGGATCGCGCGGCACGTGTCATGGGTGCTTGGGAGGCGAAATAGGAAGCGCACCCGGAAAGGCTGCCCACTGTGATCAATCCGGCAAAAACCCAAAGAAGGCGTTTCATACATCAATTCCCTGTGAAAGTAAGTAACAACGTCGTGCCCTTGTAGATGGTAGGGCAGGTGGGGGAGCGCATCAGCACTGTCTCCTTCAATGCGGTGATCACTCAGGCTTGAGGACGCTGATCCTCAGGCGCAGCGCATTGGTAATGACAGAAACCGAACTCAGGCTCATCGCCAGCGCCCCGATCATGGGCGACAACAACCAGCCGGTGAACGGGAATAACACCCCGGCCGCGAGCGGTACGCCGAGCATGTTGTAGACGAATGCGAAGGCAAGGTTCTGCTTCATGTTGGCCACCGTCGCGACTGACAAGGCGCGGGCCGTCGCGATTCCGCGCAGATCACCCTTGACCAGCGTGAGTTGTGCGCTGTTCATCGCCACGTCCGTGCCGGTGCCCATCGCAATGCCGACGTTGGCTTTCGCCAGGGCTGGTGCGTCGTTGATACCGTCACCGGCCATCGCCACGACGCGGCCTTCAGCCTGCAGGCGTTCAACCAGTTGCAGTTTGTCGGCCGGCTTGACTTCGCCGTGAACCTCCTCAATGCCCAGGCGCTTGCCCACTGCTTGGGCCGTTGTCAGGCCGTCGCCGGTGGCCATGATGATGCGCAAGCCCGATTTGCGCAGTGAAGCGAGCGCCTCTGCCGTCGTGGCCTTGACAGGGTCTGACACCGCCAGCAGCCCGGCGAGCTTTCCGTCGACGCCCAGGTGCATGACGCTGGCACCCTGGCCGCGCAGTTCCTCTGCCTGGGTTGCCAACGGTGCCACATCGATCCCGAGTTGCTGCATCAACGTGGTGTTGCCCAGCGCCAGCGCCTTGCCGCCCACGACGCCGTGCACGCCAATGCCCGACGCGGAGTCGAACTGCTCGGCCTTGTCCAGGGTCAGATTGCGTGCACGGGCTGCCGTGACGATGGCTGCCGCCAAAGGGTGTTCGCTGCCCTGGTCCAGGCTGGCCGCAAGGTGAAGAACCTCGTCCTCATTAAAACCGGCAGCGCCCACTGCACGCTCGAACGTGGGCTTGCCTTCAGTCAGTGTGCCGGTCTTGTCGACGATTAACGTGTCGACCTTGCACAGGTTCTCGATCGCGGCGGCATCGCGGAACAGCACGCCCTGTGTTGCGCCACGACCGGTGGCGACCATGATGGACATTGGAGTAGCCAGTCCGAGTGCGCAGGGGCACGCAATGATCAGCACTGTCACCGCATTGATAAGACCGTAGACCCAGCTCGGCTGGGGTCCGAACACCCCCCAGCCGAAGAAAGTGAGCAAGGCAACGCCCACCACGCCATAGACAAAATAGGCGGCAACCGTGTCGGCCATGCGCTGCATGGGAGCGCGGGAACGCTGCGCCTGTGCGACCATCTGGACAATCTGCGAGAGTACGGTCGCCGAGCCCACGTGCTCGCTGCGCATCAGCAGCGCACCGCTGGTATTGAGTGTGGCGCCGATGAGCTTGTCGCCGACCCGCTTGGTGACCGGCAGCGGTTCACCGGTCAACATCGATTCATCCAGAGCGCTGCTGCCCTCCAACACCACGCCATCAACCGGCACCTTCTCGCCGGGGCGCACGCGCAGGCTGTCGCCCTCATGCACATTGGCGAGCGGCACGTCTTCCTCGCTGCCGTCAGGCTTCACCAGACGAGCGGTCTTGGGCGCCAAACCGAGCAGCGACTTGATCGCCGCCGAGGTCTTTGAGCGCGCCTTCAGTTCGAGCAGCTGACCGAACAGGGTCAGTGAGATGATGACGACTGCGGCTTCAAAGTAGACCGCCACCCGTCCCATGGAAATGAAAGACGCCGGAAACACGCCGGGTGTCAGCGTGGCGATCACGCTGTAAATGAAGGCGGCACCGGTTCCCAGGCTGATCAGGGTCCACATGTTGGGGTTGCGCTGGATCACCGACTGCACGCCGCGCACGAAGAATGGCCAACCGGCCCACAGAACGACCGGCAGGGAGAGGGTCAACTCGATCCAGCTCTGCGTGGCCATATCAAACCAGCCGAACTGGTGGCCGAACATGGCCAGGGTCGTCACGACCACCGTCAGTGGCAGCGTCCACCAAAAGCGGCGGGTAAAGGAAATCAGCTCGGGATTCTCATCGTCATCGAGCGTCGGAACAACGGGTTCCAGTGTCATGCCGCATAGGGGGCAGTTGCCGGGGTGGTCCTGGCGGATCTCCGGATGCATCGGGCAGGTGTAGATGGTGCCGGTACCGGCTGCGGCGCCCTGCGGGGACGACGGTTGCTGCGGCTGCTCCGGGCGCATGGGATGGTTCATCTTTGCGTATTTGTGTGTGGCTTTGGGCCTCGCCGATCGACTCTCACGACGGTCATCCTCACCAGCGAGCGCCGGCGCCGCTACCCCACCTTACTTGGCGGGCTCAGGCGGCATTTGGTCCATCATCATTTTCATCATCATCTGCATCATCTCCATGCGTTTGGCCATCGCCTGATGTTGTGCTCCCATACCTTGCATGCCCTGCATGCCCTGCATGCCCTGCATGCCCTGCATGCCCTGCATGCCCTGCATGCC
>JBBRYR010000108.1:0-7482 GCA_038237415.1 Burkholderiales bacterium
AGCAGCATGCTGTTGCGGTCTTGGGGTTTGTAGCGGGCCATGGTTTGCGGGGGTGCGTTGGGGTTATCAACACAACGTTTTTGGCCACGAAGGGGCTGACGGAAATTATCAGTGGGAGAGGTTTTTTTACAGCCTCAACGTGTGAGTTCAGCGGCTGCCGTAGGCAGTCCGCTGGAACGAAAGGTTAGCCCGCATCGTCATCATTGCCGGGACTCCAAGAATGTGCGGTCAACGCGGTTCAGGAATCCGCTGGAACTGAACTCGGTGCTGTTCGCCAGCACTACTGTTGCAATGCCCCTTGTTGGATAGATACGCATCTCGCAATGAAAACCACCGCCGCCGCCTTCCTTGAAGAAATAGGCTACGCCGTGTGTTTCGCCAACGTGCCACCCTGGCGTCATGGGGATGGGTCGGCCTGCGCCATCTGTCTGCCGAGTCTCCAACAGGCGTTTGGTCTCCGGCCCGAACAGCACCGACTCGGTTCGCAACTGGTCTTGCAGGAATCGGCTGAAGCCCCGTGCCGTACCAATCAGCCCACCAAAAGCTGGGCCATTGAGGTAATGGTTGTTCAGCCGCAGCCAGTGTCCTTCGTAGCCGCCCAGGAACTTGCGGTCGATAACGAGCCCTTTCACCAAATTCATCAACGAATATTTCTTAAGATAGCCGTTGGCATGACGGGACTCGTCGGGGATGACAAAGTCCATCTCTTGCGCCGAGAGCCGCAACGGCTGGAGGATATTCCTTCGGATATAGACTGGATACGGTTGGCCCGTTACCTGCTCGACTACCTTGCCGAGAAGCCAGTAACCAATATTGGAGTACGCAAACTCGCGGCCCGGTTCAAACGCAAGATCAGGATTCTCGCGCAGCACCGTAGCAAGGGCCTCAGCCTCATTAAAACTCGAATCCTCTGCTGCCAAATGCACCCACCGAAGGGGCATCGGATTTGGAACGCCGGACGTGTGATTGAGAAGCTGACGCAGCGTGATGCCGTGACCGTGGTACGCGGCATTCGGGAGATAGCGGTCAATCACATCGTCTAGACTCAGCTTCCTCTGCTCTGCCAACTGCAGAATCGCGACAGCGGTAAAGGTCTTGGTCATCGAGTACGCCATTAGCGTAGTGTCGAGTGTCATCCCCTTCTGACCTTGGATGTCAGCCCAGCCACCAGCATACTGGAAGAGTACCCGGTCAGCAGTTACGGCGATGTATTGAAGACCGGGAACCTCCGACCGAACGTACTGGTTTAGGCCGCTTGTCGTGTTGTCGTTTGCAAGAACGTCGTCAATCATCGTTCCTCCCTGCATCATGGCAACGAACGGGATCAGCAGCAGCTTTGGAATTCGCATGGTCGTCGAGCTTGCGGGCTAACGTTGGAGGCCACCGGCACGCAGCAAGCGCCGCGCAGCGGCAACCTGCTGCTGTGTGTCCGAGTGGGCCGACAGGTTAGGCCGCATTCGCCTACCCCTTGGGAACGATGCGAAAGATGGTGGGCATCACGCTAAAAAAAGTTCTTGGCGGATGGGCAGGCACGGCATTCTTGAGCAGCATGTTGAAGGAAAGAAGAATCGTGCAATCCGCGTTGGGGTTGTCAAGACATTCCTTAACGAAATAGGTCGCATAAATGGCCAGAGAGCGATCGCTTGACACAACGGCATATCTTTCTTCGCCATCGCGAACGACACAGGTCCATTCCCAACCAAAGGCTCGTACGATCTGATTGCCCCAGACTATGCCCAATGCAAGCGCGACGTGAGTGTTGTCGCTCTTTTTAGAAAGCAGCTTTAAAAGTAAGCCTCTCTGGCTCTTTTGCTGCGCGGCGACGTAGGCGTCTACGGCCGCAACGACAATTGACGCGTCGCTTGTATCGGACGCGCTCAATACGTGAAGTCCGCTTCGAGCGTAGTTCTCGAATTCCTCACGCTCCTCGGCGTCGATGGGGCGTTCTGTAGCGCTGGTCATAGATGTCCTTTGCGGTCTAACGTTGGAGGCCACCAGCACGCAGCAACTGCCGCGCAGCGGCAACCTACTGCTGTGTGTCTGTGTGGGCCGACCTGTTAGACCGCATTGCCGATGGCCCTCAATGACAAGGCACTTTCGTAAACCGCTCCAGCCAGTTCGCTGAACCGTTCGGTGCCCGGGATTAAATTGAAACCGCCGTGACCATCGCTCAGCAGCGGAGCGTAGTCGTTAAAACTGCCGTGGCCTCCATATACGTGCATTACTGATCCCGAAAGCTCGTTCAAATCTGGTTGCGTGCAACCACTCGCCTGCAAACGCCGTACCCAGGCAAACGACCTCTCGAAGTGTTCGCGCCAGCCACACTCTGGGTCGCGCGCGAGAACAGGAATGAGCGCAGCGATCGCATCCGCAAGATCTTCGAGTTGCTTGGCTCTATTCATGAGGTCTAACGTAATGTAGACCGTCGGATATTCTGGCCGACCAGTTTATTTGGTCGGATAAGCTGGGGCACCAGCCTGACTCCTGCTGGACAAAGGCTCTCCACTCCGCTTGACATCTCGCTTGTTGGCGTGAATACTGTGTTTTTGTACATGGTTTTGATTCTATGAACTCTGTCGCCTATCTTCCCCAGTCCAAGCGCCTGCTGGAGCAGGTGAGCGAGGTGCTGCGCTACAAACACTATAGTCTGAAAACCGAGCAAGCTTACCTCTACTGGACCCGCTTCTACGTACGTTGGCATGGACGCGACGGGCAAATGCAGCACCCCCGCAGCATGGGTGCTGCAGAGGTAACGCAGTTTCTGGCAATTGATCTGCCTTGGCTGACCGAGGTGCAGCGTCCGACTCGTCCCAGACGAATTCCATCCGTGTTGACCAAAAGCGAAGTTGCGTCTCTTTTGGGTTGCATGGATGGCGAAATGGCTTTGCTGGCCAAACTGCTTTACGGAACCGGAATGCGTTTGATGGAGGGCTTGCGATTGCGGGTGAAAGATGTGGACTTTGATCGCCAGGTGGTCATGCTGCCTCAGACATTGGTACTACCGTTGCGCGAGCAGTTGGCCCGATCCCGAGCGCTGTGGGCTCTGACCGGGCGGCAGAACGTGCAGGAGTGGCCATGCCTTTTGCGTTGGAAGCCAAATACCCCCGCAGCGGTATTGAGCGGCGCCATCACCTGTATGAACAACGCTTGCAACGGGCGCTCAAAAATGCAGTGACACTTGCTCAGGTCTGCAAGCCGGTATCGGTTCACACGCTGCGCCATTCGTTCGCAACACATTTGTTGAAGGTTGCAGCAGGCGGAACGGTCTCACCATTGGATTCACTTTTACCAAGCCAATGATCGTTATGGAGAAACTGTGCGAACGACGGGACCGTTGCTCCGTGTTCGGCAAACACCTGGCACAGAACCGGACCCATAAACACATCTGCGTTGGTGATGAGCACCCGTTTGCCCATAAGGTTCATACCCGCCATAGTTTTTCCTTTGGAAGATGTGGAAAATTTGTATCGTATGCTGATGCCAATGCCCACGCCTGGTTCGATTGTGGCAGGGGCGAGTTTGACAAAAATATGCCTTAAGCCCCCGTATTCATTGCGTAAGCAGCTTCTTTTTTGATAGCACCCAGCGGCGCCAGCAGCGCACCCAGGTCGTCTTCGCTGAACTTGGACGCACCGGCCGCATCATGCCCCAGCACGCCCTGGGCCAGCGCCAGCTTGCGGGCCTGCAACTCCAGCATGCGCTCTTCAATACTGCCCTCCACCACCAGCTTGTAAACAAACACCGGCTGGTTTTGCCCGATGCGGTGGGCGCGGGCCGTGGCCTGCTCTTCCACCGCCGGGTTCCACCACGGGTCCATGTGGATCACGGTGTCAGCAGCCGTCAGATTCAGGCCCACGCCGCCGGCTTTGAGGCTGACCAGAAAGATCGGCGCTGCACCCGCCTGAAACTGCTGTACCACCGCGCCGCGCTGCCCGGTTGGCGTCTTGCCCGTGAGGCTGAGAAACGGCAGCTGCAGTATGTGCAAGTGCTCGGCAACCAGCTCCAGCAACTCGGTGAACTGCGAGAACACCAGCACACGCCGCCCCTCTTCCACCAGCGCGGGCAGCATCTCGCCCAGCAGTTCCAGCTTGGCACGTTCCATGGTGACCGGTGTTTTGACTCCTTTGACCAGATGCGGGTCGCAACAGACCTGGCGTAGCTTCAGCAGCGCATCCAGGATGCTGATTTGCGCGCCGTTAAAGCTCTGGCGCTGCAGCACGCGCCGCACCTGTTTGTCCGCCGCGGTGCGCACCGCCTCGTACAGCTCGCGCTGCTGCCCCTGCAGCTGCACCCGCTGAATGACTTCGGTGCGCGGCGGCAGCTCGCTGGCTACGTCTTGCTTGCGTCGGCGCAGGATGAAGGGGCGCACGCGCTGGGCCAACAGCTGGGCGCGCAGGGTTTCGCCGTTTTCTTCGATGGGCTTGCGCCAGCGCGCGTTGAAGCTGCGCACATCACCCAGGAAGCCGGGCATCAAAAAGTCGAACTGCGCCCACAGCTCGCCCAGGTGGTTTTCCAGCGGCGTGCCGGTCATGCACAGGGGGTGGCGCGCCTGCAGGCGGCGCAGCGCGCGGGCACTGCGGCCACCGGCGTTCTTCACCATCTGCGCTTCGTCCAATATGAGCAGGTGGAAGCGCTGCGCTGCCAGCGCATTGATGTCGCGCCACAGCAGCGGGTAGGTAGTCAACACGAGGTCGTGCGCGGCCATCTGCGGGAACAACGCCGCGCGGTCCGGCCCCTGCAGGGTCAGCACACGCAAGCCGGGCGCCATGCGCTGCGCCTCGGCCTGCCAGTTGAAGACCAGCGAGGTGGGCACCACCACCAGCGTGGGCAGGTCCATGCGGCCACTCTGCTTTTCCAGCAGCACGTGGGCCAGCGCCTGCGCGGTTTTACCCAGGCCCATGTCATCAGCCAGAATGCCGCCCAGGCCCTGCGCGCGCAGGTATTGCAGCCAGGCCAGACCTTCGAGCTGGTAGCCGCGTAGCTGGACGTTCAAACCGGTCGGCGCGGCCACAGGTTGCGGTGTGCCAATGGCCTGCAGGCGCTTGGCCAAACTGGCTAGCCCCGCATCACCTTCCAGTTGCCAACTGCCTTGCGGGCCGACGCGGTGCGCTTCCACCAAGCCGTAGCGCAGGGCTTCCAGACGACGCGCTTCCCAAGCGCCCAGGTGCAGCGGGTCGCCGCTCTGGTGCCTGCGCAGCGGGTCGGTCAGCAAGTCCACCATGGCACCAACAATGGCTTTAAGCGGCGCAGCGGGCGCGTCGATGCGCCGTCCGCCCGGGGCACGCAACGACACCAATTCAAAGTCGTCAATGGCGGCCATCTTGCTGGCACTCAGCCAGCGTGGGTCGCGTTTGAGCAGGTCAGCCAAGAGTGGCGCCAAGTCCAGCGTTTCGCCGTCTATCTCGATGCCCAGGCTCAGCAGCCAAGCGCCTTCGCGCTCGGGCAGGTGCAGCTTTTGCACCGGGCGTTCGCGCTCTGCGAGCGGACCATCCAGCTCTTTACCCAGCACCTCGCCCGTGTCGGGCTGCACGAGCAGCTTCCAGCGCTGCACGGGCACACTCTCGTGTGCAAAGCCGGGCCGCACCACCACCGACCAACCTTTGGCTTGCAGGCGCGGCACCTGCTCGGCCCAGAAGTCGCCAAAGAAGCCTTCTTGCGCCAGCGTCCACATAGCACCCCAGTGAGGCTCTGCAGAGTCGCCTGCTTCGCGGCTGCGCCATTGCAATGATTTTGCGGACACGGGCAGCAGCCCCAGCTCCCACACCAGGTCCATGGCCTCGGCCTCGGCCGCCAGATCACGCAGCATGCGCAGCACCGGGAAACCGGTGCCATGAATTTCTTGCACGGTAGAGGGACGACTGTTCAGCACGGACGTGGGTGCTGGCGTTTGCCACTGCGCGCCAGTGTCCGTACGGTAGGTCCAGTCGATCTGCACCAGCGTCACGCTGTCGCCCCGCGCAGCCAGCTTGCCATGGGGTTTGAAGCCCAGCAGGCCATCGCCGCGCCCCAGGGTTTGCAATGTGATGCGCGGGCGAAAGTGACCCAACACGCTGGCGGATATATTGATCAAATCAGCCTCTAGCCCCCGTGGAATATGCGCAGGCAGCTACTTTTTTGATAGCGCACCCTGGGTGATAGCCGCCAGCGTGCCGCGCGTGCTGATCAACTCTGGCTCCAGAATGACTTCTATCACTGTGCCTTCAGGTCGCGCCAGCGCCGCCAGCAGTTCGGCTTCGAAGTCGGCGCTCTTGCGAATGGTGACGCCCGCGTAGCCATAGGCGCGGGCCAACGCCGCAAAGTCCGGGTTTTGCAGCCGGGTACCCGCCACATGCTGGGGGTACTCGCGCTCCTGGTGCATGCGGATGGTGCCAAACATGCCATTGTTGAGCAGCAGGATGATGGTCTTGGCGCCGTGCTGCACGGCGGTGGCCAGCTCTTGCCCGTTCATCAAAAAGTCGCCATCGCCGGCAATGGTGAAGACGGTCCTGCGCGTCGTGATGGCCGCCGCAATGCCTGCCGGCACGCCGTAGCCCATGGCGCCATTGGTGGGGGCCAGCTGGGTTTTACGGCCACTCGCCAGGCCGGTGTAGCGATAAAAACGGTGCAGCCAGCTGGCAAAGTTGCCTGCGCCGTTCGTCAGCACGGCATCGGCGGGTAAATGCTTTTGCAGCGTGGCGATGACGCAGGGCATGTCCACCAGACCGCGCTCGTTGTCGGCAGGCAGGTCCTGGATGACGCTGGGCACGAGGTTGGCTTCATAGTCGGCGTTGCACGCCTGGGTCCAGGCATCCCACGGCACACTGACCGGCGCGGTCAATACTTCCAGTGATCGGGCGGCGGCACGCATGCTGGCGTGGATGGCCAAATCTGCCTGGTAGACGCGGTTCAGTTCCTCAGCACTGGCGTGGATGTGCACCAGCGTCTGCGCGCTGCGCGGGGCCTGCAAGAGCGTGTAGCCACCCGTGGTCATCTCGCCCAGACGCGGGCCGATGGCGATGATCAGGTCGCTGTCCTTGATGCGCCGTGCCAACGCGGGGTTGATGCCGATGCCCACGTCGCCTGCGTACTGCGGGTGGTGGTTGTCAAAGGTGTCCTGAAAGCGGAAGGCGTTGCCCACCGGCAAGCGCCAATTTTCGGCAAAGCGCTGCAGGGCTTGTGCGGCCTGGGGCGTCCAGCCTCCGCCACCCGCAATCACCAACGGGCGCTCTGCTTTTAATAGCAGCTCACGCAGGCTGCGCAAGGACCCGGGGTCACTCCAGGCATCCGACGGCTCCACGCGGGCCAGGGGCTGCGGCAGTGCTCCCGTTACCGGATTGGGCACCATGGTTTGCACCAGCATGTCCTCGGGCAGTACCAGCACCACCGGGCCGGGACGGCCATTCATGGCCGTGGCAAAGGCGCGGGCAATGTATTCGGGGATGCGACTGGCATCGTCAATGCGCTCTACCCGCTTGGCCATGCCCAGGGTGCTGGGGCCAAACA
>JBBRYR010000109.1:0-7367 GCA_038237415.1 Burkholderiales bacterium
GCGGGTGATGCCGGGCTCTTGCGACAAGATCGGCAAATTATCGGGCAAGGTCGGGCGCAGGTTGGACTCTGAGTGCACCACGCGGGCCTCGGCCAGTTCAGGAATCACGCTGTGCGCTGCACTGAGCAGTTCCAGCGTGCTGCGCAGCGAGACCGGCGAACGGTCTTCGCTCTCGATCTCGCTGGCGCCCACCACCACCAGATCACCCGGACGCGGCACGATGTAAACCGAATGGCGTGGGTGCATCAGGCGAATGGCACGCGTCAGCTGAACGCCGGGCGCGTGCAGCCAGAAGACTTCGCCACGCACCCCGCGCACCGGCAACTGCGGGCGCGCGCCCGTGCCGCGCACATCGAACACATGGTCGAAACGGCGCCGTTCGGGGGTGTGCGGAGCATGCGCGCATTGGGCGGCATCGTTTGACGACTGCACATGCAGACTGCCCGCATCCACCGCATCCACCGTGGTCTGCCAGTGCCAGTGCGTGCCTTGCCGCGTGGCCTGCGCCGCGAGCGCCTGCATCGCTTGCACGGCGTGAATCTGCCCTTCACAGGGCAGCAACCAGCTCAGGCTGGGGCCGCTCACCGAAGGCTCCAGCTCGGCCAGGCGCGCGCGGTCCAGCGGCTCGGGCTGGTACGGCGCTCCAGCCTTGACTTGCAGCAAACCCACCACCCGCTGGGCGGCACCCGCATCGCTGCGGTGGGCGACCAGCAGGCTGCCTTGCAGACGCAATGCCACCGGTGCACCCAGCGTTTGCACGATGGCGGGCCACAGTGCGCACGAGCGCAGCCCCCAGGCGAAGACGCGTGCATCGGCGCACTCCAACTCGGCCACGGGGCTGAGCATGCCGGCCGCTGTCCAGCCAGCGGCTTGCGACCCGGATTCGGCTCTGGGCCCCGGGCCTGCAGCGGGGTCAAACACCTCAACCCGGTGACCTGCACGACTGAGTTCCAGCGCCAGCAGGCGCCCCAACAGGCCCGCACCCGCAATTCCAATATGCATACAAAACCCCTTTGTTCGATCGACAGGCATCAACGCGCTACCGTGGCGCGCCACGTTCTGGCTTGTCGCGGGACAGCGCCTGCTGCCCGTCAGGCCTTGTTGATGGGGATGTAGATCTCGCTACCCTGGCGCTTGAAGGTGTCCGACATGGTTTGCATGCCCTCACTCAAGGCCTGCTCATCGGTGACACCCAGGTTCTTGGCGTATTCGCGCACCTCTTGGGTGATCTTCATGGAGCAGAACTTGGGACCGCACATGGAGCAGAAATGCGCCACTTTGGATGCGTCCTTGGGCAGGGTTTCGTCATGGAAGTTGCGCGCCGTGTCCGGGTCCAGCGACAGGTTGAACTGGTCCATCCAGCGGAACTCAAAGCGCGCCCGGGACAGCGCGTCATCGCGTGCCCGCACTCCCGGATGGCCCTTGGCCACGTCCGCCACGTGGGCAGCAATTTTGTAGGTAATGATGCCGACCTTGACGTCGTCGCGGTCCGGCAGGCCCAGGTGCTCTTTGGGTGTGACGTAGCACAGCATGGCCGTGCCAAACCACCCAATCATGGCGGCGCCAATGCCGCTGGTGATGTGGTCGTAGCCCGGCGCAATGTCGGTAGTCAATGGCCCCAATGTGTAGAACGGCGCTTCGTCGCAATGCTTGAGCTGCTCGGTCATATTGGCCTGCACCATGTGCAGGGGCACGTGGCCGGGGCCTTCGATCATTACCTGCACATCTTGCTGCCAGGCTTTTTTGGTCAACTCGCCCAGGGTGCGCAACTCGGCAAACTGGGCTTCGTCATTGGCGTCGGCACCCGAGCCGGGGCGCAGACCGTCGCCCAGCGAGTAGCTGACGTCGTAGGCCTTCATGATCTCGGTCATCTCGTCGAAGTGCGTGTACAAGAAGTTTTCTTTGTGGTGCGCGATACACCACTTGGCCATGATGGAGCCGCCACGCGACACGATACCCGTCACGCGGTTGGCTGTGAGGTGGATAAAGGCCAGGCGCACGCCCGCATGCACGGTGAAGTAGTCCACACCCTGCTCGGCTTGCTCAATCAGCGTGTCGCGGAAGATTGCCCAGGTCAGGTCTTCGGCCACGCCGCCGACTTTTTCCAGCGCCTGGTAAATCGGCACGGTGCCGATGGGCACCGGGCTGTTGCGCACGATCCAGTCGCGCGTGGTGTGGATGTTGCGGCCGGTGGACAAATCCATGACGGTATCTGCGCCCCAGCGGATGGACCAGACGAGTTTTTCCACCTCTTCCTCAATGCTGGAGGTGACCGCCGAATTACCAATGTTGGCGTTGATCTTGACCAGAAAATTGCGGCCAATGGCCATGGGCTCCAACTCAGTGTGGTTGATGTTGGCTGGAATAATGGCGCGGCCACGGGCCACTTCATCACGCACAAACTCGGGCGTCATCACACGGGGAATGCTGGCGCCAAAGCTGTTGCCCGCCAGTCGCTTTTCGCGTGCTGCGTCACCCAGGTACTGGGCCATCCACTCCAGGTTCTGGTTCTCGCGAATGGCCACATATTCCATCTCGGGCGTGACGATGCCTTTGCGTGCGTAGTGCATTTGCGAGACGTTGGCACCGCCGCCCACGCCACCTTTTGCGCGTCGGGGCTGGCGTTGCAGACCCGAAGCCTGGGCGCGCAAAGCGGCCAGGTCATCGGTTTCACCATTTTTGAGGCCATCATCCAGCGCAAACGGCGGACGACCGGTATAGAGCTCGGTGTCACCCCGGTTTTCTACCCAGCTTTGGCGCACCAGCGGCAGGCCCTGGCGTACGTCGATAGCAGCAGCAGGGTCGGTGTACGGCCCAGAGGTGTCGTACACCGTGACGGCCTCGCCATTGCTCTGCATGATTTCACGCAGCGGCACCTGAATATCGGCAGCGCTGCCGGGCACATAGATCTTGCGCGATGAGGGAAGGGGTTCGCGGGTGAGGCTGATGAATCGGGCTAGCTTGTCGGGGGCGTTCATGGGGCTTTTCCTCGGGTTGCGGCCCGAAGACAAAACACATTCCGCAACACGCAAACCCGAAAGGGGTACCGCCCGGACGGCGCTGGGCCGTTGGCGGTACTGCTCTTCTTACGCTGGTATGAACCAGATCAAGTTCGCGGGTTTGGAATCCATCTCAGCGCAACCATTGCGCACCCCGGGCAGGCAGGAGTGTAAGCCAAAACTCCGCCAGCCCCCCGTGCCATCAGGCCGAGTGGCGAAAGCGTTTCTCGCGGTCGTAGGGGAACACGTCATGCACGTGGCCTTGCAAAATCCGGTCCTTGTGGCCCTGCCAGAAGGCCGCATCCAGCAAATCGGCGTGGTGCTTCATGAACACTTCACGTACGGCCGGATTACCCAGCAAGAAGGGGCCAAAGGTCTCCGGAAACACATCTTTGGGGCCCACGCTGTACCAGACCTCGCCGGACATCTCGTCCTCTTCGTTGCGCGGCGTGGGCACTTTGCGGAATTTGCAATCGGTGATGTATTCGATCTCATCGTAGTCGTAAAACACCACCTTGCCATGGCGGGTGATGCCGAAGTTTTTCCACAGCATGTCGCCGGGGAAAATGTTGGCCGCCACCAGATCCTTGATGGCATTGCCGTACTCCACCACGCCACGCTCGATCTGCTCACGGGCCCGCACGGCTTCCGGGCTCTGGTTGCTGGCATCGGCACCGCCCGCATCGAACGCTTCCTGCAGGTAGATATTGAGCGGAATCATGCGCCGCTCGATGTAGACGTGCTTGATAATGACTTCAATCTTGCCGTCGCCATCGCGGTCGCTGATTTCCAGCTGGCTGGGTGCGAATTTTTGAATCTCGGCGATCAGCTCGTCGTCAAAGCGGTCGCGCGGAAAGCCCACCTCGCTGTACTCCAGCGTGTCGGCCATGCGGCCCACGCGGTCGTGCTGTTTCACCAGCAAATACTTGCCTTTGATCTGTTCTCGACTGGTGTCTTTTTGCGGCGGGTAATAGTCCTTGATAACCTTGAAAACATAGGGAAAACTGGGCAAATCGAACACCAGCATGACCATGCCCTTGATACCCGGGGCAATACGAAATTTATCGCTAGAGTGGCGCAAGTGGTGCAGGAAATCGCGATAAAACAGGGTCTTGCCCTGCTTGGCCAAGCCCAGCGCGTTGTAAATTTCATTGCGCGGTTTGCGCGGCATCATGCTGCGCAGATACTGCACGTAGGCCGAGGGGATCTCCATATCCACCATGAAGTAGGCGCGCGCAAAGCTGAACAGCAGCAGCAAGTCGTCTTCGCCAAACAGGGCCGCGTCGATGAGCAGCTTGGGCGAATGGCTGGAGGCGTCTTTGGGTGTTTTGGTGTGCAGCACCGGCAGGGCAAAAGGAAACTCGTTGAAGCCGTTAATCATCTTGCCGACGATGTAGCAGCCCTTGTTGCGAAAAAACAGGCCCGTGAGCACCTGAATCTGGAAGTTGGCACGCACCGTCGCGTTACCCAGGCGTTCCTCCAGCGCCTGCTGCACCCAGGTGCAATCGCGCTCCAGGTTGTCAAATGGCACCCGCAGGTCAAAGTCGCCGATCATCTGCATAAGCACCGCATGCATGGTGGCGCGACTGGGGTAGTACGGCCGGTAGGTGGGGCGCTTTTCGGAATCGTCGTTTTCGATGTATTCCGTGCTGACGGCCGGGCGCACAAAGATGAAATCGTTCTGAAAATAACTGCGGTGCAGGATCTTGGTGGTCACCGAATTGAAGAACGTTTCCGCCAACTCCGGCTGGTGGTGGTTGACCAGCAGGCCGATGTAGTGCAGCTTGATCTGTTGCCAGATGTCCATGCTCTGTTCGCCGGCCTTGAATTCGCGCTCCAGCCGGCGCGAGCATTCCTTGACGCGCAGGTCATAGAACTCGATGCGCTCACGCTGCGCACGCTGCTGGCCATGCCAGTCGGCGGTTTCAAACCGGTGCTTGGCGCGGCCCGATTCGGTACGAAACAGGCGGTAGTGGCGGTTAAAGCCATCCATCATCGCCTTGGCGATGTCATAGGCAACAGAAGAATCAAGACGCGTTGGAAACATGGTTGCTACTTTATTGATAGCTGCTTGCGCAATACTGACGGGGGCTACAGGGTATTTTTATACATGCCGCGGCATCAGCCGCACGCCGGACAAGGCTTCGCCGTACAGCGCGTCGAGGTCATCCGTGCCCGACACCGTCATGTGCAGGTCTTGCAGCAGACCATCCTGCAAACCGTACACCCAGCCATGCAGCGTGACGTCCTGGCCACGGGCCCATGCGTCCCGCATCACCGTGCTGAGCGCCACGTTCACCACCTGCTCAATGGCATTGAGCTCGCACAGCGCGTCCGCGCGGCCATGCTCGGGGATCACATCGAGGATGTCACGGTGGCGGTCACGCACGTCCTGCACATGGCGCAGCCAGTTGTCGGCCAGGCCAATGCGCGCGCCCTCCAGCGCCGCCTGCACACCGGAACAGCCGTAATGCCCCACCACCATGATGTGTGCCACCTTGAGCCGCTCCACCGCAAACTGGATGGTGGACAAGGCGTTGAGGTCGGAGTGCACCACCACATTGGCGACGTTGCGGTGCACAAACACCTCGCCGGGCTCCAGCCCGGTAATCTGGTTGGCGGGCACGCGGCTGTCGGAGCAGCCGATCCACATGTAGCGGGGCTTCTGCTGCGCCTTGAGGTTGGTAAAAAACCCGGGACGCTCGCGCTCCATCTGCGCGGCCCAGGCACGGTTGTGGGCAAAAAGATCACTGAGCTTGGCGGACATCGGAAACCTTATTTTTTGAGTGAAATGCGGACATTCCAGTCCAGCAGGCCGTAGCGGGCGCGCTCTTGCTGGTCATCCTGTGCATTGAACTGGCAATCGGAAGCGGGTTTGGCAAGCGGCCCCGGTGCGGCGCTGCAGCCAAAGGAATTTTTATTGCCCAGCAGCCACAGACCCTGCGCGTTGCGCGCTTCGCCGGTGAAAAACATGGCGCGCGGTGCACTCAGCGGGTCGCCTGTTGTGGGCGCTTCCAGCAGATTGCGTCCCGAGTTGATATAAGGTCCATTGACGCCCGCAAGCGGCAGCAAGGTATTGAACATGTCGCGGTGGCTGGCGGGCAGTGCCTGCTGCGGGCCGCACTGCAGGCCCTCGCCCCAGATCAGAAAAGGCACTTGGCGCATGAGGTAGCGTCGACTGGCTTCGGCGTAAACGCCAAAGGATCGCACGTTGTGGTCACCCGTGGCGGCCACAATCGTGTTGCTCTTGAGCGGGCCGCTCTGCACGGACTGGACAAATTCGCCCAGCAAATCAGCAGCGTAGTGGTAGGAGTCGAGGTTGAGCATCAGCGTCTCGGAACTCGTTTCTCCCTTCCACAGCGCCATGTCGCGCGGCACACGCTTGTAATCCGCAGGAAGATCGTAGGGAGGGTGGTTGGTGGAGGTGAGCACAAACACAAAAATGGGTCTATCGACCGGCTGTGCGGCAAGGCGTTTTTTCAGGTACCTGAAGACATAGCTGTCCCACACGCCCCAAATACCCAATGTGGCTTCGGGATAGGCCTCTTTGAGCGTGTTGGCATCCACTACTTCGTCAAAGCCCTGCACCTTGAGCACGCGGTTCAGGTCGCGCCAGCCGGAGCGGGCCGACGTAACGAACAGGGTCTGGTACCCCGCGTCCTTGATGACTTTGGCAATCGACCACGGAATCGGTTTGCGCCCCACGTCGCCCAAGGTCAGCGGCGTAATGGGGGTCGAAAACAAAATGGCTTCCAGCGACGGGTGGGTGCCGGGCTGGGCCGAATCAAAATTACTGAAATGGCACGCCCTGCTCGGATCCGCCAGCGTGGGTGCCAGACGACCCAGCACGTCAAATTGGGGGCTTTGGTAGAGCATGGGCTCGGCGCTCAATGACTCCATCAAAAAGAACACCAGATTCTTCTTGGTTGTGCCGGCCGGCAAGGATGCGTGGGCAGTGAGTGCGGCCTTGACTTCGGCCTCGCTCCCATGGGGCATGCCCAGCACCTCGGCTGCAGCCAGTGCTGAGTCGAAGCCCATGGCCTTGAGTCCGGCCAGCGGGTTTTGCAGGTTTTGCGAGAAGCCACGGCTGTCCCACGCGTACTTGAGCGCGATGACGCCATTGGGAACCATGTCGTTCAAAAACTGCGACGTGGTGACCGTGAGGTGCTGTCGCTGCAAGGCCATCTGACGGATGGTGCCCTTGCCGGCAAAGGCCAGCGCAAAGAAAACCACCACAACCAGCACCACCTTGACCGCCGCGTGGCGCGTTTGCAGCACGGCGTCGGGCTTGAGGCGAATCAGCAAACGCCGGTGCAAAGCCACCGATGCCACGGTCAAACCAACCGCCAGCAGCAGCGTCCAGATGAC
>JBBRYR010000110.1:0-7344 GCA_038237415.1 Burkholderiales bacterium
CGCCGTTGTCGCGCACCTGCAGCGCAACCAGTCCGTCTGATTCGCCCGGTTGCGCGGTCACCGCAATCACCGCTTGCGTGCGCGGCGCGGTGAACTTGAGCGCATTGCCCAGCACATGCAACAGCGCCTGGCGCAGCAAGGTGGAGTCGGCCGGCACCACCGGCAAATCGCTGGCAATATGCCAATCCACCGCCCGCCCGGGATGTTGCTCTGCCAGCTCCGCACACACGCCCTGCACCAGCGCTTGCAAGGGCACGGGCCCCAACGCCACGGGCAGCGTGCCTATGCGTGCCAGCTCCGCCAACCCGTCCAGCAGCACACCCAGGTGGCGTGCCGAGTCGGTGATGGTGGACAAAAAGCCCTGCACCTCCGCGCCCAGTTGGGGGCCCGCATCCTCCTGCACCAGCCGGGCGAAGGACACGATGTGGCGCAGTGGCGCACGCAGGTCGTGCGACACCGTGGCCGTGAATGCCTGCATCTCTGTGCGCTGCGCCGCCAGTTCGGCTTCCAGTGCGGCAATGCGGGCGTCGGATGCATCGGACATGGACGACTGCTCTGGCATCACGCCTTGGGCGCCTTTTGGGGGCGCGACCAGTTGGCAATGCTCACCTGCTTGCCGCGCGCCACGCTCAGGGCGCCAGCCGGCGTGTCTTTGGTGATGGTGGAGCCACCGCCCACGGTGCCACCGGCACCAATGGTCACCGGCGCCACCAGTACGCAGTTGCTGCCGATATGCACGTCCGCCTCAATCACCGTGCGGTGCTTGTTGGCGCCATCGTAGTTGGCGGTAATGCTGCCCGCACCATAGTTCACCCGCTCACCCACGGTGGCGTCACCCAGATAGGCCAGGTGATTGGCTTTGGCACCTGCGGCCAAGGTGGAGTTTTTGACTTCCACAAAGTTACCGATGTGCACTTCTGCGCCCAGCCGGGCACCGGGGCGCAAACGTGCGAACGGGCCAATCAGTGAACCCGGGCCCACGGTCACACCCAGTTTTTCGCCATCGATATGGGTAAAGGGATGAATCACCGCGCCGGCTTCAATGATGGCGTTGGCAATCACGCAGTTGGCGCCCACCTTGACGCCTGCGCCCAGGCTTACATGGCCTTCAAACACACAGTTCACGTCGATGGCTACGTCCTGCGCACAGTGCAGTTCGCCCCGCACGTCGAGCCGGGCCGGGTCCGCCAGGCGCACGCCCTGCTCCATCAGTTGCAAAGCCACGCGCCGCTGGTAAGCCCGCTCCAGTTCGGCCAGCTGCACGGGGCTGTTGACACCGGCCACCTGCACGGCATCGTCGATCTTGTGCGCCACGACGGTCACGCCATCGGCCACGGCAAACTTCACCACGTCGGTCAGGTAGTACTCCCCCTGGGCATTCTGGTTGTCCAGACGCGCCAGCCAGGGCTTCAGCAAGCGGGCCGGCACCGCCATGATGCCGCTGTACACCTCATGGATCGCCAGCTGTTCGGGTGTGGCGTCTTTTTGTTCGGCAATCGCGCGCACCGCGCCCTGCGGGCCGCCCGCGCGCACGATGCGCCCGTAGCCGGTGGGGTCAGAAAAATCGATGGTCAGCAGCGCCAGCTTGTCTCCGCCACAGGCCGCCACCAGTGCACGCAGGGTGTCGATGCGGGTCAAAGGCACATCGCCCGAGAGCACGACCACGATGCCGTCATCGGCCAGCTCAGGCACCGCTTGCTGCACGGCGTGGCCGGTGCCGAGTTGCGGCTCCTGCCGTACGAAATTAATGTCCAATCGGCCCGCAGCCCCCGTATCCATTGCGCAGGCTGCTTCCACTTCCATAGCACCATGGCCGGTAATGACGACTGCCTTGCGGACCTGCAAAGCCCCCGCAGTGTCCAGCACATGGCGCAGCAGCGAGCGACCGGCCAGCGGATGCAGCACCTTGGGCAATAGGCTTTTCATGCGTGTGCCTTTACCGGCCGCCATAATGACCACGTCTACCGCAGCGTCCTTGCCCGCGGCCTGTTTTGTATCTGTTGCTGATGTCACTTGCATGTCCCTTTTGATGCGTCCTGGTCTGAGAAGCGTGGCCCGATGGGGGTCCATTATCGGGGTGCTGATCGTCGCCCTGTCGGTGGTCGGCTGCAGCGCGGTGCGCCTGGGCTACAACAACGCGCCCAATCTCACCTACTGGTGGCTGGACCGCTATTTTGATTTCGACGCGGCGCAGGATGATCGCCTGCAAGCCGATTTGCAGGCTGCCCTGGACTGGCACCGAAAAGAAGAACTCCCCTTGCTGGCACTGCAACTCAACCGACTGCAGGGTGATGCCGTGAAACCAGCCACGCCCGAGCAGCTATGCGGCCTGTATGCGACCCTGCGTGAACGCGCAGAAGCGCCATTGAAACGCCTCCTGCCGACCATGGCAGCCATTGCACCCACCCTGCAAGGCGCGCAGCTGGAACACGCAGCGCGGCAGTTTGACAAACGCAACCGCGAATGGCGCGAAGAGTGGATGGATGGCACACCGGGCGAGCGCGCCGAGCGCCGCACCAAACAACTGGTGGACCGCGCGGAGTCGTTTTACGGGTCACTCGATTCCAGCCAGCGCAGTCTGATCAGCGCGTTCGTCACCGCCTCCAGTTTTGATGCAGCCACCCAGTACCGCGAAACCCAGCGCCGCCAGCAAGACACGCTGCAAACCCTGCGTGGCCTCACCGTCAGCGCACCCACACCCGTACAGGCCCAAGCCGAAGTGCGTGCCCTGCTCGATCGCACCCTGAACCCGCCGGACCCCGCCTATCGCCAATACCGGGACCGGCTGGTCACCGAAGACTGCGCCGGCTTTGCAGCCCTGCACAACAGCATCAACAACCGCCAGCGCAGCAAGCTCATCGACACGCTGCGCGGTTATGAAAACGATGCACGGGCCCTTGCCGCCTCGCGCTGAGCCACCATGGCCACGGTCACCAGCCCCTTTGCGAAATACTGCTGCGAACTGCTCGCCAGCGCAGGGCCTTGCGTTGCCAAGCGCATGTTTGGCGGCTGGGGCATCAGCTCCGATGGGCTGTCGCTGGCCATCATTGCCGACCTGGGCGGTGGCGAAAAGCTCTGGCTCAAGGCCAGCAATGACACCCGAGCGCAGTGGGAAGCTGCAGGATGCGAACGCTTCACCTACACCGCCACCAAAAATGGCGAGCCAGTCTCACGCGGCATGAATTACTACAGCGCGCCGGAAGACGCCATGGACTCACCACACGCCATGGCCCCCTGGGCCCGACTGGCGATGGACGCGGCCCTCAAAGCCAAAGCGGGCAAGAAGGCCACGAAGGGCTAAGCGCAGATCCCGCAAGGGCTGCACCACCGCCACCTGCCAGCGGGAACCGCTGCGGGCGCTCACCGGCAATCGGGCAGGCCGGGTATTCCAGACCAAGCAGGCGGGCCCCTGGGCGACCGGGTCCCACGACTCAATCACCACGCGTTGCCCGGGCCGCAACGCCAGCCGTTCACCCGCCTGAAGCACCAGGTCACCCGCTTGGTTGGCAGGCCCCGCGTGCGGGCCATCCAGCGTGGCCCAGATGCGCCCCTGGGACACCCGCAGTTCACCAGCATCCCGTGGCTGCAGGGTCAACGCGCGGCCGCTCTCCAGGCACCAACCCGAGGCGCCGTCCGCGCAGGCCATGGCCGATGATTGTTGCGATTTTTGAACGAGTTGAGCAGCCATGGTGTTCTCCTGGTGAAGACAAACGATTGATAAAACCATCAATCTGGCATTGAATGATCGCGCTGCGGCCCTTGGCAGTCCAATGAAAACGCGCTACGCTATTGATGCGTTTATCGAATGAATAGCCATGCAACAACCTCCCACCCCCATTCGCTCCCGCAGCATCGCCGCCGGGCACTTGCGTGCCTTTCAAGCGGTGGCACGGCACCTGAACTTTCGCGCTGCTGCAGAGGACTTGTCGCTGACCCAGTCGGCCGTAAGCCGACAGATTCAGTCACTGGAAAGCGAAATTGGCGTCAGTCTCTTTTTGCGCCACACGCGGGCGGTGGAACTCACCGGCGCGGGCACCCAGTTGCTGCGTGCCGTCACACCCTCGCTGGAGCGTATTGACAGTGCGGTGCGGCTCATTCGCCAGAGCGCCGGGCGCAAAAGCGTGTCCATCAGCACCTGGGCGTCATTTGCCTCCATGTGGCTCATCCCGCGGCTGGAGTCGTTTCAGCATGCGCACCCCGACATTGACATTCGCATTGACGCCACCGACACCTCGGTGGATCTGGAAACCTCGGATGTGGATCTGGCCCTGCGCTATGCCGTGCCCACCCACATGCCCGCACAGGCGCAGCGCCTGTTTGGCGAACAACTCACGCCCGTGGCCAGCCCCTGGCTACTCAAAAGCGGCCCACGCCTCAACAGGGCGCAGGATCTGACGCAATTTGCACTGGTGGAAGCGGGCGACGCGTACCGCAGCCAGCACATGGAATGGCTCACCTGGCAACGCTGGCTGGACGCCCAGGGCCTCAAACGCTTTGAGCCCAAGCGTTGGCTGTATTTCAACTACGCCCACCAGATTGCCCAGGCCGCGCTGACCGGTCAGGGCGTGGCGCTGGCCCGCATGCCCCTGATTGCGGACAGCCTGGCGAGTGGTGACTTGGTGGAAGTGTTGCCCGGCACGCGGCTGGAGTCGCCCCTTGCCTACTGGCTGATCGTGGGGCCGCGCAGTAGCCAGCGGCCTGAAATCAAGGCCTTCTGTGAATGGCTCCAGGCGCAGGCGCAGGCCACGCGCCAGACCATTGGCGAGGTGCCGGACCCCGACACCCGCGACGGCCTGGACTGACTGCGCTCAGACCTTCCTGTTCTTAAAGAATCGCGCTGGGTTTTTCGCCGCGCTCGTACACCACATGGGCGCGACCCACGATCAGCGGGTCCAGCTTGCCGATGTGCTGCAGGTCTTTGGTTGCATAGGGAAGTTTGTGCAACACGTAGCGCATGGCATTCAGGCGTGCGCGCTTCTTGCAGTCGCTCTTGATGACGGTCCACGGAGAGTCGGCCGTATCGGTCTCGAAGAACATGGCTTCTTTGGCCAAGGTGTAATCGTCCCACTTGTCCAGAGAAGCCAAGTCCACGGGACTGAGCTTCCATTGCTTGAGCGGATGGCTTTCGCGCTCCTTGAAGCGGCGGCGCTGTTCCTTGCGGCTCACGCTGAACCAGAACTTGATGACGTGCACGCCGCTGCGCACCAGATGGCGCTCAAACTCGGGCGTCTGGCGCATGAACTCGCCGTATTCCTCGGGCGTGCAAAAACCCATGACCCGCTCCACACCGGCGCGGTTGTACCAGCTGCGGTCCAGCAGCACAATTTCGCCACGCGTGGGCAAGTGCTGCACATAGCGCTGAAAGTACCACTGGCCGCGTTCAATATCGCTGGGCTTTTCCAGCGCCACCACCCGTGCACCGCGTGGATTCAAATGCTCCATGAACCGCTTGATGGCGCCGCCCTTGCCTGCCGCATCGCGGCCCTCAAAGAGAATGACCACGCGCTGCCCGGTCTCCTTGACCCAGGCCTGCAGCTTGAGCAACTCCACCTGCAGGCGAAACTTCTCTTTTTCATAGCTGCTGCGCCGCATGAGGTTGCGGTAGGGGTAGCCGCCATCGCGCCAGTCGGGGGTGAGTTCATCGTCCGGGTTGGCGGTGCCACTGGCTTCATCGGACGCAGACCCGTCCTTCAAGGCCGCGCGCAGCACGCGCGCGTCGTCGGGTGACGCGCCTTCAAACATGACACGCAGCGCCTTGGCCCGCGCAGCCGGAGTTCCGGGGGCGTCGGGCCGCACCAGCTCCAGCACAGCCGCAACGGCCTTGCCTTGTGCGGCTGCGGTGGCCTCTTTGGCGACAAAATTTTCCAGCGCCTTTGCACGGGTGGTGGGCGCAATGTCGCCACGGGAGGTCGCGCGCTTGATCGGTGCGGCCACAGGGGCGGTTTTTGGGGTGCTGCGGGCTTTGCGCGTCTTGGCTGGTGCGTCTGGCATGGTGAGGGCTCTCCTAAAAAAACCATGCTACGACCCCCAACACCCGGTGACCTTGATCAAAGTCAAATGTCTGTCACGCAACCGTCACACCGGCCACACCACTCCAAAATCATTGAGGATGGCATCCAGCGGCATGTCATGCGGCTCGGGCTCGAAATCCGGTACAAAACCCACACCAAAACCCAGTCCGACGGTGAAGGGCCGGGGCTCCAGGGTGGACAGCATGCGGTCATAAAACCCCCCGCCATAACCCAGCCGGTAGCCGCCGGGCCCGTAGCCCACGCAGGGGGCAAACAGCAGCGTGGGTACGATGACTTCCGTGTCTTTGGGCTTGGGGATGCCGTAGGCGTCTTCTTCCATCGGGCAGCCTGGGTACCACGCGTGGAACGTCATGGTCTTGTGTTCCTTGTTGACTACCGGCAGGCCGATGCGGCGCGGTTGCGGCTCGTCGAGCAACTCGCCGTCTTCCTTCCACCGGTGCAGGGCTGGCAGGGGGTCAAACTCGCCTTTGATTGGCCAGTAGGCTCCAATCACCGTGTCGGGCCGGCCCACCAGCCAGATACGCATAACCCGCTGCAATAAGTCGGCCTGCTGTAGCCGGTCGGGCATGTTCAGGCGTTGTTCAAGCAGTTCCTTGCGAAGGGCCTTTTTGGCCGCCGCTTTCATATCTTGCGAGTTGTCCATAATCTCCACATGCAGTTTTCAGCCATTCTGACATCGATCACCCTTGTGAGCGCCCTGATGTCGCTCACCGCTCCTCCAGCATACGCGCAGGTCCGGGACAACACCCGCGCCGACGATACGGTGCTGGAGATGGCGCAAGCCTACAAGCAACGCGACCGCAAACGCCTGACCGCCTTGCTGCCACAGGTTCGTGGCCACGTGCTGGAGCCCTGGGGCGCCTACTGGGACCTGTCCGCCCGTCTGGATGGGGCCAGTGCCCAGGAGATTCAGGATTTCGTTACCCGCTACAGCGGCAGCTACCAAGAAGACAAGCTGCGCACCGAATGGTTACTGCAGTTGGGTAGAAACCGCGACTGGGTCAGCTTCAACCGCGAATACCCGCTCTACCGCATGAACGATGACCGCTCGGTGCGGTGTTACGCGCTCCTGGCAGAGCACCTGAGCAGCGGCGTGGACAACACCGCCCAGGTCAGGGAAGCCTGGTTGCCCCTGAGAGAAGCGGACGAAGCCTGTGCCAGCGCCGCCGAACAATTGGTGAAAGACCACACCACGTCCAAGCAGATGGTGTGGCAACGTGCCCGCCTGGGCATGGAAAACGACCGCCTGCGCGCGGTCACCCAGGCGGTGGGTATCGTGAGCCCCATGTCCGTCCGAACCGTCAGCGAGATC
>JBBRYR010000111.1:0-7328 GCA_038237415.1 Burkholderiales bacterium
AAATCGGTGCGCAAAAGGGCGCGCCCTTGCTGGACGAAGACCAATTGGCCTTCCTGCGCGAAGAGCGCGATTATGTGAATGTGACCCTGGTCGAGTTGCCGCGTGGTGACTTCGCCTTTACGGTGATGCGCAACGCGATGGTGGCCACGTTTCTGAAACTGATGTGGCAGCGTCTGGCGGAGTCTTCGGACGCCGAGCTGGCGGCCATTGCTGGCAAGGCCGTCAAGGAGGCACGCTACCACCAGCAGCATGCGGGTGACTGGGTAGTGCGTCTGGGTGATGGCACGGCTGAATCGCGCCAGCGCGTTGAAGCTGCGCTGGAAAGCCTCTGGCGCTACACCCCCGAGTTGCTGGAGGACGATGCGGTGGATGAGCAAGCCGCTGCGTCGGGCCTGGGCCCACGCTGGTCGGAGTTGCGCGAACCCTGGCTGGCTGAAATGGCCGTGCTGCTGGATGAGGCGGGTTTGGCTGTGCCAAAGGACTCCGCGTTTCGCAGCACCAGCAAGCGCGGTGTGCACAGCGAGCATATGGGCCACATCCTCCCCGAGATGCAATACCTGCAGCGCGCCTACCCCGGGGGAACCTGGTGAACGCTGTGGCGCCAGACCCGCACGCAGCCCGTGTCGCGCAGGTTTGGGCGGTACTGGCCGATGTGCTCGACCCCGAAGTACCCGCCTTGTCGGTGTGCGACCTGGGCATTGTGCGCGATGTGTTGCCGCAAGGCGATGCCTTGGACTGCGCGCTGGAGATTGTGCTCACGCCCACCTATTCGGGTTGCCCGGCCACCGAGCTGATCGAGCGCAACGTGCTGGAGGCTATTGAAGCCGCGGGGCTGGGTCCTGCCACCGCCCGGCTGCAACGTGCACCCGCCTGGACCACTGACTGGATCAGTGAAGACGGTCGGCGCAAGCTGCGCGAATACGGCATTGCACCCCCCTGCACGCTGGCTGCTGGTGATGCCGTGCCCATGCGCTTTATCAGCCGGCGGCTGGCGACGCAGGAAGCCATAGCCTGCCCGCGTTGCGCCAGCACCCATACCACGCAGCTGTCCGCCTATGGCTCCACTGCCTGCAAGTCTTTGTACCGTTGCCTGGCGTGCCAGGAGCCGTTCGAATATTTCAAGCCCATTTAAGCGAGTTTGATATGAGCATTATTTTTCATCCTCTGACCGTTCGTTCGGTCGAGCCCGATACCGCCGAGGCCGTGATCGTCGCGTTCGCCGTGCCGCCAGATTTGCGTACGGTGTTTGGCTTCACACAGGGCCAGTACCTCACGCTTCGTACCCAGATTGACGGACAGGACCTGCGTCGCTCGTACTCCATCTGTGCGGGTGTGGACGATGGAGAGTTGCGCGTGGGCGTGCGCAAGGTCAAGGGTGGGGTGTTTTCCAACTGGATCAACGCAAGCCTCAAGGTGGGTGACACGATTCAGGTAATGGCACCACAAGGCCGGTTTTTTGTACCGCTGGACCCTGCCGCGCACCGCCACCATGTGGGCATTGCCGGGGGTAGTGGCATTACCCCCATTCTGTCGATCATGAAAACCGTGTTGGCGCGCGAGCCACACAGCCAGTTCACGCTGATTTACGGCAACCGCCAGCTGCGCTCCACCATGTTCAAGGAAGAGCTGGAAGACCTGAAGAACCGCTACATGTCGCGCCTGGTGCTGCAGCATGTTTTCTCGGACGAGCACACCGATGCGCCCCTGAACAGTGGTGTGATGAACCGCGAAAAGATCGCCGAATTCTTGGGGCCACTCATGCCGGCCAGCAGCATTGACCATGTCTACATCTGCGGCCCGTTCCAGATGAACGATGAGGCCGAGGCCGCGCTGCTGGCAGCCGGTGTGCCCGAGGAACGCATTCACATCGAGCGCTTTGGCGTCGCGCAGTTGCCAGCGGACAGCAAAACCGAAGTAGGGGCTGTGATTCACGAAGCCAAACCCGGTGACGCCGAAGTGGCGCGTATTGTCATCGTGCGCGATGGCCTGCGCCGCGAAATCGAGTTTCGCAAAGACCAGCCGAGCATTCTGGACTGCGCCTCGGCAGCGGGACTGGAGGTGCCGTTCTCATGCACCTCTGGCGTGTGTGGAACCTGCCGGGCCAAAGTGCTGGAAGGCGCCGTGCGCATGGAGCGCAATTTTGCCCTCGACAAGAATGAAGTGGCGGCTGGCTTTGTGCTGACCTGCCAGGCGCACCCACTGACGGAGCGCGTGGTACTGTCGTTTGATGATCGCTAACTCCCATCCCAAACACATGAGAGCAAGCTGATGGCCCGCGGACGCGCTCCCGGATACGACGACCAGCGCGAGATGATTCTCGCCCGCGCGGCCCACCTGTTTGCGCGCCGTGGCTACCCCGCTACGTCCATGAACCAGGTGGCCGAGGCCTGTGGGCTCTCCAAAGCCACGCTCTACCACTACTACCGCGACAAATACAGTTTGCTGGTCAGTATTGCCGACAGCCATGTCTCGCGTCTGCAGGCGCTGGTGGCCGATGTCACCGCCCTGACCCTGCCGCCCGAGCAGTTGATGCGCGAACTCATTCGCCGCATCGTTGAAGAGTATGCGGATGCACAGGATGCTCACCACGTGCTGACCGAAGACGTGAAGTTTCTGGAGCCCGAAGACCGCGAGCGCGTACTGGGCAAGGAGCGCGAGGTGGTGGCGGGTTTTGCATGCGCGGTAGCGGGCATTCGCCCCGAGCTCAAGCAGGCCGCGCTGACCACACCGCTCACCATGCTGCTGTTCGGCATGATCAACTGGATGTTCACCTGGATGAAGCCTGAAGGCGAACTGGATTACAACGCACTGGCTCCCATCGTGGCCGACCTGTTCATGGGTGGCCTGGGAGCCATCAAGCCGCCCGAAAAAATGATTCCCCTGACAACAATGGCTGGAGTTTGAAGATGACATTTCCCCTGAATGCATGGATTGTGGATGGCATGCGTACCCCCATCGGTCGCTACGGCGGCGCACTGGCACCTATGCGCCCGGATGATCTGGGCGCCGTGCCCATTCGCGCGCTGATGGAGCGCAACCCCAGCGTGGATTGGGCGGCCATTGACGACGTGCTGTACGGCTGCGCCAACCAGGCCGGCGAAGACAATCGCAACGTGGCGCGCATGGCGGCCTTGCTGGCCGGGCTGCCTGTGGAGGTACCCGGTGCCACACTGAACCGGCTGTGCGGCTCGGGGCTGGACGCCGTTGCCATGGCGGCCCGCACCATTGCGGCCGGTGAGGCGGACTTGGTGATCGCCGGGGGCGTAGAGAGCATGACCCGCGCACCATTTGTCATGGCCAAGGCGGACAGCGCGTTCTCCCGCTCGGTCAAGGTAGAAGACACCACCATTGGCTGGCGCTTCGTCAATCCCAAAATGAAGGCGGCTTATGGCATTGACTCGATGCCGGAGACTGCCGAGAACGTCGCCACGGAATTTGGTATTTCGCGTGCCGATCAGGATCAGCTTGCGCTGCGCTCGCAGCAGCGTTGGCAGGCGGCGCATGAGGCCGGCTTTTTTACGGGAGAAATCGTACCGGTCAGCGTGCCCAAGGGGAAGGGCGAGTCCAGCCTCTTCTCCGTAGATGAACACCCGCGTGGTTCCACTACCCTGGCACAGCTTGCGGCGCTCAAAGGCATTGTGCTTCCGACGGGTTCGGTGACGGCGGGCAATGCGTCGGGCGTGAACGACGGTTCGTGTGCGCTACTGCTGGCGTCAGATGCCGCAGTCAAACGCTACGGCCTGACGCCCCGGGCCCGGGTGGTTGGCTCGGCCGTCGCCGGCGTGGCCCCGCGCATCATGGGCATCGGCCCCGCACCTGCCACACTGAAGTTGTTGAAGCGGCTCGGTTGGTCTGTCGCCGATCTCGATGTGATTGAACTCAATGAAGCCTTTGCTGCGCAAGGTCTGGCTGTGCTGCGCCAGCTCGGCATTGCCGACGATGCTGCGCATGTCAACGCCAACGGCGGTGCAATCGCCATGGGGCACCCCCTGGGTGCATCTGGCGCGCGCCTGGCCTTGACGGCCATGCGCCAGCTTGAGAGAACTGGCGGCAAGCGGGCGCTGGCAACCAAGTGCATCGGTGTCGGTCAGGGCATCGCCCTGGCTATTGAGCGGGCTTAGAAGAGGTCAGAAAGACCCATCCGGGATGTGTATTTATTTTCGATTTTCATTAACCACAAAAGGAGACAAACCATGAAACTTTTTAAACCCCTCGCGCTGGTAGCCGCACTGGTGGCCAGCTCGCTGGTTCATGCGGACATCAATGTCGGCGTCGTCGTGTCCGCCACGGGCCCCGCAGCTTCACTCGGTATTCCTGAAAAAAATACGATTGCACTGATGCCCAAGACCATCGGTGGTCAGAAAATCAACTACATCGTGCTGGACGACGCGTCCGACACCACCGCCGCTGTCAGCAACACCCGCAAGCTGATCACCGAGAGCAAGGTCGACGTGATTCTGGGCTCCACCATCACGCCCAACTCGCTGGCCATGATTGACGTGGTGGCCGAGGCGCAGACGCCGATGATTTCGATGGCCGCCTCTGCGCGCATTGTGGAACCGCAAGACGCCAAGAAGCGCTGGGTTTTCAAGACCCCGCAAAACGACATCATGATGTCCCTAGCGATTGCGGAGCACATGGCCAACAGTGGTATCAAGACGGTGGCTTTCATCGGCTTCTCCGATGCCTACGGCGAAGGCTGGTTTCAGGAATTCACCAAGGCCGCTGCTTTGAAGAAGCTGCAAATTGTGGGCAGCGAGCGCTTTGCACGCGCTGACACCGCAGTCACTGGACAGGTGCTCAAGACCATGGCAGCCAAGCCCGATGCGGTACTGATTGCCGGCTCTGGAACGCCCGCTGCATTGCCACAGAAAGCGCTCAAAGAGCGGGGTTACACCGGCAAGATCTACCAGACCCACGGCGTTGCCAATGCCGACTTTTTGCGCGTCGGTGGCAAGGATGTGGAAGGCACCTTTTTGCCCGCAGGCCCAGTGTTGGTAGCGGACCAGTTGCCAGCCGGGCATCCGCTCAAGAAATCGGCATTGGCCTATGTGGCCGCCTATGAAGCCGCGTATGGCAAGGGCACCGTGTCAACCTTTGGCGGCCATGCGTGGGACGCGGGCGCACTGATGAGCGCTGCGGTGCCCCAGGCACTTAAAAAAGCCAAGCCCGGAACGGTTGAGTTTCGCATTGCCTTGCGTGATGCACTGGAGCAGGTCAAGGAGATGCCCGGTGCGCACGGCATTTTCAACATGAGCGCGGCTGACCACCTGGGCCTGGACCAACGCGCACGCGTGATGGTCAAGATCGAGAACGGCGCCTGGAAATTCCAGCCTTAAACAGTCTTCATCGGACTTGAACGGACCCCACCATGGATTTGCAGATCGCAATGCTGCTCGCGCAGGACGGTATCGTCAATGGCGCGGTTTACGGGATGATGGCGCTGGCTTTGGTGCTGGTGTTCTCCGTAACCCGCGTGATCTTCATACCGCAAGGCGAGCTGGTGGCATTTGCTGCCTTGTCCATGGCAACGCTGCAGGCGGGGCGCGTGCCGCCTACCCTGTGGCTGGTGCTGGTGCTGTCGGCCATTGCATTGGCCGTAGAGGCGCTGCGCTACAAGCGCGGGGCACTGGTCGACTGGCCTTCCACTTTGGTGTGGACCGTGTTGCTGCCGGGCGCCGCCAGTGCGCTGGTGCTGATGCACCCGGAGTCCTTGTTCAGCCAGACGGCTGCCACGCTGTTGCTGGTAACGCCGCTGGGCCCGCTGCTGTACCGCCTGGCGTATCGGCCGCTGGCGGACGCCACGGTGCTGATGCTGCTCATCGTGTCCGTGGCGTTGCACAGTGTGCTGGTGGGCTTGGGCCTGCTGTTCTTTGGCGCCGAGGGTTCGCGCACCACACCCTATTCCGACCTGCGCTTTGAGGTGGGTGGTCTGTCGATTACCGGCCAATCGCTGGTGGTGGTGGGGGTTGCGTTCAGCCTGGTGCTCGCCCTGTTTCTGTTTTTTGGACGCTCCATTGTGGGCAAGGCCTTGCGTGCCACGGCGATGAACCGGGTCGGCGCGCGGCTGATGGGCATTCCCACGGAGCTGTCGGGCGATGTGAGTTTTGCACTGGCCGGCCTGATTGGGGCGGTGTGTGGTTTGCTGATTGCGCCCATGACCACCATGTATTACGACACCGGTTTTCTCATTGGCTTGAAGGGCTTCGTGGCCGCTATTGTGGGTGGGCTGGCCAGCTATCCGCTGGCGCTGGCCGGGGCTTTGCTGGTGGGGCAGCTGGAAGCGTTTGCTTCGTTCTGGGCCAGCCCGTTTAAAGAGGTGCTGGTGTTTACCTTGATCATCCCTGTGTTGTTGTGGCGCTCACTCAACAGCCACCATGTGGAGGACGAGGAATGACGCCCCGCCGCCTGACTGTTTTTTGGGTGGCCGCGTTGGCGCTGGTCTGGGGCTGGTTGCCCGAGTACAGCATCACCTTGCTTAACTATATTGGTTTGTATGCCATGGTGGCCGCAGGGCTGGTGTTGCTCACGGGCGTGGGTGGCATGACCTCGTTTGGTCAGGCCGCCTTTGTCGGCTTGGGTGCCTACGCTACGGCGTGGGTCTGCACGTCGGTTGTGGTGGCGCAGGCGCTGGGTGGGTGGCTTGCGCCGTCGCTGCTGCCCTGGCTGGGCTTGCTGCTGGGCCTGGCGGTGACCGCCGCGGTGGCCTGGACGCTGGGCCGCATCACGCTCAAGTTGTCGGGTCACTATTTGCCGCTGGGCACCATTGCGTGGGGTCTCAGCCTGTATTACCTGTTTGGCAACCTGGAGTTTCTGGGTGGCCATACCGGCATTTCGGGCGTGCCGCCACTCACCCTCGCGGGGCTTTCGCTGGCCGAGCCGCGCTGGTTGGGTCTGGCCATCTGGGCAGTGCTGCTGTTTGCGCTGTGGGCTCTGCACAACCTGCTGGATTCGCGCGAGGGGCGAGCCATCCGCGCGCTCAAGACCAGCCGCGTCATGGCGGAATCCATGGGCGTGGACACCGCTACCTACCGGGTCAAGGTGTTTGTGCTGGCGGCCTTGCTGGCGGCGGTTTCGGGCTGGTTCTATGCGCACTTGCAGCGCTTTGTGAATCCTTCACCGTTCAGCTTGTCCATCGGTATTGAATTTCTGTTCATGGCGGTGGTGGGCGGTGCGGGCCACCTGTGGGGCGCGGTGCTGGGGGCTGCGCTCATTACCCTGCTCAAGTCCAAGTTGCAGGACATCTTGCCGCAACTGCTGGGTGCCACGGGCAATTTTGAAGTGATTGTTTTTGGCTTGCTGATGTTGTTTGTGCTGCAACGCTTTGC
>JBBRYR010000112.1:0-7183 GCA_038237415.1 Burkholderiales bacterium
CGAAGCCGAGCAAGACCCCGCAGTGGCACCCAGTTACGCCTATGCCAAAAAGGGTTATGGGACCTTGCGCACCCTGGTCAACAGCCTCAGTTAACAAGGACTCACTATGGTCAGCCCTCTCCTCGCCAAGTCTGCTCCAGCCGGGCGCGAAATCGTCAATGTCACGCCTGAGCGGGCAGGCTGGACGCACGTCGGTTTCCGCGCGGTTCGTTTGATCGCGGGTGAAATCGAAACCGTCGAAACGGGTAGCCGCGAGCTCTGCCTGGTCGTGCTGGCCGGCACGGTGAATGTAACGGTGGATGGCCAAACCCATGCCAACCTGGGCACGCGCAACAGTGTGTTTGAAGACGTGTCGCCGGCCGCTGTGTATGTGCCTGCGGGTAAAACGGTAGTCGTGCGCGCAGCGCGTGATGCCGAGGTGGCGTTGTGTACCGCCCCCGGTGGCAGCACCTCGGGCGCCGTGCGCGTGATCGACCCTGCCAGCATGCGCCGCAGCGTGCGGGGCAAGGGCACCAATACCCGCTATGTGTGCGACATCCTGCCGCATGACGACCCCACTGCAGCGCATTTGCTGGTGGTGGAAGTTTTGACACCAGCGAGTCATTCATCGAGCTACCCGCCGCACAAGCACGACGTGGAGCAGCCACCTGTTGAAACGCTGCTGGAAGAAACCTATTACCACCGCCTGAACCCACCGCAGGGCTTTGCGTTTCAGCGTGTCTATACCGATGACCGCAGCCTGGACGAAGCGTGCGCTGTTGAGGACCACGACGTGGTGATGGTGCCGCGTGGCTACCACCCGGTGGTGGCGCCGCACGGCTATGACCTGTACTACTTGAATGTGATGGCGGGACCCAATCGCTTGTGGGTATTCAAGAACGATCCGGCGCACGAGTGGATGTTGGCATCCACTTGAAAACCATTGCCATGGCCCCGGCAAATGTGGCGTAACCCAGTCCGGCCTGGTCTTGCGACAGGTGAACCTCTTGTCATTCCGAGCAGGCCACGCATGATGGCAGCAAAAAGCGACAGCACAGCGCCGCTCGCTGCCGACAGCAGCACCAATGACCGTGTCGCTTCGTCCAGGCCGTATTGCGTCGTGATTGGGTGTTCTGAAGGACGGGCCTCCGGCAGGGCGACTGCAGGCAGATCGGCAATGCTCACCGGACATCCGCCTTCGCGTTCACAGGGTTGCCCAAAGTCCAGACCGTCAGCACAAAGGCGATCACGGCAGAGCTGGCAATGCCGATGACCATCGGGCGCGCGCTTCCATCCACAAACACGCCTACCAGCGCCATGACGGCCGCGCCAGTCACAAACTGCAAGGTACCCATGAGCGCCGATGCGGTGCCTGCAATGGCGCCATGTTCTTCCAGCGCCAGCACCGCTGTAGTGGGCATCACCAGTCCCAGAAAGCCATATCCGACAAACAGCAGGCCTATGAGCACATCCAGTCGGTCTATGCCTGACAGATTCAGCACCAACAGCAGCACCATTACCGCCGCATAGCCGGCAACGGCCACCTTCACCATGGGCACCAGGCCAAAGCGGCCCGCCAGTCGCCCCGTTAGTTGTGACATGCCGATGAATGAGGCCGCGTTCGCCGCAAAAGCGTAGCTGTACTGGCGGGGGGTGAGCCCGTAGTGGTCGATCAGAACGAACGATGAATTGGCGAGGTAGGCAAAAAAGCTGGAGATGCCAAAAGCACCAATCAGCACCAGCCCCATGAAATGGCGGTCGCGCAGCAGCACGCCGTAGCCCGCCAATGCGCTACGCACACTGCTGTGGACGCGTTGCGCCGCAGGCCGGGTTTCCGGCAGGCTGGTTGCCAGCAAAACCAGACCTAAAGCGGCCGCCACCGTTACGGCCCAAAACACGCTGCGCCAGCCGCTCCACTCGATCAGGAAGCTGCCCATCAGCGGGGCCAGAATAGGTGACACACTGAACACCAACATCAGCAGCGACATGAGGCGCGCTGCATCGTTCCCGGTGTGCAGGTCACGCACCACTGCACGCGGCACCACCATGCCCGCGCATGCTCCCAGGCCCTGCACGAAGCGCAGCATGATCAGGGTGTGAATGTCGGGCGCCAGTGCGCAGCCCACGCTGCCCGCCGCAAACAGCAACAGGCCAAAGACCAGCGGTGCCTTGCGGCCCACCATGTCGGAGACGGGGCCGTAGATGATCTGTCCAACACCCATGGCGACAAAGAATGCCATCAAACTGGCCTGAACGGCACTGACAGACGCGTTCAGGCTCTGCCCGATGGATGGCAGTGCCGGTAAATACATGTCGATGGCAAAGGGGCCAATGGCAGACAGCAAGCCCAACACCAGAGCCGTTCGAAAGAAATGGGACTTCATGACTGGATTCCCGCTTGAAAACCACCGGCCAGCGCGTGGCGAAGATAAGCGACAAAAACGGTGACGGCGCGTGGCACATGGGCCGAGTAAGGGCGAATGGCGTACAACTGCTCCGCGAACGCGCCAACCGGTTTCCATTGCGGCAGCACCTGCACCAGCTTGCCGGTCTGCAAACTGGCCTGCGCGCTGAAATCCGGCAGCAACGCAATGCCGAGGTTGGACAAAGCGGCGTCCCGCAACGCTTCACTGTTGTTGGCGGATAACTGCCCGGACACAGGCACCGTTACGCGCTCAGTGGCATGACCGGGCTCGGTCGGCTCGAACGTCCAGGCGGGTCTGTCCTGGGTGCGCGGGTAATGCAGGCAACTGTGGGTGAGCAGGTCATGCGGTGTGATGGGTACGCCCCTGCGGCGCAGGTAAGCACGGCTGGCCACCAGCACCGTGCGCGTGGGGCACAGCTCCCAGGCCACATGGGTGTCGGGCGGCGCCGCGGTGTGGCGAATTGCGAGATCAAAGCCTTCGGTGGCCAGCGAACTCAATCGGTCAGACAACTCCAATTCAAGGCGCACTTCGGGGTAGTCGCGCAGAAAGTCCGCCAGCCGCGGCACCAGCTGCTGGCGTGCAAATGCCACAGGCGCCGTCACCCGCAGCAGACCGCGTGGCACACCGGCCAGGTCGCGCACTTCGGCAAAGCTCTGGGCAATCTGCTCGAATGGGGCGCGCGTGTCGTCTACCAGGCGCTGCCCCGCCTCGGTCAGGCGCACACTGCGCGTGGTGCGCTGGACAAGGGGTACGCCAGCGGTGCGCTCCAGCTCGGCAATGTGCTGGCTCATGGCGGCTTTGCTCACGCCCAGCCGGGCGGCAGCGGCGGTGTAGCTGCCTTGCTGCGCCAGCACATTGAGCCAATGCAGATGGCTCCAGAGGTCATTTATTTTTTGCTCGCTCATGCATCTATTGTTCACCAAATAAAACAATCAGTTCAGTTGGAAGGTCTTGTACTGTGTTGGCAGTGTCCCTAAACTGCACTCCATTGCCGCAGCTTGCGGACGTTTCATTCACCACACGACGAGACACACCATGACGCATTATTCAGACGCCACCGAAGTCGCCCAATACATCCAGGGCGTGCGCACTGCCGGCTCCAGCACCCGCACCCAATCGGTCTACAACCCTGCTACGGGTGCCGTGGCGCGCCAGGTTCGCCTGGGCAATGCCGCAGACGTGAATGCAGCGGTCGCGTCGGCAAAAGCGGCGTTTCCAGCTTGGTCCGACACGCCGCCCATTCGCCGCGCCCGCATCATGTTCAAGTTCCTGGAACTGCTCAACCAGAGCAAGGATGAACTGGCACGCGTCATCACCGCCGAGCACGGCAAGGTGTTTACCGATGCCCAAGGCGAAGTGTCCCGCGGCATCGACATCGTCGAATTTGCCTGTGGCATGCCCCAGCTCCTGAAAGGTGACTTTACCGACCAGGTTTCCACCGGCATCGACAACTGGACCCTGCGCCAGCCCTTGGGCGTGGTGGCTGGCATTACGCCGTTCAACTTCCCCGTCATGGTGCCCATGTGGATGTTCCCGGTGGCCATTGCCGCGGGCAACACCTTCGTGCTCAAGCCCAGCCCGCTGGACCCCAGCGCCAGTCTGATGATTGCGGATCTGTTCAAACAAGCCGGTCTGCCCGACGGTGTGTTCAACGTGGTGCAAGGTGACAAGGAGGCCGTGGATGCCCTGCTGGAGCATGCCGATGTCAAAGCCATCAGCTTTGTCGGCTCCACACCCATCGCCAACCACATCTACGAGACCGGTGCCCACCACGGCAAGCGCGTGCAAGCCCTGGGCGGTGCCAAGAACCACATGGTGGTCATGCCCGACGCCGATATTGACCAGGCGGTGGACGCCCTGATTGGCGCAGGCTTCGGCTCTGCTGGCGAGCGCTGCATGGCCATCAGTGTGGCCGTTCTGGTGGGCGATGTGGCCGAGCGACTCATGCCCAAGTTGCTGGCACGCACCCAAACTCTCAAGGTGCTGGACGGCATGAACCTGGCGGCTGAAATGGGCCCCATCGTCACCCAGGCAGCGCACGACCGCATCACCGGTTACATCGACCAGGGCGTCAAGGAAGGCGCCACCCTGCTGGCCGATGGCCGCGTCTTCAACGGCAAAGCCGCCGGTGAAGGTTGTGACGGCGGTTTCTGGATGGGCGGCACCTTGTTTGACCACGTCACCCCCGAGATGCGCATCTACAAGGAAGAAATTTTTGGCCCGGTGCTGTCGTGCATGCGCGTGAAAGACCTGGCTGAAGCGGTCGACCTCATCAATGCCCACGAGTTCGGCAACGGCGTGAGCTGTTACACCCGTGACGGCAACGTGGCGCGTGAATTCAGCCGCCGCATTCAGGTGGGCATGGTGGGCATCAACGTGCCAATCCCCGTGCCCATGGCATGGCACGGCTTTGGCGGCTGGAAGAAGAGCCTGTTTGGCGACATGCATGCCTACGGCGAAGAAGGCGTGCGTTTCTACACCAAGCAGAAATCCATCATGCAGCGCTGGCCCGAGAGCATTGGCAAGGGCGCCGAGTTTGTAATGCCAACGGCCAAGTAGTCCCGGCGCGATGTAACAACCCAGTACCACCACAAGCGCCGTGGGGCGCTCAAGAATCGGTCTCCCGTTCAACAACCAGGAGACAGAGATGGCAGCCAAAAAGATTCTGATGATTTGTGGTGACTACTGTGAAGATTACGAAACCATGGTGCCCTTCCAGGCATTGCTGGCCGTAGGCCACACGGTGCATGCGGTGTGCCCGGACAAAAAGGCCGGTGACCAGATCAAGACCGCCATTCACGACTTTGAAGGTGCGCAGACCTACAGTGAAAAGCCCGGCCACAACTTCGCACTCAACGCCACGTTTGCCGACATCAAGGCCGAAGCCTACGACGCGCTGGTGCTGCCCGGCGGCCGTGGCCCCGAGTACCTGCGCACCTACCCCGCGGTGGTGGCCATGGTCAAGCACTTCTTTGACGCCAACAAGCCGGTGGCTGCCATCTGCCACGCGGCGCAATTGCTGGCCGGCGCGGACGTACTCAAGGGCCGCACCTGCTCCGCCTACCCCGCTTGCCGCGTGGAAGTGGAGCGCGCTGGCGGCACCTATGCCGACATTGCCATCGATGGTGCGCATACCGACGGCAACCTGGTGAGCGCTCCGGCGTGGCCAGCTCACCCGGCGTGGATAGCCCAGTTTCTGACCGCGCTGGGAACCAAAATCACACATTGACGCCCGCGCCCCGGCGCTGCATGATGACGGGCCACAAGAACGAGCGGGAGACACACCATGTGCCAGGTTTTTATCAGCGCGGACCCCCATCTTTACGAATGCCGCGTCCGCTCCGTGCGCCTGCACGGGGTGGCCACCAGCATCCGGCTGGAAAACCTGTTCTGGAACGTGCTGGGCGACATTGCCCAGCGCGATGGCATGCGCGTTCCCCAGCTGTGTACCAAGCTGTACGACGAGTTGGTGGCCGCGCGCGACGGGGTGGACAACTTTGCATCCTTTTTGCGTGTGTGCTGTGGCCGCTATCTGGCGCTGCAGCTCTCGGGCGGTATTCCCCAGGACGCCAGCATTCCCATCAGCAGCCTCAATGCCCAGCGGGTGCTGGATACCGAGCGCTGGCCGCGGAAGCCCTACGTGCCGTTTGAAGTGGTGCCTCGCGATGCACCGCTGACGCGCGCAGCTTAGGACCTCAGTTCAGCGCCATGCTGAGCTTGCGCCGGTAAGTGGCAACCAGCTGGGCTTGCGGGTCCAGCGTGGCAACCGGCTTGCCGGCAATTTCGATGCCTCCAGCGGTCTTGCCCGCGTCCGCCGGATTCGCCTTGGGTTTGGGCGGAGTCAACAGTTCCAATATGGCCACATACATCTTGCGTGGCACGGCGTCGCCCCACGCCTTGTCGCGCATGATGATTTCCAGCAGCTCGTCCATGGCACCGGTCCAGTCGCCGCCCACCATCAAGACGCGGGCTTTGGCCAGACGGGTGTCGAAATCGCGCTTGTTGGCGGCAATCAAGGCATCAAATTGCTCGGGAGCCCACGCTCCTCTTGCGTCTGCAGTTACAAAATTGATAGCATTCAAAAATTGTCCGAGTGCTTCAAAGCGCAACTGGCGCGGGATTTCGGCCAGTGCCGGGGCCAGTGCGGCTTCAGCGTCTTCCAGCATGTCGCTCTCGATGAGCAGCTTCACATAGTCGTAGCGCGCATCGTCGTTGCCGGGGTTGATGCTCAGGGCTTCGTGCAGCTTGTGCAACGCGGCTTGCGGGTCGCCTGCGGCAATCAGGGCCTGCGCATCTTCGGCATCGCTTTGGGCTTCCAGCGCCTCGGGCGATGGCACGTGCTTGTCCAGAAACGCCTTGATTTCACCCTCGGTCTTGGCGCCCATGAAGCCGTCCACCGGCTTGCCGTCGATCAGCAATACGCAGGTGGGAATGCTGCGAATGCCAAATGCCTGGCCGAGTTCCTGCTGCTCGTCAGAGTCAATCTTGACGAGCTTGAAGCGCCCTTCGTATTCGGTTTCCACCTTTTCCAGCACCGGGCCGATGACTTTGCAAGGGCCGCACCAGGGGGCCCAGAAATCGACCAGAACCGGGACCGTGGCAGAGGCGGCAACCACTTCGGCGTCGAAGTTTTCGATAGTGACGTTGATCATTTTGGATAGCTCAAGGCGAAAAAGTAAAATTCAAGGATGACAAACATCCACATCGGCGTCGTCATGGGTTCCAGCTCCGACTGGGACACCATGCAACATGCAGTCCAGATTCTCCAACACTTTGGC
>JBBRYR010000113.1:0-7113 GCA_038237415.1 Burkholderiales bacterium
TGTCCACAGCCATCGTGTGGCTGGGGCTCAAACTTTCGGGCCAGAAGTTTGGTGAAGTGATGCAGCGCTCATGATCCCCTCCCTCCCCCGCCCTGCCTGGCTGCGCGCCAGCACCGTGGTGTACGGTGTGCTGTTCTTTGCATTCCTGTTTTTGCCACTCGCCGTGGTGGCGGTGTTTGCGTTCAATGACGCGCCTTACCCCGCACCACCATGGAACGGCTTTACGCTGGACTGGTTTATGGGCAGTGCGTCCACTGCAACCGCCAGCGCACGCCGCGGGCTGTTTGCCGACACTGCACTGCTGGGCAGCCTGTGGACCAGCGTGGTAGTGGCCTGCTGGGTCACGGTGTTGTCGGTTGTGGTCGGCACCGCCAACGCCTTCCTGATAGAACGCACGCAGTTCCGCGGCAAGCAGGCACTGTCGATGCTGATGCTGGCGCCGCTGGTGATTCCCGGGGTGATTCTGGGCATCTCCATCCTGGCCTTTGCCAGCCGCATTGCCAACCTGGCCGACGACCTGTGGGGCCTGGAGTTAAGCTTCCTGCGCCCTGGATTGCCGCTGGTGGTGCTGGGCCAGTTTTCCTACATCGTGTCGATTGCCACGCTCACCATCACCGCGCGGCTCAAGCGCTTTGACACCACCCTGGAAGACGCCGCCTACAACCTGGGCGCATCCAAAGCCGCCGTGCTGGCCACCATCACGCTGCCCTACCTGCAACCTGCGCTGATAGGGGCGGCAGCCATTTCCTTTCTGATGTCGTTTGAGAACTTCAACACCACTTTGATGCTGGTCGGTTCGGACGCACCCCTCACGGTCATGATGTACGGCCGCATGCGCGAGGGCGCCACACCCGTGCTCAACGCCGTGAGCCTGTTTTTGATGGTGGCGTCGGCCTTGCTGGCCCTGACGATGCTGCGAAGCGATAGAAAACAAGCATCCTGACGCCAGGCCGGGTTGTCACAATCGACCCCATGGCAGCATTTTCGGCATCTACGGCATCTCCGGCATCTCCGGCATCTTCTAGGGCCTCTCCCCTCTGGCCCCTTCTTCGCACGTTTTCCTGGCAAGAGTTGCGCAACCACCCGTGGCGCAACGCCGCTGCGGTGGTGTCGGTGATGCTGGGCGTGGCGCTGGCGCTCTCGGTGCATTTGATCAACGCATCGGCATTGGACGAGTTCGCACAGGCCGTGCGATCCGTGGGTGGACAACCGGATCTGGAATTGCGGGCGGGCAGCGGGTTGGATGGGGGCATTGATGACGCGCTGTATGCGCGCCTTGCCCACCACCCCGACGTGGTACTGGCCAGCCCGGTGCTGGAGCTCAGCACCTACGCGCTGGGCACCAGTGACGCAAGCCGCGTGTTGTTGCGCATCATCGGCATCGACGCCTTGCAAGTGGCCCAGGTGGTGCCTGACCTGATGCCTCTGCCTTCCGCGAACGCGGACCGACTGGATATCTTCGCTCCCGACACCGTGTTTTTGAACCCCAGTGCGCAAAGCCGCCTCACCGGGAACACGCTCCAACTGCAACACGGCCTGCAGCTCCAAACGGTGCGCGTGCAAGGCACAGTGCGTGCCAGTGGCGGCCCGCTGGCCGTGATGGACATCGCCGCTGCACAGGAGTTGTTTGGCATGCCGGGAAGCCTCTCCCGGGTGGACGTACGCCTGCGCGCCGGCGTGGACCGCACGGCCTTTGTGCGCGCGGTGCAGGGAGCCCCCGACTGGCCAGCCCATGCCAGACTGGTGGAACCCGGTGACGCGCTGCAGCGCATGGGCACGCTCTCGCGCGCCTACCGGGTCAACCTGACCGTGCTAGCGCTGGTGGCCTTGTTCACGGGTGGATTTCTGGTGTTCTCGGTACTGGCCCTGAGCGTGAGCCGCCGGGCTCCTCAACTGGCCTTGCTGGGGGTTCTGGGGCTGACGGGCCGGCAGCGCCTGCAGCTGGTGTTGCTGGAAGCGGGTGCTTTGGGTGCCTGCGGGAGCGCGCTGGGAATTGGCCTGGGCGTGGGCCTTGCCGCCGCCGCATTGCGCCTGCTGGGAGGCGATTTGGGTGGAGGCTACTTTTCGGGCGGTGCACCCGCGCTCCAATGGAATGGGGGCGCCGCCCTGGTGTTTGGCGCCTTGGGGGTGCTGGCCGCGCTGCTGGGCGCATGGTGGCCCGCACGCTGGGCACAGAGTCTGCCTGCGGCGCAAACCCTCAAGGGCTTGGGCACCCTGCAACCGAAAAATAGCCGGGCCTGGCTCGGCGCGGGCTTGCTGCTGGGCGGTTTTCTGCTGGCGTTGATGCCACCGGTATGGGGCATTCCGCTGGCGGCCTACGCCAGTGTGGCGCTGATTCTGGTGGGTGGCATTGTCGGCCTGCCCTGGCTGGTGGGCGCGGTGCTGGACCGCGTGGCACCGTTTGTGTCGCATCAGGCACTGCCCATGCTGGCGGTGGAGCGGGCCCGCCGCGTCAGGGAGAGCGCGGCGGTGGCCGTGAGTGGCGTGGTGGCGTCGCTCAGTCTGGCCGTCGCCCTGACGGTGATGGTGGCGAGCTTTCGCACCTCGGTAACCGACTGGCTGGACACCGTGCTGCCCGCCGCGCTGTATGTGCGCAGCGCCAGCAGCGGCAGCGCCAATGACGCAGCCTACTTTGAGCCGGCCTTTGTGCAGGCGGCCGCCAAACTGCCCGGTGTGCAGCGCCTGACCACCCAGCGCAACCAGCAACTGTTGCCAGACCCTTCTCAGCCACCCGTGACCCTGATCGCCCGGCCACTGCAGGACCCCGACGGAAAAGGCATCAACCTGCCGCTGGTCGGCGAGGCCTTGCCCGTGCCACCGGGCCAGATCGGCATCTACGTGAGCGAAGCCATGGTGGATTTGCATGGCGCCCGCCCCGGCACCGCCTACCCCCCACTTTTAGAGCATTTCAGGCCTCTAGCCCGCGCGGAACCTGCGCAGGCAGCTACGTTTTTCATAGCAGGGGTGTGGCGCGACTACGCCCGCCAGTTTGGCACCATTGCCATGGACCAAGCGGACTTTGAGCGTCTGAGCGGCGACAAGCGCGTCAACGACCTGGCGCTGTGGCTGGAGCCCGACGTCGATCTGGCGCAAACGCAACAGACGCTGCGCGATCTCGCCGACCGGCAGGCCCGAACCCCCGGGGGTGCAGCAGGGCGCTTGATGGAGTTTGGCTCTGCCCGGGAAATTCGCGCCAACACCCTGAAGATTTTTGACCGCAGCTTTGCGGTGACCTACTGGCTGCAGGCGGTGGCCATCGGAATCGGCCTGTTTGGTGTGGCGGCGTCCTTCAGCGCACAGGTGCTGGCGCGGCGCAAGGAGTTCGGCTTGCTGGTGCATCTGGGCCTGACCCGTCGCCAGGTGCTGCGCGTCGTGGCCGCAGAGGGCGCCGCGTGGACCACGCTGGGAACCATCGCCGGCATGGGACTGGGGCTGGCTGTTGCGGTGGTGCTGGTCAAGGTGGTCAACCCGCAGAGCTTTCACTGGACCATGGAGATGACGCTGCCCACGTTGCGACTGGTGGCATTGGGTATTTCCGTCGTGCTGGCGGGCACACTCACCGCCTGGCTGGCGGGGCGTGCCGCCGCAGGGCACGACGCCGTGATGGCCGTCAAGGAAGACTGGTAAGGTAGCGATCTGCATGTCAACACTATTTGAGTTTCTACCTATTGGGGCGTACCGATCCGACGCTTCGGGAATGTTGCTGCGTGCCAACGCGGCCTTGGTGCGCATCGACGGCTTCGATACCGAAGAGGAACTGCTCGCCACTTTCAATGACGACGCCACCGAGTGGTACGTCGACCCTGACCGAAGATCGCAATTCAGGCGACTCATGGCACAGGACGGCCATGTGGTGAACTTCGTGTCAGAGACCTACCGCCACAAGACGGGCGAGCGCATCTGGATTCGGGAGGCCGCGCACGTGGTGCGGGACGCCCAGGGCGCGCTGCTGTATTACGAAGGTACGGTGGAGGACATCACCGCCACCCACCGGGCGCATCTCACCCTGCAGGAAAACGAAGAACGCTGGAAGCGCGCACTGGAAAGCACAGGCGACGGCGTTTGGGACTGGTACATCCAGACCGGCGACGAGTTTTATTCTGCGCGTTGCAAACAGATTTATGGTTTTGGTGAGGATGAAATTCCCAACCGGGCCGACGCACTGGACGGACGAACCCACCCCGATGACCTCGCGCAGATGCAGCGTGACCGTGAAGCGCACTTGAGCGGACAGACACCCACCTACCACAACGAGCACCGCATTCTTTGCAAGGACAACAGCTGGAAATGGGTACTCACGCGTGGCATGGTCATCAGCCGCGACACGCAGGGCCGCCCATTGCGCATGATCGGCACCCATACCGACATCACCGACCGAAAAGAATCGGACGCGCTGATATGGAGGCAAGCCAACTTCGACCCCTTGACCGGTCTTCCCAACCGGCGGATGCTGCGCCAGCAACTGGAAGACGATATTCTGCGCAGCGAGCAACTGAATCAGGGGGTTGCCATTGTCTTCATCGACCTCGATCACTTCAAGGAGGTGAACGACACCCTGGGGCACAACAGTGGTGACCTGTTGCTGGTCAAGGCGGCACAGCGCATCAAGGCACACCTGGGGCCCCTGGACCGGGTCGCACGCATGGGTGGCGATGAATTCACAGTGGTGGTGTGTGACGTGCAGGACACCGCGGAACTGGAGGGTCTGCTTCAGTCCCTTCTCTACAGCCTGTCTGATGCCTTCCAACTTCAAAACGAACAAGTGTTTGTATCGGCCAGCCTGGGGGTTGCGATGTACCCTGGCGACGCCACGCTGGTGGAAGATTTGTTCAAGCATGCGGACCAGGCGCTGTATGTCGCCAAGGCCGCCGGACGCAATCGCTTCAGTTTCTTCACGCCGGCCTTGCAGGAAGCTGCGCAAACCCGACTGCGACTGGCTACGGATCTGCGCCTCGCACTCGATCGGCAGCAGTTTGAAGTGGTGTACCAGCCAATTATTGAGTTGACCAGCGGACGCATCTTCAAGGCCGAGGCGCTGCTGCGCTGGCACCACCCCCAGCGCGGTCTTGTGAGCCCGGCGCAGTTCATCGGCATTGCAGAGTCGACCGGCTTGATCATTGATATTGGCGAATGGGTTTTTCAACAGGCCGCACAGCAGGTCAAACACTGGCGAACCGTGTACGGGGATGATTTCCAGATCAGCGTGAACAAATCCCCAGTCCAATTTCACCGCGCCAGCAGCGCCAGCGAGCCGTGGATCAAACACCTGCAGACGCTCGGTCTGCCCGGCTCCAGCATCGCCATTGAAATCACGGAAGGCTTGCTGCTCGATAGCGGCGCGGCCGTATCACAGCAACTATTGGCACTGCGGGAGGCCGGAATTCCCCTTTCGCTGGATGATTTCGGAACCGGGTATTCCTCGCTAACCTACCTGCAGCGATTCACGATGGATTTTGTCAAAATTGACCAGTCCTTCGTGCGCAATCTCACCAAGGGATCGACCGACCTGGCGCTGTGCAAGGCCATCATCGTGATGGCCCACGAACTGGGCATGCAGGTGGTGGCCGAAGGGGTTGAAACCATGGAACAGCGGGACTTGCTGATGTGCGCAGGGTGCGACTTTGGTCAGGGCTACCTGTTTGCAAAACCCTTGAAGGTCCGTGATTTTGAAGCGTTCATGCAGTGGGATGCCGGCGTGTAGCTTCAGCCCTTTGGTCTACTCGTGGCGCAGGGCCTCAATCGGGTCCATCCGTGCGGCACGCCGGGCCGGAAAGTAGCCAAACACCACTCCGATAGCGGCCGAGAACACAAACGACAGCAGATTCACGTTCAGGTTGAAGGTGTAGGGTATGTCCATCAGAATCGCCAACCCGATGGAGGCACCGGTGGCCAGCACGATGCCAATCACCCCACCCAGCGCCGCCAGCACCACGGCTTCAATCAGAAACTGCAGCAGCACTTCGCGTTCCAGCGCACCAATGGCCAGGCGCAAACCAATCTCGCGCGTGCGTTCGGTCACACTGACCAGCATGATGTTCATGATGCCAATGCCGCCCACCAGCAGGCTCACGGCGGCTACCGCGCCCAGCAGCGTGGTGAGCACCTTGGTGGTGCCCGACAGGGTGTCCGCCAGCTGCTTGGTGTCGAGCACATTGAAGTTGTCTTCATCGGTGCTGGCCAGTTTGCGGCGCTCGCGCAGAAGTTGCGTAATACCGGCCGTGACGCGGGATGCGTCGCTCCCGTCATTCATGGACACCAGCAGCGTGTTCACACGGATGTTGCCGGTAATGCGGCGCTGCAGCGTCTTGATGGGCAGCAGCACCATATCGTCCTGGTCGTTACCAAAGGCGCCCTGCCCTTTGGAGGCCAGCAGACCGACGATCTCGCAGGAGATTTGCTTCACACGCAGCTGCGCACCCAGCGCCGCAGTCTTGCCGTAGAGCTCGCGGCGAACGGTTTCACCAATCAGGCACACCGCCGCACCGCCGCGCATTTCGTCATCGGAAAACTCCCGGCCACTGGCCAGCTTCCAGTTGCCGGTTTGCAGCCAGTCGTTGGTACTGCCAATGATGCTGCTCGTCCAGTTGCGGCCGTTGGCTACCACCGTGGAACCGGTGCGCGCCTCGGGTGCCACAGCGGCGATGCCTCCAATCTGGGTGGCTATGGCCTGCGCGTCGGACTCCTTGAAGGCGGGTGCACCGCCACCGCCGCTGCCTGGACCCAGGCGCTGGCCGGGGCGCACTTGCAGCAGATTGGTGCCCAGACCCGATATCTGGTTTTGAATGGCCAGTGTGGCGCCATTGCCCAGCGTCACCATGGTGATCACTGCACTCACGCCAATCACGATGCCCAGGATGGTCAGAAAGGATCGCATCAAATTGCGCCGGATGGAGCGCAGTGCGAGTAGCAGTGTGTTGAGGAGCATCAGTGGACCTCTGACACGGCTGAGGCTGGAACATGCGCGGCGTCTTTTCCCTGCAAGCCGACGGGATGCGTATTGCGCTCGTCGCTGGCCACGACCCCATCCACAAAACGCACGATGCGCCGGGCGTAGGCGGCCATGTCGGACTCGTGTGTAACCATCAGCACAGTGATGCCATGGTCCACATTCAA
>JBBRYR010000114.1:0-6992 GCA_038237415.1 Burkholderiales bacterium
AAGTGCAGAACAAGGCCCTGCGCTACAGCCAGCAGGAAGCAGAGGGCGCATCAGAGCGCTTTGCCACGCTTTTTTCCAACGTGCCGCTGGCACTGATGGTGGTGGACGAAGAAGGCCTTGTCCTGGCAAGCAATGCAATGGCTCTGCGACTGCTGCAGCCACTGGAGAACGATCCACCGCTGAATTTTTTGCTGCCTTTTGTTGCACAAGGACATGCCGACGAAGTGGCTGTGGCGTTTCTGAGCGCAAAAGCGGAGCGAACCAGTGAAGTCAACGAAGTAGTATTCCTCGCAGGCTCCAACGGCACATTCACAGGCGACTTGCATATCGCCCGTATTGAAAACCCGCTGGATGAGTTGGCACATTTCATCTGCGCCATCATTGATCAGCGACCTTTACTTGCACAACGGCATGCACTGCAGGAAAGCGCGGTGGTGCTGCGTCAACGCAACGAAGACTTGCTGCTGAGCGAAAAACGCATGGCGGCGATCATCAACTCCTCACTGGATGCTATTTTGTGCGTGGATGAAAATCAATGCATTACCGTATTCAATCCCGCCGCCACCACCCTGTTCGAGTGTCCTGCGGAAATGGCGTTTGGGAGCAAGCTCGGGCGGTTTTTGCCGCATGTGGAAAACGCGCTGGTCGCAGGGGTCTCGTCGTCGCAGACGACGCTCGGAGAGTTCCAGGCCACCACTTTGCTGGGCAAGGACATATTTGTTGAAATCAGCGTGTCGCTTGAAAGGCGATTGCGCGCCCGGTCGCCCTTGATTCAGCCGTCGATGGCGACTGCAGAACTGCGCAGCGAATACAGTCCCCCGGGCGCGGTCACCACCATTTTTGCCCGCGATCTGACTGCCAAAAAACTGGCTGAGGCGCGCCGGGTGACCCTGGAAACCCAACTGCGGGAATCGCAAAAGATGCAGGCGATGGGCACCATGGCCGGTGGAATTGCCCACGATTTCAACAATATTTTGAGCGCCATTCTCGGCAACGTTGACCTGGCGAAGCAGGACACTCCCCAGGGTGCCCCGGCACGGACCAGTTTGCAGGAAATTGAAAAGGCTGGAAGACGCGCCCGCGATCTGGTGCGGCAAATTCTCACATTCAGCCGGAATGAGGCGCCCAAACGCATACCGATCCAGTTGGCCGAGGTTGTGCAGGAGACGGCACGACTGATCAGGGTCACCCTTCCTCCTTTGGTGGATTTGAAAGTCGTCATTGACGAGGTCAGCTTCCCGGTGCTGGCCGACGCCACCCAGGTTGAACAGGCACTTCTGAACCTGTGTACCAACGCTATTCTTGCCATCGGCAGTGGCAAGGGTGCAGTCACTATCGATTTGGCGAGTTGCGAATTGGGTCAGCCCCTGAGTGGCCGCGTCGGACTGCCTCCGGCCCGCTACGTCACCCTTCGAGTCACGGACACAGGTCGGGGAATGTCTTCCGAGACGATGGGGCGCATTTTCGAACCCTTTTTCACCACCCGCGTGGTCGGGCAGGGAACAGGCCTCGGGCTGTCCGTCGTACACGGCATCATGCAAACGCACCAAGGCGCTGTCGATGTACAAAGTGCGCCGGGCCACGGCAGTGTGTTCACGCTGTATTTCCCGACTACCGAAGAACAACCCCAAGCCCCCGTCGTGGAACCCCTTCACGCAGAACCGGTGCAGGGCAATGGGCGCCACGTGATGTATGTGGATGACGATCAGGCACTGGTGTTTTTGATTGCACGGGTGCTCACGCGAAAAGGCTTCAAAGTAACCACCTTCATCGACCCTCTGGAAGCCAAGGCGGCATTGCAGGACCATCCGGAGGCCTTTGACTTGCTCGTAAGCGACTACAACATGCCCGGCTACAGCGGAATCGACCTGTTGCGTGACGCCAAACAGATTCGTCCGGATTTGCCCGTGGCGCTGGCCTCCGGGTATGTCACCCCGGAGCTGGAGCAAAGCGCCATCCAGGAGGGAGCCAGTGCGCTGATCTACAAACCCAACGACGTCAACGAGTTCTGTGAAACCGTGCAGCGCTTGGTAACCGGTGGCGATGCAGCCTGATGTGATGCAGGACGGTGGCCCTGTCAGGTTCGTTCATGTGGACGACGCCGTCTTGGTGCTGGACAAACCCGCAGGGCTTCTTTCGGTGCCCGGCCGCGGCCCCGACAAGCAAGACTGTCTGAGTGCCCGGGTTCAAGCGCAATACGCGGATGCGCTGGTGGTTCACCGACTGGATATGGCCACCTCGGGCCTGATCGTCATGGCGCGCAGTACCATGACGCAGCGAGCCCTCAGCAGTGCTTTTGAGCACCGTCTGGTGCGCAAACGTTACGTGGCGGTGGTCAGCGGGCACCTGGACGCAGCCGATGACGCGTGGCAGACCATCGACCTGCCCATTGGGGTCGACTGGCCCAATCGCCCTCGCCGGGTCATCGACCCGCAAAACGGGCAACCGAGCACGACCCGTTTTCGGGTGATGCACGCAGACCCTTTGAACAACACCACCCGTGTCGAACTTGAACCGGTGACCGGTCGCACCCACCAGCTACGCGTTCACCTGCTGGCCATCGGGCACCCCATTTTGGGGGACATGCTGTACGGGCCGGCTGAGACAGCCGCCAGATCACCTCGTCTGCTGTTGCATGCCTGTGCACTGGCGTTCGCACACCCCCACGATGGGGACATGCTGCAACTCGCAAGCCCGGCTGATTTTTGAGGTCAACCGCTCGACAAGACCGCGAAGCGGCACGCCCGCTTCCCTGCGCCTAAAATACAAAAGTGACCACCATACTCAACGCTGACCTCCATTGCCACTCCATCGTCTCCGATGGAACGCTCACACCAGAAGCCCTGGCCGCACGTGCCAAAGCAAATGGCGTCGAATTGTGGGCGTTGACCGACCACGACGAAGTCGGCGGACAACACCGTGCGGCGGCTGCCGCCAAAGCCGAGGGCATGCGTTACCTGACAGGGACTGAAATCTCGGTCACCTTCGTGGGCCAGACTGTGCACATCGTCGGTTTGGGTTTTGATCCCGATGATGCGGACCTGCTGCAGGGGCTGCGTCAGACCCGGGGCGGGCGCGAGCAACGGGCCATGGAAATGTCAGATGGCCTGGCCAAAGTGGGAATCAAGGGAGCTTATGAAGGCGCACTCAAGTTTGTGGGTAACCCGGAACTCATCTCCCGCACCCACTTTGCACGTTTTCTGGTCGAAAGTGGTGTGTGCAAGGAAACCAATGAAGTATTCCGCAAGTTCCTGACTGAAGGCAAGCCAGGCTTTGTTCCGCACCGCTGGGCGTCGCTCAAAGATGCCGTCACCTGGATTGCCGGGGCTGGCGGTATGGCCGTCATTGCACACCCGGCGCGGTACAAATTCACTCCGAACGAGGAGTTCGCCCTCTTCACCGAATTCAAGGCCCATGGCGGCCAGGGTGTTGAAGTGGTGACTGGTAGCCACAGTGCAGCCGAGTACCTCATTTACGCCGATGCGGCACGCGAGTACGGATTGGCTGCCTCCAGGGGCAGCGACTTCCACAGCCCGGACGAGAGCCACACAGAACTGGGCACCCTGCCCTACCTGCCAGGCAACCTGACTCCGGTGTGGGAAGCGCTGGCTTCGCGCATTCAATAAGCCCCACACAAACCCTTTTCCCGACTACCGAGACCCTTTCAACGGCATGGCCCAATATTTCGAAGTACACCCAGAAAATCCCCAGCCACGGCTACTGAAACAGGCGGTATCCCTTTTGGAGAAGGGCGGCATTCTGGCTGTACCCACCGACTCCAGCTACGCCCTGGTTTGCCATCTGGACGACAAAGCCGCTGTTGACGCCATGCGCCGCATCCGGGGCGTTGACGACAAGCACCACCTAACCCTGCTGTGCCGCGATCTGAGCGAATTGGCCAGCTACGCCAAGGTCGACAACACGCAATTTCGCTTGCTCAAGTCGGCCACGCCGGGACCGTTCACTTTCATCCTGGAGGCCAGCAAGGAAGTTCCACGGCGCGTCAGTCATCCGTCACGCAAGACCATCGGGCTGCGCGTTCCCGAGCATGCAGCACTCCAGGCCCTGCTGGCCCTCCACAATGGGGCGTTGCTAGCTACTACTTTGATAGCACCCGGTGAAACCGAGCCGATGAACGACGCGCAGGAAATTCGTGAGCGGTTTGAGAACCTGATTGCCGGCGTGGTCGACGCAGGCGCCTGCCCGCTGGAGCCCACTACCGTGGTCGACCTGACCAACGGCGAGCCGCAGATTATTCGGCAGGGCCGCGGCGACGTGGCCAAGCTGGGACTTTAAAACACATGAACTTTGCACACCTCATCCAAACCGTAGCGCTGTACGCGCTGCCCGTGCTCTTTGCCATCACCGTTCATGAAGCAGCCCACGGGTATGCGGCGCGGCATTTCGGTGACAACACCGCCTGGAAGCTGGGCCGGGTGACCCTGAACCCCATGCGCCACATCGATCCGGTAGGCACCATCCTGATGCCATTGCTGCTCTACTTCGCAACATCTGGCGCATTTCTTTTTGGCTATGCCAAACCTGTGCCCGTCCGTTTTGGCAATTTGCGCAACCCCAAGCGCGACATGATCTGGGTGGCCCTGGCAGGACCTGGCGCCAACTTTGTGCAGGCTTTGCTGTGGGGTATTTTGTTATTTGTTCTGCAGGGCTCTGGAGTTTCCGAGCCCTTCTTTCTCAAAATGTGTCAGGGCGGAGTGTTGGTGAACGTTGTCATGTTTGCGTTCAACCTGTTTCCTCTGCCCCCATTGGACGGTGGACGCATTCTGGTGGGCCTGCTGCCGCACCGTCAGGCCGAGTGGGTGTCACGCGTTGAGCCCTGGGGCTTTTTCATTGTCATGGCGCTGGTAATCATGGGCGTGGTCAGCAGCCTGTGGATGCAGCCGGTCATGGCTCTCACTTTTGGCTTGCTCGATCTCCTTCTGACTCCTTTTTCTGCATTGATTCGCTAGTTCACACGCTGTCCATTCCATGAGTTCCACCCGCTTTCTCACCGGCATCACGACCTCCGGCACCCCCCATCTGGGCAACTATGTCGGGTCCATCCGCCCCGCGGTGCAGGCCAGCCTGACAACCGGCGTGGAAAGTTTCTATTTTCTGGCCGATTACCATGCACTCATCAAAATCGATGAGCCCGCGCGCATTCAGCGCTCGACCCTGGAAATCGCTGCCAGCTGGCTGGCTGCGGGCTTGAACCCCGAGCGCGTCACCTTCTACCGACAGTCAGATGTTCCGGAAATTCCCGAACTCACCTGGCTACTGACCTGTGTCACCGGCAAGGGTGTACTCAATCGTGCACATGCCTACAAGGCGGCAGTGGATAAAAATACGGCCACAGGCCAGGACCCCGATACCGACGTCAACGCCGGGCTCTTCATGTACCCCGTTTTGATGGGCGCGGACATTCTCCTGTTCAACGCCCATAAAGTACCTGTAGGGCGCGACCAAATTCAACATATCGAGATGGCGCGTGACATGGCGCACAGCTTCAACCACCGGTATGGTGAGCACTTCGTGCCTCCGCAAGCCGTCATCGAAGAATCTGTGGCCACATTGCCGGGGCTCGATGGACGCAAGATGAGCAAGAGCTACGACAACACGATTCCGTTGTTTGCACCACGCGACCAGCTCAAGAAACTCATCGCAGGCATCGTTACCGATTCCCGTGCGCCCGGGGAACCCAAGGACACGGAAGGCTCTGCCCTGTTTCAGATCTACCAGGCCTTCGCCAGCGAACAAGAAACCCAGGCGCTGCGCCAGGCCTACGCCAACGGCATTACCTGGGGCGATGCCAAACAGGTGCTGTTCGAGCGCATCGACCGCGAGATTGCGCCCATGCGTGAATCCTACGAAGCACTGATCAACGACCCCAACAAGATTGAAGCGATTTTACTGGCCGGTGCAGCCAAGGCACGCCAGGTCGCTACGCCTTTCATGGGTGCGCTGCGCCACGCCGTGGGCCTGCGCAAGCTCGGCGACCAGCCTATTGGAGGGCCCAAAAAAGCGGCTAAGACGCCCTTGCCCAGCTTCAAGCAATACCGCGAGGCAGATGGCCAGTTTCGCTTCAAGCTGGTCGATGCACAAGGCCACTTGTTGCTGCAAAGCCTTGGATTTGAATCACCCAAACTGGCAGCTCAGACCATTGCCCTGTTACAGCGTGAAGGGGCCGCTGCCCTGGCCGGGCTGACGGATCAACTGCAACCACTCCCGGTTGACGCGAGTAAGGTGGGCGCCGCCCTGGCCCTGCTGAACGCAGGCGCTTAAGGCAGCGATACGCTGGCTGGCTGGCAAACCCTCTAGACTCCACTGAGCAATACCGCTGCATCCAACCCGATTGTCATGACAACTTTTTCAAAAGCCATTCCTCTCTTCCTCGCGTTGACCGCCTTTGGACAGCAAACTTTTGCAGCCGAGACGGAGACGCTGCCCTCTGGCGTGAAGATCTTGCACACCGTGCAAGGCACAGGCGCGCTCCCCAAAGCCAGTGATACGGTGAAAGTTCACTACCGCGGCACACTGTCTGACGGAAAAGAATTTGACAGTTCGTACAAGCGCAATGCACCAGCCTCGTTTCCCTTGAGCCGTGTCGTGCCCTGCTGGACCGAAGGCATGCAGAAGATCAAGGTGGGCGGCAAAGCGACGCTGACCTGCCCACCGGCCACCGCTTATGGGGACCGTGGAGCCGGCGGTGTGGTGCCACCTAACGCAACCCTCACGTTTGAAGTGGAACTGCTCGCTATCGAAAAGTAGAAATTACCCCGAGTTGGGGGGTGAGCCACTTACAAAGAGCCAAATCGCGAGGGCTTCGCGCTGGGGTGGTGCCCTTTAAACAGAAGTGTTACTTTGTCCAGCGCTTCCCGCGCTGCGGCCTCGTCCCGGCAGGCCGAGATCGCATGCATCAGATCGGGCCGCAGATACCAGAGCTCCGAGACATCCCGCGCTGCGCTGATTCTTGCATCCAGCCAGTCGTACAG
>JBBRYR010000115.1:0-6590 GCA_038237415.1 Burkholderiales bacterium
CAGTGCTGCGGCGCTGTAGCCAATCAATAAAGAGAGCGAGCGCTCGTCATCAACAAAATGGCAAAGGGGGTCTGTTTCGGCCCGTTGGCGTCCTGCGGCCACCGCTTGTTCGTAGTCCCCCGTGTGTTCGACCACCTGCACCCCCCGCAGACGAAGGCGCTCTTTTTTCCAGTCTTTGGCGTCAACTGACATGTGCACCGCGGCGCGAAAGCCCAAGGCGGCCGCCATCACGCCAATGGCCATGCCCAGATTGCCTGTGGAGCCCACCGCCACCTGGTATTGGGAAAACAACGCCCGTGACGGTGGTTGCGCCAGTGCGCGGTAGTCGTGGCCGGGTTGAAGCAAGCCGTGCTGCAAAGCCAGGCGCTCGGCCAGTTCCAGCACTTCATGAAAGCCACCGCGGGCCTTGATCGAGCCTGCCACGGGCAGACTGTGATCAGCCTTTACCCATAGTCGACCTTGTGCAGGTGGCAGGTCCAGAGCGCGCTGCATCGCTGGCACAGGCACCAAGGCCGACTCGATAAGGCCATTGGAGGCAGCCAGTTCGGGAAACAGCACTGCCAGCAAAGGGGCAAAGCGTTCGAACCGGTCCTGCGCGGCCTGCATGTCGGGCAGGCCAAGCGGGGTATCACCAACCACCGTGGTTGCTGGCGGCTCAGCCGTCCGATGCGGGTTGATCCACAGCAGCGGGCGGGCAGCCGACAGCGATTGAAGAATCAACGCCAGTGGCCGTGGCCATGGCCCCGGTAGCCACCACCCCAGTACCCGTACCCCAATTCAATGGAAACGGGTGGGTAATACGGACGGTAGTAGGGACGCGCGTAGTACGTCGGATAGGCCTCCTGGGTCACGATGACGCTGGAAGGCTGCACGTAGACCGGCTGCGTCTGGATCACGTTGTTGGCAGGCTGCGCCATTTGAGTGTTGGCACCCACGGGTGAAACCTGTAACTGAATGGTCGGACCCGGGTCTTGCGGCATTTGAACGGCGTACTGCTTGCCACCAAATTCATAGACCACGTTGTAGCCCACGGCCCGGTTTTCATACGAGGTTTGCATCGAACAGCGTTGCACGTTTTGGTACTGCGCAGGTGGCGCACCTTCAATACGGTCCCCGACGACCGCACCACCGATCACGCCCAGCATGGTGGCAGCAGCCCGACCAGCGCCTTGGCCCACGGCGTTGCCAAGGGCGCCGCCCGCAATGGCACCCATCACCGCGCCACCACCGGATTTTTGCTGTTGTACCTCGATTTGCTCGGTAGAACACACCTGTCGGGGAACCCCCACCTGCTGCACGATGGGTGTGGAAGAAATGACCCGGCCCACTGCGCCGCCCATATCCTGCGCGAAGCAGAACCCGCTTGCAGCGACCGACACGGTTACCAGTAGTAGTTTTTTCACGATAGCAACTTTGAAGTTTGTAAGTAGCTTCAGCATGCTCCAGTGCACCATCCGATGCGTTGAAGTTTGATGAAGGCCGGGTAAAGACCCGCAACTCCATTAACGTTTCACGGGCAGGGGTCGGTTGACCACGGCATGGCGGTCCATATCAAATAGGCCTCTAGCCCCCGTGGAATATGCGCAAGCAGCTATTAAAAATATAGCAAAATAGCCCATGAGCATCTGCCGCTGCATTGTCTGGGCAATGTTACAAGTTAAGCCATTTCAGCAATTCGCGCATCCTCGGCTCGGAGGTCGTGTCAAACTTGTCGACGCCGATGCGTTTGAGCAATTCCCGGCCAGCTTCGCTGTTGGGTAATGCCATCAGGTCTGTCTGGATGGCGTCGAGTTGCTCCGGGCGCATCTTTTTGTTTGCAATCAATGGAAAGTAAGGCTGCGGTGCACTTTTGTGCAGAATGTGGTTGCCGTCCTTCTCCCACTTCTTGGCAAGGCTTGAATAGGACGCCACACCCCCTACATCAACAAATTTGTTGTCAATATAGAAGCCGACAGCAGCCTGCTCGCGCACATATTTGACATTCTCTTTGTCGATTGGTATCCCCTGATCCCTGAGCTCGGCTGCGCAAACACGCGACATGTAGGAAATTTGTTCAGGCAAGGCGATTTTCTTGCCCTTGATGTCCTTGACTGAGTTCAGTGGCGAGTCTTTGGGAACGATGATGAAACACTGTCCATCAGGTTTGGCGCTCGCAATGTAGTGGTATCCGTAGTCGCGTAGCGCTCTTGCCGGGTAGTCGCTTGGTCGGGCCATCACAAAGTCAAACCGGCCGTCCTTCATGCCCTCTTCAAGCTGCTTGAATTCACGCGCAAAAACCACATTGACCTTGGCCTTGATAGCGTGGCCAATCACATCAGCCAGGCCACCGTATTTGGCGACGGCTTGCGCATGGTCCAACCCACCCGAGGTTCCTTCGCTGATACCCAGTATCAATTGTTGCGTCTGCGCCTGTGCGGGGCAGACCCAGATCAGGGGTACAGCAAATGTCAACGCGATGAAAATACGTTTCATACAGATCCATTCCATTGATTGGGCTTGAATCTTACCCGGGCAAAAAGAAGCGGCGACACACCGCCTCCATGGATTTACTGCTTTGCGCCCAAAGCCAGTGCGGCCACGCGCTGCGCGGCCATGGCACTGGCGTCCGGCTCAACCTGGGTAGGCCAGCCGGCCAGATGCTGCTGGGTCACATTGCACAGGGCGGTGATCCACTCAGGGTCGTCGTTCAGGCAGGGGATATAGAAGAATTCCTTGCCACCCGCGTGCAGAAAGGCTTCGCGGGCTTCCATGCTGATTTCTTCCAGTGTTTCCAGGCAGTCGCTGGTGAAGCCGGGGCACACTACATCGACCCGCTTCACCCCCGCCTTGCCCATCGCGATCAGCGTGGGTTCGGTGTAGGGCTCCAGCCACTTGGCACGCCCAAGCCGGGATTGGAAAGTGACCTTGTATTGGTCCTTATTGAGGCCCAGTTTCTCGCCCAGCAGGCGCGCGGTCTTGAAGCACTCGCAGTGGTAGGGGTCACCCAGATGCAAGGTGCGCTCGGGCACGCCATGAAAGCTCATCACCAGCTGGTCGGGTTGGCCATGGGCCTTCCAGTGGCGTTGAATGCTGGCAGCCAGTGCGGCGATGTAACCCGCGTCATCGTGGTAGTGGTTGATAAACCGCAGTTCGGGCAGTGCGCGTGTTTTGAGCGCCCAGGTGTAAACCGCGTCGAACAAGCTGGCCGTGGTGGTGGCGCTGTATTGCGGATAAGCAGGCACGATGAGCACGCGGGTTACGCCCTCGGCCTTCATGGCATCCAGCTGGGACGCAATCGACGTGCTGCCATAGCGCATGGCATAGCGCACCTTGACCTGGTGGTTGCGCTGGCCCAGCCAGCCTTGCAGCAGCTTGGCCTGCTTTTCGGTCCATATTTTGAGTGGCGATCCCTCCGGCGTCCAGATACTGGCGTACTTGGCGGCCGACTTGGCGGGGCGAAACCGCAAAATGATGCCGTGCAGGATCAGCATCCACAGCAGGCGCGGGATTTCCACTACCCGGTGGTCGCTTAAAAACTCCGCCAGGTAGCGGCGCACGGCCGCGGGAGTGGGGGCATCGGGCGTGCCCAGGTTACAAAACAGGATGGCAGTACGCGGCGTCTGGCCATGGGAGAAGGGGGGTTCTTTTTCAAAAGGCATGGGGTATTCTCCCGCACCTATGCTCGAACTTTCGAAAATCAAGGCAATAACCCTGGACCTGGACGACACCCTGTGGCCCATCTGGCCGACCATTGTGCAAGCCGAAAAGCAGTTGCATGCGTGGCTGCAGGCGCACGCGCCGGCCACCGCAGCGCTGGCTGCTGACCCGCATGCACGGCGTGCATTGCGGGCAGAGACGGAAGCCCGCTGGCCTGAATTGGTACATGACCTGGGCGCCCTGCGCCGGGAGGCCATCCGTTTGCAGCTGCAGCGAGCGGGAGACGACGCCACCCTGGCAGAGCCGGCCTTCGAGGTCTTCATGGTCGGGCGCATGCAGGTGACACTGTTTGACGATGTACTCCCTGCGCTGGCCTGGCTTGCAGAGCGCATGCCCCTGGTCGCGGTTTCCAACGGCAACGCCGATGTACACAAAGTCGGTATTGGTGAATATTTTGTCGCGAGTGTCAACGCCCGCGATGTCGGGGTGGGCAAGCCCGATCCGCGGATATTTCACGCCGCAGCCAAAGCCGTGAATCTGGCCGCGCACGAAGTGCTGCACGTGGGCGACGATGCGGCGCTGGATGTGGTGGGTGCCCTGGGCGCAGGCATGCAGACGGTGTGGGTGAACCGTGCAGAGCATTTATGGACCCAGGGCCAGCATCCCCACGCCACGGTTGCCGATTTGGCGGAACTGTGCGATCTGCTGGGGCGCACCAGCCTGAACTAGGGCCGCAGTGTGAGGGTACTTTGGGTATGTGCCTTGACGTCTGCTGAACTGAGGTACTGCGGCACATAGACGCCGGCCATGAAACGCTCGACCTGGTCCGAATAATGGGTATCGAACAGCACGCCGCTTTGGCCCACCGGGTTGATGCCGACCGCTTTGCTGGCATCCGCAAAATCAATCACCCGCCGGGTTGACGGACCGTAGCTCACCGCCCAGGGCGAGGTGCCGATATTGCCAGAGAAATTATTGGGTGTTTCACGCCCACCAGGAGCGGCAAACGGCCCCACGTTGAAAAGCAGGTTCAGCGGTTTTTGCATGCCCAGTGGGTGGCCATGGGTCAGGGTATGGGCGTTGCCCCATTTCCACTGCAACAGGTCTTTGCCGTGCTGCGATTCCAGGTGTCTGAGCGTGTTGTTCCAGGCGATGCGTATGGTTTCAAAACGGTTTTCCACGGGTTTGGTGTTCACGTTGTCCCACCAGGGGGAGCTGGCATCGGCCACCAACAGTGGCAATGCGTTGTCCAGTGCACGGGTTTTCAACAGGTTATTGAATTGCATTTCGCCCATCTCGTCGGCCATCGCCGCATGGGCTATCTCGTACAACAGCTGACTGAACAGGAGTGCGGCAATGCTGTCCCGGGTGTAGTCGCCATCCCATAGCTCCAGGGGTTCGAGAAAGGCTTTGTCATAGGGGTCTGTGGTGACGGCCTTGAGGATGGGCATCAGGTCCTTGAGCATGCGCGGACCATAGCCGTTGCCGCTGTCAAGTTGCAATGCCTCGGCGCCAGCGGTGTCCCATTTGCGTCCGGGCACGCGCAGCGCGGAGTCCAGCCGCTGCACCCGGTCCGGCAGGTTGTAGTAGCCGGGTACCGGCACACCGCTGCTGGGTTTGGGCTGGTGATTGGCCGACACGATGTAGCCGCGCGCCGGGTTCTCTTCCTGCGGGTTGAAGCTGAAGTTGTAAAACCCGGGTTTTTCGGCCTCACCGGTGCTGCCGTTCAGGATAAAGGTCGGGTTGACGCCTTCCGGGCGGATCGGCAGTCTGGCCGCAGCCCACCAGCCAATGTCGCCGCCGGCGTTGGCCCACACGATGTTGAGGCCGGGTGCGTGGATTTTCTCAGACGCAGCCCGTGCCTTCTCAAGAGTGTCAGCACGGTTGAGGTCGTAGAACGCCTGCAAAATCGGGTTTTCGGTTTCCAGAAACGCCCACCACATGGCAATCGGCGTGCCGCCCATGCTGTCCTTGAAAGCGTCGGTGATGATGGGCCCGTGGGGCGAGCGACGCAAAGCCAGTTGCACATCGGCTGCACCTTTCACCTTGATGGTCTCCGTGCGGGTTTGCAGGTCCACCCATTGCCCCTGAATCCAGACCTGGTTGGGGTTGTCCGGGTTGGCTTTTTCGGCAATCAGGTCGACGTCGTCGTTCTGGAACATGGTCAGGCTCCAGCCGAATTGCTGGTTGTGCCCGAGCAACGCCAGCGGGTTGAGCGCCTGGTAATGGCCGTACAAATCAAACCCGGGAGAGGTCAGGTGCGCCTCGTACCAGACGGCGGGTGCGGAGTAGCCAATGTGCGGGTCGCCTGCCAGCAGGGGCTTGCCGCTGGCGGTGCGCTTGCCCGAGATGGCCCAGGCGTTGCTGCCCTCAAACTGGGGCACGCTGGCGGCCTCCAGCGCATCCTGGCTGAGTGCGGCCAGCTGGTTCAAACCCTTCCAGTCTTTGGCATCCAGCGCGACTACGCCTTCGGGGTGCCACTCAAGGTCAAACACGCGCAGGTAGTCGGCCCCCAGCTTGTCGCGAATGAAGGTCATGGCCGGCTCGGTCTTGAAGGCCGCTGCAAAGCTGTACGCCAGGTAGCCGGAGACGGCAAACGTGTCTTGTGGTGTGAAAGGGCGTTTGGGAATACCCAAGATGTCGAACTCCATCGGGGACGGATGGCCCGCCTGGAACTGGTTGATTCCGTCCAGGTAAGACAGCAGTGCAACCCCCACCTTGCTGGCCGGATCCATTTTGGCCGCCATCTCATCCGCCTTGGCGCGGATGCCCAATGTGCGAAACAGCTTGTCCGTCTCCAGCAGCTTGGGTCCCAGCACTTCTGCGAGTTCACCCCGGGACAAGCGCCGCACCATTTCCATCTGGAACAGCCGGTCCTGCGCATGCACGTAGCCCAGGGCACGGTACAGGTCAGTCTCGTTTTCGGCGCGAATGTGGGGCACGCCCCTTTCGTC
>JBBRYR010000116.1:0-6518 GCA_038237415.1 Burkholderiales bacterium
CACCTGACCCGCCTTGACCTCGCTGCCTTCGCGAAACAGCCGTTGCAGCACGACGCCGTTCACCCGGGCCCGCACCTGCGCCACCCGCACCGGGCTCACACGGCCTGGCAATTCGGTTTGCAGTGCCACGACCTCGTTGGCGACGGTCACCACTCCCACGGTGGCAGGCGGCGGCCCGCCGGGCGCTGCGCCCGCTGCGGGGACGGCCTCTTTGGCTCCGCAGGCCGCTAAGAGAACCACAAGGGGGATAAGTGGCAGAAGGAGCGAGTGGGTGGAGCGGGTGGAGGACATGAGGAATCCCTGCGGTGAAAAAATGGGGGTAAACGAAGCCGACGTTTGCTGCAGCGCAAGCTGCAACGCAACTTAAGCTGCTAATTCTAAAAATATGATTTAGTATACATACATCAGTGAATGTATGCAGCAACCCTCCGTAAAGCACCCGTAAAGAACCATGGCCCGTAGCAGCAAAGAAGAAGCCCTTGTTACCCGAGATTTGATCCTGGATGCGGCTGAGCGTGTGTTTCAGCTCCGGGGTGTTTCACGGACTTCGCTGCAGGAGGTTGCCCAGGAAGCTGGCCTGACGCGGGGCGCTATTTACTGGCACTTCAAGAACAAGGCCGATGTGTTTGACGCGATGATGCTGCGCGTCACCGTGCCGATGGTGGCCAGCCTCAACAACCAGCCCGAAGCGGAGTCCGGAAATCCGCTTGACCATCTGCGCCAGAACGTCGCAACCGCGTTTCGGTTGATCGTGCATGACGCGCAAGTGCGCCGCGTGTTTGAGATTGCGTCGCACAAAGTGGAATATGTGGACGATCTTATGTCGGGGCGTGACCGGCATATCTCTGAGCGTGCCGGTTGCCTGTCTGACCTGGAGCGCCTGTTGGCGCTGGCCGCTGTGCAAGGGCGACTCCGCAGCGGCACGTCGACGCTCGTCGCATCTGTAGGTTTGCATGCACTAATCGATGGCTTGATGCACAACTGGCTTCTGGACCCACAAGCTTTCGATCTGGAGGTGCTTGGTGCCCAAACGCTGGATACTTATCTGGCCGGGCTGGCCGTAACCGATCTCTAATTGCTATCGATACGATAGCTGCTTGCGCACTATTGGTGGGGGTTGGAGGCCTATTTCTTTCGCATTCTGGTTGAAGAAACGTCAGGGCAGAACAAGAGACAACCCACTAAAGCTGCGAGAAACGAGATTGGGTTGCGCCAGAGTGATGGCCTTGAAACATCGTTGTGATATCGACCAGAACCCTGCGCGCAAAAGACTCTTCGCGACAGGCGCAAATCGCTTGCATAAGGTCTATGCGCAGGTACCACAAGGCGGAAATGTCACTGGCAAAATTGATCCTGAGATGAAGCTCGAGATGATCAGCGTCGCAGTTTCTATCCAGCGCGAGCAGCATGGCATTGCGGATCGTCTCGATAACCACTTCGGGCGTTTTAGATACATCGCGGCCAATGAAGGCCCAAAAACTGTTACGTAAACGCATTCCACCAACGACTTGTAAATTTATGCATCGGTTTGATTCACCGGATGTCGGAGCCAATTATCCGGGGGATGTATTTAGGTTTCGTGACAGGACAGCGGGCTTCACCCCCATTTGGGGGTCACTTGCACAGATTTATATCCTTGTTTTCACTCTGGGTTTTGATGTGTTTTTTCACGTCCTTGGAGAACGCTGACGTTGAAATATTCTCAATTTCAGCCAGCCTTTTGATGCCCCGAGGCAACGGTTCAAAGTCGGTCTCAGGCATACGTTGCCAGGTTTCAATGGCCAATCTTCGACACAATTCGTACCTGCGTTCCTGCCGCTGCAACGCAGTTTCATCTGGAGCGTTGTGAGCCGCCGATGCTGACCTGGCGTCAAAATCCCCGCGACCGCAGAGCAGTCCAGTGTGAATTCTTAGTGGGATGCGGGGAGCACATTCAGTGACGCCCAATGAGGACGCGCGAACCGCCCAGCCAAAACTGCCCAGGTTTGGCAATCCAACATCTGGCGACTCATGGCCGGTATGGACAACTTGTGCCGAGAGGTTCGTAACGGTGTTTGTCATGGATGGCGGGCCAGCATGGTGAGCAAGTGGTATTCCAAAACGTATTAAAATGGGAAATATTCCCATAAATGTCACGCATCTTGTCGATTGCGTCAAGCCTCCGTGTAAAAAAAGGTAAAAATACCCAAAAAATGAGTAATTGTTTGTACGATCGCCCGGAGCTTTCGAGAACCCAGACCCCTGTAAGGCAATGTCCCACCCCCCACTTACCGTAGATTCAGACTTACCGCCTTCGGCTGGATTGCCAGAGCCTGCCTTGGCGGCGGAAGCCATTGCGCAGGTTTTGCAGCCCATGGCTCGATTGATGATTGACCACGGTTTGCAATTGCCCGCGATGGTCGAGTTGCTCAAGCGTGCGTTGGTTGATGAAGCGGCTGCGACCTATGCGCTGGCTGACAAAGGCAGCTCAGACAGTCGCATTGCCGTTTTGACTGGCGTGCACCGCAAAGATGTGAAACGTCTGCGAGACGAACCCAGAGCGCCGGAAAGCGACATGCCCATGGTGTCTGTGGCGGCGTCGGTCGTGGCCCGGTGGATTAGCGAGCCGCGTTTTTTGAAGGCCGATCAAACGGCTCGCCTGCTGGCACGAACCCCACGGCGCAGTATTCCGGGTGAGCCTGACTTCACGACACTGGTCGCCGAAGTAAGCCGCGACGTGAGTGCCCGCGCAGTCCTGGACGAGCTCGAACGTCTAGGTGTGGTTGAACTCCGCGACGATGGGTTCGTCGCTCTGAAATCCAATGCTTTCGTGCCCCAGAAAGGTCTCGGTGAGTCCTTTCGCCTGCTGGCTGGCAACGTCAGCGACCACTTGGCGGCTGCCGCGCACAACCTGGCGCCGGACCGGCGGAGTCCGCCCATGCTGGAGCAAAGTGCCTTTTCGCAGGATCTGTCCGCTGAGCAAGCCGGGCAGTTGCAGCAAGTGGCCCGCCGTTTGTGGTCGGGTGCCTTACAGCAGTTTTTACAAACTGCAACCGTGGCAGAGCAACGCAGCCAGGCGGTTGATCAGCCCAAATTTCGGGTTCGATTCGGTGTTTATTTCTTTGAAACACCGCAACTGGAGCGGGTCGGGCCGGTCGATTCTCCAACGGCAATTCGTAAAAGTATTCGGAAATCCAGATCATGAGCCAAGGCAATCATTTGAACGCGGCCATTACGCGACGTAGCTGGGTCATGCTGGCTATTTCGACCCTTTCCGGTTGTGGAGGAGGCGATACCTTGGGAAGCGGAGGAGGAGGCGTTGCGGGTTCACCTGGTACCGGTGGCACCGGCATCTATGCGATGGGTTCGATATCCGGCTTTGGCAGTGTGATTCTCAATGGCATCAAGTTTGACGACATCGGGGCGACGGTGCGTCTGGACGGCGTCACCACTGGATCAGCGGACTTGCGCCTGGGCATGGTGGCCAGCGTCCAGGGACAGCGTGGTGCGACCCTCACTTCGGGCGTTGCCAGTCAAATTGAAGTGTGGTCCATTGCACAGGGCTTGGTGACACAGGTGCAGGCAGGGTCCTTCAACGTGGCGGGCATGGTGTTGCAAACCAATAGTGCGACCGTGTTTGACGGGGTTGGTTCTGCTGCAGGTCTGTCAACCGGCCTTCGTGTGGCTGTCTGGGGACTGCAAGCGGGGGCGGACGCCCGCAGCTGGACTGTCACCCGTGTGGCCGTTGTGTCTGCCGTGCCGGCCGTCAGCACGGGTCTGGTGGTGATCACGAATTCGCAACCCACCCTCAACGGGTTGCTCCTCACTGGTGCCTTGGCTTCCAGTCTTGTCCAGGGGCAGTTGGTCCGAGCCCAGGGAACCCTTTATTCAGGCCGTGGTTCCCTGCATCTTGACCGGGTTGACTTGGCAGGTCTACCTGGTGGTGTTGTACGCCAAGGCGAACTGGAGATCGAGGGTTTCGTGACCGCCGTTCTGACAACCAAACGCTTCATGCTCGGGAACCTGGAGGTTGACGCATCCAGCGCAGTATTCAGTTCGCCCGCAATACCGATGGCGGTCGGCTTGCGCGTCGAGGTGAAGGGCAGTTGGCAGGGCGCAATCATCAAAGCCACCACCGTGGAAAATGAGTCCCAACAAACGGTTAACGCTACAGAAATAGAATCCAAAATTGAGCAGTTCACCAGCTTGGCCCATTTCGTGATGCGCGGACAAGTCTGTGATGCGACCACCGCGGTGATCCGCAATGGGCTGGCATCAGACCTCAAGGTCGGCTCCCAGATCAAGGTGACTGGCACCATCTCCGGGAGCGTCCTGATAGTCAACCTACTTCAAATCGACATGTAAGGGCAAGGCGTCCAGATTCACTTTTGTTGCATGGCACTGCCCAAATAAACAATATGAAAAACTTCGGTGTGGCCACGGTTAACCGCCCATGGCAATGTCCACATTGAAGAGATGTACATGCCTGCACCGGGCATTGCGAACGAGGTGAACCCGCCGTCCGGGTTGATCACGACTTCACGCACGGGAGTCATCGGAATATCTGTGGGTAAATTCTGCCTGGAAACGTACTCTGGGTAGACCAGATAGTCGCCCGCTTTATGCTTGTGTAGGCTGGGGTCAAATGGAAGCATCCCCACCTGGGTGGCGTACCATTGCCAACCCCAATGCCCCGCAAACCAGACCGTGGCATCTGGCGGCAATGATTGGCGTATTTCGACCGCTTGAGTCCGGTAAATGTTTGCGTACCAACGATCGGCCATCGCGATGCTGGTGGCAAACAGCGAGGACACGGCGACAACACTGACAAGCCATCGTTTTGACGCTCCGGATGTCAGCCAGCGCGACGCAAGCAGCAGCAGCGGAGGCAGTGCAAGCAAGACATGGCGCGTGGCCATGAAGGGCGCCAATGCCACGATGAAGGTGAATGCCCCCAATGCCCAAACCGCCAGTAGTGCGAGTCCGGGGTCCGCTGTTGTATGGGTCGCCCATGCGAGAGAACGTTCCTTGATCAGCCTGCCAGCCGAAGCCGCAACCAGCACGATCCCACCAACAAGAAAGAACAGCTTTGTCAAACGGTAAACCATCGTCTCGCTGAAGGTGCCAGTCGCGGTGCTTGCCGCGGCACCCATAGCGACGATTGCGGTGAGCGCCATCAGGCCAACTCCCAGCGGCCTCAAGCTGGTACTGGCTTGAATATGACCTGCAGCGACCAAGCCGATTGCCGCAGGGGCAATGGCGCCCAAAGCCAGCAGCCATCCATAGGCCTGGGTTGCGAACCAATGCGCTGATGCGTCCGTAGCGGTTCGGCCTGGCTTGCGTTGCGCGATGTGGATCCCCCCGTAGTCCCAATAGTTGAAGATGGACCAGGCCAGCACGGTCGCCATTGGTACCAGCAACACTGCCGCATGACGCAACTGTTGCCTGCGCAAAACATCGAGAAAGAGCACAAGAAAAAGTACCAGGCTGGTGTACTTGGTCAACAGCGCGGCCGAGCACCAGACCGATGCCTTCAACAGATTGGGCGCACTTTTCTGCGTGCCGCACAGCGCAACAAAGAAACCCAGCCACAGCGCCAGCAAGGGAATCTCCACCATCGAGTTTTGATTGACAACGAAAGCGGGGCTGAAGGCCAACAGTGCGGTCGGTACAAGGGGCCAGCGAGGAACGAAGCGCACCGACAACCGGTACATGCCCACCAGCGCCAGCAAACAAAAAATCGACTGGAGCGCGTGCATCGCCCTTTCTGACCAGCCAAAGAGTGAACCCCAGCCGGCCATTGCGTAAAAGTAGAGATGCGGCTGGTTCGTAACGTAGATAGGCTCCGGCACATTGCCCCAGAACAATTCTCCACTCATGGGGTGCAAGGGGTTGTGGGCAATCCATTGCGCGATCACCAGATGGCCGGCATCATCAATGTGAAATGCCTTGTCGAAATTCAAGGCGGTGCAAAACACCCACAATGCGATCAGGACGGCGCCATCACGCCAGTTGGCGTATGTGCGTCGCATTTGACCGGAGTGTGTGCTGATTGGCATGCAATGTCTCTTGTATGCTATGAAATAAATAGCTTCCTGCGCAATATCGGCGAGGGCTAGAGGCCATTTTCGTTCATAACCTTGCGCTCAAGTTGCCGCGCACATCGTAATCGCAACGCCCCCCAGAACCGCATTGCCTGACAGCGGATCGCGCAGTTGATCATCCAGCAGCGCATTGAGGTTTGCGCCCGGGCGCTGTGCTGCCAGATGCAGTTGTGCGCCGGGCAGGTTGTGGCCCCAGCCGTGCGGCAGACTGACCACGCCGGGCATCATCTCGCTACTTATTTGCACTTGGGCCTCCACGCTGAGTGCGCCATTGGCAATGCGGGCTTGTGCGCCATCCTGCAAGCCCAGGCGCGTTGCGTCAGTGGGGTGAACCAGTGCGGTGCAGCGGAAGGGGCCTTTGGCCAATACGGGCAGGTTGTGCATCCAGCTGTTGTTGGTGCGCACATCGCGCCGCCCGATGATGACCAGATCCGG
>JBBRYR010000117.1:0-6480 GCA_038237415.1 Burkholderiales bacterium
CTGCACGACACCACCGCCTGTATGGCGGTATGGTGACTCCAGAGGTTGGGTCCGCGCAGGGCCCGGATACGGTTAACTTCCATGGGGTGCGATCAATCAGTAAGGAGTTTTTTTAGGGCTGGACTCGAAGGTGCGCAGGCCAGCGCCGATCAATTCCGGCGGAATATTCAATGCCCACGCTGCGGCTACCGCAGCCATCACCATTTCAGGTTGGGATGCCTTGGCCGGTTTGAGGGACGCCAGTGGCAGCAGGGCGATGTCCTCCATTCCCTGCGCCAGAACAATTTGTTCGTCGCGCACGAAAACAATGCGTTCGCCGGCGGCGCGGTGCTCGGCCATGGTCACCTGGCTCGGGTCGAGTCCATAGAAAATAACCTTGCCGTCACACAGCTCGGCCATCTCCACCACCTGCGGATCCGCAGAGTTGAGCACGGCGGTTCCGCTGGGCAAGATGACATCGACTTGCGTACGAACCACTTTGTACGCCTGCTCGGCGTCGAGAATGTCAAATTCGCTCAACGATTCGTGCCAGCTGACGTCCGTGATGACGCCAACGCTGCATTTGTCATAGGCCAGTCCTTCGGCAAGAATCATTTTGCTGCCGTTCTCGAAGACGGCTGCCTGTACCGATCGATTGATCAGCAGGCGTTGTCCGGCTTCCCAGTGTGCGCAGTCCGTGGCAACCACTTGCCTGCCATCCAGATACAGGCCTTCACTGCATGCCAGGCCCACATGCTTGCCGCTGATGTGTGCCAGCCAGGCGACCAGCCGTGCGATGCGGGCCGTTTTTTGGGTTCCCGTGATGCCAATGATTGGAATGCGGCCGTCCTTTTCAGCATGAAAGAGGTGATCAATAACCGCCTTTCCAACCGGCTGGCCCTGTCCTTGCGCCGGTTTGATGTGCGCCAGCAAGCCTGGGCTGGCGTTGACCTCGATCACCGCGCCACGCTGGCTGTTCATGGGTTTTGAAATATCTTCCAGCACCATGTCCACACCGGCAATATCCAGGCCGACGATGCGCGCAGCCAAGGCCGCCGTGGCAGCGACCGTCGGGTGCATGATGTCCGTCACATCAAAGGCGACGTTTCCGTTGCGTTGGATCAATACTTTCTGGTCTTTGGCGGGAATGGAGTCCGGGGTCAGGCCCGCACGTTCCAGTTCCAGAATGACTTCGGCACTCTCGCTGGGATTGACCGTGTTGAGTGGTGCATCTTCGCCAGAGCCTCGGCGCGGATCAATATTGATTTGCAAGTCAGCGAGTGCATCAATGGTGGAGATGCCGTCTCCAATCACCGACACGGTTTCGCCGCGGGCCGCGGCGACCACACGCTTGCCGACCACCAGCAAACGGTGTTCGTTGCCCGGAATGAATTTTTCCACGATGACGCTGCCGCCGCCCTTGCGGTGCGCCAGCTGGTAGGCGGCTTCGACATCGGCCTGGGTGTGAAGGTCCAGAGACACTCCGCGTCCATGATTGCCGTCGTAGGGTTTGACAGCCACGGGCACCCCAATGTCCTTCGCGGCCTCCCAGGCTTCGTCTGCGCTGCGGACCAACTGGCCCTCTGGCACGGCCACGCCACACGACTGCAACAGGGACTTGGTGAGGTCTTTGTCACTCGCTATTTCTTCGGCAATGGCGCTGGTTTGGTCGGTTTCTGCTGTCCAGATGCGGCGCTGGTTGATGCCGTAGCCCAGTTGCACCAGATTGCCCTCTGTCAGGCGGATGGACGGAATCTGGCGAGCGGTGGCGGCGTCCACAATGTGGGCGGTGCTGGGCCCCAGACACAGCGAATCCACCTTTTCACGCAAGTGGCTCACTGTGGTGGCGATGTCGTAGGGTGTGTCATGGATAGCTGTCATGACGAGGTCCCGGGCGGCCACCAGTGCTTCACGTCCGACTTGTTCTTGCCGGGTGCGAAAAGCAATTTTGTAGACGCCGGGTTTGGAGGTCTGGCGTGCTTTGCCAAACCCCGTGCGCATGCCGGCGAGATTCTGCAACTCCAGCGTCACATGCTCCAGAATGTGGGCCGCCCAAGTGCCTTCCTGGACCCGCTGAAGAAACCCACCGCGTACGCCTGGGCTGCAGTGGTGCTCAATCAGGCCGGGCAAAAACGCCGAAAGACGTTCATAAAAGCCAGGAATGGTGTTGGAGGGGTAATTTTCAAGCTCGCCAATGTCAACCCAGGCTTCAATGACCGGGCGATAGGTCCAGATATTGGGACCACGCAGGTGCGTCACCCGAAGAATTTCAATGTTTTTCTTGTCCGTCATGGCTGTTCTGGGTTGGGCAGTCCACCATAGTGGCGCTGACCGCGTTATATAAACTGGTTCACCTTGGCCCAATTTGAGTCAGGCGCTCAGTCTGCAAGACGTGTATCGTAAAGTATGCGCTGGTAGCAACATGCTCGCTCGGAGCGCTGGTGCCAAAGTAACAAAAAAATACCTGCTGTTTCCAATGACCTCTGAAGCTCTTGCTGCAACTCCCCAATCTGGCGATATTTCTCCATCGTGGCGCGCCGATGTGCAAACACAGTTGCGTTCGCAAGAAAACGTTTTGGCAACCCTGGAGGTTGACCTTGACACCCATCTCAATTTTGTAAAAGGTCTGGTTGTTGTAACCAACATGCGTTTGCTCAGCCGGGCCGGGAGCGGAACCGAGTGGCATCACTGGAGTTTTCAGCCCGATCTGGTCCTGAAACACCATGATCATGCCGGCGTGGGACATCTGGATTTGGTTAATGGTCAGGGCTTGCTGGGCACCTGGCGTTTTACCCTGGGGCAAAACCTGCAGGCGATCCGGTTGGTGGACCAGTTTCAGGGGCACCTGAAAAGTCTCGTCAGCGGGCAACCGGTTGTACTCACGTCACTCAACGTTTGTCCGAGTTGCAAGGCACCGCTGGAACCGGGCCAGGAAGAGTGTCCCATTTGTACCAAGGTGGTCCACACGCCGCCTTCTACTTGGAACCTGCTGCGCCTGTGGCGTTTTGCCAAGCCCTACCAGTGGCAGTTGCTGGCCGGTTTTGTGCTCACACTCCTGGGCACTGCGGCAAACCTGGTGCCCCCCTATCTGGCCATGCCGCTGATGGATGAGGTGCTCATTCCGTTTCAGAACGGTCAGCATATTGACCCCAATATTGTGGCGATGTATTTGTTGGGTTTGCTGGGCTCCGCCTTGCTGGCATGGGGCCTTAGCTGGGCCAAGACCTACATTCTTGCCTTGGTATCCGAGCGCATTGGTGCTGATTTGCGCACGGCCACCTATGAGCATTTGATGCGTTTGTCGCTGGAATATTTTGGTGGCAAGCGCACCGGGGATTTAATGTCGCGCATTGGCAGCGAGAGTGACCGCATCTGCGTGTTTCTGTCCTTGCACCTCCTGGATTTCGCGTCTGACGTGATCATGATCCTGATGACGGCAGTCATCCTGTTTTCCATCAATCCATGGCTGGCTCTGGTGACGCTGGTGCCCTTGCCCTTCATTGTCTGGATGATTCAGTTTGTGCGCCACCGCCTGGCGACCGGGTTCGCAAAAATTGACCGCGTGTGGGGCGAGGTGACCAATGTGCTGGCCGACACGATTCCCGGAATCCGTGTGGTCAAGGCCTTTGCGCAGGAGCAACGTGAGGCCAGCCGGTTCCGCGAGGCCAACCGGCATAACCTGCTGGTCAATGACCGCATTAACAAGATATGGTCACTTTTTTCGCCCAGTGTGTCCTTGCTCACGGAGCTCGGGTTGCTGGTGGTGTGGGCTTTCGGCATCTGGCAGGTGTCGCGCGGCGAGATCACCGTGGGTGTCCTGAGTGCGTTTGTTGCCTACATCAGTCGCTTCTACGGCCGTCTGGATTCCATGAGCCGCATCGTGTCGGTGACGCAAAAATCGGCATCCGCCGCCAAGCGTATTTTTGACATTCTGGACCATGTCTCCAGCGTGCCCCAACCTGCCCACCCCGTTCATGTCGACAAGGTGCAAGGCCGCATTGAAGTGCGCGATGTGGGTTTTCGCTATGGCAACCGGGAGGTTAACCGCGGCATCAACCTGACCATCGAACCGGGCGAAATGATTGGTCTGGTTGGCCATAGCGGCTCGGGCAAGAGCACGCTGGTGAACCTGATTTGCCGGTTTTACGATGTATCGGAGGGCTCCATCAAGGTGGATGGGGTGGACATTCGCTCCTATGCGATTTCTGACTACCGCAGGAATATTGGGTTGGTGTTGCAGGAGCCTTTTCTGTTTTTTGGCACCATCGCCGAGAACATCGCTTATGGCAAACCCCATGCGACCCGTGCCGAAATCATCAGCTCCGCCAGAGCGGCCCATGCCCATGAATTCATTTTGCGGCTCCCGCAAGGTTATGACTCGATGGTGGGCGAGCGGGGTCAGGGTTTGTCGGGCGGCGAGCGCCAGCGCATCTCCATTGCCCGGGCGCTGCTGATCGACCCCCGTATCCTGATACTCGACGAGGCCACGTCGTCGGTCGACTCCGAGACCGAAAAAGAGATTCAAAAGGCGCTGGAGAATCTGGTGCAAGGCCGCACCACCATTGCCATCGCCCATCGGCTTTCCACCCTGCACCGGGCGGACCGCCTGGTGGTGCTGGACCGGGGTCGGGTAGTCGAAGAAGGCTCCCACGACGCCCTTATGGCCAAAGAAGGCGCTTATTTCAATCTGTACCAGGCGCAGGCCCGCAATATGGATGTTGACATGGATGACAAAGAATGAACGCTACTGACCCCCTGAAGGCCGCTGGAGTCACGCTGCAGCGCAATGCTTTTGGCAAATTGGTGCTGACTACCGCGTTGGGTGAGCAATTTGACAGTGTGGTCCCCATCCGGGCTTTCCCGGTTCAATCGCCCGACGACGGCATTGCGCTGGTGAACCTGGATGGCAAGGAAGTGGTGTGGCTGGACCGGCTGGATGCGGTGGATGAGCCCGCGCGTTCCCTGATCGCCGACGAGTTGGCAACCCGCGAATTCATGCCGGTCATCCTGGAAATAGTGTCGGTGACCAGCTTTTCGACACCGTGCACCTGGAAGGTGGAAACCGACCGGGGTGTTACCGAGTTTGTGTTGCGGGGCGATGAGGATATCCGCCGGGTCGGCACTGAAGGCTGTCTGCTAGTGGCTGATTCCCATGGAATACAGTTTCTGGTTCGCGACCACCGAACGCTCAATCCGCAAAGTCGCAAGATACTGGACCGTTTTCTTTAGACCGTTCAGATTTCCAGGTTGTCAATCAGGCGGGTAGCGCCCAGCCGTGCCGCCGCAAGCACGACCACTGCGTCTCCCAGTTGGGGCGTTTGCAGGTCGATCTGGCGACGCACGGCCACGTAGTCGGGCTTCCACCCCGCACTGCTGAGCGTCTGCATGGCTTGTGACTCCAGACGGCTGATGTCTGCCGCGCCCAGTGCTTGCCCTTCCCTTAAGGCATGGGCCACCGTTTTCAGCGTGGCTGATAGTTGCACGGCCTGCGCCCGCTCGGCCGGGTTGAGATAGCCATTGCGCGAGGACAAAGCCAGACCATCGTCACTGCGCTGGGTTTCCCCGCCCACGATGTGCACCGGCATGGCAAATTGCTTGACCATGTTGCGAATCACCATGAGCTGCTGGTAGTCCTTCTTGCCAAACAGGGCGGTACGCGCCTGGGTGCAAGACAACAGCTTCAGTACCACCGTGCACACGCCAATAAAGAAACCGGGCCGAAAGTGGCCTTCGAGGATGTCGGCCAATTCTGTAGGTGGATGCACCTTGAAGGTTTGCGGCTGGGGGTACATTTCCGCCTCAAGTGGGGCAAAAACCAGGTCACACCCGGCTGCCTCCAGTTGCTGGCAGTCAGCGTCCAGCGTGCGGGGGTAGGTGTCAAAGTCTTCGTGCGGCGCAAACTGCAGGCGGTTCACAAAAATGGTGGAAACCGTGATGTCGCCCAGTGGTTTGGCCTGCCGCACCAGCGCCAGGTGCCCGGCGTGCAGGTTGCCCATGGTGGGAACCACCGAGGGGTGGCGAAAGGCACTCAGGTGGCTGCGAAGATCTGCCAAAGTGTGTACGAGATGCATGGGGGTTCTTTTGTTGGCCGCAGATGACCGTTAACGTTTCTACCAGGCGTGCAAGGCGTCGTCAGGGAAGCTGCCATTCTTCACGGCGGCCACATAGGCTTCAAATGCCGCACGCACGCTGTTGGCGTCATCCATGAAATTGCGCACGAACTTGGGGTTCTTGCCCAGGTTCAGCCCCAGCATGTCGTGCATCACCAGTACCTGACCGGCCGTGCCTTTGCCTGCGCCAATGCCGATGGTCGCGCACTGGGTGAGCTCGTCGGTCAGTTCACGTGAAAGGGGTGCTGGTACCATTTCAAGCACCAGCATGCTGGCTCCTGCATCCTGTAGCGCGTGCGCCTCGCGTTTGAGCAATTCTGCGCTGGCCTGGGTCTTGCCCTGTACCCGGTAGCCACCCAGCGAATGCACGGTCTGGGGTGTCAATCCCAAA
>JBBRYR010000118.1:0-6473 GCA_038237415.1 Burkholderiales bacterium
CAGTGTCGTCCCCGCACAGGGGGCCGGTCTGTCTGTTGGCGCACTGTTGGCTGTGTTCGGTACCGCACAGACGCACGCCGTGCGCATACAAAGAATGCACCCATTCAGGTAAGCACGTTCAACACAACTTAGCGAGACACTGTATGACTCCAGAACCTGCACTCGTCACACGGGCCCCTGGGACCCTCGGTTTGGGCCTGCTGGTTGCGCTGGTCGTGGGATCGATCATCGGCAGCGGCATCTTCGGCCTGCCGCAGAACATGGCGGTGGGTGCAGGCGCCGGGGCCATCCTTATTGGCTGGACCATCAGCGGCATTGGCATGCTGATGCTGGCGCGCGTCTATCAGGTACTCGCCATCCGCAAGCCCGAGCTCGACAACGGCGTTTACGCCTACGCGCGGGCGCTGTCTGGCGAGTATGTGGGTTTCAATTCCGCCTGGGGTTACTGGGTTAGTGCCTGGATCGGCAATGTGGGCTATCTGGTGGCCGCATTCGGTGCGCTGGGCTACTTTTTTCCGGCGTTTGGCGAAGGCAATACTTTTGCCGCGATTGCTGGTGCATCGATCGTGCTGTGGGTGGTCCATGCACTGGTGCTAAGGGGCATTCAGGGTGCTGCCGTGCTCAACGCGGTGGTCACGCTGGCGAAAATCGCGCCGTTGTTGCTGTTTGTCGTGCTGGTTGCCATGGCATTTCAGTTCAGCACCTTCAAACTGGATTTTTGGGGTGACGCACAATTGGGATCGGTACTGAATCAGGTCAAAAGTACGATGCTGGTGACGGTCTGGGTCTTCATTGGCATTGAGGGTGCCAGCGTCTACTCGGCTCGCGCCCGCAAGCGGGAAGACGTGGGGCGCGCCACCGTGCTGGGTTTCCTGATTTGCCTGATGTTGTTAATGGCCGTGTCTTTGCTGTCTTTGGGCATCCACACGCAACCCGATTTGGCGGCCCTCAAAAATCCGTCCATGGCCGGCGTCCTTGAAAAAGCGGTTGGCACCTGGGGCGCTGTAGTGGTCTATTTGGGGCTGATTGTGTCAGTGGGTGGGGGCTTTTTGGCCTGGACTCTGCTGGCTGCGGAGTCGCTCTTTACGCCCGCACAAGGCGGTGTCATGCCGGCCTGGCTGGGAAAGCAAAACACCAGGGGCGTGCCCGCCCACGCTATGTGGATCACAAGCGCCATGGTGCAGGTTTTTCTTATTCTGACGCTGGTTTCCAAAGCGTCCTATCTGGCCCTGATTTCCCTGTCCACGGCAATGATCCTCGTGCCCTACCTGTTCAGTGCCATCTATGGCCTCTCACTGGCATGGCGTGGCGAAGGCGCCGTCACAGCCAGGAGCCGCAGTGATACGCCGGTCGCCATGATCGCAACGGGTTATTGCCTCTGGTTGCTGTACGCAGCCGGGCTGAAATACCTGCTGCTCAGTGCGCTGCTCTATGCGCCCGGGGCCGCGCTCTACCTGCTCGCGAAAAAGCAACTTTCCAAAAAACCGTTTGCGGGCCACGAGTGGTTCGTCCCGGCAGGCGTTCTGATGCTCGCTTTGGCGGCTGCGTACCTGCTGGCCACAGGTCGGCTGGCTTTGTAAAACAGGGAGAATGAACATGCCAAAAGGCCTCTATTCGGAAATAGGACGACTGCGCAAGGTCCTGGTGTGCCGTCCCGGCTTGGCGCAGCGGCGACTGACTCCAGCCAACTGCCGCGATCTTTTGTTTGACGATGTGCTGTGGGTCTCACAGGCGCGCAATGACCACGACGCTTTCACCAGTGCCATGGTGGAGCGTGGCGTCGAAGTTCTCGAGCTGCACGACTTGCTGGCCGAGACGGTAAGCGATCCCGTGGCCCGCGGCTGGCTACTGGATCGCAAGCTCGCAGCCGGCTTTGTCGACCCCGAAGCCGCGAGGCAATTGCGCCCCTGGCTGGAAGCGCTGTTGCCAGCGCAACTTGCCGGATACCTGATCGGCGGTCTCACCAACGCCGAATTGCCATTTGCAACGGAAGGTCTCGTGGCGCATTGCGCCGGCCCCGAGGACTTGTTGTTGCCGCCACTACCCAACACCCTGTTCACGCGTGACAGCAGTTGCTGGATCTTCGATGGTGTAGTGCTGTGCCCCATGTACTGGCCAGCACGCCAGCAAGAAACGCTGCTCACAACCGCCGTCTACCGTTTCCACCCAGCGTTCGCAAGCAACGCCAAAGTATGGTGGGGTGACCCGGATCAGAGCCACGGCATGGCATCGCTGGAAGGGGGTGATGTCATGCCTCTGGCCAAAGGCGTTGTGTTAATCGGCATGGGCGAACGTACGTCGCCACAGGCCGTGAGCCAGTTGGCACGTGCCTTGTTCGCCAGCGGCGCCGCAACGCTGGTGCTGGCAGCGCAGATACCCAAATCCCGCGGTGCAATGCACCTCGACACCATCTTCACATTCTGCGACGTGGATCTGGTCACCATTTTTCCGGAAATGGTGGATGCCATCCGGGTGCACAGTATTCGCCCCGGCGCACAAGAGGGAACATTGGACGTGCGGACGGAGGCCAAACCTTTTCTGGACGTGATCGCACAGGCGCTTGGTCTGGCCAAGCTGCGGGTAGTGTCGACAGGCGGGGATGCCTTTGAAGCCGAGCGTGAACAATGGGACGACGGCAACAACCTGCTTTGCCTGGCGCCCGGCGTTGTGGTGGCTTACGACCGCAACACGTATACCAATACCCTGCTGCGCAAGGCGGGCGTTGAAGTCATCACGATTCCCGGCCGTGAGCTCGGCCGCGGCCGGGGTGGCAGCCATTGCATGAGCTGCCCCATCGAGCGCGATGCCCTTTGAAACAATTCCATTCAGGACCACACCATGAGTTTTAACCTTCGTAACAGAAGCCTTCTGACCTTGAAGGATTTCCCCCCCCGGGGCATACGCTTTCTACTCGACCTGGCTGCCGAGCTCAAACGCTCAAAATACGCCGGAAACGAACATCCCCGCTTGAAGGGCAAGAACATTGCCCTGATCTTTGAGAAAGCCTCCACGCGAACGCGATGCGCATTTGAAGTGGCGGTGCACGATCAAGGTGGCCATGTCACATACATTGACTCCACGGGGTCCCAAATGGGCCATAAGGAGTCCCTCAAGGACACAGCCCGGGTTCTGGGAAGGCTGTATGACGGTATCGAGTACCGGGGATTTCACCAGACCGTGGTTGAAGAGCTGGCGCGATTCTCCAGTGTTCCGGTCTGGAACGGGTTAACCGACGAGTCTCACCCGACGCAGGTGCTCGCAGACCTGCTGACGATGGAAGAATTTGGCGAAAAGCCCCTTCATGAGTTGTCATTTTGTTATTTGGGTGACGCGCGATTCAACATGGGATGCTCGCTGCTGATTGGAGGCACCCAAATGGGTATGGATGTCCGCATTGCAGCCCCCGCCGGTCTGCAGCCACCGGAAGAACTGGTAGCGCAGATGCGCGAGCTGGCGCTCACCACAGGTGCCCGCATCTCCATCGAAACCGATCCACTGATCGCAGTCGCGGGCGCCGATTTTCTCTACACCGACGTCTGGGTTTCGATGGGTGAGCCGGAGGACGCCTGGAAGGCCCGGATCGAGCAACTATTGCCCTATCAGGTGACCGCATCACTCATGCGTGCCACCGGCAAGGCACGGACCCGTTTCATGCACTGCCTGCCCGCCTTTCACAATCTCGATACGGAGGTTGGCCGTCAGGTGCATGAGCGCTACGGCCTGACCGAGATCGAAGTAAGTGATGAAGTGTTTGAGTCAGACGCCTCGGTTGTGTTTACCCAAGCAGAAAACCGCATGCACACCATCAAGGCAGTGCTGGTCGCCACCCTTGCATGACACCGGCATGAATGCACCATGAAAGTCGTTGTGGCACTTGGCGGCAATGCCCTGTTGCGGCGCGGGCAGGTCCTGAGTGCGCCCAACCAGCTGGAAAACATCCGCTGCGCTGCCGCACAACTGGCGCGTGTGGCAGCATCGCACGAGCTTGTATTGACCCACGGCAACGGCCCCCAAGTGGGGCTGCTGGCTCTGCAGGGAGTGGCTTACGACGCCGTAGAGCCTTATCCCATGGATGTGCTCGGCGCCGAAACCGAGGGCATGATTGGCTATCTGCTGGAGCAGGAACTGGCGAACCTGCTGCCGCCCGGACGCGCGATTGCCACGCTGTTGACGCGCGTGGAGGTCGATCCAGCAGACCCCGCGTTTACAAAACCCACCAAGCCCATCGGGCCAGTCTATTCGCAGAAAGAAGCCACACAGGTTGCCGCGGCCAGGCAATGGTCCATTGCTCTCGACGGCACGGGCTTTCGGCGTGTAGTTGCGTCGCCGATACCGCGCCGCATACTGAGTCTGAATCCCATACGTTGGCTGCTGGAACGTGGTGCCATAGTCATCGCGGCAGGTGGCGGTGGCATTCCGGTAGCGCGGGGTTCAGATGGCGAAAATCTGCTCGGTGTCGAAGCCGTGATCGACAAAGACCTGTGCAGCGCGCTCTTGGCGCGAGAACTCCACGCAGACTGTCTGGTCATCGCAACCGACGTGGATGCGGTCTACCTTGACTGGGGACTTCCCGAACAGCGTCCGCTCGGAAAGACATCGCCACAGGAACTTGCGGGCAATGTCTTCGCGGCAGGATCAATGGGTCCGAAGGTAGAAGCCGCCGGTCAATTTGTGCAGGCCACCGGCAAAAGGTCTGTGATCGGAACGCTGGGGGAAATAGAAGCCATGCTGGCAGGTACCGCGGGTACCCAGATCGTTCCTGATTTACCGGACAGTCCAACCAGAGGGTAAGCCCGAGCACGCGTTGGCTATCCTTTTGCAATAAAACGATCGGCCCGCGCAGCATCCACTACCGCACCCACGTCGATTGCTATTGTTTTGGCGGGCGTCGCACCATTGAGCCACGCGTTGGGCAGGGCAAACCAAAGCACAAGCTCCGCCGAGTCCAGAGCCCCCGAGAACTCCGAGCAGACCGAATGCATCCCCGCCCGAATGCACATTCGGTCCAGATCAAACTGAAAAAGTGGAATCAGAATGCTGGCCCGCCACGCAAATGTGACGACCTCGCGGGAAACAATCCAACGGGCCACTCGCGAAATCGATTGATCAACCAGCGGAGACAAGATCTCGGCGAGCTCGCTGCCAGTCGCAACGCCGCCATTGGAGCGAAAAGCCTCTAGGAGGCAACCGTCTTCACATTGCCTGCCGAGTCCGGGTTCCGCACGGCAACAGTCCTCCGGAGCAGCCATCAGTCGGGCGGGTTGCAAGGCATGATCGACGCACATCACCGACCCGTGAACAACCAGCGCACCCTGTCAAGGTAGCGACCAGGAGTGGCTTTCGGAACGAGTGTGGGCATCGGCGTAGGGAGACGCAGCCGAAATTTTTTCAGTTTGGGAAGGTTGACGACGAGCGAGTGCTCAAAGCGGGAATTTCTGGCAAGCGACATGGAACTTCCTCCGGAAAAAGATAATCTTGTGTTGGGCTACCGGTCCCAGAATACGAACAGACGGGCAAACCGTCTGTGTGGTGTCGAACACAGATCATGAAAAGCCTTTCCGGTCCATCCCGCAGCGCCGCTTCCCCCCATAGCGTGGTTCGACCCCGCACAGACTCTTCACAAAAGGCCTGACTAGACTGCTCAGCTCATGAGGAGAGGTACCAGATGTCCACGCTCGACGAAGCGCGGTCGCGCAGGAGCGACGAAAACAACGCGCACTGGTAGGACGTGCGGGCAGGGGTACTGGAACGCGCGTGAGCGGCCCACCGTCCTGACCGGAGCTGAAATTTAAACCCTGGAAGACGCAGCACTAATCGAACGGATCCGCCGCACCGACTTCTGCGCCAGCCTTCAGAGGGTCCATAAGCTGCGCCTGGTTCCGGTACACCGGGCGGACGGCGAAGTGGTCGCGATGACCGGTGATGGCGTCAACGACCCGCCAGCACCGAAGCGGTGCACATTCCCACCCTGTTGCACGGGCCCATGCTGTTGCGGCCCATCCATAGCGTATTGCTTGAGCTATTCATCGACCCCACCTGCGCAGTGGCATTCGAGGCAGAGCCGCATGCCAGCGGAGCCATGCAGCGTCCGCCACGGGCTGCGAGTGACTCGTCCTTCACCGCAGCCAACCTGCAGATGGCGATGCCACTCAATGCGTACTCGGTTCGGCAACGAACAGACTGAGGGCCTCAAACGCCATAACCTGCATTCCACGCCGGCCTAGCAATTCGCCAGCCGGTTTTTCTACTCTGGCCTTCCCGGCTCACCTACCAAGGAAACTTATGAACGATCTGAACAAGATTGCACTGGCAATCACTATCTTGGCCAGCGCAATATCCGCAAGCGCTCAGGCACAAACCACCGAATTCAACCCCTCTTGGTATATTTCTCCAAGCGTCAACATTTCGCAACCCGATACGCAAATGGGAACGGACAAGAACACGAACGGCCTGGGGCTGCGCGTTGGTAAGCC
>JBBRYR010000119.1:0-6386 GCA_038237415.1 Burkholderiales bacterium
AACGTTAAACGCCCCTTCGATGCTGCTCTGACGGCCCGCCGCCACCCCAGCAGGATCTTCAACTTTAAAAGGATAGTCATCATGAAAACGTCTTACACAGCCACCATCGTTCTTGCACTCGCCACATTGGCTGCCGGTCAAACCATGGCAGCGGACATGTCGGCCTCCACAACCCGCGCCCCCATGCGTTCTGGCGGTGACGTCATTGAGCCCGCAACCGGCCAAAAGCTCAGCGAACTGTTCCCCGCTGTCTACTCCAGCGCACCTGCCGCTTCCCGTGCCCAGGTGACTGCCGAGACCGTGAAAGCCCAAAATGCTGACAACAGCGGTGATGTCATTGAGCCCGCTACCGGCCAGAAGATGCGCGATCTGTTCCCCGCTCGCTACCCAGCTCAAGCCGGCAAGTAATCGGCATTTGGCTGACAAGCCTTAAAGGGGCGCGGTGTCTTTGACACCGCGCCCCTTTTGCGTTGTACCCGGTTGACTGCACGGGCATCGTCGACGGGTGTCCAGCGGCCGTCTTTGCATACAACGGGTTGCTCTATTGTTTCTAATTCCGCAATGTATCGGTGCGAAATAGGCTATTTCTCTTTGTCCGCAGAAATTTTAAAGTTCACCCATCGACGAGACGAAACGTTAAACGCCCCTTCGATGCTGCTCTGACGGCCCGCCGCCACCCCAGCAGGATCTTCAACTTTAAAAGGATATTCATCATGAAAACGTCTTACACAGCCACCATCGTTCTTGCACTCGCCACATTGGCTGCCGGTCAAACCATGGCAGCGGATATGTCGGCCTCCACAACCCGCGCCCCCATGCGTTCTGGCGGTGACGTCATTGAGCCCGCTACCGGCCAAAAGCTCAGCGAACTGTTCCCCGCGCTCTACTCCAATAGCGCAGTGGCATCCGGCAAAACCCGCTCGCAAGTGAGCACCGAGATGGCTCAAGCACAGCATGCTGGCAACAGCGGTGATGTGATCGAGCCCGCAACCGGCCAGAAGCTCAGCGAACTGTTCCCCGCCCAATACGCCAGCCAGGCGGTGGCAAGCGCTCAGACCCGCGCACAAGTGCGTGCCGAGTTGGTTCAAGCCCAACACGCTGGCAACAGCGGTGATGTGATCGAGCCTGCTACCGGCCAGAAGCTCAGCGCGCTGTTCCCAGCCAAATACGCGGCCCAATCTGCGAATTAATTCCTGGGTAACCTGGCAAAAGGGCGCGGTGTCTTGGACACCGCGCCCTTTTTGCATCCGGGCAATCTGATAGCCTTGCTGAACTTTTCCGTCTGCAACTCCCCTATTACCACCGTGCTCAACCGCCGCCACTTTCTGGTTACCGGTGCGGGTGCCGCCCTCACAAACGCGGGCTGCCAGCCGTCGGACCAAGCGTCGCACATCACCGGTGGCTTTACCGGTATCAACCACACACGGGGGCATTTGTTGCGCGATGGTGCGCCATGGCCAGCGCCCACGAAAACCCATAAAACCCAAGTTCTGATCGCTGGTGGTGGAGTGGCCGGCCTGGCCGCAGCGCGGGCCTTGCGTTTGAAGGGCATTGACGACTATGCCCTTCTGGAATTGGAAGACTCTGCGGGTGGCAACAGCCGGGGTGGCTCTGTGGGGGGTATCCCTTGCCCGCTGGGCGCACACTACCTGCCGGTCCCGGGGGACGATGCCCCCGAGGTGCAAGACCTGCTGGAGGAACTGGGATTGCGCACCCGTGTGGCGGGTCGCTGGCAATATGACGAGCGCCACCTCTGCCACAGCCCGCAAGAGCGGCTGTTTTTTAACGGTGAATGGCAAGAGGGATTGCTGCCCGTGCAGGCGGTCGGGCCGGCAACTTTGGCGCAGTACCAGAAGTTTGCGTTGCTGGTGGATCAGGCCCGAGGTGCTGCGCGCTGGACCATTCCAGTGCAAAACAGGCCGTTAGCCCCCGTGCAATCAGCGCTGGCAGCTATTACTTTCATAGCATACCTCGATCAAAACGGCCTGACCGACCCGCATCTGCGCTGGTACCTGAACTACTGCTGCCGTGACGACTACGGTGGGGGCATTGCCACCGTGTCGGCGTGGGCGGGCGTCCATTACTTTGCCAGCCGACACGGCTTCCGCGCGCCGGGCACCGAGAGTGGCGAACGCGACAGCGTGCTCACCTGGCCCGAGGGTAATGCGTGGCTGACCCGCCGTCTGGCTACGCCCCTGGGCGAGCGCCTGCACACCGGGCGTGTGGTCGTGCGCATCGCCCAGATCCGAAGTGGTGTGGAAGTGCATGCCTTCAACACCGCCACCCAAACTCTGGAGCGCTGGCAGACCCAGCGGGTCATCGTTGCGCTACCCGTTTTCGTGGCTGCCCGTGTGGTGCAAAACCCGCCAGACTTCCTGCGCCAGGCCCGCCAGCGCGTGGTCTACGCCCCCTGGCTGGTAGCCAATATCCACATTGCCGAGCCACTGCACGACCGCCCCGGCCCGGCACCCAGCTGGGACAACGTGGTGTACAGCGGTGCAAGCAGTTCAGGCGGTTTGGGTTATGTGGACGCCATGCACCAAAGCCTGCAGAGCGTGCCCGGTGCCACTGTGCTGACCCACTACCGGGCATTGGGCGATTTGCCGGATGGGCGTAAGCAGTTGCTGGACAAACCCTGGGCCGCCTGGCGCGACGAAATACTGGCGGAGCTGTCGGTGGCGCATCCCGATCTCTCCACGAAGACCCGCCAGATGGACATCACGCGCTACGGCCATGCCATGGCGACGCCGGTGCCGCAGACCCATGGTCAAATCGGTCTTAGGCCCTCGTGGAATATGCGCAAGCAGCTATCAAAAGCAGAGCAATATCCCCCTCGCCCCGTGGTGGAGTGGGAGCGCCTGACCTTTGCGCACAGCGACTGGGCGGGGTATTCGGTGTTTGAAGAGGCGTTCACTGCCGGGCATGCTGCGGGTCAGGCCGCTGGAAAACCGAGCACGTAAACTCCCTGTCAATCGGTTACCCCACCCTCACCATTCCATTTCACCAGGGCCCACCCCATGCAGCACGTCGTCTTCAATCAAAAAGGGGGTGTTGGCAAGTCCACCATCACCTGCAATCTGGCCGCCATCAGTGCCTGGCAAGGGCTGCGTACGCTGGTGATTGACCTGGATTCGCAAGGCAACTCCACGCGGTACCTGCTGGGCGGCGACATGCCGGATGACTTGCCCAACGTGGCCGAGTTTTTTGAGCAGAGTCTGAAGTTCACCATCCGTGACAAATCTGCCAGCGAGTACATCGTGCACACCCAGTGGGAGGGGCTGGACGTGATGCCGTCAAGCCCCTTGCTGGACGAGTTGCATGGCAAGCTGGAATCGCGCCACAAAATCTACAAGCTGCGCGACGCGCTGGATCTTTTGGCGGAAGACTACGACCAGATTTACATCGACACGCCACCCGCACTCAACTTCTACACGCGCTGTGCCCTCATTGCGGCGCGTGGTTGCCTGATTCCGTTTGACTGCGACGATTTTTCACGCCGCGCGCTCTACACCCTGCTGCAGAATGTCGAAGAAATCAAGGCCGACCACAACTCCGAATTGCGCGTGGAAGGCATCGTTGTTAACCAGTTCCAGGCCCGCGCCAACCTGCCCCAGCGCATGGTGCAGGAGTTGATTGACGAAGGCCTGCCAGTGCTGCAGCCCTACCTGGGTTCATCGGTGCGGATTCGCGAGTCGCACGAGCAAAGTTTGCCCATGATTTTTCTGGACCCTGGCCACAAACTCACGCTGGAGTTTGTGGCGCTACACGACGCATTGCTGTAGTTCAGACCGGGTCCAAAAGGCCCTCGTCATACCCCCGGTAAAATACCGGGTTTACCCCCGCCCCACCTTACCCGGAGTCGCTCGCCCCATGGCCACCACCCACAACACACAACAGATGGCAAGTGCCATTCGCGCGCTTTCAATGGATGCCGTGCAAGCAGCCAACTCTGGCCACCCCGGCGCCCCCATGGGCATGGCCGACATGGCGGTGGCCCTCTGGGGTCAGCACCTGAGCCACAACCCCAGCAACCCCCAATGGTTGAACCGTGACCGCTTTGTGCTGTCCAACGGCCACGGCTCCATGCTGATTTACGCACTGCTGCACCTCACCGGCTACAAGCTGCCCATGAGCGAACTGAAAAACTTTCGCCAGTTGCACAGCAAGACCGCCGGTCATCCGGAAGTGGGCGTCACCCCTGGTGTGGAAACCACCACCGGCCCCCTGGGTCAGGGCTTGACCAATGCCGTGGGCATGGCGCTGGCCGAGAAGCTGCTCGCCAGCGAGTTCAACCGCAAGGACGGTGATGTGGAGCACACCATCGTGGACCACCACACCTATGTGTTCATGGGCGATGGCTGCCTGATGGAAGGCATCAGCCACGAAGCCGCTGCACTGGCGGGCGCCTGGAAGCTGGGCAAACTCATTGCCCTGTATGACGACAACGGCATCTCCATCGACGGCCAGGTAGCACCCTGGTTCATCGACAACACCGCACAGCGCTTTGTGGCCTACGGCTGGAACGTGATCGGGCCCGTTAACGGCAACGACGCACAAGCCGTGAGCGAGGCCATTGCCGAAGCCAAGAAGACGGACGACCGGCCTACGCTGATCATTTGCAAAACTGCCATCGGTTTTGGCTCCCCCAACCGCGCCAACACGGCCAAGGCCCACGGCGAGCCTTTGGGCGCTGAGGAAATCGCACTCACCCGAGCAGCCATCGGCTGGAGCCATGCGCCGTTTGTGGTGCCCAAAGAGGTGTACGCGGATTGGGATGCCAAGGCCGTAGGCCAGGCCACCGAGAAGGCATGGAACGACAAATTCGCCGCTTACAAAGCAGCCTTCCCCGCGCAGGCCAAAGAGCTGCTGCGCCGCATGAAGGGCGAGTTGCCCAGGAACTTTGTGCAGACTGCAGTGGACACCGTGATTGCTGCGCACACCAAGGCGGAAACGGTGGCTTCGCGCAAGGCCTCGCAGTTGGCACTGGAATCCTTCACCGCAGCCCTGCCCGAGTTGCTCGGCGGCTCTGCCGATCTGACCGGCTCCAACCTCACCAACACCAAGAGCACGCCTAACCTGCGTTTTGACAGCTTGACCGGTGCCGTGGTCAAGAACGAGGCAGGCCAGGGCGGCCGCCACATCAATTACGGCGTGCGCGAGTTCGGCATGGCTGCCATCATGAATGGCGTGGCGCTGCATGGCGGCTTCATTCCTTACGGTGGCACCTTCCTCACCTTCAGCGACTACAGCCGCAATGCCATCCGCATGGCGGCACTCATGAAGCTGCGCGTGATCCATGTGTTCACCCACGACAGCATTGGTCTGGGTGAAGACGGGCCCACGCACCAGTCCATCGAGCATGCCGCATCCCTGCGTTTGATTCCAAATCTGGACGTGTGGCGTCCGGGTGACACGGCCGAAACCGCTGTGGCCTGGACGGTTGCCCTGCAAAACAAGAGCAAGCCGACCGCGCTGCTCCTCTCCCGCCAGAACATCAGCTATGCACCCAAGGCCGAGTCCGCTGCGGCGCCCGATGCATGCGGTCTGGACGCCATCAGCAAAGGCGCGTATGTGCTGGCAGAGCCTTCCGAAGTGGGCATGAAGAAAAAGGCGCAAGCCGTCATCATTGCCACGGGTTCGGAAGTGCAACTGGCGCTCAAGGCGCAAGAAATTCTTGCTACCCGGAAGATAGCTGTCCGCGTAGTTTCCATGCCAAGCAACACTACATTTGACAAGCAAACCGAAGCGTACAAGGCGGCGGTTTTGCCTGCTGGTGTGCCCCGCATTGCTGTGGAAATGGGTGTCAGCGACGGCTGGTGGAAATACGGCTGTGCCGCCGTCGTGGGCATCGACACCTATGGCGAGTCCGCTCCTGCGCCGGTGTTGTTCAAGCACTTTGGTTTCACGCCCGAGAATGTGGCCGATACGGTGCAGACCGTTCTGGCAAAGAAGTAATCCGCAGATTCAGGTTCATTCGCAGTTCAGTTTTTTTATAGGAAATCACCATGACTATCAAAATCGGCATCAACGGCTTCGGCCGCATTGGACGCAACGTCTTGCGCTCCGCCCTGCAAAACTTCAGCGACATTGAAGTCGTGGCCATCAACGACCTTTTAGAGCCCCATTACCTGGCCTACATGCTGCAATACGACAGCGTGCACGGCCGCTTCCAGGGCGACATCACGGTCGATGGCAATACCCTGATCGTCAACGGTAAAAAAATCCGTTTGACCCAGGAGCGCGATCCCGCCAACCTGAAATGGAACGAAGTCGGTGCCGACATCGTGATTGAGGCCACCGGCATCTTCCTGGACAAGGCCGGTGGCGAAAAACACCTGGCTGCCGGCGCCAAGAAGGTCATCTTCTCCGCCCCTTCCAAGGACGAC
>JBBRYR010000120.1:0-6155 GCA_038237415.1 Burkholderiales bacterium
CAACTTTGGCTGCCCGCACGGCATGAGCGAGCGCGGCATGGGCGCGGCAGTGGGCCAGGTGCCCGAGTACATCCAGATGGTGACCGAGTGGTGCAAGCAGCACAGCAAGTTGCCGGTGATCGTGAAGCTGACGCCCAACATTTCCGACATCCGTCTGCCCGCACGCGCGGCCAAAAAGGGCGGGGCCGATGCGGTGTCGCTCATCAACACCATCAACTCCATCATGGGGGTCGATCCGACCACGCTGACCATGAGCCCCTCCACTGGCGGACGGGGCTCGCACGGCGGCTACTGCGGCCCCGCCGTCAAGCCCATTGCCTTGAACATGGTGGCCGAGATTGCGCGCGATCCGCTCACTGCGGGTCTGCCCATCAGCGGCATTGGTGGCATTGGCAACTGGCGCGATGCACTGGACTACATCGCCTTGGGCTCCGGCACGGTGCAGGTGTGCACCGCCGCCATGGTCTACGGCTTCAAGATCGTGCAGGAGATGAGCGACGGCCTGTCCAACTACATGGACGAAATGGGCTTTACCAGCGTGAGCCAGATCGTGGGCAAAGCCCTCCCCACGGTGACCAACTGGCAATACCTGAACCTGAACCACATCAGCAAAGCCGTCATCAACCAGGACAGCTGCATCCAGTGCGGACGCTGCCACATTGCCTGCGAAGACACCTCGCACCAGGCCATCACGTTTCAGAAAGATGGCAAGCGCCACTTCGAGGTCAAAGAGGACGAATGCGTGGGCTGTAACCTGTGCGTGGTGGTGTGCCCCGTGCCCGAGTGCATCACGCTGCGCGATCTGGCGCCCGGTGAAAGAGACTTGCGCACCGGCCTCGTTGTGAGCGATAAATACGCCAACTGGACGACGCACACCAACAACCCGATGCGGGCTTGATCAGACCGCGTTTCAGCATCAAAATGGCCTCTGGCCCCCGATTTCATTGCGCAAGCAGCTATTATTTTAGGAGCAGACATGAGCACTCTCTTGATTCGCGGCGGCACCGTCGTCAACGCCGACCGCGCCTTTCTGGCCGACGTCATCACCCAGGATGGCAAGATTACGGCGGTCGGTGACAAGCTGAGCGCCCCCGCAGGCGCCACCGTGGTGGATGCAGGTGGCCAGTACGTCATGCCGGGCGGCATTGACCCGCACACGCACATGCAGTTGCCGTTCATGGGCACCACCACCATGGACGACTTCTACACCGGCACGGCGGCGGGCCTGGCGGGCGGCAACACCACCATCATTGACTTCGTCATTCCCAACCCGCAGCAGTCGATCATGGAGGCCTACCAGACCTGGCGCGGCTGGGCCGAAAAATCCGCCAGCGACTACAGCTTCCACGTCGCCATCACCTGGTGGAACGAGACCGTCAAGCGCGACATGGGCACGCTGGTACAGCAGGAGGGCATCAACAGCTTCAAGCACTTCATGGCCTACAAGAACGCCATCATGTGCGACGACGAAACCCTGGTGAACAGCTTCAAGCGCTGCATGGAGCTGGGGGCCATGCCCACGGTGCACGCCGAGAACGGTGAGCTGGTGTTCCTGCTGCAAAAGGAAGTGGCGGCCATGGGCATCACCGGACCCGAAGGCCACCCGCTGTCACGCCCGCCCATGGTGGAAGCCGAAGCCGCCAACCGTGCCATTGCGATTGCCGATGTGCTCAATGTGCCGATCTATGTGGTGCACGTGAGCTGCATTGAAGCCGCAGAGGCCATTGCCCGCGCCCGCATGCGTGGCCAGCGGGTGTATGGCGAAGTGCTGGCCGGCCACCTGGTGATTGACGACAGCGTGTACCGCCACCCCGACTTTGCGACGGCTGCCGCGCATGTGATGAGCCCGCCGTTTCGCCCCAAGGGCAACCAGGAGTTTTTGTGGCGCGGTCTGCAAAGCGGCAACCTGCACACCACGGCCACCGACCACTGCACGTTTTGTGCGGCGCAAAAGGCGGCAGGCAAAGACGACTTCAGCAAAATACCGAACGGCTGCGGCGGCGTGGAAGAACGTCTGGCCGTGATCTGGGATGCCGGTGTCAACACCGGGCGTTTGACCCCTTCAGAATTCGTTGCCATTACATCGGCCAACACCGCCAAGCTGTTCAACATCTATCCGCAAAAAGGCAGTGTGTCGGTCGGCGCCGATGCCGATCTGGTGGTGTGGGACCCGTCGGGTACCAAGACCTTTTCTGCCAAGACGCAGCACAGCAAGGGCGACTTCAATATCTTCGAGGGCCGCACGGTCAAAGGCACCCCCAGCCACACCATCAGCCAGGGCGAGCTGGTATTTGTGCAGGGCGATTTGCGCGCGGTGCAGGGCAAGGGCCGCTATCTCAAACGCCCGGCATTTGGCTCCAACTTTGCGGCCAACAAATTGCGCGCAGAGACACTGGCTCCGACTGCTGTGGTGCGTTAGTCATGGCTTGTTGTGCCGCTGTTGTGGGGCCTGCCGGAGTGGGCACGGTCGGTCGCCTCATACTGTCCTGCTGGCCAGAAATCGGCAACCAACCGCACCCACACCACCCCCTCCCTGGCCGCGACAGAGACTGATATTTGAAATCAAGGAGCACCCCATGACCACCGCAACCGCCATCGATATTGAAAACGTCCGCATCAACGGCGAACGCCTCTGGGCCTCGCTGATGGAGCTGGCGAAGATTGGCGCCACGCCCAAAGGTGGTGTGTGCCGCCTGACGCTGACCGACCTCGACAAGCAGGGCCGCGACCTGGTTCTGGGCTGGGCCAGGGAGGCGGGCATGAGCGTCACCATCGACAAGATTGGCAACGGCTTCATGCGCCGCGCCGGGCGCAACAACGCCCTGCCCCCCATCGTGACCGGCAGCCACATCGACACCCAGCCCACCGGCGGCAAGTTCGACGGCAACTATGGCGTGCTGGCCGGCATCGAGGTGGTGCGCACGCTGAATGATTTGGGCATTGAAACCGAAGCACCCATCGAAGTGGCCTTCTGGACCAACGAAGAAGGCTCGCGCTTTGTGCCGGTGATGATGGGCTCGGGCGTGTTCGCCAAAGCCTTCACGCTGGAGCACGCTTATGCCGCTACTGACACTGAAGGCAAGAGCGTGAAGGGCGAGCTGGAACGCATTGGCTACATCGGTGAGCAGGAGCCGGGCGACCACCCGATTGGCGCCTACTTTGAGACGCACATCGAGCAAGGCCCGGTGCTGGAAGACAACGACGTGACCATTGGCGTGGTCAGCGGCGTGCTGGGCATCCGCTGGTTTGACTGCACCGTGACCGGCATGGAAGCCCACGCCGGCCCCACGCCCATGGCGCTGCGCAAGGACGCACTGCAGGTGGCCACGCAAATCATGCAGGAGACCGTGGCTTCGGCCATGCGCCACCAGCCCCATGGTCGCGGCACCGTGGGCATGGTGCAGGTGTTCCCGAACAGCCGCAACGTGATTCCCGGCCGGGTGAAGTTCAGCATCGACCTGCGCAACGCCACCGACGCATTGGTAGACCAGATGGCCGACGAGGTGAAAGCCTTTGCCGCCCAAGTGGCGCAGGACAGCGGTCTGGATGTGAAGATTGAGATGGTGTCCAGCTACAACGCGATTGCCTTCCACGACGACTGCGTGGACGCGGTGGCCCGTGCCGCGAAGAAGCTGGGTTACTCCAACATGCCGGCTGTGTCAGGCGCCGGACACGACGCGGTCTACATGGCCAAACTGGCCCCCGCCGGCATGATCTTCATCCCCTGCAAAGACGGCATCAGCCACAACGAGATTGAAGATGCCAAACCGGAACACATCACCGCCGGGTGCAATGTGCTGTTGCATGCAATGCTGGAGCGGGCTGGGGTGGTTTGATTGACTGGGTTATGAGCCGAATGGGCCTCCAGCCCGAAAAGCAATGGCATGGCGGCTTCGCGCTTCGATGCGGCCGAAAAGACTCTGCGAATCCACCCCCCAATCCATCCCCAATTTCTCGCAGCATGGCGCCGACAGCCAACTCACCTTGCTTTGGGATCGACCCGCCAGATCGAGCGCGTTGCTCAGCACTTCACTGATATGCACGACCGCCACCAGCGGCTCGTCCAGCGCAGCATCGGGTGCATGGTGGTGCGCAATGGCCTTGACGATTCCGTCCGACAAACCCCATGCCTGAGCCAACCATCCTCCGATGGTGCCATGGTCCACCCCGAACTGGTCTCGCTCTGCCGCGACAACTTCTACACCCCGCGTTGCAGCGTCTAGCAGGGCAGCCTTCAGGCGCTCAGGTTCAAAGCGCTGCAGCCATAGCTGTCCCACGTTGTGCAACAGGCACGCTATCAGGGACGCATCAATACAAACGTTGAGGTCGGTGCAGCTGGCCACCTCTACACCGCAAGCTGCCGTCGCCACGCTACACGCCCAGAATGCTTCCATCGTGCCAACCGGCGACATGTCGTCCAGAAAGCCTGCCAGGCTGACGGTGATGACTGTTTCACGTACCCGGTTCAATCCAACCAGCGAAATAGCCGTGAACGCATCCTTGACCGGACCGCCGCCACGTGCATTCGATCCGGCCCGATTGGCCAGCGACAGCACGCGCCCGGCAACTACCGAATCATGTTCAACCTGCTGGGCCAGCACCGTCAGACTGGCATCGGGATCATCCAGGATCTCAAGAATCCTGTGCACCGCCGCCGGAAAAGCCGGTAACTCATCCATGGTGTCCAGCACGCGGTTCATGGCAATAGGTGTTGGCATCATGCGCTCCGGTACAGCAGTACCTGGTTGAACAGAGCCGCCATCACAGGCTGTGTCAAGTCGGACGATTCAAAGATGGCCAGCATCCGGTGCGCCGTCGTGGCCGTGTCCACGGATATCTGTTCCGGGGTTCTCGTGTCGGTAATTGACACGCACACAAATTCGGCTTGGTGGGCGGTCAACTGCTGAATATTCTCCAGTGTCAACGCAACACCCATCGGCAACAACACCCGCTGGTAGCGGTCCTTGACGCTCTCTGCCAACATCATCCCCTCCAGGGCAGCTTCGATAGGCAAATAACGGGTCCGGGTACGCATGACTAAAGTCCTTCCTGAGGTAACTCTGGCGCACTGTTGACGATGCACGTCATGGCTTTCAGCTGCAACAGGATCGTGACCAGCATCTCCTTGCGGTCACAGTCTTCGAACGATTGGCTCAACAAGAGCTCGGCCGTGCCGTAGGCGCTAGCGACTGGTTCGCGCAATTTTTCCCGCAGATTTACGGCCATAGTGTGCCTGTCACCGGTTGCGCTGCGTTGCTGGCGCCTAGCATCCGCGTCAACTCCATGCGCAATGCCAAGGGGCTGAAAGGCTTGACGTAATAGGCATTCGCGCCCACAGATAAAGCATAAGCTTCGTCAGCAGGTCGTCCACACGCAGTAGCCATCACTACATACATGCTTTGGAAAGCCGGATCGGACTTGATCTGTTCGCACAACTGCAGGCCATTCATGCAACCGGGCATCATCACATCCAGCACTGCCGCGTGCGGCGGATCGAATCGGATCATGGTCCACGCTGTGACGGCATCCTGTGCTTCCGACACATCAAACTCGGTATCCAACGCAAGCCGCAACATCTTGCGGATGTCTGCGTTGTCATCCACCACCATCACTTTGTGTTTCATACAGGCTCCGATGTCAGCGTCACAAGTATTTGCTGCATGGCTTTCACCGTTTCCCGCGCGGCGTCGCGAATGGCCCCCGCCAGTGCGAGGTGATCCAGCGACGCTTCGCCCTCCTTCAACTGCAGTTCTGCTGCTGTGGCCACGCGCTCCATGTGCAATGCTCCGACGGTGGTCGATGTTCCCTTGAGCGTGTGCAAACTGCGGCACGCGGTCGCGAAATCCCCGGCAGCTAACAATCGGTCCAGCTGATCCGGCAAATCCCTCAGCTCTTCAAGATAAGCCTGCAGTGCTGAGGCATACAACTCACGATCGCCCGCCATGTCGTTGAGGGCGGTGTCAGCATCTAAACCAAGTTCAGTGGCACCTGCGGTTTCCAGTGGGGACACCACAGATGCCGCAGCATCACCCGTGTAGCGCAGTATCACCTCGACCAGATAGGCCAAGTCAAACGGCTTGCCGACGTGGTCATTCATCCCCGCGTCCAGGCACCCGCCGCGGACGGACTCCAAGGTGATGGCCGACATTGCAACA
>JBBRYR010000121.1:0-6082 GCA_038237415.1 Burkholderiales bacterium
CGACCATTCCGGCGTCGTGACCGGTCATTCCGGTCAAACCCCAAAATCGGTCACGATCGACCGGAATCAGTGTTCACGATAAACCAGAATCGTCGGTCACGATCCGCCGGAATCATCGGTCACGGTCTCCCGGAATACCCAACACGCCTTTGACGTTGACCGCCATGATGCGGTCAAAGGTGTCCTCTGCGCAGTCGGCCAGGCGCATGTGCTCTTCTTCAATGCCTGCGTTGTTGAAGGCGCAGTCCAGCCGGCCAAAGTGCGCCACCACCTGCGCCACCATCGCCTCTACTTGTGCGGCCTGCGTGACATCAGTCTGTATGAACAGCGCCTTTGCACCGGTGGCTTCAATGAGCCGGGTTGTCTCGGTGCCCGCTGCCACGTCGCGGTCCACCACGGCTACACGGGCTCCGGCTTTGGCAAACGCCAACGCGCTGGCGCGCCCAATTCCGCCACCGCCACCCGTTACCAGCACCACCTTGCCGTCAAAATTGCTGTGCATTCAAGTTTCTCCGTCGGTTCAAAAAATGATCATAGAGTCCGACCGGGTGGCAACACGCGGTTCACCGGCCGCACTGCGTAACCCGTGCGACACACGGCGCCCCAACGGGCTGGCAATAATTGCGGCCCTTACAAGCTAACTGACAGGATGCCCATGAACCGCGTACTCGCCCATACTGGCGCCAAATACCCCATCCTCCAGGCCCCCATGGGCTGGATCGCGCGCACGCAGCTGGCATCGGCCGTCTCGCGTGCCGGGGGCTTGGGCATTATTGAAACCTCGTCGGGCGAGACCGCCAACTGCCAGGCCGAAATCACACAAATGAGCGCATTGGGCCTGCCGTTCGGCGTCAACCTGCCGATCCGGTTTTTGAAGGACGACGCCATGCTCCGCTTCGTGTGTGACTCGGGTGTGAAATTTGTGACCACCTCCGCAGGCAGCCCCGCCAAGTTCGTCAAGCCATTGCAGGATGCGGGCATCATCGTGTACCACGCGGTGCCCACCGTGGACGCAGCGCTCAAGTGTGTGGACGCGGGCATTGACGGCCTGGTGGTGGAGGGCGCAGAGGGCGGTGGTTTCAAGAACCCCGAAGAGGTGTCCACCCTGGTGCTGCTGCAGGCCATTCGCGCACGCACTGACGTGCCGCTGATTGCCGCAGGCGGCATCTGCGATGGCCGGGGCATGGCGGCCGCTTTTGCGCTGGGTGCCGAGTCCGTGCAAATGGGGACGCGTTTTGTGAGCTGTACCGAGAGCCCCGTGCACGACAACTATAAAAGCGCCATCGTGCAAGCCAAAGAAACCGGCACGCTGGTGCTCAACAAAAAATCATCGCCCTGCATACGCTCGCTCAAGTCGGCACGCACCCAAAGCATTTATGAAGAAGGCCTAATGCCTGCCGACGCCTTGCAAGGCATTCTGGGCGTGTACTTTGGTGGCGACATGGAAGCCGCGCCCGCGCTGGCCGGGCAAACCGTGGGCCTGATTGACTCCATTAAAACCGCGCAGCAAATCATTGACGAGACGGTGGCCGAGTTCTTTGCCATCACCGCACGGTTGGGCGCATTGGCACAGCGGCGCGTTTTTGGTTAAATAGCCCGCATGATCAAACAAGCGCTGGTTCTACCCTGCGGCCACCCTGTGGCCAACCGCATCTGCAAAGCGGCCATGACCGAAGGCCTGGCAGACGCCAGGGGCCACGCCACTGCGGCCCACAACCGGCTGTACAGCACCTGGGCCCGTGGCGGAGCAGCCGTCTTGTTGACCGGCAACATCATGGTGGACGGGCGCTACCTGGAGCGCGCAGGCAACGTGGTGGTGCAAGATGTTTCCGGCATCGCGCAACTGCGCAGCTGGGCGCAGGCGGTGCATGACGGTGGCAGCCAGCTGTGGGCACAAATCAGCCACCCCGGGCGGCAGTGCCCGCGCATGGTCAACCTCACACCGCTGGCGCCCTCGGCCGTGCAACTGCGCATTGCAGGCAACTTTGGCAAGCCGCGTGCGGCAACCGAGGCCGATATTCAGGACATCATCCAGCGCTTTGCCACCACCGCCGGCGTGTTGCAAGAGGCGGGTTTTGATGGCGTTCAAATCCACGCGGCGCACGGCTACCTGCTGTCGCAGTTTTTGTCGGGCCGCACCAACCAGCGGGCCGACCACTGGGGCCGTACCCTGGCCGACCGGGCCCGCCTGCTGCTGCAAGTGGTGCAGGCCGTGCGCGCCAAAGTGGGCCCGCATTTCCCCATCTCCGTCAAACTCAACTCGTCCGACTTTGTCAAAGGCGGCTTCACCCTGGATGACAGCGTAGAGGTGGTGCGCTGGCTCAACGACGCAGGCGTTGACCTGCTGGAAGTGTCCGGCGGAACCTATGAGCAGCTGGAGTTCTTCAAGCCGCACCAGGAGGGTGAGATTCGCGAAAGCACCCGCGCGCGCGAAGCCATGTTTCTGGAGTACGCCAAGTTCATCAAAGCCGTGGCCAAAATGCCCATCATGGTGACCGGCGGTTTTCGCACCCTTGCGGGCATGGAAGACGCGCTGGCCGGTGGCCACACCGACATGATCGGCCTGGCCCGCCCGTTTTGCCTGCAGCCCGACTTTCCCCAGCATATGTTTGCCGGCACGCTGCAGCGCCTGCCGGTGCCCGAAGACACGCTGGTGCTGGGGCGCGGCTATTGGGGGCCCAACAGTTCATCCGCCAGCCTGCGCGCGCTGAACAACCAGTGCCAGGCCGGTTGGTACTACCATCAGATTGAGCGCCTGGGTGCGGGCAAGCTGCCAGACCCCAACTTCAGCCCGCTGTGGGCCCTGTTGAGCCACTTTGGCAATGACGCTGGGCGTGCCCTGCGGCGCAAGTTCGTTGGAGTGTGACCATGAACCACCTTGCCACTTTTGTCATCACCCGCAGGTGGCCCCGCCTGCTGTTTCTGCGCGTGCTCTTCAGCCTGCTGATCGGTGCGCTGGCGCTGTCGGCGGCCCACGCCCAGCCCAACTACACCGTGTCGGCAGAGCAGCTTCAGCGGGTGGTGGCAGAGCGTTTTCCGCTGCGCTACCCGGTGGCGGGGCTGCTGGTGCTGGATGTGCAGGCACCGCATTTGCGCCTGCTGCCCGCTGAAAACCGCGTGCGTGCCGAGATGGCTCTGCAAGCCACGGGCCCGGCGCTGCAGCGCAGCCACGCGGGCTCGTTTGATGTGGACTTTGCCCTGCGCTACGAGCCCAGCGACCAAACCATCCGCGCGTATCAGCTGAAGTTTCAAAACCTGCACATCAATGATCTGCAGCCGGCAGCCTCCGAGCTGCTCAACGTCTATGGGCCCGCCCTGGCCAAGCAGTCATTGCAAGAGGTGGTGCTGCACCAGTTGCGCCCGCAAGACCTGGTGGTGGCCGATGGCCTGGGCATGCAGCCCGGCAACATCACGGTAACGGAAAAGGGGCTGGTCATCGGCTTTGTGCTCAAGCCGCTGTAGCGCCAAAATGTCATGCAGGCGCGGGCGCTCCAGATGCCCGCGACCGGGGCCCATAATGGCCCACAAAATAATCTCAGGGACGGGATAAACACAATGGCTACCCTCATACCGGCGCTTGGCGCCTGTGTGTCGCGCATGACCTCGGGCGAAAGACGCCTGGGCGAGCGGCTTGAACAAAAACTCGACGACGACTACCTGCTCTGGTACGACGTGCCCGTGGGCCCGAAGTATTCGCACCCCGACTTTGTAGTGATGCACCCGCGCCGCGGCATTCTGGTGCTGGAGGTGAAAGACTGGAAGCTCAGCACCATCCAGCAGGCCAACAAGCAAACGTGGACCATCATCCCCGATGGCATTCCCAAAAGCGTGGCCAATCCGCTGGAGCAGGCCCGCCAATACGCGCACCAGGTGGTCAACGCACTGGAGCGCGACGCCCAACTGGTACAAGCCGATGGCCCGCACCAGGGCAAGCTGGCGTTTCCGTGGAGCTATGGCGTGGTGTTTACCAACATCACCCGCAAGCAGTTCGACGCCGCCGAGTTGCAGCACGCCATAGAACCCCACCGCGTTATCTGCCAGGACGAAATGCTGGAGAGCGTGGGCGCTGAAGACCTGCAAAGCCGCCTGTGGGGCATGTTCCCCTACATGATGCGCGGCGTGATGAGCCTGCCTCAGCTGGACCGCGTGCGCTGGATCATGTTCCCCCAAGTGCGCGTGCAAACGTCGGGCGATTTGTTTGACGACAGCGACGAACAAGCCGAACTGCCCAGCATCATGCGGGTGATGGACATTCAGCAAGAGCAACTGGCTCGGTCTTTGGGCGATGGCCACCGCGTCATCCACGGCGTGGCGGGCTCGGGCAAAACCATGATCTTGGGCTACCGCGCCGAATATTTGGCCAAGGCATGCACCCCCAGCAGCAAACCCATCCTCATCCTCTGCTTTAACGAGCCGCTGGGCGTGAAGCTGCACAGCGTGATGGAAGCCAAGGGTCTAAGCGACCGCGTACATGTGCGGCATTTTCATAGTTGGTGCCACCGGCAGCTCACGGCTTATGGGCAAGCCCTGCCTGCGCACAACATGCCGGTGGGCGCCAAGATGATTGACATGGTGGACCGAGTCATACGCGCGGTGGAGCGCAGCCAGATCCCCAGCGGCCAGTACCAGGCGGTGATGATTGACGAGGGCCACGACTTCGCGCCGGAATGGCTCAGATTAGTCACGCAAATGGTGGACCCCGCCACCAACAGCCTGCTAGTGCTGTATGACGATGCGCAAAGTATTTATGAGCGCCGGACTTCACGTGATGGCTCTAAACCATTCAGCTTCAAAAGCGTGGGCATACAGGCGCAGGGCCGCACCACCATCCTGAAGATCAACTACCGCAACACCCGCCAGATACTGCACACCGCCAGTCTGGTGGCAGCGGATTTATTAACCGCAGACGACCAAGACGATGACGGCATCCCCCTACTAAAGCCCGTGAGCTGCGGGCGCGACGGACAAGCCCCCGTCATCATCAAGCTGCCCACGCTGCGCGAAGAAGCGTTTGCGATAGCCGACCACTTGGCCAGCGCTCACCAAGAAGGCTTTGCGTGGGGCGATATGGCGGTGCTTTGCGCGGACACCAAAACCCGCGACCTTTGCGCCCGTACCTTGGCCGAACGCAAGCTGCCGGTCGAGAACCGTCTGGGATCGGGCGACTTTGACCCCACCAGTGACAAGATCAAGGTGATGACCATGAAGGTCAGCAAAGGCCTGGAGTTCCCCGTGGTGGCGCTACCCGGCGTGGGGCACATGCCTGCGCCGGGGGAGGACGAGAAGGAAGCGGCGCGGGTGTTTTATGTGGCAGCTACGCGGGCTACGCAGCGGTTGGTTTTGGGGGTGGGTGGGGATGGCGGGTTTGGGGTTAGGCTGGGAACATGAAAAGGCAAGCAACATGAGTACGAACAACACATTACTGGTGCCGCGTATTGAGAGCCGTATCCAGGTGATTCGCGGCCTGCGGGTCATGATTGATGTGGACTTGGCTACGTTGTACGGGGTACAGACCAAGCGACTCAATGAGCAAGTCAAACGAAACCGGGACCGCTTCCCCAGCGACTTCCTGTTTCAACTCACGATTGATGAGAAAACTGAGGTGGTCGCAAATTGCGACCACCTCCAAAACCTGAAGTTTTCCAAGACGCTGCCGTTTGCGTTTACCGAGCACGGGGCGATTCAGGCAGCTAATGTGCTGGCGTCGAGCCAAGCTGTGGAGATGGGCATCTATGTAGTGCGCGCGTTTGTGCAGTTGCGCCAGTCACTATCTGCAAATGTGGATGTCGCCAAGCGCCTGGCCGATTTGGAAATGAAGACCGAATCGCTAGAGATGTCGCACGATACGTTTAGCAGGAACACCCGGCTGCAGTTGCGCCAACTGCTGGACGCGGTGCGTGAGCTGACCACACCACCGGAGCCGATCAAGCGACCCATTGGGTTTCTGACGCATGAAGATCAAAAGACACCCAAGGCCAGCAGGTTGACCAAAGGAAGGCAGGCCCCGTGAGCACACTATTAAAAGACGGCGACTATCAACCGGGCGCAGACGCCATTCAGGTGATGACCATGAAGGTCCGCA
>JBBRYR010000122.1:0-5990 GCA_038237415.1 Burkholderiales bacterium
AAACACCGGCCTGGTAGGCGCCCAGCGCGCCCCCGCCCTGTAGCACAAGGATGCATTCCTTGGTAGCAATGCTGGCGCGCAAACTGCGTGCTGGCGACGGGGTTGGTTTTGCCAAATGCGCGGAGGTCATGGTTCTAAAGCTGTGTCGACAATACGGGGCCCTACAAGCATAGGCTGCCCGCACAATGTTCTTCTGTGCGCTAGCGCATATAGGCCAGTGGTAACGGACTTAAATGGTCGCGCCTTGCGCAACTTTGCTGGTCGAAACATGTTGATCCCTGACAAGCCCCGCCAGCAATACATCCACCAGCGTTCCGCCGCCTTCCTTGGAGCCACCGTTGACTACCACTTCGGGTACAAGCTTTACACCGGCGGAAGCTAAGGCCTGCGCAACCTGAACGATGGCGTAGTTGCCGGATTCCATGGAGTCGATCTTCTGCTTGATGACGGTTGCTTCGGCCTGGCCGACTGCGAGGGTTTTGCCGGCCTCAGCTTCGCCGGTTACGCGGATCACTTCGGCGTCGGCATTGGCGTTGATCTTCTTGGCACGGGCCGCACCGTCTGCTGTCTTGACAGCGGCCTGGGCAGAGAATTCAGCGATGGCCACTTTGCGCTCGGCGTCCACAACCTGCGCTTGCGTGTTGGCCAGCGCGGTGGCCTGCTCCAACTGCTGACGTACGCCCTGGGCTTCCATCTGTGTGTTGTAAGTGACCTTTTCTTGCTCCGCTATCTTGCGGTCGGTCAGTGTCTTCATCAGGTCGGCGGGAGGGCTGATGTCGCCTATCAGCGTTTCGACCGCTCCCACGTCGTAGTCCTTCAAGGCCTTGGCAATCGCTTCCTTGGCCTCCGCCTGGCGCTCGGTGCGTTGCTTCAGGAAGTCGATCACGTCCGAACTTTGCGCCGCATTGCGGAAGTAGTTGCCGATGGTCGGCTCCAGTACTTGTGTGACCAATGCTTCCATGCTGCCGAAACGTGCAATCACCTTGGGCGCATCGTTGCGTGGAATGTGGATGATCTGGCTCACATCGAGATTGAAGGTGAAGCCATCAGCCGAGCGGACCGTGATGGTCGACAGGTTAGCGTCGAGCTTGTGGGCCTCGGTCTTGCCGGTTGCCCAGTTAAGCACCACGTTGGCGGTGGGCACGACGCGTACCTTGTGGGTGTAGGTGTTGATCGCGTATTTGCCGGGGTCCAGCACATCGACCCAAACACCCTTCTCGCCACGGCGCACCATGTTGGCGTGCTTGAACTCGACGCCCGTCACGTCGTCGCCGGCCTTGCCGACAAATGCCACCACGACACCGACCGATGCAATCGGCACCTCGGTCATCTCAATAATCTCCACCGTTGCAAACATCGGGTTGATGAAGTAACGCCCGGCAAGCAGTACTTGCTCCTGCAGACCCTTGGTGCCTGCGTTATCCACAAAGGCTTGTGGATCCTGGAATAGGTTGTGCCCGGTCACTTCAGGGCCAGCGATTTCGCCAGTTTTCAGTGATGCACCCTCTCTTGTCGTGACGATGCCGACCTTGTTGTCTGGCACGTCCTGCACGTTGGCCATGGAGACCTTGAAAAGTCTCGGGTTAATACGGTACTTGCCTTGCGGAATGATGGTCATCTGCGGACCACGCTCGCCGCCGCTGCTCATGAACGCTTGGGCATCCTGGAATGAATCGCAGGCCACCTGCTTGCCGATGATGCGGCCACCCGAGAGGGCTCGGCCGTCCCGCGCTTCGACAATGCCGATCTTGCCGGGTTCAATCACGGTCATTTCTTCCATGTGCACGGTGAACAGCAACGTATTGATGCGCCAGGTTCCGGGTGGAATGACGGACATTTGCACACCGCGCTCGCCGCCGTTCGCCAGGAAGGCGCGAGCATCCTGAAAGTTGTCGCAATCAACCTGGCGCGCGATCACACGGCCATCGGGCAAGGGTTTGCCGTCGCAGGCTTCGATAACAGCGATCTTTCCGTCAGGAACGGTGGTGAACGCGACCAGTTCGACGGTGTATTGCCAAGGCCAGAGAAAGAAGTGCAGCCCGGGTGCCAGCGTATCGGCCTGCAGACCGGCTTCGCCCATCAACGCCACGATCTTGCCCGCAGGCAATTCGCGGTTGGCGCCTAACAATACAAACTTCTTGGTGATCGTCCCGACGGCGTTGTCGGGAACGATCACGACGCCGAAGAGCCGGAAGATCCACTTGTACGCGACTACCAAGGCAACCGTGGCGACGACAGCCAGAATCGGAGCCAAATTACTATAGATATCCATATCGTTTCCTACCTGCTGAGCAGTTGTGAAACGTGATTCTCGGATTCGGAATATCAGGATCGCATAAGGACTTTACTGGCGTTGAGACCTGCCCCTAACAAGCCTGCTGTGGACCAATCGCAGAAGTCGATTTGAAATAATCCTGAAAATTGCAATAATCTGTAACAATGTGTGCGATTGCATGCGGTGTCTGGTAGAGCAAATGTTTTTCTACTATGTATGAATTGAGCAGGTTTTCGGTTTGGATGCGGCTTTGCTATGTTTTCGTATTGTGCTTGTCAGGTGCTAGCACGCCTGCAGCCACGTGCAATCCATTTCACGAAATCAAGTTCGCGGACGGTAGCAAGGGCTGCTTGACCGACTACCCGTTTGCAGCCACTAGTCCCAGGGGATACCGCATTACATTGGCAGCTTTGCTTCAAAATGCCGGTGCAACCGCTTCGTCGTCTATCGCGCTAACGGCACGGGGTTCGGCTTGTCCTGTTGTGGCTGGCTTCGCTAGTCGGCGCCTGAATAATTTCAACTTTAGCGCCGACACCGTGCTGAGCGAAGTCGATGCAGAAGCTGTCGAAAGCTGCCGCAAGTCCCTGGATATCAGTCGTGTACCCAGCGGACAGGCTTGCGACTGTGAAGTCGCTGTTTCAAACGGCAGTTCTCGGTTTACCAGAACGACCCTCGATACTTTGGCACTGCATGGCCTGGGCAGCACGTTGGCGTCCAGGCAGCAAGAAGCGGGCCCGTTGGCGGGTTCGACTGTCGAGGTTCCGTCTGCGGGCCTTACCAATCCGTTTGCGCAGCCGACAGGCGCTTGCAAGTACTTGCATGGCATCAAGTTTGTCTTTGTTGTCGAAGGGTGCCTTTCCGACTACGCTTTTTCCAAACTGAAGCCACTGGGGTTCGACGGTTCCATAGCCGATGTGGTTAATTCTGCGGGGGTCGGCACCTATACTTCCATTGCCGTCTCGGAGAACGACGGCTCTTGCCCCAAGGTTGCAGGATACGCCGCCCGCAGAGGGAATAATTTTTTTGCGATGTCGGACGAGATACGTGCAGCGGTCGACAGTGATGCACTGGCTGCCTGCAAGAAGTCCCTGCAAGGCCAAGTGAATGCTGCTGGTCGGCCCTGCGGTTGCGACATTGTCGTGACAGACGGGCGGTCAGCACTATCGAGATTTGCATTTAACGCAAGAGTCTCCGAGCCGGCAGCAGTGGCAGATGCTCGCAGTCGGGCAAGAGTGGCTCCGGAGGCTAATACGCGAAGTCAAGGACTGGGCGGCGCGCAGCAGAACCAGATCTCTGATACCCGCGGGCAAAGCCAGCCACTACCAATCGGCAAGAAGCCTGCCTTAACGCCAGCGCAAATGAAGGCGGCTGCGGACGCTGCAAAGAAAGAAGCGCAAGCCGAAATCACAGCCAAGGCGGCGGCCAAGGCGAAGGCACAATCCGAAGCGTTGGCAGAGGCCAAAGCTCAAGCGGCAGCACAAGCGAAAATGCAATCCGAAGCGTTGGCAGAGGCCAAAGCCCGGGCGGCTGCACAAGCAAAAATGCAATCCGAATTCTTGGCGCAGTCGAAGGCCTTAGCCGCTGCTCAAGCGAAATTAAATACTCAGACGTCGAAAATAACCGTACGAGCGCTTGTTATCGGGAACGGCGCCTATACGCGGTTTGGAGCGCTCGCGAACCCGCGCAATGATGCCCAGGCAATTGCCAATAAATTTCAAAGCTTCGGAATTGCGGTTGACTTGGTGCTCGATGCGAATCGCGCAGCAATTGTCGATGCACTGAACAAGTTTCAGGCGAATGCGGTCGGTAAAGACGTCAACATCCTCTTCTATGCGGGACACAGCGTTCAAGTAAGTGGGATCAATTACTTGCTACCAACCGATATGCAATCAGATGGCATTTCGCCTGGTTACGTCAAGTTGAATGCCGTATCACTCAACGATGCACTGGACTACCTGCCGGCAAAAACACGGCTGGTGTTTTTGGATGCATGCAGAGACAACCCGGCCGCACGATCGTTGGCCATGGGGCGCGGGTCGGCCGCGATGGGTTTGGCCCCGGTCAACGTTTCAGCTGGGACCTTGATCGCCTATGCGACAAAAGAGGGAGCGACCGCAGCGGATGGAAACGGTAGAAACAGTCCTTACACCACAGCACTATTGCAGCATCTGGATGCACCGCTGGATATCAGCATCATCTTGCGCAGGGTCAGACAGTCGGTGATGACTCAAACCTCAAACCTCAAACCTCCAAGAACCGTGGGAGTATGGCTCGCTGATTGGCGATGAATTGATACTGTCTTCAATTAACCGGTCACGCTGAAGGATGAAAAGCGATCGTCTATGTTGAATGCAACTCCATGGACTTGCTGCAATTTACGGCCGTGGTCCGCAATATGGGTGATCGCTTCTGCTTGACGGCTGAAGTTAGTGTCTTTTTTGGTGCCGCTTGACGGAATCGAACTGTCGACCTTCTCCTTACGAATGACGGGATAGCACTATTTGCCAGTGTTGATTAATACCCATACAATCTATACAAATCAACAACTTACAGCCATACAACTGGACGTGTGCACAGTTAAAGCGTTGATTGAAATAGGGTGGTATTCGGGAAATTTGCTTACATCCGCCTTTACATCCTGACGATGTAAGCAATTCAGGGGTTCAACATGGCAAAGGTAGTTTTCACCGCTGGCAGGGTTTCCGGGTTCCAGTGCGACCCGGATAAGTCACAAGCCTTTCTATGGGACGCGACCGTCCCGGGGCTGGGACTTAGGGCCACATCTGCCGGAAAACCCGCTTATGTGTTCCAGAGCCGGTATCAAGACAAGACCATCCGCCTGACCATTGGCAGCCCAGACGTATGGAGCATTGAACAGGCCCGCGACAAAGCCAAAGCCTTGCAACGCCTAATTGACGATGGCAAAGACCCCCGCGACCTGAAACGTGATGCACTGGCAGACAAGGCCAACAAAGCCGCCGCCGCATTGGTACAGGCCGCCGCCGATACAGCCAACAGCTTGACCGTGGGCGACCTATGGCCGCGCTACCTTGCGGAAGGTAAGCCCAAGAAACGGGACGCATGGAAGCCGCGCTACCGTGCCGACATTGAACGGCTATCAGCGCCCGGTGGAGTTGATAAGGTGCGAGGCAAGGGGGTAACCCGCGAGGGACCGCTGTACCCATTGCTATCGAAGGCGCTTTCGGACATATCTGAGGACACGCTCCAAATATGGTTTGAAAAGGAAGCGGCAGTCAGCAGGCACCAAGCCGCCCGCGCTTTTGTGATGTTCAAGGGGTTTCTACGCTGGTGCTCCAACCGCCCGGAATATCGCAAGCTGGTAAACCGTGACGCTGGAAAAGCCCCCGCCATTCTGGAAAACCTGCCAGCCAACACCAAGCGCACAGACGCGCTAGAAGCCGCACAGGTGCCCGGCTGGTGGGCTGGTGTGGAACAACTGAGTAACCGTAGCGCCAGCGTGTATCTGCGTGCTTTGCTGCTGACTGGTGCCCGCCGGGAGGAACTTGCCGCCCTGACTTGGGCAAAGGTGGATTTTCAGTGGCGCAAGCTGACCATTGCCGACAAGGTTGAAAGCACCCGCACTATCCCCTTGACACCTTATCTGGCGCAAATGCTTGCAACGCTGCCCAGGGTGGGGCCGTATGTGTTCGCCAGCACCAGCAAAACAGGTCGCATTACAGACACCCGCGCTAGC
>JBBRYR010000123.1:0-5829 GCA_038237415.1 Burkholderiales bacterium
CTGTGGCCAACAAAGCCATTGCCGACTGGCAGCATGCTGGCTATGCAATACGCAGTCATCTGGTGAATGGCCCCTCATTCTGGCAAACCAGTGAGATTGAAGACGCCCCGGCATTGATCAGCTCCACCAATGCGGCCCTGCTGGAGCCGGGCAGGCCATGAGCTATCGGGAACAAGCCATCACATTCGATTGCCAGGGCGAGTGCTTGGTGGGCATCCTCTCGCTTCCGGAATCCACAGCAAAGGCAACCGCAAGCACTGGTGTGGTCATCGTTGTCGGCGGTCCGCAATACCGGGGGGGCAGCCATCGCCAGTTTGTGCTGCTAGCGCGCGCGCTGGCCATGGCAGGCACACCCGTGCTGCGCTTCGACTACCGCGGCATGGGCGACAGCACGGGCGAGCTGCACACCTTTGAGAACGTGAATGACGACATTGCAGCGGCGATCAACACCCTGCAAATGGCGGTCCCGGCTCTGCAAGGCGTGGTTCTTTGGGGTTTGTGCGATGGCGCATCCGCCGCCCTTCTGTATTGCCGGGCTACGCATGATGCACGGATCAACGGTCTGTGCCTGCTCAACCCGTGGGTGCGCTCAGAAGCCAGCCAGGCCAAAACGCAGGTGAAGCACTACTACACCCAGCGGCTGCGGCAAAAAGATTTCTGGATCAAGTTGCTCAGCGGGAAGGTGGCCACCAGCGCGGTAAGTGGCTTAGTACGCAACTTCAAGACTGCTTTTTCGGGTCCGCTTGCAAGAACAAACACGCATGACAGCCAGCCCTTTCAAACCAGCATGGCCTTGGGATGGGCGGAATTCAGCGGCCCAATGCTGCTCATTTTGAGTGGCGAAGACTACACGGCCAAAGAATTTCTGGAGTACGTGGCGCAAGACCCCCATTGGTCCAACGCACTGGATAGGGCCATGCTTTTAAGGCATGATTTGCAGCATGCTGACCATACTTTTTCTGATTCAACGCAAAGTCAGCAAGTGGAGTTGCTTTGCGCCACTTGGCTGACCCGTAGTCCAACTGACTTAACCCAATTGGGAGATACACCATGATTCAATTCCGACCTTTCCCCAATGCAGCGGTGGTCTATGCGCGCCGCTGTTTTTGGCTACTTGCATTGAGTCTTGGCCTGTGCGTCAATTCCCAGGCGCAAACGGGCTCGACCGCTTGTGGCGATCTCGCCAACGGATTTGGACCCTATGACTACCGGGACCACGCCGGCAGCAGTGACCGCAAGACAAATCCAAACAATCCGCTGAATTTGGTAGAGGGTGCACACTTTCGCCGTGAGCAGGAGGCATTGCTGTACGGCAAGACAGGCCCACTCAGCCCTGTCGGACCGGAAATTGATTACACCCTCCGAGCCTTCCCCAACCATCACAAAGCCCTAGACGCCATGAAGCGTCTCCGCAAAAAACAGCAAAAAGATCCGCCGGAAGGTTCGAAATACACAGTTGAATGCTGGTTCAACCGCGCCATACGGTTTCGACCCGACGACTACGTAGTCCGGATGATCTACGTTAACTTTCTTACGGAAGAAAAGCAAAAACCTGAGGCAATGAAACAGCTAGAAATCGTCTTGAGTGCGGCAAAGGACAATGCTTTCACCTACCAAAACGTCGGGTTGCTGTATTTTGATTTGGGTGAACACCAAAAAGCATTGCAAATGGCACACAAAGCGATGGAGCTGGGGCTCGTCCGACCTGAACTGAAAGAGAAACTTCTGGCAGCAGGAAAGTGGACGGACCCCGTTGCCGCCAGTGCCGAGCCAGCAATTGCAGAGCCATCCGCCGCAACTTCGGCTCCAGCCAAGCCTTGAACGGCATGATTGAAAAAACAGTGCCAACGGTAGAGACTGCACAAGTACTTCCCAAAGGTCCGGTGTTTAGCTGGTCCAGCTTTCAGTTGACCGACGCGCCTGGCATCCCCAGCGTGGAGGACCTGCCTAACGCCGTTTTCACCACCAGTGGTCGGTCTGCCATTTATCAGGCGCTTCTGCAGCTCCAGCTCCCGCCACGCAGCACCGTGTTAGTGCCTACCTACCACTGCCCCACGATGGTGGCTCCCGTGCTGCTGGCGGGCCATCAACCCGTTTATTTTGGCATTCGGTCAAACGGGCTGCCGGATCTTCAGAGTATTGATCCACCCGTCGCGCAGCAAGCGCGTGCCATGATCGTTTCGCACTACTTTGGCCTGGCGCAATCCCTGCATGAGGTGCGTGCGTGGTGTGACTCTCACAGCATTGCATTGATTGAAGACTGCGCACATTGCTACTTTGGTCAGGCCGGTGAGCGCCCCATCGGCGCCTGGGGCGACTATTGCACTGCAAGCCTCTCCAAGTTCTTTCCGGTTCCTGAAGCCGGCTTGCTGGCCTCGGCTCACCGCACTATCCATACTCTACAACTGGCCCGACAAGGCATAAAAGCCCAAATCAAGGGATGGGTAGACGTGATCGAGACGTCCACAAGATACCAGCGCCTCACGGGTCTGAACCAATTATTTTCCTCGGTCTTCAGACTGAAGCGGGGGGCGAGAGAGGTTGCAGCTTCTCAAGGACCAGCACTCGAAGTCTCAGAGGCCACAATGATGGCGGGCTGCGACATGGTCCGAATTCGCCAACGGCCGCTAGCCGTGTCAATGCTGCTGCGCCGCATCCTTCCGCGAGGGCGAATTATTGATCAGCGTCAGCGAAATTTCGACATCTATTTTCGACTGCTTTCAGGCCTGGCAGGGGCCAAACCCTTGGTGACATTGCCAACAAAGCCTGTGGCGCCTTACGTGTTTCCCTTGTGGGTGGACGACGCCGACCGCGTTTACAAGGCGCTTCGGATACAAGGCATTCCCGTCTTTCGGTGGGATCAAATCTGGCCTGGAACCCCCACACTCCTGAATGATGTGGGTCTTGACTGGAGCAATCACGTTCTCCAATTGCTGTGCCACCAGGATCTTTGCGAGGCCGATATCCGGTACTCGGCCCAATGCCTGCGAGCCCTGCTTAGTTCCTCCGCTTCCGAAGCAAGCCATAACATCACAAAGTACAACGTATAACCATGCCCCCTTTGATCTGGAAAAATCTACCGGCCCTGGCGCTCACCCAGGACTCCACTCTCAAGAATAGTTGGGACCACCTTAATGTTCAGCGAGGCAACCTCCCCTTTTTGAGCAGTGATGCATTGATACCTGCGCTTCAAATCTTTGGGCAAGGCACTGAGCGCTTGCTGGTAGGGCATTCAAACGGAGCCTGCGTGGCCATGATGTTGATAGGCAAGGTCGCGAAGTTTCAGTGGCAAACGTTTCAGCCCTCTCAATTGCCACTCGGTGCCTGGGTTGCAGATGCAGGTTTACTTGTTGAGGACATTGCCAGCAGCCTATTGCAGGGTGGTCTACTGAAACTCTGCTTGAGCCTCTCCATAACGCAGATCGATCCGCTTTTTTCACCACGCGGCGAAGACACCGCTAACAACCGGCACGACAACTACATCGACACCGCGTGGGTTGACCTTGTTGGCGGCTTTGACGACTACTGGGCTGCGCGTGGCAAAAATCTGCGCCAAAACATGCGCAAGCAACGCAACAAGCTACAAGCCGATGGTGTAGCTGTAGAAATGCGGGTTTGGCGTGGGGCGGCAGACATGCCCGACGCCATTGCACGCTATGGCGAGCTGGAAGGACGGAGCTGGAAGGCACAAGAAGGAACTGCTATTCGCCCCGATAACGACCAAGGGCGTTTTTACACAGCTTTATTGACTAGCGCCGCAGAACAAGACGAAGCTGTCGTGTATGAATACCTCTTTGATGGCAAAACCGTCGCCAGCAATCTCTGCCTCAGACGCGCCAACACACTTACTATTCTTAAAACTACTTACGACGAATCCATCAAGGCCTATTCGCCCGCATTCTTGCTAAACGAAGAACTAACGCAAGCCTTGTTTACAGAGCAGCAGATTCAAAGGCTTGAATACTACGGTCGTGTCATGGAGTGGCACACCCGATGGACTGACAATAGCCGCACGATCTACCACTTGACGACTTTTCGGCACCCGTTTATCAAGCGACTGGTTCAAGCCCGCAAACGACCACAGCCCGCCTCGACTGTTGACCCTGTCTAAAAACTCACGGCCAAAACACCCATGACCGCTCCATCCTTCACCCACGACGACATGATTGAACTTGGCCGTGAGGTTTTACGAATCGAGGCGGATGCGGTGCTTGGTCTGGTTGATCGCATTGACAGCAGCTTTGTCACGGCTGTCCGTTTGATGCTTGACTGTCGCGGTCGGGTTGTTGTCAGTGGAATGGGCAAATCCGGACACATTGCCCGAAAAATCGCCGCAACAATGGCAAGCACGGGAACGCCTGCCTTCTTTGTCCATCCGGCGGAAGCGAGCCACGGCGACATCGGCATGATTACCCCCGAAGACGTTGTCGTCGCCCTGTCGAACTCGGGCGAAAGCAGCGAATTGATTGCCATTCTGCCGTCGCTCAAACGCCATGGCACGCGCCTGATCGCCATCACTGGCGTTGCCACTTCCACACTTGCAACCCAGGCGGACGTTCATCTGAACGCGGCGGTTAAAAAAGAAGCCTGCCCTCTTGGACTCGCCCCAACATCAAGCACGACCGCCGCGCTTGCGCTTGGCGACGCGCTCGCCGTGGCCCTTTTGAAGGCACGCGGTTTCAACGCCCAGGATTTCGCTCGCTCGCACCCCGGCGGCAAGCTCGGACGTCGTTTGCTTGTTCGCGTCAGCGACATCATGCACACCGGCAAGAATCTGCCGCAGGTCGGACACGACAGTAGCCTGACCGATGCACTGTTAGAGATGAGCGCCAAAGGACTTGGCATGACCGCGATCCTTGACGAAGATGGTCGCATCCTCGGCATCTTGACCGATGGTGACCTGCGCCGAATCTTCACCACTGGCTTAGATCTGAGAAGTGCTCAAATCGCCGATGTTATGAAACGCAACCCCAGGACCATCGAAGCCGATCGACTGGCGGCGGAAGCGGTTCAGCAGATGGAAACCATGCGCATCAACGGTTTCTTTGTCGCCGACGGTGACAACCGACTGGTGGGCGCGTTCAATATGCATGACCTGTTTCGCGCTGGTGTAATCTGACCAACAACGGCAAAAAACCCCACTGCATTCACCATGTCCGCCAGTTTCACCCCAACCAGAATTTCGCTGTTGACTCAGTTTAAGTGGGGCATCTTTCGGTGTCTTGAGCGCCTGAGTGACCTTCGCGGTAACAGCGCTGCGGGTCATCTTGAAATCACACAGTCTGAACGTCAGCTTCAGTCGCTTTGGGTATTTGCGTCAACCATCGGCGAACTCAACGCGATAGACCCCCTGCTACGCGAAGTTATCGCGCAGGTGCCACAGCTGAAACTGGTGCTCATTTCGGACCACCCCCATTACCGTGACAGTTACCTGGCCCGGTATCCTGCGGCCGAAGTCTGTGTAACCCGTGGCCATAGCGCCGATGCTGCAACGCTGGCAGCGCACTACCCGCCTCAACTGCTGATCGTGGCAGAAATACCCTGCTGGCCGAGCGATGCCCCTTGTCGCTTTTCTTTTGCCTTCCTTCTGGAAGCAAAACGCCTCGGTGCGGTCGCCACGCTAGTCAACGGCTGGTTGTATCACTATGCGCCGCCGAGCCGTATGGACACTATCGAACGCCGCCTGTTCCAACGAGACTACGTACGCGCTTTTGATGTCATTGGCGTGCAGACCGATGAAACGCGCCGGCACCTGCTGGTTGCTGGTGCCGAAGAAAGCCGTGTTGTCGTCGCCGGCAACGTCAAGTTTGACGCCGTCAATCGAATGGA
>JBBRYR010000124.1:0-5754 GCA_038237415.1 Burkholderiales bacterium
AGTGAAGTGTGGTTATTCATGGGGCTGGCAATGCCAAGAAATATTGCAGAGCGTGTACGATACCCGAGGTCATTTCTGTTGACCTCGATACCCGCTTCCTGCATTCACCCGACCAGCCATGAATGAATCCACTTTGCTGCATGAATTGATAGAGGTCTCTGCCCAGCGTACGCCGCAAGCCATTGCGCTGACTTACGGCGCAGATTCGCTGAGCTACCAGGAACTGCAGGCAGCCGTTTCCCATTTTGCAGCCGGTTTGATGCAGCTGGGCCTGCAACGCGGCGAGCGGGTGGCCATCTACCTGGAGAAGCGCTTTGAGACCGTGATTGCCAGTTTTGGCGCGCCAGCAGCGGGCGGTGTCTTTGTGCCGCTGAATCCGCTGCTCAAGCCAGAGCAGGTCGCCTTCATTTTGCGCGACTGCAATGTGCGCGTGTTGGTGACCTCGCCCGAACGCCTGGCTTTGCTGGCGCCGGTGCTGGCGGAGTGCCACGACTTGCGGGATGTCGTGCTGACGGGCGCGGAGGTTCCCGCGGCGCCGCAGCCGCCGCATCTGGCCTTCACCAGTTGGAACGCCCTGCTGGCGAGCCCACTCCAAGCGGCGCACCGGGTGATTGACACCGACATGGTGGCCATTCTCTACACCTCGGGCAGCACGGGTCGCCCCAAAGGGGTGGTGCTGTCGCACCGCAACATGGTGGCCGGTGCCAAGAGCGTGGCTTCCTATCTTGAAAATCAGGCAACGGATACCCTGCTGGCTGCGCTACCCCTGTCGTTTGATGCGGGCTTTAGCCAGTTGACGACTGCCTTCCATGTGGGCGCGCGGGTGGTGCTGCTCAATTATTTGATGCCGCGCGATGTGCTCAAGGCCATGGCCAAGGAGAAGGTCAGCGGCCTCACCGTGGTGCCGCCTCTCTACATTCAGTTGGCCCAGCTCGAATGGCCTGCCGAGGTCGCCGAGCACCTGCGCTACTTTGCTAACACCGGCGGGCGCATGCCCGGCGAGACGCTGGCCCTGCTGCGTAAGCGGGTGCCCAAGGCGCTGCCTTTTTTGATGTATGGCCTGACGGAAGCGTTTCGGTCCACCTTTTTGCCGCCAGCCGAGGTGGATCGCCGCCCCGACTCCATTGGCAAAGCCATTCCCAATGCCGAAATTCTGGTGCTGCGCGAAGACGGCTCGCCCTGCGCGCCCAATGAACCCGGCGAACTGGTGCACCGCGGTGCGCTCGTGGGCATGGGTTACTGGAACGACGCCGAAAAGACCGCCGAACGCTACCAATTGTTGGCCCCCGATGCACCCGGACGCCAGCCAGGGCTGCAGTTGCCGGAGTACGCGGTGTTTTCGGGCGACACCGTGCGCCAGGATGAGGAGGGCTTCCTGTATTTCATTGGCCGCCGTGACGAGATGATGAAAACATCCGGCTACCGCGTCAGCCCCACCGAAGTGGAAGAAGTGCTATACGCCACCCGTATGGTGGGGGAGTGCGTGGCCTTCGGAGTGGACCACCCTTTGCTGGGTCATGCTATACAAGTGATAGCTACTCCTGCAGATTCCACGGGGGCTATCGACCTGAAAGCCTTAAATACGGAGTGCCGGGCGCGCATGCCGGCCTACATGGTGCCAGCCCACATTGATGTGCGCCCCGGCCCGCTGCCGCGCAACCCCAACGGCAAGATTGACCGCAAGCTGCTGGCCACCGAGTGGGCCGAACGCACACCACAGTGAACCGATGACTCCCAATGACTCCTACTGAACGCCCACTTCCCGTCCATGCCCCCATGGACCAGTTTTCCGTCGTTGACGGTGAACTGCAAATTGGCGGTATGCCGCTCTCGCGCCTGGTGGAGCGCGTGGGGCAAACCCCTTTTTACGCCTATGACCGCAGCCTGTTGCGCGCCCGGGTCGGTGTGCTGCGGGCGGTGATGCCCAAGGCCATCAAACTGCACTACGCCATGAAAGCCAACCCGCTGCCTGCTGTAGTGGGCCTGATGGCGGGGCTGGTGGATGGCGTGGATGTGGCCTCCGCCGGCGAGTTGCAGGTGGCCTTGAATGCGGGTGCCAACCCCCAGGAAATCAGCTTTGCCGGACCGGGAAAGAAAACCACCGAGCTGCGCCAATCGGTCGCCGCAGGCGTGTTGATCAACATTGAGTCGTTCCGTGAAGTGTCGGAACTCGCAACCATTTCCGCGGAGTTGGGCTTGGCGGCGCGGGTGGCGGTGCGCGTGAACCCCGACTTTGAGCTCAAAGGCTCGGGAATGAAGATGGGCGGAGGCCCCAAGCAGTTTGGTGTGGACGTGGAACAAATGCCCGGGCTGATGGACTTGATTCGCAGCACCGGCGTGCAGTTTGAAGGGTTTCATCTGTTTGCGGGCTCCCAAAACCTCAAGGCCGAGTCCATTTGCGATGCACAGCGCAAGTCCTATGAATTGGCCCTGCGCCTGGCAGAGTTGGCCCCCGCACCGGTGCGCTTCCTCAACCTGGGGGGGGGCTTTGGCATTCCCTATTTCCCGGGCGAGCAACGGCTTGATCTGGCGCCGATAGGTGACAACCTGGCCCACATCTGCGAACGCGCGGCCAAGGAGTTGCCCGAAGCGGGCATCGTGATTGAACTGGGGCGCTACCTGGTGGGTGAGGCCGGCGTGTACGTGGCGCGGGTGGTGGATCGCAAGGTCTCACGCGGGCAGGTGTATCTGGTGACAGACGGTGGGCTGCACCACCATCTCTCAGCCTCGGGCAACTTTGGGCAGGTCGTGCGGAAAAACTATCCCGTCGCCATTGGTAACCGCATGCAGGCAACAGAGCAGGAGGTGGCGTCGGTGGTCGGACCCTTGTGTACGCCACTGGATTTGCTGGCTGACCGAATGACCTTGCCGCGTGCCGATGTGGGTGACCTGGCGGTGGTGTTCCAGTCGGGGGCCTATGGCGCAAGTGCCAGTCCGCAAGGTTTTTTGGGGCATCCACACTGCGTTGAAGTACTGGTCTAAGGGGCGTTGCACTGAACCATCTGGCCCGCCTTCTGCTGGCGCTCTCCTGTCTGCTGGCGGGCGCCGCGTTGGCCTGGAATCACCCGTTGTGGCCAATGGGGGCATTGCTTGTCTTGTGGGTCTGGTGCGTCATGGCGGCGTGGTTTCCGGCGGCATGGCTCTTCGTGGTACCAGCCTGTCTGCCATTTTTGAACTTTGCGCCATGGACCGGGTGGCTGGTGTTCGATGAGTTTGATATCTTACTGTGGGGCACTTTGGCGGGTGGTTACGCGCGCTGGGCGCTGGAACATCGAGAGACCGCAGAGTGGACTCCGCCGCGTCTGCCGGGCCTTGTCCCTGCGTTGCAGGGCCTGCTGGGTGTTGCCAGCCTGTGGGCATTGCACCGCGGGTTTGAGGATGCCGGGGGTTTTGCCTTTGATTGGTTCGCCGGGTACGGCGATGCCCTCAACAGTGTGCGGGTGTTCAAGAGCCTGGGGTTTGCACTGCTCCTGTTGCCCTTGCTGCGGCGGGAGTTTCGTCATTCAACTGCAAGGGCCAGTCAGCGGCTGGCGGCGGGCATGGTTGCTGGGCTGGGCCTATTGACGCTGGCCGTGGTGTGGGAGCGAGCGGCCTTTGTCGGACTGCTGGATTTTTCAACCAATTACCGCACCGTGGGTCTTTTCTGGGAAATGCACGTGGGGGGTGCCGCCATTGACAGCTATCTGGCGCTTGCGTCGCCATTCGTCGTTTGGGCACTGGTTACGGCTAAAAGGCGCCTGACGTGGGTTGCCGCCGCCGTGTTGGCGCTCCTGACGGCGTACGCCTGCCTGACCACCTTCTCGCGTGGCGTGTATCTGTCCGTCATGGCCCCTTTGGGTTTGCTGGCGGTATTGCTGTGGAGGCAAAGGCATGCACCAACGCAACGCAAAGGCAAAGAACAGTGGTGGGCAGGTTGGCGAGTCAAGGGCAGCATGGTGCTGGTTTTCTTGATCGCGCTGGAGGTGGCCGCCGTACTGGGCGCGGGCTCATTCATGGCGGAGCGGCTGGCCAAAACCAGTCAGGACTTGGGTAGCCGCATGGATCATTGGCAGCGCGGTGTTGGCTTGCTGCAGGGACCGGCCGACTGGTGGCTCGGCAAGGGGCTTGGACGGCTACCCGGCAACTATGCGGCGAAGGTGCCACAAGAGGGATTTTCTGGCACGGTAGAGCTGCATACAGAGAAGCTGGCTGGCCAGCCCCCCAATAAATTTGTGTCCCTGCGCAGTGCGGAAAACCTGGACGATCTGGGCGGATCGTATGCCCTGACACAACGCGTGCAGGCGGAATCAGCGGGTGGGTACCGTGTCAGCATGGCGGTGCGGGTGCAGGAAGCGACGGATTTGTATGTAGCACTGTGCGAGCGGCACTTGTTGTACGACCGCGCGTGCCAGGACATGCTGGTGACTGTATTGCCGGGGAAAACGGCTTGGCAAACGGTGGCGTTTCCGTTGAGGGGGCCTCCACTGGGCGGCAGCACATGGTACGCGCCACGCATGCACATGTTTGAAATTTCAGTGGCCAGTCCCGGAGGGGCGGCACACATTGATAGCCTGGATCTGACTGGTGGACGTGCCCGGAGTCTGCTCGAAAACGGAGATTTTTCGAGGGGTCTGGCCCAGTGGTTTCCTGCAGCGCAGTCCTATTTCCTGCCATGGCACATCGACAACCTGTATTTGGAGGTTCTGATTGAGCGGGGTCTGGTTAGCTTACTGCTGCTGGGTGCGCTGATCGCTGTGGCGTTGTGGCACCTGTCGCTGGGGCAAGCCCAGGGGAAGGCGCTTTCGCCTTTCCTGGCGGCATCGCTCGCTGGGCTTCTGGTGGTGGGGGTGGTCAGCAGCGCAATGGACGTCCCCAGGGTGGCTTTTTTGTTCTTTTTGCTGCTGTTTGTATCGACCGAACTGGCCCGCCAGCCTGAAAGCGAGGCCTGCTAGAATTTTTTAACGGGTAAAACCGTGGTTTCTTTGCCCATTCGCTGCTTTAATGGGCGTAGAGGATTGGGTCCGATAACAGGCTCGACAATCGGGAATTAGGGAATGATAAAAATACTAGGTCACTATTTTCATAAACGCACATTGCTGCAGATGTGCTTTGATCTAGGGCTGGTGGTCGCCGCCATGCTGGGCGCCGTTCTGTTGCAAGTCGCAGAACCCGCCTATCTGGTGCCCCGTGTTTTGGCCAATTCGCTGGTGCTGGGCTTCGGCGTTCTGATCATCAACTCAGGCCTGGGGTTTTACCAGCGTGCACATAATCGGACCATCGGGCAGACGCATGCCAGGGCGGTGCTTGCATTTTGTGCATCCGTGCCGCTAGCCTATCTGGTCTGGAAATTCTCATACCAGAGTGGCGACGACCGGCGTGCCGTGATGTCGGCTCTGATCGCTGTCCTGATTCTGATGCTGGTAACCAGAATCTATGTGGCCAATTCCACCCCGGCTGAAAGCATGCGCCAGCGGGTGTTGATTCTGGGTACCGGAAAACCTGCCAAACATGTCGGGAAAAGCCTGAAAAAGTCAGACCCCAATGTTGATCTTGTGGGCTATTTTCCGAGTCCTAACGAGACCGTTCCTGAGGTCTCCGCGTGGGGGCTGCTGGTTTCCGACAAGCCCCTGTCGGACATCGTGATTGATGAGAGAGTCGACGAAATAGTGGTCGCGCTCTCAGAGCGCCGCGGCGGTAGCATGCCGCTGCGTGAACTACTTGATTGCAAGCTGCGGGGCGTGCGGGTGGTCGATGTGGCGACCCATTTCGAAAAAA
>JBBRYR010000125.1:0-5627 GCA_038237415.1 Burkholderiales bacterium
CGCGTGGTGGGGCATCTGGCACATCGTGGCGGGCATGACGCTCGCTACCTATTGGAAGAACCGCCCGCCACAGGCCGCTCTGCCCGCAGGGATCAAGGCATGAGCCGGGTACTGATCACCGGTGGCGGTGGCTACCTGGGCAGCCAGTTGGTGGCCCGTCTGGCCGCCTTGTCCGCAGGCACACGCCCTGAAGTCATCGTGTCGCACGACATCCGAGAGCCCAAAGCGCGCTTGCCCGGGGTGGAATACGCCGTGGCCGACATCCGTGCGCCCGAAATGGCTGACATCATCGCCACCCACCGCATCGACACCGTGGTGCATTTGGCATCCATCGTGACCCCCGGAAAAAAAAGCAATCGGGCGTTTGAATACGACGTGGATGTGAACGGCACGCGCAACGTGCTGGAGGCCTGTGTGCGCCAGGGCGTGAAGCGCATTGTGGTGTCCTCCAGCGGCGCCGCCTATGGCTACCACGCCGACAGTGCAGCGTGGCTGACCGAAGACATGATCGTGCGCGGCAACGAGGTGTTTCCTTACGCGCACCACAAGCGGCTGGTGGAAGAAATGTTGCTGGCCTACCGCCACAAGCATCCGGAGCTGCAACAGGTGGTGCTGCGCATCGGCACCATCCTCGGGCCTACGGTGCGCAACCAGATAACCGACCTGTTCGAGAAGCCCCGCCTGCTGGCGATTCGCGGCGCCGACAGCCCCTTTGTGTTCATCTGGGATCAGGATGTGGTGAACATCATCCTGCGCGCCGTGTCGGACGGACCGCCCGGCATTTACAACGTGGCGGGGGATGGGGCATTGACCATCCACGAGATCGCCCAGCGGCTGGGGAAGCAATGCGTGCACTTGCCGGCATGGCTGTTGCGCACCGCGCTATCCGTACTCAAACCCCTGGGCCTGACGCAGTACGGTCCCGAACAGCTCGACTTTTTGCGCTACCGCCCCGTGCTGCTCAACACCCGGCTCAAGACGGTGTTTGGCTACACGCCCACCTACACCTCGGCCGAGGTGTTTGACATCTATCGCCAGGCCCGAGCGCAGCAGCACGGCGAGAGCACCTGAGCATGCGCACATTTGAGGGACGCTGTGTTGTGATCACCGGTGCCGCGGGTGGTCTGGGGGCCGCACTGGTGCATGCCTTCCGCCAGGCGGGTGCCCATGTTGTGGCGCTGGACCGAGACGCGCAAGGACTGCAAGCACTGCAACGCGCTGAGCCGCCGCGACCAGACGGGGCGACTCAACCCCTGATGACGGTGGTCTGCGACGTAACCAGCGACGACTCCTGCCAGGCCGCCATAGCCCAGGCGATCGCCCACTTTGGTGGTATTGATGTGCTGATCAACAACGCAGGCATTGCCCACCGCAGTGCGTTTGCGGACACCCGCGTGGACGTACTGCGCCGGGTGATGGAGGTCAACTTTTTCGGCGCCGTTCACTTAACGCACGCGGCCCTTGGCAGCCTGCGTGCGCGCCGCGGACTGATCATCACGATATCGAGCGTGGCGGGCTTTTCGCCTCTGATTGGCCGCACCGGTTATGCGGCCAGCAAGCACGCCCTGCACGGCTTTTTTGACAGCCTGCGCACAGAAGTGGAAGACGATGGCGTGGGCGTGCTGATGGTGTGTCCTTCGTTCATCGACACCGGTATTGACCGTGCGGCGCTGGGAGCCGACGGCAACCCCGCTGCGCAAGCCCGCAAGACCACCGGCGCAACCACCCAGCCAAGCGCGGTAGCAGAGGCCATTCTGGTGGCCGCACGGGCTGACCGCCGCTTGCTGTTGTTCGGCACCACGTCGAAGGCCGCGTGGTGCTTGTCCAGACTGTGGCCCGCGCGCTATGCCGCCATCATGAAGCGACGCTTGCGGGCAGAGATTTTTCCCGAATAAAACACACCAAAGTAATTGGAGACAACACCATGAAAAAACCATTGGCAATGCTGGCCCTGCTGGTGAGCCTGGCCAGCGTGGCGCACACGGCGCGGGCTGCCGACTTTCAGGTCAACGGCCCCGACGGCAAGCCTTTGCCGCTGGTAATGGTGACCCGTATCGCCACACAAGCCCCTGCAGTCGACGCGTCGGACAACGGCTACGCGGCACCCGGCAAGCTGCAGCAGGGCACGTTTGAGAGCACGCGCTTTTCCGATGCCCGTGGGCATGTGCGCTTGCCTGACGCAGCGGGCGAGTACCGCGTGCGGCTGCGCAAGCCCGGCTTCAAGGATCACCTGATAGAACCCAAAGCACTGCTCCAATCCGCCGCATGGCGTATGGAGGCCGAGACCGACCCCAAAGCGCTGGCTGAACAACGCCCCTCCAACGCGTGGACCGCTACCCTGCTGCCAGGCCGTGATGATCTGCGCAAGGAGTTTCTGGCGCAGTGCGGCTTTTGCCATCAGCAAGGCTCTGCCTTTCTGCGACGCGAGCGCAGCGCAGAGGAATGGAAAACCACCATCAAGCGCATGGTGCGCTACGGCGCGCGCCTGTCCACCGAGGCACAGAAAGAACTCCCCGCCTTGCTGGAGGCGCACTGGAAAGACATCAACGCCCATCCCGAGAAAGTGCCTGCAGCCACACCATGGCCAGCGGCCTTGTCTACCGCCAGCGTCACCGAGCTGCCTATTGGCGATCGCTTCTCGCAGATGCACGACTTTGTGCAGCACAGCAACGGGCTGGTCTACGTAGGTGACAACCTGCAGGACCGGCTGTATGAGATCAACACAGCGACCGGCGCCTATACCGTGTACCGCGTGCCGCCCCAACCGGGAGACCAGCTGGGTGGTCTGCTGGCCGGGCGCCTGCGCGATTTTCCCAAACACGAGACCTACCAGGGCATCCATTCACTGGTGGAGGCACCTGCCGACGGCCACCTCTTTATCACGCCCTCGTACCAGCGCCGTCTGATCGAGTTTGATCCCAAAACCAAACAATTCACCAACCACGAAATCAATACCGGCTTTTACCCGCATACGGTGCGTATGGATAACAAAAACCGGGTGTGGTTCACGTTGGCGCTGTCCAACCAGGTGGCCATGTTTGACCGGGCCACGCAAAAATTCACCACCTACGACTTGCCGTTTCGCAGCTTCATGGAGAAGCTCACCGTCAAGCTCACGCCCTTCTTCTTCAAGCTGATTGGCTGGGGCGTTCCGGTGACCAACTGGGTGAAGATTGACCACGCCTCCACTGGCGTGCCTCTGCCCTATGGCATTGAGGTCACCCCCGATGGCAAGGTATGGATTGCGCGCCTGCACACCAACGAGATCGCGTCCATTGACCCGGCCACGGGCGTGGTCACCATGATCCCCACCCCGCTCAAGGCTCCCCGGCGCCTGCGTGCGGACCGCGACGGTAATTTGTGGATCGTGATGTTCAACGAGTCCGCCATCCTGCGCTTTGAGCCCGCCACCGCCCAATTCACCCGCTTTGACTTGCCCGTGCAACCGGTAGGCAGCGACACGCCCTACGCGCTCAACGTGGACCGCAAGCGCCACCAGGTGTGGGTGACAGGTACCAACTCCGACAGTGTGCACCGGCTCGACATTGCCAGCAACCAATGGACCACTTACCCCCTGCCGCGCCGGGCCACCTTTACCCGTGATGTGGAGTTTTCAGAAGATGGCCGCGTGCTGCTGTCGAGCGCTAGCTTTCCGTCGTGGCACATTGAAGATGCGCAGCCCACGCTGATTCAACTCAACCCCATCGGGGCCGCCCCATGATGGGCAGACTGGGGCCGTTTTTTCTGTCGTGCCTGCTGGCGTTTACCGCGGGCCACATGTTCAACTACACCGTCATCCTGTACCTGCAGGAGGCGGTGGGCTCGGACCTGCTGTCGGGCATTGGCTTTGGTCTGGCGTTTGGCAGTTCGCTGGTGTTTGGCTGGTTTGGCGGCGTGTTGTGCGACCGCGTGCCACCGCACCGCGTGATTCACGGTGCGCAGGCTCTATTTCTGGCGGGCCTGGCCTGCCTGTGGTGGGCGCAGGCGGGCGCCAGTGCCGAGGCGCGTGTGGCCTGGGTGCTGGGCGGTGCATTTCTGGGCGGGCTGGCCTGGTCGTTTGTGGGGCCGGCGCGGCTCACCACACTGGCGCAAATGGCACGACCTGAAGAGCTGCGACCCGCCACCATCATCTTCAATCTGCAGGTGCTGGTGGGCTTTGGCCTGGCACCGCTGTTGATTGGCATCGTGCGCAGCCGATCGGGCTGGGGTGCCGTCATTGCTCTGGCGGCCAGTGGTTTTGTCGTGGCGTCACTGCTGATTGCCAATCTGCGCTCGCAAGCCAATAGCATCCCCAGCGGCAACTCCGTGCTGGCCGACATCCGCGAGGGCTTTCGCACCGTGGGCGCGGACCCCCTGCTGATGCAGCTGATGCTGACCGCCGTGATGGGCTACGCCATGACCGGACCGCTGCAAATCCTGCTGCCCAAGCTGGCGCGCGAAATTCTGCATTTGAGTGAATTGCAGCGCGGGGCCTATCTCGGGCTGCTCGCGCTCTCGCTCATCGTGGGTGGTGTGTCAGCCCTGGCGCTGGCGCGGCGCGTGCACCATGGCAGGGTGATGCTGGGCGGCATTGTGGTGGGCAGCCTGGTGTTTGCATCCTTGAGCCAGATAGCGGCAGTGCCCTTCTCCGCTGCGGGCCTGGCCTGCGTGGGCATTGCGGGCGGCATGGTCATCAGTCTGGTGGTATCGGGCATACAGGCCCAAGCCCCGCTGGCCCTGCGCGGGCGCATCATGAGCATGTATTCCATCACTTCGCAGGCGGTTCCAGCGTTGTCGGGGGTGGCTGCAGGGGCGCTGGTCAACGCCGTGGGTGTGGTGTCAGCGATTCAACTCTCGGGCCTGACGCTGGCAGTTATCGTGGCGCTGGCTGCCTGGCGCATGGCGCGGCTGCGCGGCTATTCAGGTCGTTGAACAGTAGGCAGCCCAAACTGTCAAACGGGCCCACCAGAGTACAACTGCATTGTCTTGCAGGAAGCTCCTCCTCAACATCTGAAATATTGTGGACAAGAAAAGTCAATAATTCAAACTCATTTTGACCACCACCAGTAGCCCGCGGCTCCTGCGCACAGCACCCAAATAGCCACAATAACCATGGCGGCAGTACCGCTGCGCGGGCGCTCCAGCAGGGTTTGGGCTTTTTCACGCGATTCCTCCAGCACGTGGGGCGGCAGCAGCCACAGCACCACGGCCAAACCCGCTGGAACCAGCAGCAGGTCATCCAGGTACCCCAGAACAGGAATGAAATCGGGAATGAGGTCAATGGGGCTCAGCGCATAGGCGGCCACCAGAGCCGCCAGCACGCGCACCATCCACGGTGTGTCGGGATGGCGGGCGGCAAAAAAAACCACAACCACGTCGCGCTTGATGCGGCGTGCCCAGTCTTTGATAGAGGAGATAAGGGACATGCATGCCAATGTAATGCACCACGGGGGATATCTGCCCGCTGCAAGTCGAGCCTGCGGCAGTCATCGGTATCTTTCATGATTAAAAGTGCCTGTAGCCCCCGCAGAATATGCGCAAGCAGCTATAAATTCAGTAGCAACCCAATCCGCGCCCCAGCGCCCCGGTAAAATCACACCCACTGATAGAACGCAACAAAACATGACCGACATCGCCTCCACACCTCC
>JBBRYR010000126.1:0-5595 GCA_038237415.1 Burkholderiales bacterium
CTGCACCGTGCCCAGTTTGCGGCCTTGCAATTCGGCCAGCACGTGGTCCGCACGCGCGGGCACTTCAAAGCAGGGCACCAGTTCGCCGCGAAACATTTCCAGCTTGCCCTGGTGCTGGACGTGGAGGTGGTTGTAGAAGGTGATCATGGTGGGGGCTCAGATTTCGGTGTACTTTTTGGCGTTGCCACGCGCGGTGGCTACCGGGTACTTTTCACGGTTGACCTCCACTTTGTCGCGTGCGGCGGCCACCAGATCGATGTCCAGCGTGTCGCACAACTGCAAAAGGTAGAGGAATACATCGGCGGCCTCGGCCGCAATTTCGCGTTTCTTGTCGCCCGCAATGGCCTGGCTCTGCGCGTCGGTGAGCCACTGAAAATGCTCCAGCAACTCGGACGCCTCCACCGACAGGGCACAGGCCAGGTTCTTGGGTGTGTGGAATTGCTGCCAGTCACGCTCCTGGGCAAAGGCGCGGAGGGTCGCGATCAGGGGGAGAAGCTCATTACTCATTGGCTTTGACCCATCCACGCCAGCAAAGCCGCATTCACCTCGTCCGGTCGCTCCACGGTCGCCATGTGGCCGCAGCGCTCGACCACGCACAGGGTTGCGCCCGCAATGGCCGCGGCGATGACCTGGTGCTGTTCGGGTGGGCTCCAGATATCCTCTTTGCCGCACAGCACCAGCGTGGGGCAGGCGATGTGCGGCAGCACGCGGGCGGCATCGGGCCGGGTCAGCAAGGCGTTGATCTGCGCGGCAAACTGGTCGGGGCTGCTGCGCTCCAGCATGTCCAGCACCGCGTCAAACAAGGGGGTGCCCAGCACACCGGGGTGCACCATGCCACGCGCCCACTGCGCACCCATGACCCGCATGCCCTGCGCGCGGGCCAGCGCCAGCAGGGCCATGCGCCCGGCACGCTCTGTGGCGCCCGCCTCGCCATGCGCCAGCGGATGGATACCGGTATCGAGCAGGGCCAGGCGCTCCACGCGCTCGGGCGCCAGCCGCACCATCTCCAGCGCAATGCGCCCGCCCATCGAGTGGCCCGCCACGGCAAAGGTAGGCGTGGGCACCGCGGCCAGCACCTGCTCGGCCATGGCGGTGAGCGAGTCGCACAGGCCGTAGTCGGGCACCACGCAGGTGGCAAGCGGTGATAAGACCTGAACCTGGGGCGCCCACGCTGCGGCGTCGCACATGAGTCCTGGTAAAAGCAGCAGTGTTTTATGCATAAAAATGACCTCCAGCCCCCGTGGTATATGCGTGAGCAGCTTCTATTTTGATAGCAGATTCTCGCCCAGTCAGGCAACCTCTGCAGGTACCGACAGGCAGCATAACCGCACCGTCACCCGTGGGACAGCACAGTCGGGCAACCCACTCCTATAGTGCGTTTCATCCATCCATAACAAAAGGGAGCAACACATGATTCGCAAATGGATTTCCGTTCTGGGCCTGGTGGCCCTGACCGCATGCACCGCCATGCCACCCACGCGACCGGCGGGCTGGGCCGCGCCGGAAGTGCTGGTGGCGCCTTCTTCTTTCAGCGGCGTCCATGGCTTGGCCATCGACACCCAGGGCCGCCTGCTGGCTGGCAGCGTCATTGGCTCCAATATCTGGGAAGTGAACCGCCAGACCGGCGCAGCCAAAGTGCTGGTCCCCGCCCCCGAAGGCCAGGCGGACGACATTGCGATTGGCCCCAAGGGCGAAATGGCCTGGACCAACTACCTCATGGGCATGATCCGCTACCGCGAGAACGATGCAGCGCCGATGCGGGTGCTGGCCAAGGACCTGCCGGGCATCAACTCGCTGGACTTTGACCGGCGCAACGGCAAGCTGTATGCCTCGCAGGTGTTCATGGGTGATGCACTCTGGGAAATTGATGTGACCGGCGCCACCCCGCCTAGGCTGATCCGCAAAGACATGGGTGGATTCAACGGCTTTGAAGTGGGCCCGGACGGCATGCTCTACGGGCCGCTGTGGTTCAAGGGCCAAGTTGCCAAGATCAACCCCGCCAATGGCGACCTGACGGTCATCAACAGCGAATTCAAAACGCCGGCCGCCGCCAACCTGGACGGCAAGGGCAACCTGTGGGTGGTGGACACCCGCACCGGCGAGTTGAGCCGTGTGGAGCTGGCCAGCGGCCGCAAAACCGTGGTGAAGCAGCTCAAACCGGCGCTGGACAATCTGGCGATTGCGCCCGACGGAACCATCTATGTGTCCAACATGGCCGACAACTCGGTTGAGGCCTATAACCCGGCCACGGGTGATCTGCGCACGCTGACCAGCGGCAAGGTGGCGGTGCCCGCAGGCATCAAGGTCGCCGGCGACTCGCTGTGGGTGGCTGACATCTTTGGTTTCCGCCAGGTCAATCTGACCACGGGCGCCACCACGGATGTGTTGCGCATGCAAGCCTCGGACCTGGAGTACCCGTTTGCCGTGGGAGTGTCTTCACGCCAGTTTGCGCTGGCCTCCTGGTTCACCGGCACGGTGCAACTGATTGACCGCGCTACACTGAAAACCGACACCATGCTGCATGGCTTCAAGGCACCCTACGACGCCATCCCCATGGAAGACGGCAGCGTGCTGGTGGCCGAGTTGGCCACAGGCTCCATTACCCGCGCCAGCGGAGCCGAGTTCAAGGACCGCAAGACCGTTGCCAGTGGCCTGGCCGGTCCGGTGCAGATGATTCTGGGTAAGGATGGCCATTTGTATGTGACCGAGGCTGCCGGAAAACTCACCCGCATTGACCTGGTAACCGGTGCCCAATCAGAAGTGGCCAGTGGCCTGCTGCTGCCCGAAGGCGTGGCGCAAACGCCCTGGGGCAGCCTGATCGTGGCCGAATCCGCAGCGCGCCGTCTGGTGGAAATTGACCCCAGCAACGGCAGCCGCCGCACCGTGGCCGACAACCTGCCCATCGGCCTGGAAGCCGGCCCCGGCATGCCACCGCCCTACGTGGTCACCGGCCTGAGCGTGGGCCCGGACGGCAGCATCTACATGAGTGCAGACCGCAACAACGCCATCTACCGCATCCGTCCCCAGCGCTGAGACCGGTACGCCCCAGGCACGCACGCACCCTAAGCCGTCAACCCCTTGCCGGGGTTGAGCAGGTACTTGGTTCCGGTGGCGCGCTGGCCATAGACCGCGATGGCATCCAGCGTCAATGCCTCCGCCAGCGAAATTTCCTTTGAGTAGCTGCTGGCAAAGGTGGTCTTCAATTCTGCAGCCACGCGTTGGCGCAGAGCCTGCGCGGCGGCGGGGCCGATTTTTTGCAGGAACGGGAACAGCAGCCATCCGCCCATACCCCAGGTCATGCCGAAGTTGCGGTTGAACTCGGTCGGACGGGCGTCCAGACCCCCATAGATATAAACCTGCTTGTGGGTGGTGGAGCCGTAGCGGCTGTACTCTTTGGCGGTTCGGTTCAGCGCAGCCTCCATGCAGCCCAGAATCTGCCCGGCCAGCGGGCCTCCGCCCGTCGCATCAAAGGCAATGGTGGCGCCGGTCTCTACCAAGGCCTGGGTCAGATCCTCCAGGAAGGTGGGCGAGGTCATATTGCATACGTACTTGGCACCGATCACTCTCAGAACCGCTTCCTGCTCCGGTTTGCGAACAATGTTCACCAGACCGATCTGGTCCTTGAGGCAAATCTTGTTCAGCATTTGCCCCAGGTTGGACGCCGCGGCGGTGTGCACCAGTGCCGTGTGCCCTTCGCGGCGCATGGTCTCCACCATGCCCAGGGATGTGAGGGGGTTGACGAAGCAGGAGGCGCCCTCTGCCGCGGTGGTGCCTTCGGGCAGCACCAGGCATTGCTCCACCGGGACGCAGCGGTACTGCGCATACATGGCACCACCCAGCACCGCCACGGTCTTGCCCAGCAGGGCCTGCGCGGCGGCTGATGCGCCGGCCTCAACGACCACGCCAGCGCCCTCATTGCCCACCGGCATGGGTTGGTCCAGCCGCCCGGCCATGCTCTTCATGAAGCGGGCGGGGACCGTGGCCGTGACCACCGGGCTCTCCGGCGTGCCGGATGCCTGGGCCGTCGCCATGTCGGCGGCACCAAACAACAGCCCGATATCGGACGGATTGATGGGCGTCGCTTCGATGCGTACCACCACCTCGTCAGCCGCTGGCGCGGGCGTGGCGATCTGAACCAGCGAAAGCTGCAGCACGCCGCTGGATTGGACGAGCGATTGCAGTTGAAGGCCCGTGCGGGCTGAGGCAGTGTTCATGGGAGGTCTCCTGATATAAAAAGTTGTCTGTCGGTTAAAGGTATTACCGCGCCAGCACGGCGGCCAAAGCCACGCCGGTGTGCGTAGCCAGCTTGACCACGGCTTCAGGCGTGGCCGCGGCCACCACTTGCCCACCGGCGTTGCCGCCGTCCGGGCCCAGGTCAATCACCCAGTCGGCTTCGGCAATCACGTCCAGGTCATGCTCAATCACCACCACGCTGTGGCCGCCACCCACCAGCCGGTGCAGCACGTGGATGAGCTTTTCCACATCGGCCATGTGCAGGCCCACAGTGGGCTCGTCCAGCACATACAGCGTGTGCGGCGCCTTGTTGCCGCGCTTGGTGATGTCGTCGCGCACTTTGGACAGTTCAGTCACCAGCTTGATGCGCTGCGCCTCGCCACCACTGAGCGTGGGCGAGGGTTGCCCCAGCGTAAGGTAGCCCAGACCCACGTCTTTGAGCAGTTGCAGCGGGTGGCCAATGTTGGGCATGGCGGCGAAGAAGCCCACCGCTTCGTCCACCTCCATTTTCAGCACGTCGCCAATGCTTTTGCCGCGCCAGGTCACCGCCAGTGTCTCGGGGTTGAAGCGCGCACCTTTGCAGGTTTCGCACAGCACCTTCACATCCGGCAAAAAGCTCATGCCGATGGTGCGGATGCCCTGCCCTTCGCAACCCGGGCAGCGGCCTTCGCCAGTATTGAAGCTGAAGCGGTTGGCCGCGTAGCCGCGCGCCTTGGCCTCCAGCGTGTCAGCAAAGAGTTTGCGGATGGTGTCCCAAAATCCGATGTAGGTGGCGGGGCAGCTGCGCGGGGTTTTGCCGATGGGGGTTTGGTCGACTTCGAGCACGCGGTCGATGGTCTCGAAACCGGTGACGCCTTCGCAGCCAGTCCACTGGATTTTTTCGCCCGCATCGAGAGCGTCGCGGCCGGCTTTGGTGCTGCGTTTTTGTACGGCGACTTGCACGTTGGTCAGCAGAACGTCCCGTGCCAGGGTTGACTTGCCGGAGCCGGACACGCCGGTAACCGCGACCAGGCGCTTCAATGGGATATGGGCGGTTACGTTTTGCAGGTTGTGCAGGTTGGCGCCTTTGACTGTGAGCCAGGTGATGGGCTCGGCTGGTGCTGGGCTCGCAGCGGGAGCCGTGCCTGCGGGTTCCTCAGACGCGTAGCTGACATCGTCACCCGCAGGCACGACTCCCGCTGCTGCGAATGCAGCGTCGGTGCGCGCACGGTCTGCGAATTCAGCGTTCGCGGCAACGCTGGCTGCCGCGTTGGCAGCAGCCACCGCAGCCGCCTTGGCCGCTTTCCCCATAGGTACCTTGACCTCCGTCGCACTCGCAGCAGCCGCGGGCGATGCCCCGTCGCCGGGGGGGCGGTTGGAGCA
>JBBRYR010000127.1:0-5555 GCA_038237415.1 Burkholderiales bacterium
CCACTTCATGGCGCGCGGCATTCATTCCCAGGCTGTCGCCGGTGAGTTTCTGGCGCACTCAAACGAAGAGCAGGGCCATGCAGACCTGATTGCCGAACGCATTGTGCAACTGGGTGGTGACCCGGATTTTTCTCCGACAACGTTGCTTGACCGCAGCCATGCAGAGTATGTAGAAGGCGTAACCCTGTTCGACATGATCCGGGAAAACCTGGTAGCCGAGCGCATTGCCATCGACAGCTATCGCCACTTCATCCAGTACCTGAGTGACAAGGACCCGACCACACGGCGCATGCTGGAGTCCATCCTCGCGGTGGAAGAGGAGCATGCGGATGATCTTGCGGACCTTCTGCAACTCGTCCCGTCGCCAGGCCAACCCTCGCAGTCGTCGCCGAAATTGCAGTCAGTCTGACAACCGCAACCCACCCAATTACCAACCTAAGGAGAACACCATGAGTCTTGGAACCATATTGTTGATTGTTTTGATTATTATGTTGATCGGAGCTATTCCCACCTGGTCGCACAGCCGAAACTGGGGCTACGGGCCCAGTGGCGGCTTGGGGCTGGTTGTGGTCATCCTCATCATTTTGCTGGTGCTGGGCCGGATTTGACCGGTGTGCTGGAGCTCCCTATGAGCGAAAGTCAGGTCAGCGCCAACATGAAGGGCGCGGCCCCGGGCCTCTTTCCAGAGTACAACGGCGATCGCCGGGCATGGCCGCGAACGATCACGGACCGAATCCATCAACAGGAACCCAACCCATGATTGCCGAGCAAGATATTCTCAATGCCCGCATCCTGATCGTCGATGACCAGGAGGTGAACGTTAACCTCCTGGAGCACATTCTTGCGGACGCGGGCTACGCCTGCGTGAGTGTCAGCATGAACCCTAAAGAGGTATGCGCACTGCATCGAAAGAACGACTACGACCTGATTTTGCTGGACCTGCAGATGCCGGAAATGGATGGCTTCGAGGTTATGGCGGCTCTCAAAGCCAATGACGGCGATGCCTATCTGCCGGTGATCGTGGTCACCGCGCAGCCAGACCACAAATTGCAGGCGCTGCAGGCTGGCGCCAAGGACTTTGTCAGCAAGCCATTCAATCTGGCAGAGGTGAAAACGCGCATTCACAACATGCTGGAGGTGCGACTGCTGTACAAGGCGCTGGAAAATTACAACCGCGAACTGGAGAACTTGGTTAAGCAGCGTACTGCCGAATTGCATGAAAGCGAAGCCCGGTTTTCACAAGGTGACCGAACGGAGAACCTGCAGGCGTCGGGTCCGCAAGGGTAAGTGGAGTGAAGATGAGCGCGTTGCGTTGCCAACCCGCGTCGCCGCCAATCCGCTATATTTTTAATAGCTGTATACGCATATTCCACGGGGGCTAGAAGCCAATATCGATCCCATTGCCAATGGCCAGGCTTTTGCGTTTTACGGGGTACGACTGGCCGCGCGTTCCAGGTCATGTTGCTTTTCCTGCAGATACTCGGCCAGATCAAGCTCATGCAGCTGCGCTGCGTGACGCTCGGTCAATGCAAACCAGGCACGCAATCGCGCGTCCCGCTGCGCTTGTGGGGTACCGACGGTGACGCCGCTGTAAGCCAGCAAGGCAAGGTAATTGCGAATGACGTTGCGTTCCAGCGATGCGCGTTCGCCCTGCACGTACTGGGGCCGACCATCTGACTGGGTGCCCGTAACGGTAAACCCGATTTTCGATCGACCTGCCGTCGCAAGGTAGGCGCCCATAGCCAGTTTGGCGAGGGTACCGGTGCCATAGGCATAGCCGAAATGCAAAAACGTACGGTTGTTCTCGATCGGAGTGGATTCAAAAACGATGCGGTAGTCTTTCGTGGACAACGGGCCATCCGCGGCGATCAGCGTTACCTTTTGGTAGGTGGCGCCAGCCACATCCACGTGCATGTTGTAGGTCATGCTGTAAATGGCCCCGGCCGCAGCGGCTCGCTTGGGCCCTACAGTCAGGGTCAGGGTCTCACCACTGACACTGTTTGCAGGTACACAAGAGTGAATATTCAGATGCAGAAAGAGCAGCGAACAGACAGATTCTGCTGAGCTGAGCACCGTGCTGACCCGAGTAAAGGGTATTGCCAGCTCGGCATATACATCACCTTCCAAGCGGTCACCCGCCTCGCGTGACGCCATGTAAAGCGGCTCATCGAAAGTCTTTGCCTGCAACTGGCTCTGATACTCCACGCGTTTGGCAAGCAAGCCGGCCCCGCTGGTGGTGGGTGCCGCCAATGAGACCTGCGCCGAGATTAACAGTAGCAACCCCATCAGCGTATTTGGGATTGTGGAGCGGCGAGTCAGGGTGGTCACTTGAATAGTATCGAAGGTAGGCGCGTTGTGACGCATGGGTGATACTCCAATGGATCGGATGGCCACACGTTGGTGGCATTGAAGCGAGTTTGCTTCGCAGGCCCAAGGCCTGTCTGTACGTCGTGTCACATTGCGGCATCCGTGCCCCAGCGAACAGACGAATTGTTTGACAGCATCTAGACTGGAACGCACTGGAGGCGCGATGCGTTGACGGGAGCGCTGACGGTGACTTCCTTTGAAACCGTGGATCCGGTCTGATCTTTCAGGCAAGCCACAACATGAAAGAAAACCATGCCATTTCAAGTTCAAACGCAACGTACACAGAGACCAGGCTTGCCATGCCGTGGAATCGCTGTTCGACTCTCGGCGTGCATGATGGGCGCGGCGGGAGTACTGCTTTTCGCGTCACCTGCCATGTCTGCTGACCAGAACCCGCGCACTGCACAGGCACGCTATCAGGCGGAACGCGCGGCCTGCAACGACGGTAGTTCGAACCAGGACCGTACCACCTGCTTGCGGGAGGCCGCTGCGGCTTACCAGGAAGCCAGGGCGGGACGGTTCAAGTCCCATGATGGGCAGTTCTACGGCAGTAACCGTCTGATGCGTTGCGACCCATTGCCACCGACAGACCGCGAGGAATGCGTGCGTCGCATGCAGGGCGAGGGTACCCAGAAGGGCAGCGTGGAGGATGGCGGAATTTTGCGGGAGTTGGTCACACCTGCAGCGCCGGTCAAATAGGGGATGAATCCAGGTATGAGAAATCGATGGTGGATGTGGTCGGTCGGGCTGCTCGCGGGGCTGCCCCTGCTGGCTTTTCTGTGGGTCGCGATTGTTGGCTGGAATTGGGCGCGCAGCCCACTGGAGCGCATTGTTTTGGACCGGACGGGCCGCGCGCTGGTGATTGAGGGAGACCTGTCAGTCGACCTCGGTTGGCATGCGCCGCGGGTTCTGGCAAAAGCCGTCACCTTTGCGAATCCGGACTGGGCAGTCGAGAAACAGATGATTGCAGTGGACGAAGTCGAGCTCACAATCGATGTCCCCGCGCTTTTCCGCATGAAGCTGGCGTTCCCCGAGGTGCACCTGAAACACCCAACTGTCTTTCTGGAGCAGGCTAAGGACGGACGCAAGACATGGCTTCTGGACCGGGCCCAGTCCAGTGAAAACGCCTTCATTCCCATCGGACGCCTGACGCTGGATCAGGGCTTGGTCGGGTACGACGATGTGAGCCAAAAAACCCACATTCGGTCTGACCTGTCGACCCAGAATTTGCTTACCGGCGGAGTCGGTGTCAATGATGTGGTTTTCTCCGCCACCGGAAGCTATCTGGGGCAGACTTTCAACGCCTTGGGCCGCGGCGGCTCGGTGCTCGGTCTATACGACACAAATGTCCCGTATCCACTGAAAGTGGAGGCGTCCATTGGTCGAACCAGCTTCCAGGCAGACGGCACGGTTACCGGCCTGATGAAGCTTGTCGCTGCCGACCTGCATCTTGCGCTACGTGGCGACAGTCTGGCGCAGCTCTTCCCGTTGTTGGGCATTGCCTTGCCACAAACCACGCCATACGCCATCGCAGGTCGTATCGTACGCAGCGAAAATATTTGGAAGTATGAGAACTTTTCAGGCCATTTCGGCCAGAGTGATCTAGCAGGAACGATGCAAATAAACCTCGCAGGTCCGCGGCCTTTTCTCACGGGTGCACTGACGTCGCGACGGCTGGACCTGGCCGACCTTCGGCCCCTGATTGGCGCCACAGAAAAACACGCCGTGTCGGCATCGACCCCGGTTTCCAAGTCAAAGTTCATGCCGGATATCCCGTTCAAGACCGAGCGGTGGAACACAGTAGATGCTGATGTGACTCTGAGCGCTGCGACCCTGTCGCGTGCAAAGGAGGTGCCACTGGAGAATCTCGTTGTGCATTTGAAAATGCAGAACGCGGTGCTGACCCTTGAGCCGCTGGACTTTGGCTTTGCCGGGGGCCATCTCAAGGCCGTCATCTCACTGGATGGCCGAAAGAGTCCCATTCAGGCGCGTGCCACTGTCGGTGTCCGCAAGGTCCGGCTTGCCAAGTTGTTTCCAACGATTCCCATCGCGGGATCAAACATCGGTGAGATCAATGGGCAATTGGATCTGTCCGGTCGTGGCGATTCGGTAGGCAGCATGCTGGCGACGTCGGATGGTCGAGTCGGACTGGTGGTCGTTGACGGCGAGGTCAGCAAGCTATTGATGGAAAAGTTGGGCCTTCACCTGCTTGAAATTCTGCAACTTTCGCTGACGGGCGACAAGACCGTCAAGCTGAACTGTGGAGTGGCCGATCTGGGTGTGAAAGCGGGCGTCATGGAGGTCAATGCGATGGCGCTCGACACCGAAGTAAGCACCATCATTGGCAGTGGCCGCATAGACCTCGGGCGTGAAACGCTGGACTTGACGCTTGTGCCGAAAACCAGGGCGACGAGCCCGGTTGCCTTGCGCAGCCCGATTCATGTAAAGGGTTCATTTTCGAACCCCGACATTCAACTCGACACTGCGCGTGTTGCGGCGCGTGGCATTGGAGCGGTGGCGCTGGGTCTGATCAATCCACTTCTGGCATTGATCCCGCTGGTGGAAATGGGCCCCGGCATTGAGAACCAATGCAAGACGATGATCCAGAACGTAAAAAAGCCCCTGAGCAGCGCTTCAGGGGCTTTCGCACCCGCTACTGCAAAGTAGCGGGTCAGGTGAGGTAAATCAGTTCTTTGGAGCAGGAACGATGACCACCGTGTCACCACCGGTTTTGCCTGGTTGACCGGTTGCACCCGTGTTGCCCGTGGAGCCTGTTGCGCCGGTATCTCCTGTGCTTCCCGTATTTCCGGTGCTGCCAGTGGCGCCCGTGTATCCGGTTGACCCTGTAGCACCCGTCGCGCCCGTTGCGCCGGCTGGGCCTGGCACCGGCACATTGACCACGGCCGGAGGAGTCACGATGGTCGGCCGGTCACATGCGGTCAAGGCTGCGGACACAAGAACTGCTGAAAAAATGATGGAATATTTCATAAAAAATCCTTTGGATGAATAGACAAAACAGGTGACCCGAAAAGAGTTCTGGATCACTGGAACTGCAACTGCGAAGTTACGCCAGTTGGACCTGTAAATCTGTTCGTTGGAGTACATAGCGATGGGTTTTAAAGCACCGCAGAAGAGGCTGGATCATGGTCTGCCTTCACCGGTCGTGGCGTCTTGTTTCTTGCCGGGAA
>JBBRYR010000128.1:0-5386 GCA_038237415.1 Burkholderiales bacterium
CGCACGGCGCTCATGACGGTGGAAGGCGAGCGCGACGACATTTGCTCAGTGGGCCAGACCGTCGCGGCACAAGACCTGTGCAGCAGCATCCGCCCCTACAGGAAAACCCACCACGTACAAACCGGAGTAGGGCACTACGGCATGTTCAGCGGGAAAAAATGGAACCTGCAAATCTACCCGCGCGTGCGGGAGATGATTCACGCCAGTGTCGGCTGACCGTGGCGTGTGCAAGCCCAGTCGAGTCAGGATTTGCGCGATGTCGCCAGTAGCAGCACGCCGCCCACGATGGCGCCCAGACCGGCCCACAGGGGGATGTTGACGCGCTTGGTCTCATTGACCTGCAGGTGCAGGGGGCCAATGTCGGCACTGCTCTTTTCCTGGGTGTAGCTGAAGCCGCCATAGATGAGGCCGAGTGCACCACCGGCTATCAGCAGCATGGCCACTATTCTTGTTGCGTTCATGGAGTCTCCTTGGCTGTTTGAGAGGCAATTTTGATTGAATGCAAACCACGCCGTCCGTGCGCCAGCACACGGACACCCTTTGTCCGATGTGCGACGGTATCGGCGACGCCAAACTTAAGGTCTGAAACATGATTCGTATTGAACTGCAAATAGCGTTGAATTACCAGATTGATCAGCAAGGGGCTGATTTTGTATTCAACATCCACGCGGCCCATACGGCCAGCCAGAACATTGTTTTTGAGAACCTGCAACTGAGCCAGGCGATTGATCCGCAGATCCATACAGACCCCCTGAGTGGCAACCGCTACATGCGCCTGCACGGCTTGCCCGGAGAACTGAACGTGTCGTATGCCGCCACGGTCGACCTGATCCACCATTACGGAGAGCCAAACGAAATTGCGGAAGTGCCCGTGCGCTGCCTGCCGCCCGAGGTGATGGGCTACATCTACCCCAGCCGTTACTGCCAGTCCGACCGGCTTCTCAAGCTGGCGAACAATGAATTTGGTCATCTTCCGCAGGGCTATAGCCGCGTGCAGGAGATTCGGGACTGGGTGCTCAGGCATGTCACCTTTACCTCCAACAGTTCAACCGCCAACACGTCGGCGGTGGACACCCTCATTGAGCGGGTCGGCATTTGCCGCGACTTTGCCCACCTGATGATCGCGCTGTGTCGCGCGCTCAACATTCCTGCGCGCTTCACCACCGGAACTGACTACGGCGCCGACCCGGTGCTGGGCCCGCCCGACTTCCACGCATACGTGGAAGCGTATGTGGGGGACCGCTGGTATATCTTTGATCCATCGGGCACCGCCATTCCCATGGGCCTGGTGCGGTTTGGTACCGGTCGCGATGCCGCAGACGTGGCCTTTGCCACGATCTTCGGCAATGTGCAGGCGCACGCACCGGTGATCCGGGCCTGGGCCGTACAGGACGTGGCATTGGGGGCCATGCTCCCGCACCACTGCAGGGAAGCCCTGTCAACCGACTGCGGTGTGCGGGGCGTTTGACGCCACCGGTTGGCTCAAATAAGTCCGAGTGCCCGCAGTATCTTTTCAGGCGTTACGGGCTGTGACCACACTTCGGCCTTCAGGGGGCGCAGGGCATCGTTGATGGCATTGACCACGGCACCAGGAGCGCCCGCCGTACCCGCCTCGCCCGCCCCCTTGGCGCCCAGAACCGAACTTCGCGTAGGAGTCTCGACGTGTGCCACCACGATATCGGGCATCTCGCCGGCCATGGGCACCAGGTAGTCGGCCATGCTGCCATTTTTCATGAGGCCGGCATCGTCGTACAGGCACTCTTCGAACAGCGCGCCGCCAATGCCCTGCACAATGGCGCCGCGAATCTGCTCGTCCACCAGCATCGGGTTGATGACGCGGCCGCAGTCTTCCACGGCCCAGTGCTTGAGTAGCTTCACGAAGCCGGTTTCAGTGTCCACCTCCACATAAGAAGCCTGAACGCCGTTGGTAAAGATGAAGGGGTAGTCGCGCTGGGCGTAATGGCGGGTCACCATCAACTCCGAGGTGAAACCCGCTGGCAAAGTGTCGGGCCGGTAATAGGTGATGCGACCCAGCTCCGGAAGCGGCAGCAGCGCCTCGCCGCTCGACGCATCCACGACGACGCCATCCATGAGTCGCAGGCCGCTGGCCTCCCGGTTGAGAATGGCCTCGGCTACTTTGAGAATGTTTGCGCGCAACGCCAGGCCGGCCTGCAACACGGCTTCGCCCCCAATACCGGCTCCGCGTGAGGCCCAGGTACCGCCACCATACGGCACGGCGTCGGTGTCGCCCGTCAACAGTCTGACCTGATGCATGGGCACGCCGACCGCATCGGCTGCAATCTGGGCATAGATAGCCTCCGTGCCCTGGCCCTGTTCGCCCACGCTGACCATGACGGCCACACCGCCACCGGGCTCCAGTCGCATGGTGGCCCCGTCTTGCGACGAAATGCGCGCACCGCCGACGCCGTAGAACGCAGCGCCCGGGTTGGTGAGTTCGATCAGGGTGGCAAAACCGATGCCGCGGTAAATGCCTTTGGCCCGCAGGGACGCCTGCTCGGCGCGCAGGGCGGGATAGTCCATCAATGTCGAAATTTTGCGAAGGCAGGCCTCATGGGAGAGCACCTCCAGCCGGATGCCCGAAGCGCCTGTAGCAGGGTAGGCGTCGTCCGCAATCACATTGCGCTGGCGGAATGCCAGTGGGTCCATGCCCAGCTTGGCAGCAGCCAGATCGACAAGGCCTTCCGTCACAGCGCAGGCAATCGGGTGGCCCACGCCCCGGTACTGGCACGTGGGCGTCTTGTTGAGGAAAACGACGTTGAGTTTTGCCCGGTAGGCCTTGTGCTTGTAGGGCCCGCCGGTCAGGTTCACCACCTGATTGCCTTCAATGCCGCTGGTGCGTGGAAACATGGAAAACGGACCAATGCCGGTCACGTCGTCGATTTCGAACGCCAGGATATCGCCTTCCTTGCTCGCGGCGATGCGCCCTTTGATCCGGTGCTCGCGGGCATGGATGTCGCTCACAAACGACTCCAACCGGTCTGCCACAAACTTGACCGGGCGCTTCAGCAGAATGGACATGGCCACGGTCGCAAAGTCGTCCGGGTAGGCGTGGACCTTGATGCCAAACGAGCCACCTACGTCCTTGCAGACCACCCGCACCGAGGCTTCGGGCAAGCCGAACTGGCGCGAGTACAGATCCTGCATCATGTGCGGGGCCTGTTGCGAGTGGTGCACGGTCAGCTGGCCGGAGGCCGGGTTGTAGTCGGCGATCTGGCAGCGCGACTCCAGCGTCACCCCGGTGTGCCGGCCAAAGTCGAAGGTGGCCTCGGCAACCACATCCGCGCTGGCAAAAGCCTCGTCCACACCACCCGTGTCCAGGCTGCGGGTAAAGCAAAGGTTGTCACCCAGCTCCGGGTGAATCACGGGCGTGTTCGGGTCCAGCGCCGTGTTCATGTCCAGCGCGGCGGGCAAATCTTCCCACTCCACTTGCACGTATTGCAGCGCGTCCTCCGCTTCGGCACGTGTTTTGGCAACCACCGCAACCACAGGCTCGCCCTGCCAGCAGGCCCGGTCAATCGCCATGGGGTACTGCGGTGCCGACTTCATGCCCGCAAGGTGCGTGAGGGTTGCTACCCAGGGCTTGCAGACGGTGGCTAAATCCTTGCCATCGTAGACGGCCAGCACGCCGGGCATCATGCGGGCAAAGTCGCGCTCAATGCGGGTGATGCGGGCGTGTGCCACGGGTGATCGCCAGAACACCACATGCGCCATGCGCGGCAGCTCCATATCGTCGACGTACTGTCCGCGGCCCTCGGCCAGCCGCTCGATGTTGGGGCGGGGCATCGCCTGCCCGATATGGCGCGCATCCTTGAGGTCACCGGTAAAGGGTGCTGCTTTGGGCGAGTCGTGCAGATGGCGGTGGTCGGGTGCGTTCATTCCGTGGCTCCAGCGGTATGCGCCGTGTTGCGCGCGGCCAGTACTTCGCAAATGGCATTGACGATGGCCTGGTAGCCGGTGCAGCGGCAATAGTTGCCGGAGATCCATTCGCGCACCTCCTCGCGGCTGGCATGCGGTTTGTGCTCCAGCAGCTCAGTGGCGGCCATCAGCATGCCCGAGGTGCAGAAGCCGCACTGGAGCGCGTTGTGTCGTACAAATGCCTGCTGCAGGTCGCGGATGGCGCCGCTGTCGCTCAGGCCTTCGATGGTGTCAACGCGTCGGCCGTCGGCCTGAACCGCCAGCACCAGGCAGCCCCGCACTATCTTCCCGTCGAGTTGCACGGTGCAGGCACCGCAGACACCGTGTTCGCACCCCAGATGGGAGCCCTTGAGCCCCAGGTCTTCACGCAAAAAATCAACCAAATGGGTTCGAGGCTGCACATGGTGCTGACCGCATGTGCCGTTGACGGTGATGCTGACGGACCGGGCTGCGGTGGTCAATTCGTCGGCAGGCTGTTCCTGTTGATTCATGGTCATCCTTCGTGGCTGGCTATTGGGTTATGCGGCGTTCGAATGGGCCGCTGGCACCGGCTGATTTCCGGCCAGCGTGTGCAAGGTGCGCTTGAGCATGACGCCCGCGAGGTGCTGCTTGGCGGCGGCACTGTGGGTCAGGTCCGCTTCCGGATTGAGTTCGTCCCGAAGTGCCTGCAACGCCTGCGCCAGCAGCGTGTCGGAAAGACGCTGCCCCTGCAGAACCTGTTCGGTTGCAAGGGTACGCAACGGCATGTTGCCAACACCCAGCCAGGCCAGCCGCACGGAATCAAACAGACCGTCAGACCCGTGGGCTGACGCGGCAAGTCCCACCACGGCATAGTCTCCATGGCGGCGCGCCAGTTCACTGAAAGCGAACCGCTGTGATGCCTGCGCCAGAGGGACCTCACACGCCGCAATGACCTCATGGGCCGCAAGGGTTGTGGTGTACAGGCCCACAAAGAAATCTTTCGCGGCAATACGGCGTTCCCCCGCGAGGCTGCGCGCAATCACCACACCATCCAGGGCCAGCAAACAGGCGGGCCATTCGGCTGCCGGGTCGCCATAGGCAATCGATCCGCCAAAAGTACCCAGGTTGCGGATGGCCCGGTGGGCAATATGGGGCGCCGCCATGGCCAGCAGCGGCGCGTGCTGTGCGACCAGAGCAGACGATTCAATATCGCTGTGGGTCACCATGGCACCGATACGCAAATGGGTCGCTGTGACCCCCATGCCCCGGAGTTCAGCAACCGATTGCAGGTCGATCAGCAGGGAGGGTTCCGACAGCCGCATGTTGAGTGTGGCCATCAGCGTCTGGCCACCGGCAAGCAGCCGGGCCTCGTCGCCATGCTTTTCAAGCAGCGCCAGCGCGTCAGCAAGCCGAACGGGTCGTGCGTAGGAAAACGCGGGAGCTTTCATGGGGTAGTGCCTTCAGGAGAGTGGAGGGCGGAGTGCATCAA
>JBBRYR010000129.1:0-5344 GCA_038237415.1 Burkholderiales bacterium
CATCCATGATTGAAGCAAGCACCACCACTGGCCTCACCCTGTCGCGAGCGCACGGCTAAGCATGCGTTGGCCCTGGAAACGCAAGGCGTCGCAAGACCAGCTCATCGTGTCCTGGTCGGGCACGACAGTCGCGTTCGTGCGCGCGCGCGGCAATTCGGACGCACTCTTTGAGGTGCGGCAGATGGGCGTGGAGCGCCAGGGCGCCGATAGCATGGACGATTTCGTGCGCCGCCTGCAGGCTTTGGGCCTCAAGGGATACGGCGCTTGCGTCATGCTGCGTCCCGAGCAGTACCAGTTGTTGCAGATTGATGCACCACCGGTTGCGCCGGAAGAGCTGCGCTCGGCTGCGCGCTACCAGATTCGCGAAATGGTGGATACCCACCTGGACGACCTGACCCTCGATGTGATGCGCGTGGGTGATGGCCAGCAAAAGGGGACACCCCATCTGTTTGTTGTGACCGCGGCGACCGCGGTGGTGCGTGAGGTGCTTGACCTGGGCAAGTCCATGGATTGGCCGATTACCGTCATCGACATCCAGGAGACGGCCCAGCGCAATCTGCAGAGTGTTTTGGCGCGCCGCGATGGCCGTCTGGAGCGCGCCGACGCCGCCCTGGTTATTGCGGACGACCGCCAGGCGGTTCTGACCATCAGCGCCAATGAAGAGTTGTTTTACACCCGAAGGCTGGAGCTGCCCGAGGGCTTCATGGGCATGCAGTGGAGTCTGGACCATGCTGCGGTGCCTAGCGACACGTTCATGCCCGTGGGTGAATATGTGCCCGACTACAACGTGGGCGGGGTGTCGTACGGAAACGATTACACCGCCACGCAGGCGATCCATGCGAGTACTACAGGCGCTCCTGCGGATAGCGATCGCGCGCAGCGCTTCCTGGTTGAAGTGCAGCGCTCGCTGGATTTATGGGACCGGTCCTGGTCCAGCATGCCGCTGGGCGGATTGCGCGTCTTTGCCGGGGAGCGTTCCGCCGAGTTGGCGGGCTGGCTCAGCCGCGAGATGGGGCAATCGGTGTCTGCCATGGATCTGGACACCCAGTTTCCCGGTTTGCAGGCGGCAGCCGCTGCTGACCGGGCTCTGTGCCTGCCTCTTCTGGGTGTGCTCTTGCGCACCGAGAGCCGAAAACTGTAAGCCGAGCGACCATGGCCCAGCAAATCAATCTTTGTTCACCGATCCTGCTGACGCAAAAGCGTTACTTTTCGGCGCACACCATGGTCAGCGCACTGGGTGTGTTCGTGGTTCTGGGCGGCATTTTGTGCGCTGCGTGGGTCTGGAACCTGCAGCGCGCCAGCATCGGATTCAGCCAGGCCATGGGCGTCCAGTCGGGAGAGGTAGAAAGTCTCAAGTCGGCTATTCAACGCAGCCGCGCCAATGCGGCACCAGTGGATGCGGCATTGATGGCCCAGTTGCAGGACCGACGTGCCGCCGTGGTGCAGCGTGAGCAGTTGCTGGCGGCCCTGCAGCAGGGCATTTCGCGACCCGGCTGGGGTCACTCGGATCGCTTGCAATGGGTGGCACGCAGCATTCCGGCCCCGGTGTGGGTAAGCGAGGTGCGTGTGGACGGCGGCCGATTTGAGGTGTCCGGGTTCACGCTGGAGCCCGCTGCCCTGAACGATTGGGTGGCCAAACTGGGTGCCAGCCCGCTGATGCAGGGCTTGAAGCTGGCCACGGTCAAGGTGGAAAGTGCGACTGCGGCCCAAGTTCGGGCGCCAGGGGCTGTTTCTGCAGCTTCAGGTCCCGCAGCACCGGTGCGTCCTGTCTGGTCGTTCAATCTGGTCAGCGTCGAGCCACCGCCGGTGGATGCAGCCAAAGCGCCCGGTGCGCCAGGGAGCAAGCCATGAAGCAATGGTGGCAGCAGCAGGTGGTCCGTATTGACGCACTGAGTCTGCGCGAGCGGGCCTTTTTGTTTTTGTCGGTGATCGTGGTTTGTCTGGCACTGGCAGATGTGCTGTGGTTGTCGCCCGCGCAGGTGGCGCATCAGCAGGTCACGCAGCGATTTGCCGCGCAGGGAACCGAGTTGAGCCGGCTGCGCGATGAGCTCAAGTCAACCGCCCAGCCGGTAGACGCCAGCAAGGCTGTGCGGGACGACATGGCGGCCGCCAATGCGCGGCTGGAAGTGGTCAATCAGGAAATCAAAGCGGTGGCGCCGCTTGCCGATGGCGGGCCGGCTCTGGAGCAAGTACTGGTGCAGTTTTTGCGGCGACAGGAGGGGCTGACCCTGCTGAGTACCGGCACCCTGAAGCAGGATGCTGCGATCCCGGTTGCCACGGCAACCGTTGCTGCGCCAACCGGCTTGTCCAAGCGGGGAATGGAATTGAGGGTGGCTGGGCCTTACCCTGAGCTGGTCCGGTATGTGAAGACCCTGGAGATTGCGCTGCCCGCCCTGCGTTGGGGCGCCCTGCAACTCAAGAGCGAAAAGCAGCCGCCTGAGCTGACGCTGCAGGTCTACGTGGTGGGAGTCCAGCCGTGAAGAACCACCAGTCTGTGCCGGTGTGGATTGCCGCTTTGGCGCTGTTGCTGGCCTGTGCATCCTTGCCGGTTCATGCCCAGCGCGACCCGACCCAGCCCCCACCTGAAGCCAGTGCCTCCAGCGCTGGGGCAGCGTCCCAATCGCCCTTGGGCACGGAGGGAATGGCCGTGGTGGTACGCAATGGGAAACCGTTTCTGGTTATTGGCACCCGGTTATACGCACCCGGGCAAAAAGTGGGGCAGCAGCGTGTCGAGCGCATTACCGAAACCGAAGTCTGGTTGCGCGACAGCAGCGGACTGAAAAAAATACCCCGGTTTGCCGGCATCCAGCGCACCGTGGCGGCGCCAGTGGCCGTACCCGCGCGTGCCGCCAGCGCGCCCAGAGCCGCCAAAAATTTGAAGAAGGCAATAGCACCATGAATGAACTGTTCTCCCCCGCTGTGTCGGGTGACGCCGCTATCCGCCGCGCCTGGGCAGGCTCCAGTGCCTGCATTTTGCTCGGCGTGGGCTTGCTGGCCGGCTGCGCTACCGACCGGCCGTTGAGTACCCCTGATGTCATGGCCTCCGTGCGCGCCGATCTGGCCCCGCCCCTAGCCAAAGCGCCTGCTGCGGTGCCTGCGAGTGTCAGTGCGGCATTGGCCGAACCGGCCCCCAAAGCCATTGCGCCCCCGCCCGAACCGCGACTGGATTTGCTGGTAAACAACGCGCAGGCCCGCGAGGTGTTTCTGGCCATCGTGGCCGATACCCGCTACAGCATGCTGATGCACCCGGACGTCGCCGGCACCCTGTCGGTCACGCTGCGGGGCGTGACGGTTACCGAGGCGCTGGAAGCCATTCGGGACGTGTATGGCTATGACTTCAAGATCGAAGGCCGCCGCATCACCATTTACGCGCCCACGCTGCAGACGCGCGTGTTCACCGTCAACTACCCCAACTCCCAGCGTGTGGGCTCGAGTGAAACGCGGGTGTCGTCGGGCGCCGGCCTGCAAAGCACCACAACCGGCACAACCACTGCGCCAACCAGCACCACCTCCGCGCAACCCGAGAACAGCCGGGTTTCCACCACATCGAAGACCGATTTCTGGTCCGAGCTTTCTGGCGCCGTGCGCGGTCTGGTGGGCGATGGGCCGGGTCGCAGCGTGATTACCAGCCCGCAGGCGGGCATCATGGCCGTGCGCGCCATGCCGGAAGAGTTGCGTCAGGTGGACAAATTCCTGAAGGCGGCCCAAATTGCCGTGGAGCGACAGGTGATGCTCGAAGCCAAGGTGGTTGAAGTGGAACTGCGCGACGGCTATCAAAGCGGCGTGAACTGGGCTGCATTCAACGTGGAAGGCACGACCTCTGTGGCCGCCGGTGTGCTGGGTAGCGCTGTGGCCAGCACCAATGCCTTGCTGCAGGGCGGCACCACGGTACTGTCGGGCGCGGTGCCGTTCCCGGGGGTTGCCACGGGTGGAGGCCTGTTTGGCCTGGCACTGGCTACCAGCCAGTTTGCCGCCGTGCTGGGATTCCTGGAGACCCAAGGCGACGTGCAGACCCTGTCGAGCCCGCGCGTAGCCACCTTGAACAACCAGAAAGCCGTCCTCAAGGTGGGCACCGATGAATTTTTCGTGACCAGCGTGTCCGGAGGAACGGTGTCCAGTGGCACGTCCACTGCCGCAGGCACCACGACTTTGCCGACGGTGACGCTCACGCCGTTCTTCTCGGGTATCTCGCTGGACGTGACACCCCAAGTGGACGAAGGCACCAATGTGACCCTGCACGTGCACCCTTCCGTGACCACGGTCACCGAAAAAAGCAAGCAGATTGACCTGGGGAGCATTGGCAACTACAAGCTGCCTCTGGCCTCAAGCAACGTCAATGAGACCGACACCATGGTGCGCATTCCGGATGGCCGTATCGTGGCTATTGGCGGCCTGATGCAGGCGGAATCCAGCCGCACGTCGTCCGGCTTGCCGGGTTCCACCAACGTGCCTTTCTTCTCCGCGCTGTTGGGCAACAAGGCGGTTATGGGGCGCAAGAAAGAGGTGATTGTGCTGCTCAAGCCCACCATCATTCGGACCGCTGAAGACTGGGAAGCGCAGAATCGCCGCTCACGCGCAGCACTGGACGACATGGACGCCACCCGCGCCCGCGTCATCCAGCTGGATGGCACCGCCAAATAATGTATCTGGGGCATTTCTCGCTGCGTGAAGCCCCGTTCTCGATCACGCCGGACACGGCCTTTTTCTATCCGCATGAGGGCGCGCAAGCAGCACTCAACACCTTGTTAGTGGCCCTGCGCAGTGGCGAAGGCTTCCTGAAAATTGTGGGTGAGGTGGGGTGCGGAAAGACCGTGTTGTGCCGCCAGCTCCTCAAGACGCTGCAGGGCGAGTGCATCACCGCCTACATTCCCAACCCGGACATGGGGCCTGATGACCTGCTGATGACCCTGGCCCATGAGCTCAATATTGAACTGTCGCCGCCCGTCAGCCGCCACGGGGTGCACACCGCCTTGCGCGATTGCCTGTTGCGCCATGCCGAGGCCGGGCGCCGTGTGGTGGTTTGTATTGACGAGGCCCAGGCCATTCCGGTGCGCACCGTCGAGAGTTTGCGTCTGTTGTCCAACCTGGAAACCGAAAAACGCAAGCTCTTGCAACTGGTTTTGCTGGGGCAGCCTGAGCTGGACGACAAGTTGGCGCGCCCGGAGATCCGCCAGTTGCTACAGCGCATTACCTTCAGCGAGTACCTGGGCCCGATGCACGCCGCCCGCGTGCCGGTGTACCTGGCCCACCGGCTGGCGACGGCCGCCGTGGATGGCAACACCGATATCCAGATTTTTGAGCCTGCCGCTGCGGTAGCCGTTGCCCGCTTTAGCGCAGGCGTGCC
>JBBRYR010000130.1:0-5285 GCA_038237415.1 Burkholderiales bacterium
CACATCGACCTTCAAGGGATCGATACGCAGGTAATCCAGTCCGGCACGCCCGGCCAGCCATTGCGTGAGGGATTCAATATCCAGCGGCTTGCCATCCGCCGCACGGCGCATGGACACACTGGCCAGACGCACCAGCGGGTGCTGCGCGCTCTCGGCCTGCGAGCAGCGCCCCACGGTGCGCAGGGCTTCCTCATCCGAAATGACGCCGTCCGCCTGCAACCACTCCACGAGTCTGCGCCAGTCCACCGGGCCGTTGTGCAGAGCTTTGGAGACTGGCGCCAGTTTCGAATGCGTGCTCATGGATACACCGGTTTAAAAACACGGACCCACTTGTCCGCAGGCAGACCCCACTGCCGCTGGATGGTATCGGCCCGCTCCATCAACACCGCGCGGCTGGGCCGCACCGGTGTTCTCTGGGCCAGTACCACGGTGTTGCCCTCACGCGTGGCCTTGAAAGCCCACAAGGCCTCTTTGCCAAACGCCTCAGCCAGTTTGTCCACGGTTTTCTGAAAACTCGATGAGCGGCCAAACAGGTTCACCGTCATGCAGCCATCGTCGGTCAGCACCTTGCGGCAGTCGGCATAAAACTCTGCGCTGTCGAGCACGGGGCCGGCCGCCTCCTGGTCATACAGGTCGACCTGCAGGGCATCCACAGCGCCTTGCCACCGTGGCAATTTGATTTCCTGGGCGGCATCCGCCAGCACCACCTGCAAGCGGCCATTGTCCTGGGGCAATTTGAACCATCCGCGGCACGCCGCGACCACCTGGGGGTTGATCTCTACCGCAGTCGTTTTCATGCGAACCACTTTGTGGCAAAACTTGGTGAGTGATGCCGCACCCAGCCCGAGTTGCAGAGCCTGGCGTTTCGACACGCTTGCAGGGTCCACAAACAGCAGCCAGGCCATCATGCGCTGGATGTACTCGTGCACCAGCACCGTGGGTGCATCGACCAGCATGGAGCCCTGGATCCAGATACTGTCCAGATGCAGGTGGCGAATGGGGCCTTCGTCGGAAAAATTGACTTCGGGTAGGGTGATCGGTTCGTTTCTTGCCATGGGGATTTATACCAGCAGTGCCGAGAGCTTCGGCAAAGCCTGGCAGGCGTTGTGCATGGTGGCCTGCGCCAGCGCCTCCAGGGTCATGCCACGCAGCTGCGCCACCACGCTGGCAATGCGGGGCAATTCACCCGGCTCATTGCGCCCCTGCCCGGCACCCTTTACCCGCTCTTGCGCGGTGGTGTACAGCCAGTGGGGTGGAATGTCTGGTGAATCCGTTTCCATGACAATCGCGTCCAGCGGCAGCGTCTGCGCCAAGCGGCGCAACTGCAAGGCCCGCTCAAAAGTGACCGCGCCCCCAAAACCCAGCTTGAACCCCAGCTTGATGAATTCCTGCGCCTGTGCGTCGCTTCCATTGAATGCGTGGGCAATGCCGGTCCATGCACCGCCGCTTTGCCCCACTTCACGCAAATGCTTGAGCAGACGATCCGCTGAGCGGCGCACATGCAGCACCACCGGCAGCCCATGTTTGCGCGCCAGCTTGAGTTGTTCGCGGTAGAACTGCTCTTGCTGTTCGCGCAGCGGGCTCTCGCACAGCTCGGGAACAAAGTAATCCAACCCGATCTCGCCCACCGCCACCAGCCGCGGGTCATCGCAATGGGCCTGCAGACAGGCATCCAGCGCCGACAGGTCCGCTGGCTTGGCATGCTTCACAAACACCGGGTGAATGCCCAGGCAATAGCTATCGCCACTCGCATGGGCAAGATTGCGCACCGCGTCGAAGTTGGAAACCTCAACGGCAGGAATCACGCAATGCGCCACACCCAGCGCGCGGGCGCGTACACGCACGGCCCCGCTATCCGCGGTGAACTCGGGGGCATCCAGGTGGCAATGGGTGTCGATCCAGCGGAGGGGCATTGGATTTCACTCTGCGGTCCGTCACGGGCTAACCCGCCTCGCTCAACTTGCCCGACACCAGCTTCAGCTGTCGGCTGCACCGCGCAGCCAGGGTCGCGTCGTGCGTCACCAGCACAAACGCCGTGCCATGCACGCGTGCCAGCTCCAGCATCAGGTCAAACACGCCGTCGGCGGTGCTGCGGTCCAAGTTGCCCGTGGGCTCATCGGCCAGCACGCAATCGGGGCGGGTGACCAGCGCACGGGCAATGGCCACGCGCTGGCGCTCACCGCCGGACAGTTCCGCCGGCCGGTGGTTCACACGGCTCTCCAGCCCCACACTTGCTAGCATTTTCATAGCTGCTTGCGCAGCATCTGCCGGGGCTACACGTCGAATGGTCAATGGCATGGCCACGTTGTCGAGTGCGCTGAACTCGGGCAGCAAATGGTGAAACTGGTAGACAAAGCCCAAATGGCGGTTGCGCAGGCGGCCCTGCTGGGCCGCGCTCAAACCCGCCAGATTCTGGCTAAACAGTTCGACGGAGCCGCTGGTGGGGGCATCCAGCCCCCCCAGCAAATGCAGCAGCGTGCTCTTGCCGGAACCAGAGGTCCCCACGATGGCCAGCGTTTCACCGCGGTGCACCTGCAAGTCAACACCCTGCAACACCGTGACGTCCAGGCTTCCTTCGTGAAAACGCTTGGTCAGACCCCGGGCACTCAGAACGACCTGGTTCACAACATCATTCATAACGCAAGGCCTCCGCCGGGTTGACCTTGCTGGCGCGCCAGCTGGGGTACAAGGTGGCGACAAAGGCCATCACCAGGGCAATCACGGCAATCGGCAGGATGTCGGCCTGCTGCGGATCACTCGGCATGCGGCTGATCAGATAAATATCTTTTGGCAAAAACGTGGCTCCCAGCAAGTGCTCCAGCGCGGGCACGATCACATCAATATTGAAGGCCACACCCAGCCCCAGCAGCAAACCCGCCAGCGTGCCGATCACGCCCACCATGGCGCCCTGCACCACGAAAATGCCCATGATGCTGGCCGGGCTCGCGCCCAGCGTGCGCAGGATGGCAATGTCGGCGCGTTTGTCGGTCACCGTCATCACCAGCGTGCTCACCAGGTTGAAAGCGGCCACAGCCACGATCAGCGTGAGGATGATGAACATCATGCGTTTTTCGACCTGCACGGCAGCAAACCAGGTGCGGTTCTGGCGCGTCCAGTCGCGCAAGTAAAGGTCACCGGTCAACGTGCGGCTGAGTTCATCGGCCACCTGGCGCGCCTGGTGCAGGTCACGCAGCTTGAGCCGGATGCCCGATGGGCCTTCAAGCCGGAATATTTTGGCCGCGTCTTCCCAATGCACCATGGCCAGAGTGGAGTCGTATTCAAAATGGCCCGAATCGAAGGTGCCCACCACCGTCATCTGTTTGAGGCGGGGCACCACGCCTGCCGGCGTGACCTGGCCACTGGGTGCCACCAGGGTCACCTTGTCGCCCGTGCGCACGCCCATGGAGCGGGCCAGTTCCGACCCCAGCACCACGCCAAAACCGCCTGGCACCAACTGCGCCAGTACCGCCGACTGCGCACCGGCAGCCAGGTCAGTCACTTCGTGCTCCTGGGCCGGGTCAATGCCCCGAACCATCACGCCTTTCATGTCCTCACCCCGCGCCAACAGTGCCTGGGCTGCTATGAAAGGTGCAGCACCGACCACCTGCGGGTTGGCGCGCGCCTGGCTCAGGGTCAGGTTGACATCGGGCAGTGCCTGGCCGCCTGCGGCGTACACCTCGATGTGCGACACCACGCCCAGCATGCGGTCGCGCACTTCTTTTTGAAAGCCGTTCATCACGCTCAGCACGATGATGAGTGCGGCCACCCCCAACGCAATGCCCAGCATGGACACGCCTGAAATGAATGAAATGAAGCCGTTGCGCCGGGTGGTTCTGCCGGCCCGGGTGTACCGCCAGCCGATCAACAGCTCGTACGGAACCTGAGGAATATGAATCATCCCCGGATTGTGGCATCCATGCGGGACAATCACGGCATGCCCCACGTTTTGCACCCCGTTCACACCGTGATTACCCACGCGGCACCTTACGGCCCCCGGTCTGTGGAAGCGCTTTCCGCGCTTCAGCTTCCCAATCTGGCGCAACTGCTGCGCCAAATGAGCCTGTCCACCACCCGGCAAGGCCAACCTGAGCAGCTCACGCCACTGCACGAACGGGTACAGGCACGCCAGTTGGGGCTCGCGGATGCAGCGGATGGCCTCATCCCCTGGGCCGCGGCAGATGCCACCCGGCTTGGGCTCACAGCGCAGCATGGCAGCGAAGCCTGGGCCTGGATCACCCCCTGCCAGTGGAAGATTCACACGCACCACGTCGAGATGGCCGAGCCACAGCACCTGGCCCTGACCCCGGAAGAGGCAGATGCGCTGCACAGCGCCATGCAGCCTTATTTTGCGGAAGACGGCATCACCCTGCTCCCCCAGCCACTGGGCCATGCCCACACCACCTGGCTGGCACAGGGCGACATCTTTCGCGATCTGCCCACCGCCTCATTGGACCGCGTGGCCGGACAAACGGTTGACGCCTGGATGCCCCGCCAGGCGCAGGCCAAGACCCTGCGCCGCTTGCAAAACGAGATGCAGATGCTGCTCTACACCCACCCGGTCAACGACGCGCGCCACGCACAAGGTCAGCCAACCGTGAACTCTTTCTGGGTGAGCGGCACCGGCAATGCCACCCCCCAGCCGCACACTGCGGCCCCACCCTGCACCATCCTGCACACGCTGCGTGAACCGGCCCTGAACGACGACGGCGCCGCTTGGGCCCGAGCCTGGCAAACGCTGGACCGCACCGCCCTGGCCGACCTGCTGGTGCAGTTGCAAAGCGGCGACCCGGTGCAACTCACCCTCTGCGGCGACTTGCAGGCAAAAACACTCGAAAGCCTGCCCGCCTCCTGGTGGGCGCGCATCCGCCAGCGCTTTGCAGCACCGCAACCCGCTGCCTTCTTGAAAAATCTTTAAACATCTATGCACATCGTCCCCCGCGACATTCCGCCCCGCTCCGTCTGGGCGCTTGAGCAAGCTGGCATTCACCCGTTGCTGGCCCGTCTGTACGCCGCACGCGGCGTGACCGGCACCGAGGAACTGGACGACGCACTCGCCAAGCTGCTCCCGCCCTCCACCATGCTGGGCTTGCCCCAGGCCGCAACCCTGCTGGCCGATGCCATTGCGCAAAACAAACGCCTGTGCATCGTGGCCGATTACGACTGCGGCGGCGCCACCGCCTGCGCCGTGGCTATTCGCGGGCTCAAGCTGCTGGGCGCGCAGCACGTCCGCTACATCGTGCCCGACCGCATCGTTGATGGCTATGGCCTGACGGCACCCATTTCGC
>JBBRYR010000131.1:0-5239 GCA_038237415.1 Burkholderiales bacterium
AAGCCAGCGGCTTTATCAATGCGTTGGATGTGAGCATCACCCACAACACCACTACCGACAACGCAGCGGGCACCTCGGAGATCAAACGCGGCGTGGGTATTGAGTTGCCCTTGCCTATTTTTGACTGGGGCAACGCCCGCAATGCGCGGGCACAAAACCTGTACCTGCAGTCGGTCTCGCATGTTCGCGAGGTGGGGGTGCGTGCCCGCAGTGAGGCGCGCGAGGCCTACCACGGCTACCGCACCGCCTACGACCTGGCGCGCTATTACCGCGACGAGGTGGTGCCGCTGCACCAGTTCATCAACTCGGAAATGTTGTTGCGCTACAGCGGGATGATCTCCAGCATTTTTGAAGTGCTGGCCGACGCCCGTGCCAACGTGATGGCCGTGAACGCCAGTATTGACGCCCAACGCGACTTCTGGCTCACCGATGCTGACCTGCAAACCGCCCTGAGCGGAACTTCAAAATGAACATGAAACCCGACACCCTCAACCGCCGCCGCTTCTTTGCCGGTGCAGCCACCGCCGTCACCGCCGCAGCCGTCAGCCGCGTCGCCATGGCCGCTCTGCCCGAGCCCGTCATACAGGCCAAGCCCGACACCATGCCCCCGCTGGTGCCCAGCACCGGCCGCCCCTACAACCCGGTCGTCACCCTGAACGGCTGGACATTGCCCTGGCGCATGAACGCGGGCGTGAAAGAGTTCCACCTGGTAGCCGAGCCCGTGGTGCGCGAAATGGCGCCCGGCTTCAAAGCCAACATGTGGGGCTACAACGGCCAGAGCCCGGGCCCCACCATTGAGGTAGTAGAAGGCGACCGGGTGCGCATTTTTGTGACGAACAAACTGCCCGAGCACACCAGCGTGCACTGGCACGGCCAGCGGCTGCCCAACGGCATGGATGGCGTCTCCGGCCTCACCCAGCCGTCCATCCAGCCGGGCAAGACCTTTGTCTATGAGTTTGTGGCGCGCCGCCCTGGCACCTTCATGTACCACCCGCATGCGGATGAGATGACGCAAATGGCCATGGGCATGATGGGCATGTGGATTACCCACCCCAAAGCCCGGCATCCGCTGATCGACGACGTCCAGCGCGACTTCTGCTTTCTGCTCAATGCCTACGACATTGACCCCGGCAGCAAGACACCCAAGATCATGACCATGCTGGACCACAACCTGTGGTCCTGGAACAGCCGCCTGTTCCCCGGCATCGACTCGCTCAACGTGCGATTAAATGACAAGGTGCGCATCCGGGTGGGCAACCTCACCATGACCAACCACCCGATTCACCTGCATGGCCACGAATTCAAGGTAACCGGCAGTGATGGCGGCCCATGGCCCCTGGCCGCGCGCGTGCCCGAGGTCACCACCGACATTGCGGTGGGCCAGATGCGCCAGTTTGAGTTTTTGGCTGACGAGGAAGGCGACTGGGCTTTCCATTGCCACAAGAGCCACCACACCATGAACGCCATGGGTCATGACGTGCCCACCATGATCGGCGTGGACCACAAAGGCCTGGTCAAGCAGATGCAAAAAGTGCTGCCCGATTACATGGTGATGGGTGAGCGTGGCATGGCCGATATGGGCGAGATGGAAATGCAGATTCCCGACAACACCGCCCCCATGATGACGGGCAGCGGCCCCTTTGGCGGCGTCGAGATGGGCGGCATGTTCAGCGTGCTCAAGGTGCGCAAAGACCAGAAGCCCGGCGACTACAGCAACCCCGGCTGGTACAAGCAGCCCGCCGGGACCCAGGCCTTCGAGTGGACCGGCGCATTGCCCGACCCGGCCCGCTTCCAGTCAGAAAGCCAGGGGTCCATGCCAAGGGCGCAAACGCCCCCCATAACCACCGAAGTTCAGATCCGCAAACCCATGGGCCCGATGGCCCACTGATTTAACCCACAAGGAAACACCATGAAAAACACTATCAAATTCATAGCTACTTGCGCAATACTGGCGGGGGCTAGCGGCTCATTTGCCACAGGAAACCATGCTGGAGGTCACACCCATGCCGACGGCGACACCACGATCGGCAAAGCGGGCGTGGCAGCCCAGGTCACCCGCACTATTGACATCGATATGAGCGACGCCATGCGCTTCACCCCCTCCAACATCAAGGCCAAACAGGGTGAGACCATCCGCTTTGTCGTCAAGAATTCCGGCCAGTTGAGCCACGAGTTCGTGCTGGGCACCGCCAAAGACCTGAAGGACCACTACGAGGTGATGAAGAAATTCCCCGAAATGGAGCATGCCGACGACAACATGCTCACCGTCAAACCCGGCCAGACCCGCGAGTTGGTGTGGCAGTTCACCAAAGCCGGCACCATCAGCTTTGCCTGCCTGCACCCCGGGCACTATGACGCGGGCATGAAGGGCAGCATTGCCGTTGCATCGCCAAAATCAAAAGCAAAAGCACAAGTTGCCTCCAATTAACCGTACCAGGAACCCACCATGACCCCCCTCAAACGCTTCGCCATCGCCGCCCTGCTGGCGACCGCCACCCTGGCTTCCACCGTGGTACTGGCACAAACCGCCCCGGACATGGCCACTGGCGAGGTCAAAAAAATTGACAAGGAAGCCCAGAAGATCACGCTCAAGCACGGCGAGATCAAAAACATGGAGATGCCCCCCATGACCATGGTGTTCAAAGCGCTCAACCCCACCCTGCTGGACCAAGTCAAGGTCGGTGACAAAGTGAATTTCAGCGCTGAAAAGCGTGATGGCGCTATCGTCATCACCACGATCGAAGTAGCGAAATAATTGCCCTTCAAAAGGAAAGCACCATGCAAAGAAGACACCTTGTTCAGACCCTCGCGGCCCTGGTTGGCAGTGCGGTCATCGCACCGGGTTTGCTGGCCCAGAGCAAACCGCAAGTGGAGGTCTGGAAAGACCCAAGTTGCGGCTGTTGCAAAGACTGGGTCAGCCACCTCGAATCCAACGGCTTTGCCGTGCGGGTGTTTGAAACCGGCAATGGCGCAGCCCGCACCCGGCTGGGTGTGCCCGACAAACTGGGTTCGTGCCACACCGCGCTGGTGGCTGGCTACGCCATTGAAGGGCATGTACCCGCCCGCGAGATTCACCGCTTGTTGAAAGAGCGCCCTGCTGCCATTGGCCTGGCCGTGCCGGGCATGCCGGTGGGCTCCCCCGGCATGGATGGCGCCATTTACGGCGGACGCAAAGACCCGTATGCGGTGTTGCTCATCCAGCGCGACGGCGCTACGCGGGTCTACCAGTCCTACAAAGCGGCTTGAGGCCATGAGCGCCCGCGCCACTGGCGGGGACACCTTGAAATACCTGGGCGCGATATTCCTGGTAGCCGTGGCGCTCAACTACCCGTGGGAGCTTGCCCACGGCCCGCTGTTCGTTGGCATGGATTCCTTCCGGGCCATGTGGTGGCATTGCTTTGTTGCGGCTCTGGGAGACGGCGTTCTGGTGTGGATCATTCACGCAGCGGGCAGGGCCGTATTCCAGCGCGCAGACTGGTTCATGCGCCCTGGCCTTGCAGGCTACGCTGTCATGCTGGGCATGGGCCTGGCGTTGGCTGTCGGGGTGGAGTGGATTGCGGTGCACACGCTGCATCGCTGGACCTATACCGCCCAGATGCCCCTGATTCCCGGGATTGGCATTGGTGTGACACCCGTTTTGCAGATGATGGTGTTGCCGCCCCTCATCTTTTACCTCGCCGCAAAAACCGTGATTCAGTGCCGATGGCGGTGATGCGCGTCGGGAAAGTGCGCATGGCTATGGCTGAGCGGCAGGTGGCTGTGCCGATGCTGGTGTTGTACGCCGGGCGCAACGGGCTGCAAATGGGCATGTTCATGGTGCGGGTCATCGCCATGCGAGTGCATGTGGTCGTGCTCCAGCGGCTCATGGTCATGGGTGTGCGCATGCCGCTCTGTCAAATGAAGGACGACGCCGACGGCCATCAGTGCGCCACCCACCAGAAGCGGACCCGTCAATGGATCACCAAGCCACACCACTGAAAGCAGGGCCCCCGCAAAAGGGGCGACTGAAAAATAAGCACCCGTGCGCGCTGCGCCCAGGTGCCGAAGCGCCAGCACAAACAGCACCAGGCTAACCCCGTAGCTGCCAAAGCCCAAAAGCGCCGCCCTGGCCACCACGTCCGGCGCAGGCACTGTCGCACCTGACAGTAAAGCCAGCCCCAGGCTTACCATGCCGGCAGCCAGGCCCTTGCTCATGGCAATGAATCCTGCATCCAGAAGCGCAATTTTTCGTGTGAGATTGTTGTCTATTGCCCAAGCCAGGCAGGCCAGCACAATGAGTGACGCAGACACCCAGCTACCGCCCTGCACACCACCATCGATCGGCCAACTCAACACTACCGCACCGATGGCAATGACCAGCATGCCCAGCGCAACCTGGCGGTTCAAGTTCTCCTTGAACACAAACCAGGCCAGCAACGCGGTCAAAACCCCCTCGCTGTTGAGCAACAGCGACGCCCCGGACGCGCTGAACCCGCTCAAGCCCAGCATCAGCAGCACCGGCCCTGCCACACCACCGGAAAGCACCGCGCCCGCGAGCCACAGCCACTGCGTGCCTTGCGGCAAGGCACTGCGTTCGCGCCGCACCACACGCACCAGCGCCAGGCCCAGACCCGAACCCAGGTACAGCAACGCCGCCAGCATCAGCGGATGAACGTCCAGCAACAACACCTTGGCCAGTGGCGTAGCCATACCAAACAGCAGCGCTGCGCCCAGTGCATACATAACCCCTGCCCGCATGACAAACTCCTTGCAAAACCAAGTAATATCAAAAAACTGATACACACCAGAGACAAACCACACCGATGAACCACCGCGTCACCACGCCAGCGCCGAGCATGGGTCGCCCATTGGTGGTGGCCGTCGCTGTCTTCCTCGTGGGCGCGATGGCGTCTTTGGCAGTGATCTGGAACCTGGAACAACGCACAGTGCAGGACGAGCGCCTGCGCATTGCATACCTCACCAGCGACCATGCGCACTCGATTCAGACCGCCATGGAGCGCGCCTTGTCAGCCGCCTATGCGGTTGCCGCCATGGTACGCCAGGGCAAGGGCAACGTGCCTGATTTTGAAGGCGTGGCGACCGAGATGGTGAAGCTGTACCCTGGCGTGTCCCATTTAAGTCTGTCACCCGGCGGCGTCGTGCAGCGTGTGGCTCCTCTGGCCGGCAATGAAAAATCGATCGGCTTCGATCAACTCAACAGTGTCACGCAAGGGCGAGAGGCCCGGTTGGCACGCGACAC
>JBBRYR010000132.1:0-5157 GCA_038237415.1 Burkholderiales bacterium
ATGTCACGCTGGGCTTCGCTGAGGGCGATGCGCGCAAACTGCTCCGTCCCCCAGGCCTGTGCCTCCGGTGAAAGGGGAGACCCGGTAGTGCCCAGCGCGCGAATGGCAGAGAGGTCGCCGCAGGTGGACAAATCCACGCCCGATTTGAGGCAATTGGCAAAGAAGGCAGCGCCCGCGCCGAAGAAGGTAACGCCGGTTTCGCCCGCAAAACGCCACAAGGTGGTCCAGTCGGGATTGTCTTTGGTGCCGCCAGGGTTGCCATCAAAAATCACGCAGGTGGTGCCGTTGAGCAAGCCGGCCAGCTGCGCATTCCACATCACCCAGCCGGTGGAGCTGTACCAGTGGAAGCGCTCGCCCCAGCTGTTGGGCTCGTAGCTGCAGCCAATGTCGTTGTGCAGGGTCTTGAGCGCCAACGCTACCAGCACCGTGCCGCCGTGGCCGTGCACGATAGGCTTGGGCAAACCGGTCGTGCCGCTGGAATAAACAATCCACAGCGGATGGTCAAACGGCAGCCACACCGGCTCAAACGCCGCAGTATTTTCATCATTTCGGGCTGTAGCCCCCGTAAACACTGCGCTAGCAGCTATGAAATCAGGAGCATCTTGTGCCGCACGGGTGGCATGGACCGTTCCCAGGTTGTCATGCAGGATCACATGCTGCACCGTCGGCAGGGCGTCCACCAACTCCTGCACCACGGCCAGGCGGTCAAAGTCACGCCCACCGTAGCGCACGCCGTCGCAGGCAATCAGTACCTTGGGCTCAATCTGCCTGAAGCGGTCCAGCACGGCGTGGGTACCCATGTCGGGTGCGCAAATGCTCCACACCGCGCCGATGCTGGCCGTGGCCAGAAATGCCACCATGGCCTCGGGAATGTTGGGCAGGTAGGCGGCGACCCGGTCGCCGGGCTGCACGCCCTGGTCCAGCAGGTGCAGCGCCAGTGAGGCGACTTGGCGGCGCAACGCGGGCCAGCTCAGCTCGCGGTGTTCCCCTTTTTCATTGCGGCTGATGATGGCCTGAAACCCCGCCGCGTCGGCCGGAGCCACATGGCGAAACACCTGCTGCGCGTAGTTGGCCTGCGCACCCACAAACCACACCGCACCGGGCATGGCGTTGCGCGCCAGCACCGCCGTGTGTGGCGTGGGCGACTGCATGCCGAAGTAATCCCAGATGCTCTGCCAGTAGGCATCCAGATCGGTGATGGACCAGCGCCAGAGGTCGTTGTAGGTCTCAAAGTGCAGCCCCCGCGTATCGCGCAACCAGTTCTGGTACAGGCGGATTTGGGGAACGTAGGGGGCCGGCAGTGTCTCGTGCATAGTGCTCTCGTAGGTGGCTTTTTTTGCAGCCATGAGCGTAGCAGTGTCACACGCGCGGGGTGGGCGGGCGCGCACTCAGGTGACACGCCCGTCCACCAGCTCGATCATGCGGTCGCAGCGCGCGGCCAGACGCGGGTCGTGGGTAACGATGAGGCAGGCGCTGCCGTGGTCGCGGTTGAACTCGCGCAGCAGGCCAAACACCTCGTCGGCCGACACGGTGTCGAGGTTGCCCGTGGGCTCATCGGCGAGGATGAGGCGCGGTTTGAGCGAGAGTGAGCGCGCAATCGCCACACGCTGCTGCATGCCGCCCGAGAGTTCACCGGGGCGTTTGTATTCCGATCCCTGCAGACCGACGCGCGCCAGCAGCTCCAGCGCCATGGCCTCGGTCTCGGCAGTCGCCGTGCCGTGCGCAATCAGGGACGGCAGCAACACGTTCTCCAGCGCGGTAAACGCGGGCAGCAGGTGGTGAAACTGGAACACGAAACCGATGGTGGCGCCGCGCAGCGCGGTGAGGCCTGCGTCATCCAGCGACTGGGCCTGCTTGCCCGCAATCGTCAGCGTGCCGGCGGTGGGCGGCTCCAGCAGGCCAATGATGTTGAGCAGCGTGCTCTTGCCCGAGCCAGAGGGCCCTTTTAGCGCGACAAACTCGGCCTCCTGCAGTGCCAGCGTGATGCCGTGCAGCACCTCGGCCTCCACCGGGGTGCCCACGTTGTAGCTCTTGCGAATGTCGTCGAGCTGCAGGATGGGACTGGGGTTCATGCCCGAATCGCCTGCACCGGGTCCATGCGCGCCGCACTGCGGGCCGGCACCACGGCAGCGGCCAGGCCCACACCACAAGCCACAACCGTGGCCAGCCCCACCAGCAGGGGGTCCAGCTGCGCGGCAAACATGGCACTGCCGTCCGGGCTTTTGAACACGTGGGAGAACACCACCAGCAGGGCATAGGCCAGCAGTGAACCCAGAACCGAGCCCACCAGCCCCACCAGACCGCCCTGCAGCAAAAAGATCGCCATGATGCGCCTGCGCCCCGCGCCCATGGCCCGCAGGATGCCGATCTCGCGCTGCTTTTGCACCACGCTGACCACCAGCACACTGGAGATGCCCAGCGCCACGATCACCACCACGAAACTGCGAATCAGGTTGTTCGATACGGTCTGGTTGGCGAGCGCGTTGAGCAGGCCCGCGTTGGTCTGCATCCAGCTGTCCACCGTCAGGCGGGTCTGCGCGCGCAGGGTGTCGGCCACCGTGTTGGCACCAAACAGGTCCTTGACCGTCAGGTCGATGTTGGACACGCCCCCCGGCAGGTCCAGCAGCGTCTGCGCCAGCTTGAGGGTGACGAACACCCAGCGGCGGTTGAGGTCGCGGTTGCCCATGTCAAACAGCCCGGTGATGTCCAGTGTTTCGCTGCGGCCATTGGCGGTGGTTACGCGTATCTTGTCGCCCACGGTGACGCCGAGGTCGGCCGCCAGATCCGTGCCGATCAAGGCACGGGTGCCGGTCATCTCAAAACGCCCCCGCGTCATGTAACTGTCCATGCGCACCACTCGGCGGTAGGCATCGGGCTGTACCCCCAGCAAAGCCACGCTTTTGCTGCTGCCACCTCGCGCAGCGAAAGCCGGACCGGTGACCACGGGCGACACCGCCAGCACACCGGGTGTAGCCGCGGCGAGCGCGGCCACGCTCTCCCACTGGTCGACCGAACGCAGGCGCTGGGCACGCGGCTGCACCACTGCCGCCACGGCCTGGTCCGCCTGGGGTGCCAGCACCCGCTGGGTTATTTCTTCCAGGGGACGGATCACCACATGGGCCTGCGAGCCCATCACCCGGTCGATGATGGTGCTCTGCAACTGGTTGATCAGCTGGGTCAGAAAAATGATGACGGCCACGCCCCCGGTAACACCGGCCAGAATCAGCGCGCTCTGCATGCGGCCTTCGCGCAGGAAGCGCAAGGCGACGAGCAGTTCAAAAGGCATCCAGCGGGCCCAGGAACTGACGGCGGGGCGATGGCGGGCAGAGGACATGGCGAAAGGCAGCAGGCTCAGCGCGAAATGAACGAGGGCACTTCAAACCCCTTGTCAACCCCTGCGTCGGGGCCCCGCCGCACCCGGTCCCCGGCCAGCGCTTTCTCGGTCTGCAGAATGGCGAAGTCCCCGGCTTTCAGACCCTCGGTGATTTCCACCGACCCCACGCCATTCAGGCCCAGCTTCACCGCTGTGCGCACCGCGCGACCATCCTGCAGCAACAGGACCCACGGTGCTCCGCGGTCGGCATCCCGCACGGCCGCTGACGGCAGCACCAGCGTGCTGTCCCGCCTGCCGCCGATCAACTCCACCGACACCGTCATGTCCGGCTTCAAAAACGCTGGCGGCGACGGCACATCCAGGCGCACGTCCACCGATCCGCGCTGGGGGTCCACCACCGGCGCAATGTAGCTCAGCTTCGCATCAAAGGGCTGGCCTGGAAACGCGTCCACCACCGCGCGCGCAGCCATGCCCAGCGAGAGCATGCTCAGGTGTTTTTCGTCCACCGCCGCGTCAATGCGCGGATTACCTTGGGCTGCCAGCGACAGCAGCACCCGCCCTGGCTGCGCCATGCTGCCAGGCTCCACGCTGCGGGCCAGCACCACCGCATCCACCGGGCTGGTGATCTGCAGACGGTCCAGCCGTGCCGCCGCTGCATCGACCGCACCTTGCGCCTGCGCCACCCGGCTGGCCGCCAAGGCCGGCTCAACCCCCTGCGTTTGATTGGCTTGCGCCTGCACCCGCGCCGATTCCAGCGCGCTGCGTGCGGTGTCGAGCGCACGCCGGGCGTCATCGAGTTTTTGTTGGGAAAAGAAACCTTGTGCGACGAGGTCCTGAGCCCGCTGGTGTTCGCGCTCGGCCGACTGAAAAGCCGTCTGCGCCTGCACCACGGCCTGGCTGGCCACCGGCGCAGAAACTGTGGCTTGCTGGACCGCCCGCTGCCGGGTCTCAACCAGCGCCGCACGCGCCTGGGCGAGCGCCGCCCGGGCCTCGGCGTCCTGCAAGCGCACCAGTATTTGCCCGGCCTTGACCCGGTCGCCTTCGCGAACCCGCACCTCCAGCACGGTGGCCGTCACATCGGCGCCCACGTCCATGCGGGCCGGGGCATTGAGTCGTCCCGTGGCGGCGATCGACTGAACGATGCCGGTTTGCGCCACGGTCGCCCCCTGCACCAGCGCGCCACGCCGGCTATTGACCACGGCGACTGCGAGGACGATTGCGACCAGCGCCGCACCGGCGGCCCATTTGAAATGCACTTTCATCGGTGCAGATTAGCAGGGTCTCGTGCGGCTCACTTGACACATGTCAAGCGCGGTGGAACAAGGTATAACTTCAGGCATACCAACCCAACGCCCAACGAAAGCGCCCACGCACATGTCCATCTGGAAGAAACCGATTTCGGTTGAAGAACTCAACCGCATCAGCGCCAACACGGCATTCACGCAACTGGGAATGGAGTTTCTTGAAGTGGGTGACGACTTCATCAAAGCCCGCGTGCCCGTGGACGAACGAACCCGGCAGCCCTACGGTTTGTTGCACGGCGGCGTGAGCGTGGTACTGGCCGAAACGCTCGGTTCCTGCGGCGCGGCCTACTCCAGCCCCGAAGGCTGGCGCGCCGTGGGCCTGGACATCAACGCCAACCACCTGCGCGGCACGACCAGTGGCTGGGTCACGGGCACCACGCGCCCGATCCACATGGGCCGCACCACCCAGGTCTGGCACATTGACTTGCACAACGACGCGGGCGAGCTGACCTGCGTGTCGCGCATCACGATGGCGATGCTGGCGCCTAAGTAATAGCCAAATAGGCCTCTAGCCCCCGC
>JBBRYR010000133.1:0-5015 GCA_038237415.1 Burkholderiales bacterium
CCAGACGGCCCTTGGCCAGCAGGATGATGCGCTTGGAAGGCTTGGCATTCTTGCCTTTGGTGGCCGGGAAAATCACGTGGTCCACCTGGGGCTTGATCTCTTCCCACTGCAGCTTTTCCAGTGAAACGACGTCAATTTCATTGTCAAAGTGACCAATGTTGCAAACGATGGCCTGATCCTTCATGGCCTCCATGTGCTTGTAGGTGATGACGTTCTTGTTGCCGGTGGCGGATACAAAAATGTCGGCCTTGTCGGCTGCGTATTCCATGGTCACGACCTTGTAACCTTCCATGGCGGCTTGCAGGGCGTTGATGGGGTCGATTTCGGTGACCCACACCTGCGCACTCAAAGCACGCAGAGCCTGGGCGGAGCCCTTGCCCACGTCACCGTAACCGGCCACGCAAGCCACCTTGCCGGCGATCATTACGTCGGTAGCGCGCTTGATGGCATCCACCAGCGATTCGCGGCAACCGTACAGGTTGTCGAACTTGCTCTTGGTCACCGAGTCGTTCACGTTGATGGCGCGGAAAGCCAGCGTGCCCTTCTCCGACATTTCGTTCAGGCGCAGCACGCCGGTGGTGGTTTCTTCCGTCACGCCAATGATGGCTTTCAGGCGACGGCTGTACCAGGTGGGATCCACCTTGAGCTTGGCCTTGATGGCATTGAACAGGCAGATTTCTTCTTCACTACCGGGCTTGGCCAGGACCTTGATGTCCTTCTCGGCCTGGGCACCCAGGTGCATCAGCAGCGTGGCATCGCCGCCGTCATCCAGAATCATGTTGGGGCCCTCAGACTTGCTGCCCTTGGGTCCGAATTCGAAGATGCGGTGGGTGTAATCCCAATAGTCCACCAGGGACTCGCCCTTGTAGGCAAACACCGGCGTACCTTGGGCCACCAGCGCAGCCGCTGCATGGTCCTGGGTGGAGAAAATGTTGCACGATGCCCAGCGCACGTCGGCGCCCAGGGCTTGCAGGGTTTCGACCAGCACGCCGGTCTGAATGGTCATGTGCAGCGAGCCGGTAATGCGCGCGCCCTTGAGGGGCTGCGCCTTGGCGAATTCCTGGCGGATGGCCATCAGGCCGGGCATTTCGGTCTCGGCAATGGTCAACTCTTTGCGGCCCCAGGGGGCCAGGCTCAGGTCGGCTACTTTGTAATCTTCGAACTTGGGAACAGGTTTCAAGGCGCTCATGGCTCACTCCAAAAATCAATTTGAAAGACCACGGGGCTGCGCGATAGACCGGGAAATGACTCACCGCACAGACCAGTGGGTGAGCGCAGTTGACTTGCGTTACCCCAGGGGAGCAACGGTTTCCGAGCCTCACTCGCGGCCCTGGCAATTGCCAAAAAGGGCCCTACGAGCTGCATCGCTCCTCGGAAAGCGATAATTCTAGCCTTTTCCTGATTACAGCTTCCGTCAGGCGGGTTTTATTGACCCTCCGGACGGTGGCTTTGCTTGCCGCCAATGTCCTTCCTTGCCGAAACCCGCCGCCGCCGCACCTTTGCGATCATTTCCCACCCCGATGCGGGTAAAACCACGCTGACCGAGAAGCTCCTGTTGTTCTCCGGCGCCATCCAGATTGCCGGTTCGGTCAAAGCGCGCAAAGCCACACGCCACGCCACATCGGACTGGATGGAGATTGAAAAGCAACGGGGTATCTCGGTCGCATCCTCAGTGATGCAGATGGTGTACCGGGACCACGTCATCAACCTGCTGGACACCCCCGGCCACAAGGACTTCTCGGAAGACACCTACCGCGTGCTCACCGCCGTGGACTCGGCGCTGATGGTGATTGACGCGGCCAATGGTGTCGAAGCCCAAACCCGCCGCCTGATTGAGGTGTGCCGCCAGCGCGATACGCCCATCATCACCTTCGTGAACAAGATGGACCGTGAAGTGCGCGAGCCATTGGACATCCTGGACGAGATTGAGCGTGAACTGGGCATGCCGTGCGTGCCCATGACCTGGCCCGTGGGCCAGGGCAAATCGTTTGGCGGCATCATCAATTTGCGCACGCAGATGATGACGGTGTTTGACGGTGGCAAGGACCGCCGACCGCAGGACTTTGACACCATCCCCCTGAGCGACCAGGCCACCTTGTTTGCCCGGTTTGGCCACGAGTGGACGACTGCCATGGAAAGCATGGAGCTGGCCACCGGGGCGTCCCCTACCTGGGACCATGCGGCCTTTCTGGCGGGCAAGCAAACACCGGTTTTCTTTGGCTCGGGCGTCAACAACTTTGGTGTGATGGAAGTACTGGACGCCCTGGTGGATCTGGCACCCTCGCCTCAGCTGCGCGTCAGCACCACCCTGGTCAACCGCCAGCCCGTGGTGCGCGAAGTACAGCCCGAAGACGATGCCTTCAGCGGCGTGGTGTTCAAGGTGCAGGCCAATATGGATGCCAACCACCGCGACCGCATTGCGTTTGTGCGCATGGCCTCGGGCAAATACACACCGGGCATGAAGCTCAAGGTGATGCGCACCAGCAAAGAGCTGCGTCCCACCAGCGTGGTCACCTTCATGAGCCAGCGCCGCGAAGCGGTGGAAGAAGCCTACGCGGGCGACATCGTGGGCTTTACCACCCACGGCGGCGTGCAACTGGGCGACACCATCACCGACGGCTCGGTCAACCTGCTCTACACCGGCCTGCCCTTCTTTGCCCCCGAAATGTTCATGACCGTGGTGCTGCGCAACCCCTTGCGCACCAAGCAGTTGCAGCAAGGTCTGGCGCAGTTGGGTGAAGAGGGTGCCATTCAGGTGTTCAAGCCCGAGATCGGCGGCAACATGCTGCTGGGCGCCGTGGGGCAGCTGCAATTCGAAGTGGTGCAGCACCGCCTCAAGGGCGAATATGACGCCGACATTCGCCTGGAAGGCTGCCAGTACACCGGCGCACGCTGGATCACCGCCGACACGCCGCAGGAGCTCAAAGCCTTTGTTGAGGCCTACCCCATGCGCATGGCGCGCGATGCGGCCAATACCTTGGCGTACCTGTGCACCAGCCCGTATGACGTGCGACTGGCGCAGGAGCGCTTTCCCAAAATTCACTTTCACCCGCTGCGCGAACACGCGGGCCTGGCGCTGCAAAGCGCGGGTTAACCGCAGCAACCATAAACAGAAATAGCTGCTGGCGCATTTGAAATATGCGCCGGCAGCTATTTTTTTAATAGCAAATTATTGCTTGCGGACCAAGATCAACAAGGAACTACCAAGGTTCGTATGCACCGGGTTACTGCCATTTGTTGCAATGTTGTAGGCGCGGCCAATCAGGAGGCCCGGGCCCATCGGCATGAGTTCCACATTGGTGCCAGCAAAAGTTACCTTTCTGACACCCATGTCGTAGGACCAGGTTGTCGGGGCCGACAAGACACCGGCACAACTTGAGTTGGTAGTGGTGAGGAATGGCCGACCGTCTATCGCTCCGTTGGTGTCGGGTCGTCCATACATGGCATTCGGAGCAACCTCTTCCTGCACATGCGTTTCACAGGTAAATGCGACGTTATTGCCTGGTGACAGCACCACCGTCGCGGTAGTTTGCTCCTGACTCACATATGAGGTTCCCACCCCAGAGTTCACCACCATCATGTTGTAGGTCCCGGCAATATCAAACGCTGTGATCTTTTGTGAGCCTTCTAGTTTCTCTACCCGGGCGATCACGCCGTCAATCGCAGTGGCCAGTGCGGCAAAGTTGGCGTTGACAGCACTCGCGCTGGCGGCCTGACCGGAGTTGAATGTGTTGGGTACGACCGTCGCTGCATGGGCTTGTGCAGCCAATGCCAAAGTGGCGCTCACCAAAATGCTTGTAGTGAATTTCATATCTGAATGTCCTATCTAATGTTTAAAAAATAATGGGGGAGACCCGCTTAGGTCAGCGCCAGGTGGCTGTGTTCCAGACCTTGTCGGTGTCCCATTTCAGGGTGCTGGTAGTGATTGCGCCTGTTTCCAAGACCGCAAATGAAGCAGGAGCAATGTTGCTGACGGCGACCGGATTGGCGGTATCCGCCTGCTGGGATCTGACGCCGGATGTGGCGGTTACTGCCGTCAATGCGGTGTTGATGTGCGCCAATACCGCAGCAGGCGTGCTGCCGTTTGCGATCTGGCTAGCAACTGACTTCAGTTTGTCTGCAAGCGTGGCACCTGTCCCGTCGTCGTTCGATGCAAGGGCTAATGCCGCCAGCTTCAGTGTCTTCGGATCATTTGTTTTACCCGTCGCGGGGTTGAATGTTGGGACGGCCATGGCCTCGTCATAGGTCATCCCCAACACCAAACTGGCAACCGTCGTAATGGTGCTTTTGACCAGGTTGACGTCCAATGCTTCACCATTACTCACTTTTTGTGCAATGACGGCTGCTGCGATTTCTGTCAAAGGAGTAACAGGAATGCCGTTAGCAGCAGTTGCGGCATCGGGGATAACACTGCGGATCTCTGTCGTGCTTGTTTCCGCTGCGCCAGTGGCTTCGTTCCTGTAAGTGCCTGTGGCGTAAACCGTGATGGGATAGCTGGCTCCGGCAGGGATCGCGACACTCACTGAGCTGTTACTCAAAGTGCCCGTTGCAATCGTGTTCCCAGCCGCATCCTTGACGGACACCGTGCCCGAGATGAATGCCCCTTTAAATGCAGTCACTGTGGCAGAACTGGTGGTACTTGCGCTGCCACTGTCACTGCTACGGCTTCCGCCACCTCCGCCGCAAGCCGACAGCAGCACTGCCAACCCGAGCACGAGCCCCCTGAAGGGCCACTTTTGTATTTGACTTGTATTTTTCATCTGGTTCGCTTTTGAATTTTTGCGTTGTTACACACACCCGGACTGTACGAATTGAATCGGTGTTTTCGCATCATCCAAATGGATGATTTCGTAAATTGCCGCATCGGACCGCCTTTGGCAGCACGCTCCACCCGCTAGACTCAAAAGTAAAATCAAAGAGCAAACTTAAGGGGACGGGAATGGACTTGCACACACAGACACCTAGTGACTGGGATGACATAGTTGGCGATCTGTATGACGCCATATTGCAAAAGG
>JBBRYR010000134.1:0-4989 GCA_038237415.1 Burkholderiales bacterium
TTGTAAGCGGCCTCTTTGGGTTTAATTTCCTCTGGGAGTTGAACCGCCACAAACTGCCGATTGCCACCGTCTTCCTGATTGAGCTTGAGCACCGCGTGGGCCGTGCTGCCACTGCCACCAAAAAAATCCAACACCAACGCGCCGGGGTCGCCGCCCGTCACGTATTGAATCAGTTTGGCTAGCTCTTCATAGTCTTTAGGATTAGGGAACACCTTGGCACCCATCAGCTTTCGCAGTGCCTTGACTGCCACTTGAGACTGCTTGTAAATACACGAACCACGCACCTGCATTGCTAATCCGGCGTCATCCGGGTCGGCCGTTGCACTTTCGTCCTCTTCATCGAGACCATTCTCTGGGTCCAACTCATCGGCTACCGGGCGCAAATGTGCTTTACGGAATGGCGGTTCTGTGTGGTCCTCACGAAACACCACAAGCCCAAGATCGATTTGCCGTTGCATCTCTTCTGGGTCGGTGAAACGCCAACCAGCTTCTGGCACCTTGCAGGCGAGTCCCGTGTCTTTATGCAATACGTCATATCTGGGCCCGCCACTACCAGGCCATGAGATGTCACGGTCACGCCAAGGCCCATTGCTATCAACCCTACGGTAGCGCGCCAGCTTCTTGGATGCATGGCCTGCAGGAAGATTGCGGAACCATTCTGTCAGGTCGGCCTCAATTGCCAAGTCGTTTTCGCTATGGGTTTTGCGCAGGCGCAGGTATTCATCCCAAATCTCCTTGGCACCGGGCTTGGCTTCGCGCCAGATGGTCTTGGCATCCTTCAGAGCCTGCAAGTCCTTGGCGTAAACCACCATGTATTCATGCCCGACCGAAAACAATTTCGCGTCGTTCTTGCGTCCCTTTTCCCAAACCAGAGTGGCGACGTGGTTTTCTTCCCCAAACGCCTCGTCCATGGCTCGGCGCAGGTTGTCAATTTCGTAATCGTCAATCGACACCATGATCACGCCATCCTCATGCAGCAACTGGCGCGCTACCAGCAGGCGCGGGTAAATCATGTTGAGCCAGTTGGAGTGGTAGCGGCCGTCAGCCTGTGCGTTGGTATCGACCTTCACGCCGCCCTCGGTGACGCCGGTTTGCTCCCAGTAAGGGCGCTTGTCCTGGGTGTAGTTGTCGCTGTAAACGAAGTCTTTTCCGGTGTTGTACGGTGGGTCAATGTAGATGCACGTGACCTGGCCCCGGTAGCTGGAGAGCAGCAATTTCAAAACTTCGAGGTTTTCACCTTCGATGATGAGGTTGCCCCGTGCTTTGTCGGGGTTCACGCTGCGTAATGCGTCATAGTTAAGAGCCGCCGTGGTCGGCATGAAGGCGCGTCGCTTTGCTTCGCCCTTGCCGTGCCATCGGAACTCGTAGCGTTCACTTTCGCCGTTGCCGACCAACCGTTGCAGTTCTGAGGGGTTCAGTCGGCCTTCATCAGTGAAAAGGTCGGGAAAGTCGTTTTTCAAACGGGCCAAGCGTTCGGCCAATAGGTCGGGGCTCTGGGGCATGCGGGGCGCTTCAACAGCGGGGGCGGCGGTTGGGGTGGGTGTGGTGCTCATGTCAGGTGCTGGGGTTGCCCAGCGTCAGGCCGGTTTTGAAGTGATCGTAAGTGGCGTGGGGCGCACTGTAGGCGCCTTGCCCAGGCAGCAGTGTTAGAGCACGGCCGTTGCGCCGGGTTTCAAAGCCCAGGGCTCTGAAGTGCTTTTCGGCGCATAAAATTTTCAGGCGTTCGTCTTCTGTCAGGGCCGCGCGGTCGTCTAGGTCGTTGGTGCCTTTGACCTCGACCACAAAGATGAAGCCGTTGTCATCAAGCTCTTCGGTGTCAATTGCGGCTAATCGGCTGCCAGGCATGGCTGCCCGGTTGTTGGCTTTGAAGACCAGTCCAAAGTCTGGGGTGTAGGTGGTCCCGATGGGCGTGGCAATTTTGTAGCCATCAGGCATTTTCAGCAGGCACAGCAACTGCGGGTCGCGGTCGGCCTGTGATGCAAAACCGATTTCCTTATCGCTGTCGCACATGGCATGGTCATACACGCCAGTTTTTGGAGTGCGCACCACTGACTTGAAGGTGTTGATGCTGGCTTGAAGTGTTTCAAGCGGTAGGGTGCCACCGTCAAGCTCGTAGCTTAGGCCGCGTAGCATGGCTTCAGTTTCAGCATTTTTAACAATGGCGGTTGCTTGCTGCAAAAAATGTTGTGGATTATTTAATAGATGTACTGCGCGCTCAGGGTCTTGCAGCGCTCCCGCCAGCAGGCGGTGCGTGGCGCGTAGCGACAGGCTGGTGCCCTCAGACAACTCTTCAACCAGATCAAGCGGCGCAAAGCGGGCTTTTAGCGACCGTGTTTCGCTACCTTGCCATTCGCCGTTCAAAATGTAGTGGTCCTGATTTTGTGAGTCTGCTTCGACTTGAGTGTCACCCAAGCTTTTGATGCGGGTTAGCGTGGCTTCTGCCTCGTACACAGCCATTGCGATTTCGTTGATCTTCGGAGTTGCGTCGGTCACGATGTCGTCTTCGTTGAAGCTGACCGTGTACCTAGTGGTGCGGGCCATGCGTCGCCAGAAACTTTTGAACGCAGCACTGTTAAACAGCTCGTCGTTGCGTTTAATGGTGTTGTGTTTACGCTGGCCTTTGTGGTTCTCACGCAAACTAGCGCCAGCTGTGGCATCGCCATAGTCGTCATGTATTTGCTGCTGGTACTGTCGGGCAAAGGTAGCGTAGGTCTCATTGGGAATGACGGTGAGTAGGTTTGTCTCTTCACCCTCAACCACGCCGGGGTCGTCATAAACGCGTTGACCTCTTTGATTGACGCAAATGCGTAAACCCCGCCCGATCTCTTGTCGCTTCTTGCTTTCGCTATAGCTTTGATTCAATGTTGCGATGTTGAAAATGTTGGGGTTGTCCCAGCCCACGCCCAGCGCAGAGTGCGAAAAAATGAATTCAATAGGGTCATCCAGTTTTAGCAGCCCTTCTTTGTCGTGAAGGATGCGCCGGTAAATTTCAGCGTTGGCCGCCATAGAGTCGGCCCGGTCGGTGTAGTCGCCCGACTTGGTTCTGGAAAAGTACGAACCTTGAGCGGCGTGCACCTCTTGCGGAGTTGGTGTGCGGTTCGTTCGCTCGCTGACGATGCGGGTGTACTCCTCTTCGAACAGGGTCTTTATTAACGGTGCGGCGGCGGCGTCGCCGGCAAGGTAGTTATCGACCTTGTCAATGAACACCAATGACAGGCATTTAATACCCTTGCTTATCAACTTTGCCTTCTTTTCTAGATGGGTTTGAATCAACCAGCTCAGTTGGGCCCTAAACAGTCCGGCCATGTCACCCGAGCGCTGGTTGAGCTGTATTTCAATGCCATTGGTGAAAAGCACGGTCCAAATCCCGTTGCGTAAGCCCTTTTTGTAAATACGCTCAATCGTGAAGTCGCCATAGCTGACGTTGTTGCTGACTTTTGCGAGCGCATCTTCTTTTTTCAACCAGCGACTGTCCTTCCACGCAAATTCACCTTTGGTATTGCGAATCCAAAGACGTAGCTTCGCTTTTGGGGCGCTGACATTCGTGGCCTGTATCTCTACCAGCTCAATTTTTAGGGTGGCTTCGTCGTTCTTCTCGGAAACTGACAAGACTTCGATTTTTTTAACCAAGCCTTGCGCGTAAGCCTCCGCTGGCGTGAGGCGAAAGATGCGGTTTTTCACCACGGCGTGGGTTGCGGAAAAACGGAGCTTAGCGAGGGGGTTGAGGCTGGCAAGTCGTTCAATGGCGTTGTCCGTATCCATTCCTTCTTGTGGCTCGTCCATGAGCACCACTGGGTGACATTCAGCCAAGGCTTCAAACCAGGTTTTTCCGTCGATAGCATCGTCGCGGCCAGACCGGTTGATAACCCGGTCGTCGGCGCTGAATGACTGCAAAGTCATCACCATAATTTGCGGCTCTGTATTGGTGATGAATTGCTTGAGCCGAGTAAGCTTTGCACTGTCGTATTCAAAGTGGTTGATAGGCGAATTGAGCTGATGTTGGTCGGCCAATTGACTACCAAAGCTCTTCAGGGAACTCAAAACCCCTGCTCGGATAGCGACGGACGGCACAACGATGATGAACTTGCTCCATCCGTATCGCTTGTATAGCGCGTAAATGCTTTTCAGATAAACCAGCGTTTTCCCGGTGCCTGTTTCCATTTCAATACACAACTCAAGTGGAAAAGGCTGCGCTGGCGTGACACTTTTTTCAAGAGAGGTGGGGTCTTTCAGGTACTTGCGGGCGGCAACGTCGAGATTGCGCGAAAGCTCTTCACCACTCAAAGGACATCGGTTTGAATAAACGGTCGTGCCCCGCCAAAACCCTGGTACTTGACGTGGCGTGCCTTTAAATACGTCCACGATCGCCCCGACAGCTTGAATTTGATATTGGAGTGATTCGAGTAGGAAGGACATAGAGCGACTTTGGGACAACTTCCGCAATCTTATCCGGCGGGCTCGGACTGCAACACGGTAGGGCTAGTGTAGTGCTTTTGAATTAAAGGAACTTATTATTTTCATGCATCTCCAACCAGGAATTTTTATTCTGCGGAGATGGCGATGCGCGTAGCCAGTGCAATTGAATTGAGCGGTGAACAGCGATCCAAGCTGCTGAAGTTAGCCCAGTCGCAGACAGCGAGCGTGCGGCTCGTCCGGCGCTGTGCCATTGTGCTATTGGCCCATGACGGGTATGACAACATCACCATTGCCGAGATGCTCGACATAGGCCGCATTCAGACCGCGCGCTGGCGCGAGCGCTTTGCCGCCGACGGGTTTGCTGCGATCGAGCGGGACCTGCCGCGCGGTGGACGACCCACAGACCGCATGATGGAGGCGCAGATCGTGCAAATGACCACCCAGAGTGCGCCTGATGCGGCCACCCACTGGAGCACGCGCAGCCTGGCCAAGGTAGTCGGGGTCAGCGACACCATGGTGCACCGGGTTTGGCGCAAACACGGGCTCAAGCCCCACATCGTGCGTGGCTTCAAA
>JBBRYR010000135.1:0-4986 GCA_038237415.1 Burkholderiales bacterium
AATTTTTTTAAGTTCGACTTCATCGGTCGGATTCTCGAACAGTGTCTTCCAAGCGCGCTTACGCGCAGCCCAACGGAACATCTGCTTCAAATCAGCAAACATGGTGACCGATATGCGGTTCGAGCCACGTTTCACGACGCTTTTCAGAATTTCTTCAATGTGTTCTGATTGTACTTTGCTCAGTTTGAGGTCACCAACCACAGGAAAAACGTCGCGCGTAAATGAGCGGCGCAACTCTTTTCCGCCATCTTTTCGGTCAACGGTTTTGACCCACACGTTGAATAAATCATTCAGCGTCTTGGACTGCGCAGCTTCCACCTCCAGACGTACCACTTCGGCCTGCCGCTCACTATCGAGTTTGATCTGAATGTCGATGCCTTTACGTGCCAGTGCGCGAACGTGCGTGGATTCTTCACGCGCTTCTTTGAGGCCGATCCGTCCGTCACCATCGCCATACAGTTCCGGCAGGCGGTACTGACGCTCTTTGCCGTCGAACATGTAGCGCACCAACCAAGTCTTGATGCCATCGACGGCTACGCGCAGTTGCAGCCCGTCGCCGTCCATCAGTTTGTATGGCTTGTCTTTTGGTTTGGCGTTGTCAATTTGCTTTACAGTGAGGTTACCCATCGCATCATCCAAGTGGTAGTGAGGTTCTCCCCCGTGTCCGAACGGTGTCCGAAAAAACGGTGGCTTTGCATGTATTATGCTAGGCTTTGTTGGATGATGTATCTGCTGTAAGTTGTTGATTTTGTTGAAAATATGAATTTTGTTGGATGTTGCTGGATTGAAGAGAAGTACGCTACGAACCAAGGGGTAGTGGGTTCAATTCCTGCCAGCCGCACCAAAAAGTAAAGGCCTGTGACTGTAAAGTTACAGGCCTTTTTCTTGTCCAGGTTTCTGAGAGTGTTTCCAGCAAGCGGTTTCATACACTTTATTCCATGAGCAAGGCTTTCACCAAAGAGTCGTCTGACGCAGATGGCTCAGACGACGACCTGGAGTTGCCTCCCATTCCTTCGGGCGGCAAAAACTACATCACCCCTCAGGGCTACACCACCCTGCGCAGCGAACTGCTGGACCTGATGGACAACGAGCGTCCCAGAGTGGTGGAGGCAGTTTTCTGGGCGGCCAGCAATGGCGACCGTTCGGAAAATGGCGACTACCTGTACGGGAAAAAGCGCCTGCGTGAAATTGACCGCCGAATCCGCTTTTTGACCAAGCGCATGGAGATTGCCGAGATCGTCAACCCGTCGGTTCATTTTGGCAATGACCAGATTTTCTTTGGCGCGACGGTGACCTATGCAGATGAAGCCGGGGTGGAGCGCACGGTCACCATTACCGGCATTGATGAAGCCAACAGCGGACAGGGTGACGTCAGCTGGATATCGCCCATTGCGCGTACCTTGCTGAAAGCCCGCGTGGGCGACATGCTCAAACTGGTGATGCCGGAACGGGTCGAAGAGATCGAAGTACGCAAGGTCAGTTACCCCGCTCCCCCTGCCGATTAACCTGGTGTTGGTACCTTGCTGCGGGCTGCACGCAGCACCGATGCGGTTCGGTTGAGGTTGCGCAATGCCACCTCCAGATGACTGGTGTCGCGCACGGCCACCACAAACCGCAAATCGGTGGTGTCTTGCGCGGCCTCCTGGCCCATATCGATGTGAATGATGTCGGCCTCTGCCGCGGCCAGTGCCGCCGCAACTTTGGCCAGCACGCCCTTGCCATTGTTAACCGTCACCACAATGCCGGTCTCAAACGCACGGACGGGCTCGTCTGCCCAGTCCACACCAATAAAACGCTCACTGTCTTTGTGCTGCAGCTTCTTCGCAACCGGGCAATCTGCAATGTGCACCACAAGACCTTCGCCGCGTCCGAGATAACCCACAATGGCGTCACCCGGTATAGGACGGCAGCAATGCGCAAATTGCACCGAAGCGTTTTCACTGCCATCCAGTGTGATGGACCCTTGGGCTGCTGTTTCATGCGCCGTAAACCGTTCCCGCGTCAACAGCAGGGCATCGGGGTGCTGACCTTTTTCAGCCAGCAGAAGCACCAGACGTTTGGCGACGATGTTGGCAATGCGCTTGCCCAGACCGATGTCCGTCAGCAATTCCTGTCGGGTTTTGTTGCCAGTAAAGCGCAGCAGCTTTTCCCAAATGGGCTCGTAGGCCGGATCATCGTCAGGGAAGCGCTCGATGCCCTCGCCACGCAAGGCTTGGGATAACAGTTTATCGCCCAGTTCCTGCGATTCGGTATGCGCTAAAGTTTTCAGGTGCTGGCGAATTTTTGACCGCGCACGCCCGGTCCGCACAAACCCCAGCCAGGCGGGGTTAGGTGTGGAAACCGGTGCAGTGACCACTTCAACGACATCCCCGTTTTTGAGTTCTGTCCGAAGGGGAACCTGCTCGCCGTTGATGCGGGCCCCCACGGTCCGGTCCCCAACATTGCTGTGGATCGCATAAGCGAAATCGACCACCGTGGCACCCCGGGGCAGGGCCATGATCTGGCTCTTGGGGGTGAACACATAGACCGCATCCGGGAAAAGATCGACCTTGACGTGGTCCCAAAACTCCGCAGCATCACGGGTTTCATCCTGAATATCCAGTAACGACTGCAGCCATTGGGTGCCAAGCCGGTCGGACGACGCCGCTTCCGGGCTTTTTACCTTGTACAGCCAATGTGCAGCCACACCCGACTCGGCCACGATGTGCATGGCTTCGGTGCGCATCTGGAATTCCACATTCACGCCTGAGGGCCCCACCAAGGTCGTGTGCAGTGATTGGTAGCCGTTTAGCTTGGGTATGGCAATATGGTCCTTGAACTTGCCCGGCAAGGGTTTGTAGAGCTGGTGCAGTATCCCAAGTGCGGTGTAGCAGTCGATCACCTGAGGCACCAACACCCGAAGTCCGTAAATATCGGTAACCTGGGCAAAGCTGAGGTTCTTTGTGTCCATCTTCTTGTAGATGGAGTACAGCGATTTCTCTCGCCCTGCAATGCGCACCGGCATGCCGGCTGCTGCAAATGCCGCTTCGACTTCTTTTTGAACTTTCTGAATCAGATCGCGACGGCGGCTGCGGGCTTTGGTAACCGCCTTCGACAGAACCGCATAGCGCCAGGGGCGCAGATGTCGAAATGACAGGTCCTGAAGTTCTCGGTACGTCTGATTCAGTCCTAGCCTGTGGGCAATAGGAGCGTAAATATCCTGCGTCTCTGTTGCAATGCGGCCCCATTTTGTCTTGGGCACATCGGAGAGGGTGCGCATGTTGTGGGTGCGATCAGCCAGCTTGATGAGGATCACCCTGACATCGCGCGCCATCGCCAGCAGCATTTTGCGGAACGACTCGGCCTGGTTTTCCTCTCGCGTATTGAATTGCAGCTTGTCCAGCTTCGTGAGTCCATCCACCAGTTCGGCCACAGGAGATCCAAACTTCTCAATGAGTTCAGCTTTGGTAACGCCACAGTCTTCCAGTGCATCGTGCAGCAACGCCGCCATTAGGGCTTGCGCGTCGAGCTTCCAGTCAGCGCACTGGGCCGCCACTGCGATGGGATGGGTGATGTAGGGCTCTCCGTTGTTGCGCAACTGTCCCAAGTGGGCGCCGTCCGCAAAACGGTAAGCAAGGCGAACCTGCTCCAGGTCAGTGGAGGAAAGGTAATCGAGCTTGGCGGTCAGCCCGGCAAAGCTGGCCGCCGCTGCGTTGACGGCTGCCGGATGGGGCGCATCAACGCGAACCCCACCTGAAAGGGGGTTGTCTCGGTTTGGAGTGAGTTTGAGTGGAGTACCCATGTCTTAAATGTAGCGCGCTACCCAATATGTGGCGGAACCGGGCAGTAAAAGGCCCAAAAATGGGTAAAAAAAAGGCACCGCGAACGGTGCCTGTTCAGAACGCCGGTTATCAGAGCGGTACTTTTTTCAGCATTTCAATGCCGACTTTACCTGCTGCAATTTCACGCAGAGCGGTTACGCACGCCTTGTTCTTGCTTTCGATTTTTGGTGTGTGCCCCTGGTTAATCATACGGGCACGGTAGGTCGCGGCCAATACCAATTGGAAGCGGTTGGGGATCTGCACCAGGCAGTCTTCGACAGTAATACGGGCCATGAAATTCTCCAGAGGACTAAGGGGTATGCAACGCTTGGAATGTTTCGGCTCGGGCGCGGCGCTGCGCTGCAAATTTGAGCCGCTGGGAGTGAACAATGGCTTTCAGGTCGAAGAGCGCACGGTCAAACAGCTCATTGATTATAACGAAATCGAATTTGTCGACCTGGGCGACTTCAATCGCGGCGTTTTTCATGCGTACATCGATGACTTCGGGCGCATCTTCACCACGGCGTTCCAGCCGGGAGCGCAGTTCTTCCCAGCTGGGAGGCAGGATGAAGATGGAAATCGCGTTGGAAAAGTTTTTCTTGATCTGGATGGCGCCCTGAAAGTCGATCTCCAGAATCACATCTGCCCCCTGGGACATACGCTCTTCAATGGCTTTTTTGGATGTTCCGTAACGGTGGTTGTGGACTGAGGCCCATTCCACAAAACCGTCGGCGGCCACCATGGCGTCAAACTCCTGCTCGGACACGAAAAAATACTCGCGTCCATGCTTTTCCTGGCCCCGGGGCGGGCGCGTGGTGTGCGAGACGGAGGGCTGTACGTGGGAGTCGAGCTCCAGCAGGGCTTTAACCAGGCTGGATTTTCCGGCCCCGCTGGGGGCTGCTACGACAAAGAGGTTCCCGGGGTAATCCATAGAATTTGGCTCCAAAATGCGCGCTTGGAGGCTGGTGCTGAGGTCGCCCTATTCTATGTTCTGAACCTGCTCGCGCATTTGCTCGATCAAGACCTTCATGTCGACCGAGATGTGGGTAAGCTCCAGTGCGGCAGATTTCGAACCCAGCGTGTTGGCCTCCCGGTGCAGCTCCTGAATCAGGAAGTCCAGCCGCTTGCCAATCTCTCCTCCTTTGTTGATGAGACGATCGATTTCGTCCAGATGCGAGCTCAGGCG
>JBBRYR010000136.1:0-4933 GCA_038237415.1 Burkholderiales bacterium
CAATACCGAAGTGGAGTCTGCCGAGCGCTCACGGCTGCAGTCCCTGTGGGTACTGACCGGCGCGCTGGACTGGGCCCGCCTGATCCTGCGTGAAGACGGCCGCTCGGGTGGGGCAGACCACCTGGCCGAACCCTGGGCGGTGCCGCTGGAAGAAGCCCGGCTCTCGACGTTCTTATCCGCCGACAAAAGCACCGCCGTGGAGAATGACGACACCATGCCGCAGGCCTTTCTGTCCGGGAGCATCAGCGATTTGCAGGGTCGCCTGAACGTGCTCAACTTGGTCGACGGCGCCAAGGTGTCCGAACCCGCTCTGAAGGCCTTCGCCAAACTCTTTGACCTGCTGGGGTTGCCGCCCACCGAACTGGCGGCACTGGCAGAAAACCTGCGTCTGGCACTGGACCCGAGCGCTGACAACAGTGCCGCAGCAACAACTCCCCTGCTGCCGCAACGCGTGAACCAACTGGTCTGGCTGGGGCTTTCGCCCCGCAGCCTTGCGGTTTTACGCCCCTACATCACCCTGCTGCCCGTGCGGACCCCGATCAACATCAATACCGCCAGCGCAACAGTGCTGTATGCGGGCGTTCCTTTTCTGGACATGGCGCAGGCACAGCGACTGGTTGGTGCCCGACAGGCAACCCACTTCCGCACGCTGGCGGATGCCGGCAAGATCCTGGGTGACGCCCCTGGCCAACTCAACGAGGCACAACACAGCGTAAGCTCCCGATTTTTTGAGGTGCGCGGCCGTCTGCGCCTGGATCAGGCCGTGGTGGAAGAGCTGTCGGTTGTTCAACGCGAAGGCCTGGAAGTGAAAACCCTATGGCGGGACCGTGGCGCACCGCCATCGCAAGGCACCTCCCTACAATGACGCTCCAGAGCACACCATGTCTACCCTGATCGTCACCCTTCCCCTGTTGCCGTTCTCGGCCTCAACGCCCTGCGAGAGCGTGCTGGTTGACGGCGGTGCATCCGTCGCGCGCCAGGTCGAGGCACCCGTGGCGCTCTTGCCATCGGCGCCGGGTGCCGAAGTCGTTGCGGTCGTGCCGGTGCAAAGCTTGTCCTGGCACCGTCTTACGCTGCCACGCGGGACCCTGGACCACGGCTACTTCAGTGAAGGCAGCGCCCCCCGCCTGCGGTCAGTGCTGGAGGGGCTGCTGGAAGACCGGCTACTGGATGACCCCTCCCATTTGCACTTTGCCCTGGAGCCCAAGGCCCAGGACAGCGCCCCGGTGTGGGTGGCCGCCTGTGACCGCGCCTGGTTGCAGGCATGGATCGCGGCGCTGGAGCAAGCGGGTCGCCCGGTTGCCCGCATCGTTCCGGAAATGGCGCCGCATTCCTCAGGCGCACCAGCAGGCGCGGACCTGCAGGTCATGGGTACTCCCGAGCAGGCGCAGCTGGTGCACAACGGGCCTGACGGCCTGACCCTGCTGCCACTGTCTTCTGCTGCGGTGGCACTGGTCACGCGGCCTGACGCGCCAGACGCCCCGGATACTGTGGTGACGGTCGTTGCCGAGCCAGGGGTGGCGGTCCTGGCGGAGCAATTTTTCAAGCGCAGTGTGGCCTTGCAGACGCGTACCGAGCGTGCGGTTGCGGCGGCTCAATCTTCCTGGGACCTGGCCCAGTTTGACCTGCTGCGCACGCGTGGCACCCGAACCCGAAAACACCTGTCCGCGATCGTGACAACCCTGCTGCGTGCGCCCCAATGGCGCGCCGCCCGGTGGTGTGCGATCGCACTGGTCGCCGTCAACCTGGTGGGCGTGCAGGCCTGGGCATGGAAAGAACAATCCGCGCAGGCGGCCAAGCGCACGGCCATCCGCGATACCCTGACGACGACTTTCCCGGATGTGCGCGTGGTGGTCGACGCCCCCCTGCAAATGGCCCGGGCCCTGGCCGACCTGCAACGCCAGAGCGGCGCGGCATCCAGCGCCGACCTGGAGACCCTATTGGGACAATTTCAGGCTGCAGCCCCCGATACACCTGCGCCAGCAGCTATTGATTTCATAGCGGGCGAGTTGCAACTCAAAGGGCTCGACCCGGCTTTTGCCAGCTTGACCGACATCGCCTCCAGGCTGCAGACCCAGGGTTACGCCGCCCGCTGGGAAGCCGATTCTCTGGTGATGAAGCAGGAGCGTCGCCCATGAGCCGGATGACACCCATCACGGGGTTAGCGCCGCTACAGGCGCGCTGGGCGCAGCTCGCCGCCCGTGAAAAAAATCTGTTGAAACTGGCCGCCACGCTGGTGCTGATGGCCTTGCTGTGGCTGCTGGTGTTGGCACCGACGGTTGCCACGCTGCGTACCGCCGAGGCGCAAGCCCGTGCGCTGGATGCACAACTGGAACAGATGCGGGCCCTGCAGTCACAAGCCCAGTCTCTCCAGAAACAGCCTCCGCTCGGATTCGACGAAGCCGTGCGGGCGCTCAACCTCGCCACGAAGCAGGTGCTGGACGCCACCGCCCAGGTCAATGTCGCAGGGGAACGTGCCAGCGTGACCCTGCAAGGCGCATCACCCGACGCGCTGGCCCAGTGGCTGGCCCAGGCGCGCCTCAACGCCCGCTCAGTGCCCGTTGAAGCCCGCCTGGTGCGCGGTAGTGCCACACCCGCCTCGAATGCGGCAAACCCCACCGGAGTCACCTGGAGTGGTGTGCTGGTGATGTCCTTGCCGCAGCGCTAACGCCCATGGCGCGCACCCTACCCCACTCCGCAAAAACCGCCCCTTGGGGCCTGGCGTGGGCGGGCGCGCTGGCCGGGCTGGTGCTTGCCACCGTGGCGTTTGCCCCCGCACGCTGGCTGGCAGCCGCCGTGCAGCAGGTCAGTGGTGCGCAAGTGCAGTTGGCCGATGCCCGCGGCACGGTCTGGCAAGGCTCTGCCCAACTGGTACTGTCAGGCGGCGAAGGCAGCAACGACGCCGTGGCCCTTCCAGGTCAACTGGCCTGGCGCATTCACCCCACCTGGGGTGGCGTGACGGCCCAGATCACCGCGGACTGCTGCACTGCGCAGCCGCAGCAACTCACCGCCGGACTGGCGGGCTGGGGCGGACTGAAGCTCACGCTGACCGACGGCCAGTCCCGATGGCCCGCTGGGCTGCTGGCCGGGCTGGGGACGCCGTGGAACACGGTACAGCCCCAAGGCCAACTGGTGGTCTCCAGTCAGGGGTTTGCTGCGCAGTGGGTGGAGGGACGGCTGTCCCTGTCGGGGCGCGTGCAGCTGGACGCCACCCAGGTGTCGTCACGCCTGTCCACCCTCCAGCCCATGGGCAGTTACCGGCTCACGCTACAAGGGGGCGCCCCCTCTACCTTCCAGCTCACCACACTGGAGGGCAGCCTGCAGCTCACCGGCCAGGGCCAATGGGTGGGGCAGAGGCTGCGATTCGAGGGGGAAGCCAGTGCCACGCCGGAACGCGTGGAGGCGCTCTCCAATCTCCTGAACATTCTTGGGCGACGCGACGGCGCGCGCTCCATCATCAAAGTGGGCTAAACGTGGGATCACGCCGTATGCAACGCACTCTCTACAAACGCCATCCATCCGCTATTATTTCAATAGCTGCTTACGCCCTATTGGCGGGGGCTACAGGCCTATTTTCCTTCAATCTACAGGCGCAGACGACGGCCCAGCCAGCGGCCAATACGGCGAATACAGCCAATACGGCGGTTGCCAAACGCGGCCAACCCATTACGCTGAACTTCACCAATGCCGACATTGAGGCGGTGGCCCGCACCATGGCGACGCTGACCGGGCGCAACGTGGTGGTCGACCCCCGGGTCAAAGGAGTCATCACGCTGAACACGGAAACCCCGGTGTCCCCCGCCGTGGCCTACCAGCAGTTCCGAACACTGCTGCGGCTGCAGGGTTTCACCATCGTGCAGGGCGACGACCTGGACAAGGTACTGCCCGAGGCGGATGCCAAGCTGCAGGCGGGCACGGTGGCCGTGGCGGAATCCGGCGACCGGACCGGCAGTGGCAACCAGTTGATGACCCAGATCATCCGGCTGCAGCATGAGAACGCCAACAACCTGGTTCCGGTGTTGCGGCCCCTCATCAGCCCCAACAACACCATCAACGTCAACCCCGGCAACAACTCGCTGGTCATTACCGACTATGCGGACAACCTGCGCCGCCTGGCCCGCATCGTGGCGGCGCTGGATGTGGCCAATGCCACCGATCTGGAGGTCGTTCCCCTCAAGAACGCGAATGCCTCCGACCTGGCCCCGCTGGTCCTGCGCCTGCTGGACTCCGGCGGCGGTGCGGTTGCCGGCCAGGGGGACGCGAGCTTCAAGACCACCATCCTGGCCGAGCCCCGTTCCAACGCACTGATCCTGCGTGCCGCCAACCAGGCCCGCCTGGCACTGGCCCTGTCGCTCATTGAAAAGCTGGACAAACCCGCCAGCAACGGGGCCAATGGCGACGCCGGCAACATCTACGTGGTGTACCTCAAGAACGCCAATGCGGTGCAACTGGCACCGACCTTGCGCGCCGCCATGAGCGCGGAAGCCCGCCCGACTGTGACCCCTGCACCCGGGCTGCCGGGCGCTGCAGGCATCACCGCAGCCGCAGCCAGCGCACCGTCCACCGGTGGCCAGATTCAGGCAGACCCGGCCACCAACGCCCTCATCATTACCGCATCGCAACCGCAGTACCGCCAGTTGCGCGCCGTGATCGACAAACTCGATGCGCGGCGCGCGCAGGTGTTTGTGGAAAGCCTGATTGCCGAGGTCAATGCCGACAAGGCGGCCGAGTTCGGCATCCAGTGGCAAGGGGCACTGGGCAAGGCCGGTGACGCCAACGTGGGCCTGCTCGGCACCAACTTCAGCATTGGGGGTGCCAACATCATCAGCCTGGCCACCAAGGCAGCCTCGGGCACGGTCGCGCCGTCCACCGGGATCAATATCGGCGTCGCCAACCAGACCAATGGCGTGTATGTACTGGGCTTTCTGGCGCG
>JBBRYR010000137.1:0-4803 GCA_038237415.1 Burkholderiales bacterium
CGCCCCCTTGCAAACGGATATGCCGCCGGTCGCAACGACGGGTCGGTAAAAGCAAGGGTTATGCACGGCCTTTTACAATCCGTCCATGACTAGACCCTTTGACATCTGCATCCGTGGCGCTGGCATTGTGGGGCGTACGCTGGCGCTGCATCTGGCCGCCAGGCAATTGCGCGTGGCACTCGTTGCGCCGGACATCCACACACCCCCTCATTCCCCCGGCACTCCGGAAGGCCCCGAGGACCGCGATGTGCGGGCCTACGCGCTGAACCAGGCATCACGCCAACTGCTGGAATCGGTTCGCTGCTGGCCCGGCGAGCAAGATGCCACGCCGGTTCTGGGCATGCAAGTGCAGGGCGATGACGGCGGGCAAGTGGCATTTACCGCCACAGATCAGGGGACAGACGCCCTGAACTGGATTGTCGATGTGCCCGTACTGCAGGCCCGCCTGACGGAGGCCGTGGGCTTTCAGCCCTTGATTGAGCTGTTTGACACCCCCCCTCCTGCCGCACTGACGGTCATATGTGAGGGCAAGGCCAGCAGCACCCGTGAAGAGTGGGGGGTGGATTGGGATGTCACCCGCTACGACCAGTGGGCCCTGGCTGCGCGCGTGCAATGTGAGCAGCCACATGCACAAATTGCCCGACAGTGGTTTAGTCAAAGTGGAATTCTGGCTTTTTTGCCTTTGGGCGGCCCACAAGGGAACTTGTGTGCGCTGGTGTGGTCAGTCAGTCCGGAGCGTGCGCAGTTTCTGCAAGCCGCTCCAGAAGAAGACTTTTGCCGGGAGCTGGAGGCTGCCAGCCAGGGCGCTTTGGGCGCCATCACTTTGACCAGTGCCCGCGGGGTATGGCCATTGCAACAGGCTCTGGCGCGTCGCTGGAGTGGCGCATCGTCGCAAGGCGCATGGGTGCTGGCGGGGGATGCGGCGCACAACGTGCATCCGCTGGCGGGGCAGGGTTTGAATCTGGGGCTGGCCGATGTGGCCGAACTGGTGCGCGTTTTGAATGCGCGACCGTATTGGCGCAGCGTGGGAGACCCCCGGCTGCTGCGCCAGTATGAGCGGGCGCGCAAGGCCGATTTTGCAGTGATAGGACAGGCGGGCGATGCGCTGCAACAGCTTTTTGCCAACCCCCATCCGGCACTGCAGGCCCTGCGCAATTGGGGCATGAATCAATTCGAACTGAGCGGACCGATTAAACAATGGGTTGCCAGGCGCGCCATGGGCGCTGCTGGCAAACCCGCAACACCACGAAAAAACACACCATGAAGCTTGTTTCCAAAACCGTTCTGACCTGCGCCATCGCACTGCTTTCCTTGGGGGCGGTGGCCCAGGAAGCGGTGATTCGCAAGAACATGGCCGAGCGCATTCCCCAGCTCAAAGCGATTGATGAAGTTACCAAAACCGCCATCCCCGGCGTGTTTGAAATCCGCGTCAACGGCACGGAGATTTACTACACCGATGCGCAGGCCAACTACCTCATACAGGGCAACCTGATTGATACCAAGCAGCGCCGCAACCTGACGGAAGAGCGGGTGGAAAAACTCACCACCGTGAAGTTTGACGCGCTGCCTTTCAAGGATGCCTTCACCATCGTGCGCGGCAACGGCAAACGCAAGCTGGCCGTGTTTGAAGACCCCAACTGCGGCTACTGCAAGCGCTTTGAGCGCGATCTGCAGAAGGTGGACAACGTGACCGTCTACCTGTTTCTGTATCCCATACTGGGTGCCGACTCGGTTGACAAATCCAAGGCCATCTGGTGCGCCCCCGACCGCGCTGTGGCGTGGCACGACTGGATGGCGCGTGACCAGCAAGCCGCGGCCCCCGCCGCCACCTGCGACACCTCCGCGCTGACCCGTAACGTCGAGTTGGGCCGGGTCCACAAGATTCAGGGAACCCCTACTTTGATCTTCACCAACGGCTCGCGCGTGCCCGGTGCGGTCGACGCGAAACAGGTCGAGAAGCTGCTGGCTGAATCCAAAGACTAGCTATCAAAATAGTAGCTGCCCGCGCAATACACACGGGGGCTACACAGGGTTTTTATGAAAATATTGCGCTCCACTGCGTCTTCGGTCGCCCGCTCCGCCGCATCCTGCGCCATTCACTACCGCGTGGAAGTGGTCGATCTCCACAGCCACCTGTTCGGCATCACCCTGACCATTGCCCGCCCCGCTGCAGTGCAGCGGCTGGCGCTGCCAGTGTGGATTCCAGGCAGTTACCTGGTTCGCGAATTTTCCAAGAACCTGCAGCAACTGGAGGCCAAACAAAGCACACGCCGCGTGGCCCTGCGCCAACTCGACAAACACAACTGGGAGGCTGACGCCAACCCCGACCAACCGCTGGTGCTGCACTACGAGGTTTACGCATTTGACGCCTCGGTACGCACCGCCTGGCTGGACGCCACACGCGGCTTTTTCAATGGCACCAGCCTGTGCCTGCAAGTCATGGGTCAAGAAAACCAGCCCCACGCGCTGGAGATCGTTGCTACCAATTCGATAGCTGGCTGGGCAGTCGCTACGGGGGCTACGGCCCAAAAAGTCACTAAAAATGGCTTTGGCACCTACGTTGCGCCCGACTACGACACCCTGGTGGACTGCCCGTTTGAGATGGGCTCCTTTTGGAGTGGCAGCTTCACCGCTTTCGGCATACCGCACCGCTTTGTAGTGGCCGGTGCCACCGCCAGTTTTGATGGCGAAAAGCTGCTGGCCGACACCCGCGCCATCTGCGAGGCGGAGATCCGCTTCTGGCATGGTGACGACAGCGGCAAGGTCATCAAAAAAGATAGCAGAAAAGATAGCAGTTCAGGCAAGCAGCACGCGGGCCAGGGGCCGATTCCGTTCAAAGAATACGTCTTCATGCTCAACGCCGTGGGCGACGGCTATGGCGGGCTGGAGCATCGCAACTCCACCGCGCTGATTTGCACCCGCAAAGACTTGCCTCGCCTGCCCCGCACCACACTGGCACCCACCATTCACAAGCAACCTGAGGGCTACACCACGCTCCTGGGCCTGATCAGCCACGAGTACTTTCACACCTGGAATGTCAAGCGCTTGCGCCCCGCCGAACTGGCGCGCTACGACTACGCCCAGGAGAACTACACCGAACTGCTGTGGTTTTTTGAAGGCTTCACCAGCTATTACGACGACCTTTTTTTGCGGCGCTCGTCGCTGCTCGACAACACTGCCTACCTCAAGCTACTGGCCAAAACCATCAACCAGGTCGCGCAAACCCCAGGGCGTAAAGTGCAGACGGTGGCCCAAGCCAGCTATGACGCGTGGGTCAAGTACTACCGGCAAGACGAAAACACCCCCAACGCCACCGTAAGCTATTACACCAAGGGCTCGCTGGTAGCCTTGTGCCTGGATTTGACGCTGCGCGCCGAGGGCAAAACCACACTGGACGCCGTGATGCGGGCCTTGTGGTCACGCTGCCAGGGCGGCCCCATGACTGAGCAGGACCTGCTGGCAGTGCTGGCCCAGCTGGGCGGACGCTCTTTTGCATCCGAAATCCCCCGCTGGGTGCACAGCACGACGGATCTACCGGTAGCCGACCTGCTTGCGCGCCACGGCATTCAGGTACACGAAGAGCCCGACCAGATTGCCCAGCAGCTGGGCTTGCGCGTGAAGGAAAGCAACGGCTTGCATATCCACCAGGTGCTGCGCGGCGGTGCCGCCGAGAAAGCCGGTTTTGCCAGCGGCGATGAGTGGCTGGCGGTGGAAACAGCGTCCGGCGCGGCCCGTGGCCCCTGGCGCATGCAGACGCTGGACGACCTCCCCTTGTATGCCGGTAACGCGAAGAAGGTCAGCGTCCTCATCTCCCGCGACAAACAGCTGATGACGCTGTCACTCGCCCTGCCGAAGGCCACGCAGTCCGTGCGCCTGTCGGTACGCGATGCGGCAGTCGCCGACACCTGGCTGAACGGCGTCCCAGCCACGCAAACCAAGCCGCCAAACTAACAGCCGGTAAAGCGCGGCACCCGCTTCTCGCGAAACGCCAGCACCCCTTCCACGTAGTCATGGGTGCGCCCCATGGCCGATTGGGTATCCCGCTCCGCATCCAGTTGCTGATTCAGCGTGCGGCTACAGCCATCGCGCAACAAATGGCGGGACGCCACCAGCGCCTGCGTCGGCAGGGTGGCCAGCCGCTGCGCCATGGCCAGGGCGGCAGCCACGCAGTCGTCAGCCACATCCCAGATCAGCCCCCACTCTTTGGCCTGCGCAGCGTCCAGCGCATCCCCCGTCATGGTCAGGGCCAACGCACGCGCCAGCCCCAAGCGCTGCGGCATGAACCAGCTGCTGCCCGCGTCAGGTATCAACCCGATCTTGCTGAAGGCCTGAATGAAGCGCGCTGAGGGCGCGGCAATGGTGATGTCACATGCCAGCGCAAACGAAGCACCAGCGCCCGCTGCCACCCCATTGACGGCGGCAAGCACGGGCATGCGCAGGTTTTGCAGACGCCGCGTGGTGGGGTTGAAGGCCTTCTCGATGGATTCGCCCGGGTCCGGACGCTGCGCCGCGTTCGCCGCGGGGCTACCCGCCCCCATTTCTGCCACATTCAAGTCCGCACCGGCGCAAAATCCCCGCCCGGCACCGGTAATCACCACGGCGCGGATGGCCGGATTGGCCTCAGCCTGGTCCAGCGCCGCCCACAGGTCGTGGTGCATTTGCCGGGTAAAGGCATTGAGCGCCGCCGGGCGGTTGAGGGTAACCAGGGCGACGTTGCCGTGGTCGGCAAACAAAACATTCGGGGCGGTGGTGGAGTCAGTCATCGTCAAGGCCTCTTCGCTATAGTGTGCAATCAAAACGCAA
>JBBRYR010000138.1:0-4691 GCA_038237415.1 Burkholderiales bacterium
CCGCACCTGGCTCTCGGTGAGCTGCGTCACATCCCGGCTCACCAGCCAGCGCAGGCGCTGGCGGCCCTGTTTCAATGAACCTTGCAGCGCCACCTCCACCGCCTGCACCTCGGTGCGCAGCATGCGCCACGCCAGCATGGGCTTGAGCGCGAAACCCAGCAGCAACGCTGCCAACCAGACGGGCAGTTGCAGCACGGTCCATTGCACGGTCCAGGATGCTATCAAAACAAGAGCTGCCAGCGCAATCCAGACGAGGGCTCCACGGCCAAAAGCCTTGAAATCCCGGCTCTGCCCGGCAACCAGAGGAGCGCCGGGCAGCACCCAGTGCGTCAACCGCTCCAGGGCCTTGCCCATCCACACCACCGGGTGCCACCGCACCGGCGGCTCGCCCAGCCAGTGGTCAACGCCCAGGGCCACCAGCAAAGCCAGTGCAAACACCATCACCCGCGTCAATCGCGCGGCACGGGATGGCCGGTCTTGAGGCCCAAGCGGCCCAGCAGTTCCATGTCTGTGTTGCCACAGGGGTTGGCCGTGGTGAGCAGCTTGTCGCCGTAAAAGATGGAATTGGCTCCGGCCACAAAGCACAAGGCCTGCACCGCGTCGCTCATGCTCTGGCGCCCGGCCGACAGGCGCACACGCGCCTTGGGCATGGTGATACGGGCCACGGCGATGGTGCGCACAAATTCCAGCGGGTCCAGATCGGGCTGGTCGGCCATGGGCGTACCGGCGACCTTGACCAGGTTGTTGATGGGCACCGACTCGGGGTACGGCGCCAGGTTGGCCAGCTCGGCAATCAGTCCGGCGCGTTGCAGGCGCGACTCGCCCATGCCGACGATGCCGCCGCAGCAGACGCTGACACCCGCGTTGCGCACGCGGGTCAGGGTGTCCAGCCGGTCCTGGTAGTCGCGGGTGGTGATGACGTCGCCATAAAAATCGGGCGCGCTGTCCAGGTTGTGGTTGTAGTAGTCCAGGCCGGCGTCGCGCAGCGCTTCGGCATGGCCTTCGCCGAGCATGCCCAGGGTAGCGCAGGATTCCAGTCCGGTGGCTTTGACCGCCCGGACCAGTTCGGCCACGGCTTCCACATCGCGGTCCTTGGGCGCACGCCAGGCAGCGCCCATGCAGAAACGTGTGGCACCAGCGGCCTTGGCGGCCAATGCCGCCTCGCGCACCGCTTCCACACCCATCAACTTGCCGGCCTCGACTCCGGTGTCAAAGTGAACGGATTGCGGGCAGTAACCACAGTCCTCCGGGCAGCCGCCGGTCTTGACGGACAGGAGCGTGGCCAGCTCCACGAGGTTGGCGTCAAAGTGCGCACGGTGCGTGGTCTGGGCCTGGAACATCAGGTCATTGAACGGCAAATCAAACAGCGCAGCAATTTCGGCCACGGTCCAGACGCGCTGCGCCACCTTGCTACGGGCAGCAGGCGACTTGTGCGGCGCATGGAAATGCAGGGGCTGCGTGGCAGCGCTAGGGGTCAGGGTGATTGACATGTTCTGGGTCTCCTCACAGGAATTACAAAAATGAAACGGTCGCAACGGCAGAGCCGTGCATTCTCAGCCGCGGCAGGACCACCCATTGGTCGTCTACCGAGTGGATGGCAATGCGTTCGTCGAACACCCGTTCGACCGCGCTGTGGGTGTCCGGGTGGTGCGATGGCCCGTGGTGCTGCACCTGACCACCGGCCATGACCACAACGGCATCGGCCTGCAACGCCATTGTCACTTCATGCAGCACGCTGACCACGGTGGTGCCTTTGTCCACCAGCGCGCGCACGATGTCCAGCCAGTCGGCCTGGTGCGGCGGATCCAGATTCGCCAAAGGCTCATCCATCAACAGCACCTGTGCCTGCACCGCCAGCGCGCGCGCGAGCAGCACGCGCTGGCGCTCCCCGCCCGAGAGTTGGCCCAGTGAACGGGCGCGCCAGTCCCAGGCTTGTGTGGCTTTGAGGGCCTGCTCCACGGCCACATGATCAGCGGTGCTGGGCGCGGCCAGCCAGGGCTGGTGGGGCAGGCGCCCGAGCATGGCCACATCGAACACGGTCAGGTCGTCGGCACTGGACTCGTTCTGGCCCAGCCACGCCATGCGCTGGGCCCGCAGGCGACCCGGCAGACTGGCCATGGGTTGGCCCAGCAACGTAACGGTTCCGGTGTGCGGCAGCAAGCCCGCCAGCACCTTGAGCAAGGTGGATTTTCCGGCGCCGTTGGGGCCGACGATGCTGGTCCAGCGCCCCGCCTGTATGGACAGGCTGATGCCATTCAGTATCTCGGCGTTTCCGAGGCTAGCCCTCACAGAATCTGCGTGAACAGCTATTGAATTCATAGCATGCCACCCGCCGTCACCCGCCGGTGCATGAGCCACAGCAGGTAGCTGCCACCCAACACGGCCGTGAGAATGCCCACCGGCAGTTCCAGCGGCGCCAGCACCCAGCGCGCCAGAATGTCAGCGGCCATAAGCAATGCGCCGCCCATCAGGCTGCTCAGCACAATCAGGCGGCCATGGCTGGTCTTGACCACCGAGCGCACCAGGTGCGGTGCGGCCAGACCCACAAACGCAATCAAACCGGTTTGTGCCACTGCCGTACCCGTAGCCAGTGCCAGCACGGCCACCAGGGCGGCACGCAAGCGCGCCAGCGGCAGACCCAGGCTGGCAGCCGTGGCCTCGCCCAGCGCAAGGCCATCGAGCACCGGGCTCAGAGCCCAGGCCGCGGCCATGCACACCAGCCAGGCCAGCACCATGATGAGGCAGGCGTTCCACCCCACATACCCCGTGCTGCCCAGCATGAACGCCTGCATGGACTGCAAAAAATCGGGCCGGGCCAGCATGATGAGTTCTTTGGCCGCACCCAGCACGACCCCCACAATCACGCCCGCCAACAGCAGGCGAAGGGTGTGCTGCACGCCCTTGGCCAGCAACAGCGTGAGCAGCACGCCCAGCACGGCGCCGGCAAATGCGCCACCGGTAAGGCCCAGGCGGGTCAGCCACTGAGTGGCGAAGGGCGACACGCCAAACAGCACCAGACTCAGGGCCACACCCAACGACGCGCCCGAGGCGCTGCCCAGCAAAAACGGGTCGGCCAGGGGATTGCGAAACAGGCCCTGCGCCACTGCGCCGGCCAGCCCCAGCAAGGCCCCCGCCAGCCAGGCGCCCAGAGTGCGGGGCAGGCGAATATCCCAGACAATCTGCAGCGCCACGGGGTCATCGGCCGCGCGCAGAACGCTGTCAAGGCCGGTACTGCCGACGCTGGCACCCAGCAGGGTCAACACCACGACCAGGGCGAGCAAGCCCAGGACCAGAAAGTTGACGCGCGGATGGTTCATGGAGCGCCGCCTGCTGCGCGAACGGCGGCTTTGTCCGCGAGGCAGCGCGCCATGATGCGGGCGCCTTCGGCCATGCGCGGACCCGGACGCACCAGCATGTCGGATTCCTCAGGTGTGAAGACGCACAAGCGGCGTTCCCGCAGGGCCCGCATCCCGCGCCAGCCCGGTCGCTGCTCCAGGCCGATGTAGTTGCTGTCACCCACCATGATGAGATCAGGGTTGGCCCGTACCACGTATTCCGGGTTGAGCTGGGGAAACGGACCCAGGCTTGCGGGCACAATATTCCGGGCGCCCAGACGACTCAAAGTCTCGCCTATGAAGGAGGCCTCGCCCGCCGCATAGGGTGCACTGTTGACCTCAAAATACACCCGCGTCCCCCGTGCGGCAGCGGGTACCGACTGCGCGGCCGCCATAACCCCGGCGTCAATCACGCGCCACACACGTTGGGCATCATCCACCCCTAGCAACTGGCCCACTTTTTCCAGCACACGGCGCACATCGGCATGGGTCTTGGGCTCCAGCGCCACCACCTTGACGCCCAGCGCCTGCAGGCGTTCGCTGGCGCGTGCGCTGGTGGCCATCAGCACCACATCGGGCTTGAGCGCAACGATGGCTTCGATGCTGGGGTCCAGCCCGCCCCCCATCTGGGGCAAGGCACGCACACTGGCAGGAAAGTTGGAGTAGCGGTCCACACCCACCAGGCGCTGGCACTGGCCCAGTTCACACACGGTTTCAGTCAGGGATGGCAACAGGCTGACGATGCGCTGGGGTGGCTGCGCAAAGGTGACCACAACACCCCGGTCATCCGTCATTTGCAGCGCGTGCGCGGGCAGTGCAACCATCGCGCCCAACAGGCTGATCGCGCCCAGCAGCATTGCGTCCAACGCAGTGCGGAAATGGGTGTTCATGCCATGTCTTTCAAAGTGAGTGGCAGACCCGCCGCCATCAGGGTGACGCGCCGGCAGGTGGCGGCCACGTCCTGGTTCAGGCGGCCCAGGGCATCCACAAAGGCACGCACTTGCGCACCCAGGGGAATGACGCCCATGCCGATCTCGTTGCCCACCAGGACCAGCGGGCCGGGCGCCTGAGAAATTGCTATCAAAAGAGGAGCTGCCTGCGCAGCATCTACGGGGGCTACAGGCCGATTTGATGCATATTCGGCAGGCATCAGGCAGTTGGTGAGCCACAGCGTGAGGCAATCCACCACCACCAGCGTGTGGGGCTGGCTGTGCTGCGCAATCGCATCGGCCAGAGCCAGTGGTTCCTCGACAGTGGTCATGCCGGGCACGCGCTCAGCCCGGTCTTCCTGGTGGCGGGCAATGCGCTGGCGCATCTCGTCGTCCCACGGCTGGGCGGTGGCAATCAGCACGGCAC
>JBBRYR010000139.1:0-4687 GCA_038237415.1 Burkholderiales bacterium
CACCAGCGCGGCCAACCACTGCCTGTATTGTGTGGTGGCCCACGGCGCGATTCTGCGCATTTACGAGAAGAAACCATTGGTCGCAGACCAGGTAAGCGTGAACTACCGCAAGGCCGACATCACGCCGCGCCAGCGCGCCATGCTGGACTTTGCGATGAAGGTCTGCCTGCGCTCCGACGAAATCGAAGATGGCGACTTCACTGCCCTGCACACCCACGGCTTTGACGACGAAGACATTTGGGACATTGGCGCCATCACTGCGTTCTTTGGCCTGTCCAACCGCATGGCCAACATGTCGGGCATGCTGCCCAACCCCGAGTTCTATTTGATGGGACGCGTGCCCAAGCAGAAGTAATGTTCCACCGGGTGTCGGCCGCGCATCAACGCGAATCGATCAGGATGTAGCCACGGTTCTCCACCGTATCAAAGGTGCGCATGCCTTTGATCAGGGTGGTTGCGGGCATCCAGACCCAGCCCGCGCTGGTGGGGTTCACATCCAGCACCAGGAATGCGTCAGACAGCGCGTCGTAGGCACCCAGCGGTGAAATATGTCCGCCACCTGGCTGACCCACGGCTTCCCGCCGGTAAGTCACGATGACGTAATCACCGGGGCGGGTGAGGTTCTCGATCAAATCCGTACGGATTTCTTGCTCGGGCTTGGCTTCGTCGACGATTTTCAGGCGCGTGACCAGCCCATTGGCCCGGAGCATTTCGTCGAGCTGGCGGGTCTGATAGCCAAAATCCTTGATCAGCTTGCCGTTGATCGTTACCGGCTCCCCCAGCACTTGCGCACGGGTCTTTTTGCCTTGGGGAATCACGTTGTCCTGGGTAAAACGGGGAACGCTGAGATCCGCATGGGCGGGCATGAATTGCAGGTCTTCCGGGCGCAAGCGGCTGCGGTCACGGGGTAGCTCGCTGCTGCGTCCCCGAACCGTGTTCAGCACGATGGCCGCCGAGGTCGGGCCGCAAAAGGCGCCGTTGGATTGGGCTTCAAACTGGTTGGCCAGCGCCCCAAAGTCACTCCGGGCCGTGGACCGCGCCAAACGGGCCAGCCCCTCCTCGGATGAAAAGGGAACCAGCACGGGTGCCGCCACTTGCACCGCACTGGCCGGCGTGTCGGTCAATGCGAACGCAGTTGGGAGTTGGGCTACCGACAGAACAAGGGCCAGAGCCCAGCGTGCGAGAAGTGACATGGTTAACTCCTGGTTCAGTAGCCCAGCGCCTGGCCCGTGTTGCGACGGGGATCATTGGCACCATAAAAGCGATTATTACCAACCGGCTTGCCGCCGATGGATGGCGCACCGACCAGAATGGCTGCCAGGTGATTGGCTGGCTGCGGCGCGCCCAGCTTGTGGCCCATCTCCGTCAGCAGTTTGGCCGTATCCGGTGACAGGGCATAGGGCTCGACGTTGGTCACATCGGGCAGCCATTGCTGGTGAAAGCGTGGCGCATCAACGGCCTCTTGCACATTCATCCGGTACTCGATGGTGTTGAGGATGGTTTGCAACACGGCGGTGATGATGCGGCTGCCACCTGGCGTGCCCAGTACCAGCACGGGTTTGCCGTCCTGGGTCACGATGGTCGGGCTCATGGAGGACAAGGGCCGCTTGCCGGGGGCAATGGCATTGGTGGCACCCTGCACCAAACCGTAGAGATTGGGAACGCCGGGCTTGACCGTGAAATCGTCCATTTCGTTGTTGAGCAGGACCCCGGTTGTGGGCACCATGACCTTGGCACCAAACCAGTCATTCAAGGTGTAGGTGACGGACGCCGCATTGCCCCAATGGTCCACGATGGAATAGTGGGTGGTGTTGGAACCTTCATGCGGAGCGTTGCCGGGCCTGATCTCACTGGAGACGCCGGCTTTATGGGGATCAATCACCGCGCGGATCCGCTCGGCATACGCAGGGCTCAGCAAACGCTCCAGCGGGTTCTGCACGAAATCGGGGTCGCCCAGGGTGCTGTTGCGGTCCACATAGGCATGGCGCATCGCCTCGATCTGGTAGTGCACGGCCTGCGCCGAGTGGTAACCCAACTCCTTCAGCGGATATCCCTCGAGGATGTTGAGCATCTCGCAAATCACCACGCCACCGGAACTGGGCGGCGGCGCAGAGACTACGTGAAACCCCCGGTAATCGCATTCGACCGGCGCCAGTTCGCGGGTCTGGTACTGGTCCAGATCCGCCTGGGTGATCAGACCATTGCCCGCGTGGCTGGACGCCACAAGGGAACGGCCGACCCAGCCTTTGTAAAAACCGTCCGCACCGCGTTGGCTGATCGTTCGGAGCGTCCTGGCCAAGTCCTTTTGCACCAATTTTTGCCCCACAGCAAAGGCTTCGCCTTTGTTCAGGAAGACACCAGCGCTGGCCGGGTCCTTTTTAAAGCTATCCGTAGCCGTGCGCAGAAGGTCGACATCGCCCTGCTCCAGCACAAAACCGCGGTCGGCCAACGCGATGGCGGGCGCCAGCAGGGCAGACCGCCCCATCGTGCCGTACTGCACACGGGCCCATTCCATTCCCGAGACCGTACCGGGAACCCCCACAGCCAGGTGGCCGGTCGTGCTCAAACCCGTGATGACATTACCCGCCGGGTCCAGGTACATGTTGGCGCTGGCCGACAAGGGCGCCTTTTCACGAAAATCGAGAAAGGTCTTTCGCCCATCGGCCAATTGCAGGGTCATGAACCCGCCACCGCCCAGGTTGCCCGCCGCGGGGTAGACCACGGCCAGCGCATAGCCCACCGCGACGGCCGCGTCGATGGCGTTGCCGCCCTTCTTCAGCACATCGACACCCACGCGGGAGGCCAGATGCTGCGCGGTGACCACCATGCCGTGCTCGGCGGCCAACGGGGCCACTGAAGCGGCCCTGCACGATACCTGCACCGTCATCGCGATTGCGCCGAGCAGCAGCGCAGCACGCAGGTTGGGAGTCCAAATCCGATGGCGCATGCGTGAAATCTCCTGTTTGAGCCGGCGATGTTCCGCAGCCGGTTGGTTCAGTCTACCTGTGTGCCGTCGGCAAGGGAGTCAAGGCATCAGGTGGCTTTGGCAGGCCGACGTCCAATGAAGAAAAAATGTACGGAAGCATTGGTGGCGAAAATTCTTGATCAAATAGGCCTGTAGCCCCCGTATTCATTGCGCAAGCCGCTATCAAGGTCATAGCAAAATATACCCCGGTACTCCTTCACCCGCCCTGAAACCGTACGGACACGGGCACCCTTGTTTCTACAATCACCCCATGGCCATCCCCCAAACGTTCATCCAGGAACTGCTCGCCCGCACTGACGTGGTCGAGATAGTGGGTCGCTATGTGCAGCTCAAGAAGGGGGGCGCCAACTTCATGGGGCTATGCCCGTTTCATGGGGAAAAGTCGCCCTCGTTCTCGGTCAGCCCTACCAAACAGTTCTACCACTGCTTTGGCTGCGGAAAAAACGGCAATGCCATCAGCTTTTTGATGGACCACGCGGGTATGACCTTTGTGGAAGCAGTCAAGGATCTGGCGCAGCAATACGGAATGCAGATTCCCGAAGACGATGCCTCGCCCGAAGACCGCGCCCGCGCACTGGAGCAGCGCCAAAAGCAGAACACCCTCACTGACGTGCTGGAAAAAGCCGGAGAAGCCTACCGCCACCAGCTCAAAATTTCCCCACAAGCGGTGCAGTACCTGAAGGGGCGCGGCCTGTCGGGCGAGATTGCCAAGCAGTTTGGCCTGGGCTATGCGCCCGAAGGCTGGCGCAGTCTGGCCAGCGTGTTCCCCCACTACGACGATCCGCTGCTGGTGGAAAGCGGTCTGGTCATCGCGCATACCGAAGAAGGCGTAACCGACGAAAAGCGCTACGACCGGTTTCGTGACCGCATCATGTTCCCCATTCGCAACATCAAGGGCGAATGCATCGGTTTTGGTGGCCGCGTGCTGGGCGATGAAAAACCCAAGTACCTCAACTCGCCCGAAACCCCGGTGTTCAGCAAAGGGCGCGAGCTCTATGGTCTTTTTGAAGCGCGCAACGCCCTGCGTGAACAGGGTTATGCGCTGGTGACTGAGGGCTATATGGATGTGGTGGCGCTGGCGCAGCTGGGTTTCCCCAACGCCGTAGCCACGCTGGGTACCGCCTGCACCAATGACCATGTGCACAAACTGTTCCGGTTTACGGATGCAGTCGTATTCAGCTTTGACGGCGACGCCGCCGGGCGGCGCGCCGCGCGCAAGGCGCTGGACGCAGCCCTGCCCTATGCCACCGATGTGCGCAGCATCAAGTTTCTGTTTTTGCCGGCCGAGCACGATCCCGACAGTTACATCCGCGCCAACGGAAAAGAGGCTTTCGCACGCTACGTGAGCGAAGCCACGCCCTTGAGCCGGTTTTTGATCGACGCGGCGCGCGAAGACTGCGACCTGACTACCGCCGAAGGTCGCGCCCACATGGCCGCTAACGCCAAACCGCTGTGGCTACTACTGCCCGAGGGTGCGCTGAAGATGCAGCTGCTGTCGGAGTTGGCAACCCAGGTACAACTGGGCAGCCAGGAACTCACCGCACTGTGGATGCCTGCGGCACCCGTACCCAGAAGCAACAGCAATGGCTTCGCCGCCGAGCCCACTTGGCACAGGGACGGTGCGCCCGAAGACGGGGGCAAACCCAAGCGCTACGGCCAATGGAAGGACCGCGATAGCTACCGGGCCACGCGTCTGCGCGC
>JBBRYR010000140.1:0-4674 GCA_038237415.1 Burkholderiales bacterium
CAACTCCCTGCAAAGTGCGGGCCTGGAAGGCATGCACGACATTTATTACGGTACACGCCTGCCGCCCTTGCGTCGGCCCATCCCATTGGTCAATCCGGGCGACCGCATCGGAGAGCACTACCTGCACTGCGACCTCAGCAAAGTAGTCGCCGTGGTGGAGACCAGCCAGCCTGACCGCAACTCCGCTTTTGCTGCGCCAGACGAGACCTCACAGCGCATTGCGGGCCACATCATCGACTTTCTGCAGCAGGAGGTGAAGCTGGGCCGCTTGCCAGCCGATTTGCTGCCAATGCAGTCCGGCGTGGGCAATATTGCCAATGCCGTGCTGATGGGTCTGAACGAGGGGCCGTTCAAGAACCTGACGGCCTACACCGAGGTGCTCCAGGACGGCATGCTGGACATGCTGCGCTCGGGCAAGCTGACCATGGCCTCGGCCACTGCGTTGTCCTTCAGCCCCAAGGCGCTGGCCGATTTCAACGAGAACATCGACTTCTACCGCGAACGCATCGTGCTACGCCCGCAAGAGGTCAGCAACCACCCCGAGGTGATTCGCCGTCTGGGCCTGATTGCGATGAACGCCATGATTGAGGCCGACATTTATGGCAATGTGAACTCCACGCACGTCATGGGCTCCGGCATCATGAACGGCATTGGCGGCTCGGGCGACTTTGCGCGCAATGCCTATCTGTCATTCTTCATGACGCCGTCGACTGCCAAAAATGGCGCCATCTACTGCATCGTGCCCATGGTCTCGCATGTGGACCATACCGAGCACGACGTCGAAATCATCGTGACAGAACAGGGCTTGGCGGACTTGCGTGGACTGTCGCCCACACAGAGGGCCCGTCTGATCATTGAAAAGTGCGCCCATCCGGACTTTCGTCCGGCCTTGCGTGATTATTTTGAACGCGCCCTGCGCGATGCGCCAGGCAAACACACGCCGCACCTGCTGAACGAAGCACTGTCCTGGCACGCGCGCTATGTCGAGACCGGACAGATGCTGCCCGCCACTGCGGTGGTAGCGGTTTAAACGCGTTCGAAGATGGCGGCAATACCCTGGCCGCCACCAATACACATGGTGACCAGCGCGTAGCGCCCGCCAATGCGCTCCAGCTCATACAGAGCCTTGACCGTAATCAGCGCACCGGTCGCACCAATGGGGTGACCCAGCGAGATGCCGGAGCCGTTGGGGTTGACCTTGGCAGGGTCCAGCCCCAGGTCGCGCGTTACGGCGCAGGCTTGGGCGGCGAAGGCTTCATTGGCCTCAATGACATCCAGATCCTTCACCGTCAGGCCCGCTTTTTTCAGTGCGAGTTGCGTGGCAGGCACGGGGCCGATGCCCATGTACTTGGGGTCTACACCCGCATGCGCGTAGGCCACCAGGCGGGCCAGCGGCTTGAGGCCACGCGCTTTGGCGGTGGCGGCTTCCATCAGCACCACCGCTGCGGCGGCGTCGTTGATGCCCGATGCGTTGCCAGCCGTCACGGTGCCGTTTTCCTTCAGGAAAGCGGGCTTGAGCTTGGCCATGTCAGCCATGCTGCAGTTGGGGCGGAAATGCTCGTCCGTGGCGTAGGACACATCCCCCTTTTTGCTCTTGAGGATCACCGGCATGATCTGGCTCGTGAAGTAGCCCGCCTCGGTAGCGCGCTGGGCGCGGTTGTGGCTCTCGACCGCAATGGCGTCCTGCTCTTCACGGGTGATGCCCCACTTGGCGGCAATGTTTTCAGCGGTCACACCCATGTGGATGGTGTGGAACGGGTCGTGCAATGCGCCGATCACCATGTCAATCATCTTGGTGTCGCCCATGCGGGCACCCCAGCGGGTGTTGAGGCTGGCGTAGGGGCCCCGGCTCATGTTCTCGGCACCGCCGCCAATGGCGATGTCGGCATCGCCCAGCAAGATGCTCTGGCTGGCCGAGATGATGGCCTGCAGGCCCGAGCCGCACAGGCGGTTGACGTTGAACGCGGGCGTGCCCTCCGCACAGCCGCCGTTGATGGCCGCTACGCGGGACAGGTACATGTCTTTAGGCTCGGTGTTGACCACATGGCCAAACACCACATGGCCGACATCCTTGCCGTCTACCGTGGCGCGGGCCAGCGATTCGCGCACCACTTGCGCGGCCAATTCGGTGGGGGGAATGTCTTTCAGGCTACCGCCAAAAGTACCAATGGCGGTGCGCACGGCGCTGACAACAACAACTTCACGGGACATGGGAAATCTCCTTTAATTAGACGAAACGGGTTTTACCAAAACCGGCCGACGAGGAGTGTGCGCCGTAAAAGCTGCACAGACCTTACGGGTATTTTGATCAAAAAATGGGGGCTAAGCGCGCACATCTGCGACAGCCTCAGCGCCGAAATCTGGCCGCGCCAGATAGGCCAGCACGCGCTGGGCGGCATCCGTGGGGGTGGTGAGCTGGCCTTGCTGGTGCATGGCCGCAAACGCGCCGCGGTCCGGAAAACCGGCTGCTTCCCCACTGCGCAGCTGTGCCTGCATGTCGGTATCAATAACGCCGGGAGCGAGCGAGCAGACTTTTGCACCATTGGGTTTGAGCGCCTCATCCAGCGCCATGCAGCGGGTGAAATGGTCCATGCCCGCTTTGGCTGCGCAGTAGCCAGCCTGGGACGCCATGGCGCGGCGGCCCAGCCCCGACGAAATATTCAGCACCTTGCGTGGCAGTGGCCAGCTTTCGGTGACGCCCAGAAAAGCAGCGCACAACTGCAGGGGCGCCTCCAGCCCCACGCGCAGGGCGTGGGCCAGGTCGGCGGGGTCCGACTGGCTCAGAGGGACCAATGCCGGAATGACGCCCGCGTTGTTGATCAGCGTCGCGCTGGCCAGCGTGCCAGGAGCCTGCGCCTGCAGCCATTCCGAGAGGCGGGCCGCCGCAGCCGCGCCATCGGCCAGGTCCACGGCCCACTGCTCCAGCGTGGCGCCGCATTGCGCAGCCTGTTCAGCCAGCGCTGCGTTGCGTTGGCGGGAGATGCAGAGAACGGTAGCCGAGGGCGACAGCAACTGCTGTGCCATAGCCAGCCCCATGCCGCGTGAGGCGCCGGTGAGGATGAACAGATGGCGTTTCATATCGATGCCCCTTCCACCAGAAACCGCACTCGCCGCACGCCATTCCACTCGTCCGCGTCCAGCCGGAAGGCCAGCGTCACTTTGGCGGGTAGCGGTTCGGTGTGGCCAAACCAGATACCGTCCACGGGCTGGCCCTGGTGCTTGAGCTTGAGAGAGAGATGCTTTTCGCCCACCAGCCGCTGCGAGATCACTTCGACCTCTTCACTGAAGGTGGGTGCCGCAAAGCCCTGGCCCCACACCTCTTTGTGCAGGGCGTCGACCAGTTCCACACGGCGGTATTCGGGGGCCAGCGGGCCGTCGGTGTCCATTCGGCGGGTAAGGGTGGCAGCATCCAGCCACTCTTGTGCCACCTGAATCAGGCCCTGCTCAAAGTCGTCCAGGCCTTCTTCGGTAATGGTGCAGCCCGCGGCCATGGCGTGGCCACCAAAACGCAGCAGCACGCCGGGGTAGCGCTTGGCCACCAGGTCCAGCGCGTCGCGCAGGTGAAAGCCGGGAATCGAGCGGCCTGAGCCTTTGAGTTCGTGCTCCTTGCCGGGTGCGGCGCTGGCGGCAAACACAAAGGCCGGTCGGTGCAGCTTGTCTTTGATGCGCGAGGCCACGATGCCCACCACGCCTTCGTGGAAGTCGGGGTCGAACACGCAGATGGCGGGTGGTGGCTCGTCACCTTCTTCAAACAGCGACTCGGCAATCAGCATGGCCTGCTCGCGCATGTCGCCCTCGATCTCGCGGCGCTGGCGGTTGATGCCGTCCAGTGTTTTGGCCAACTCGTCGGCTCGCGCAGGGTCATCGGTGAGCAGGCATTCAATGCCCAGTGTCATGTCGCTCAAACGCCCGGCGGCGTTGATGCGGGGGCCCAGTGCAAAGCCAAAGTCGAAGGTGGTGGCGACCGCTGCCACGCGCCCTGCTGCTCTAAAAAGGCTAGCAAGTCCCGTAGGCAGGGCGCCGGCTCGAACCCGTTTTAATCCTTGGGCGACAAGGCGGCGGTTGTTGGCGTCCAGCCGAACGACGTCGGCCACGGTGCCCAGTGCGACGAGGGGCAACAGGGTGTCCAGCTTGGGCTGGGTGGCTGCGTCAAACACGCCGCGCGTGCGCAACTCGCTGCGCAGCGCCAGCAGCACGTAAAACATGACGCCGACTCCGGCGATGGATTTGCTCTCGAACGGGCAACCCGGCTGGTTGGGGTTGACGATGACGTCCGCATTCGGCAGTTCGGCAGCGGGCAAGTGGTGGTCGGTTACCAGCACCTGCAGGCCCAGCGCGCGGGCGTGGGCCACACCGTCCATGCTGGCAATGCCGTTGTCCACGGTGATCAGCACGTCGGCGCCGGAGTCTTTGACCCGCTGCGAAATGGGTGCCGTCAGGCCATAGCCATCAACGATGCGGTCGGGCACGATGTAGCGGACGTGCTGCGCGCCCAGCAGCTTGAGCCCGCGAATAGCCACGGCGCAGGCGGTGGCACCATCGCAGTCGTAATCGGCAACGATGCACAGGCGCTTGTTTTTGGCAATGGCGTCGGCCAGCAGTGTGGCTGCCTGTGGCAGGCCCAGCATGGTGGAGGGCGGCAGTAGTTTGGCCAGCGCGTCGTCCAATTCGTCG
>JBBRYR010000141.1:0-4556 GCA_038237415.1 Burkholderiales bacterium
CAACCGCCAATGGCCCGCGCGCACGATCCAGTCGCCGCCGATCTGGATGAGCACCGACCTGCGCGATGGCAACCAGTCGCTGTTTGAGCCCATGAATGGCGAGCGCAAGATGCGCATGTTTCGCACCCTGTGCGCCATCGGGTTCAAAGAGATTGAAGTCGCCTTTCCCAGCGCTTCGCAAACCGACTTTGACTTTGTGCGCAACCTCATCGAGGGCGGTCACATCCCCGACGATGTGACCATCGAAGTGCTCACCCAGTCACGCGAACACCTGATTCGCCGCACCATGGATTCCGTCAAGGGCGCACGCCGCGCCATCGTCCATGTCTACAACGCCACGGCGCCGGTGTTTCGTGACGTGGTGTTTGGCATGAGCCGTGACGAGGTGAAAGAACTGGCCGTGTCTTCGGTGCGCCTGATCAAACAACTTGCCGCCGAGCAACCTGAAACCGAGTGGGTGCTCGAATACAGCCCTGAAGTGTTCACCAGCACTGAACTCGACTTTGCCCTGGACGTGTGCAACGCCGTCACCGCCGAGTGGGGCGCCACGCCCACCAACAAGGTCATTCTCAATCTGCCCGCCACCGTAGAAGTGGCCACGCCCAATGTCTATGCCGACCAGATCGAATGGATGCACACCCACCTGGCGCGCCGTGACAGCGTCATTCTGAGCCTGCACCCGCACAACGACCGCGGCACCGCCGTGGCCGCCGCCGAACTGGGCCTGATGGCCGGTGCCGACCGCGTGGAAGGCTGCCTGTTTGGCAACGGCGAGCGCACCGGCAATGTGGACATCGTGACGCTGGCGCTCAACCTCTACACCCAGGGCGTGGCACCAGGGCTGGATTTTTCGGACATCAATGCCGTGGCCCGCACCGTGGAGCACTGCAACCAGCTGCCCATCCACCCGCGCCACCCGTATGTGGGGGACTTGGTATTCACCGCCTTCAGCGGCTCGCACCAGGACGCCATCAAAAAAGGCTTTGCCGTCCAGGAGAAAGACGGTTTCTGGAACGTGCCCTACCTGCCCATCGACCCCGCGGATGTGGGCCGCAGCTACGACTCGGTCATTCGCGTTAACAGCCAGAGCGGCAAGGGCGGTGTGGCGTATTTGATGGAAGCCGAGTTTGGTGTCGTCATGCCCCGGCGCCTGCAGGTGGAGTTCTCGGGCGAGGTGCAAACCTACACTGACACCCACGGTGGCGAGATGACCGCGCAAGACATCTGGAATCTGTTTGACGCCACCTACCTGCACGCGGCCGATGCCTCCGTGCGCTACGTGGAGCACCACCTGTTTGACCACGCGGGCGTAGAAGGCAAACACCATGTGCAAGGTATCCGCCTGGCACTGGAAGTGAACGGCCAGCCGATGCTGCTCAGCGGTGAAGGCAACGGCCCCATCGACGCTGCCGTGCACGCCCTGCAAGGGTTGGGCGTGAAAGTTCAGGTGCGCAGCTTCGAAGAGCGCTCCACCACCAGCAGCAAAGAAGGAGCCGAGGCGCAAGCCTGCGCGTTTCTGGAGCTGATGTCGGCAGGTGCCACCGGCAGCGCCCATGGTGGCGGTGCGGAGCGCTACGGCGTGGGCATGGACACCAACATCGTCACCGCGTCCATCAAGGCGCTGGTGAGCGGGGTCAACCGCTTGGGGATGGTGGACCCCAAGGGTGTTTTGGCTTTTGGCAAGGCAGCCTGAAGGCAATCAACGCCGTCAAGGTGTGAAGAGTGCTATTTAATTGATAGCTGCCTGCGCATATGGTGCGGGGGATAAGGCCGATTTCATTGCCAATTTGCAGGCAACGAAAGCTATTGGGTGGGTTTTCAATGGGTGTGGCAATTCGTTAGATTAGGCACCCATGCTGTACCAATTCTCTGACTCTTCTTGCATTTGCCACGCATAGAATTGACGATGCGTATCCATTCAATGCAGCGGCTTGGTTCCTGGTTTCTCCTGCAGTCCGTGGGTTCGATTGTGGTGGTTTCGGTGTTGGTCTGCCTTTTGCTGGCCGCGATTGTCGGCGGTGACCTTCAACGCGAATACGTCCGCGAAATTGAGGCAACGGGCGCCCAGACCCACACCCTTGCCAAAGTGGCGGAAGAAGACGTCCGACAAAAAATGCATCGCGTTGAGTTGCTGCTTGCAGCTGCGGCTGGGGTGGTTCAAGGGAGCAGCCCCGTTTCGCGACTCGAGCGCGACGCCATACGCCAAGAATTCAAGGCGATGCTGCCCGTCGATGGGTTGGTACAGGGGCTTGAGGTGATTGATAGTGGCGGTAGTGTCGTGCTGGCCACACTCCCCGAGACGCCCGGTCGCCTCCTTTCAGCGGCGAATCGTGACTATGTTGCGTCGCATCGCCAGAACCTGAACGCGGGGCTTTTGTTGGGAGCCAGTTTGAAAGACGGGCCGATGGGCGGCTGGGCTACGCCAGCAAGCATTCGACTGGGTCCGGATGGCGCACCTTTTCAGGGGGTGTTGGTGGCCTGGCTTGACCCACTGCATTTTCAGAGTTCTGCCCAGTCAATGGACGTCGGTGTGAATGGTTTCGTGACGGTCTTTACCCGCCAAGGTTGGATCATTGCGCGCACGCCGGCCGTTGAAAAGTTGATGACGCGAAGCTGGATCGACACCCCGATGTTCAAGGAACACCTGCCTGTCGCAACAGAAAAGACTGTGCGACAGGTCGTCGTTGCCGATGGGGTTGAGCGCATTTACAGCTACCGCGCCTTGAAGGACTACCCGGTGGTGGTCTCGGTGGGTCAATCTCTGACCGATGCACTGGCCGATTGGCGCGAACGTGCCTGGCGCGAAGGATTCATGCTGCTCCTGGTGATATCTGGTGTTGGCGTCACTGCGACCATCATGATTCGCCAAATGCGGGAACGCCAGACAGCACAGTCGCAGCTTCGATTGACCGCGCTGTCGGTTCAAAAGGCATCGGTCCCCATTTTCTGGATCGCGCGCGACTCACGCATTGTCCGGGTGAACAGCGCCGCCTGCGATCTGCACGGCTATACAGAGGCTGAGCTGCTTCGTATGGCCATCACGGATCTTGATCCGGATTTCCCGGTCGAGCGATGGCCTGATCACTGGGCGGATTTAAAGCAGCGAAAGCGCATGTGCTTCGAGACGACCCAGGTGAACAGCAAAGGGCAAATCGTGCCTGTCGAAGTAGATCTGAATTTTGTCGAGTTCAATGGAGAGGAGTTGAACTTCGCCTATATGCGTGACATCAGCGCACGCAAGAAGAGTGAAGCCGAGCTCTTGCAGGCTACTGATGCAGCGCAGGCAGCATCGCAGTCAAAAAGCCAGTTTTTGGCCAACATGAGTCATGAAATCCGCACGCCCATGAATGCCGTGTTGGGCATGCTCAAACTGTTTCATAACACCGGGTTAAGTGACCAGCAGCTGGACTATGCCACCAAGGCGGAGGGGGCTGCCAAGTCCCTTTTGGGGCTGATCAATGACGTTCTTGATTTTTCCAAGATAGACGCGGGCAAGATGGCGCTGGATCCCCATCCGTTTGAGCTGGAAAAACTGATGCGGGATCTCTCGGTCATTGTCTCCACGAACGTGGGTCCCAAGCCTGTAGAAGTACTGTTTGATATAGACGCCACAGCACCCAAAGTTCTGATCGGCGATGCCATGCGCTTGCAGCAGGTGCTAATCAATCTCAGCAGCAACGCCATCAAATTCACCGCCAAAGGTGAAGTGGTGATTCAAGTCAGCGTGCTTGCCCGCTCGGGGTCTGAGGCGACCTTGGGTTTTTCCGTCAAAGACAGCGGCATGGGCATTGCCCCAGCCGATCAACATTTCATTTTTTCCGGATTTTCCCAGGCCGAAGCGTCCACCACCCGCCGTTTCGGTGGAACAGGATTGGGTTTGTCCATATCCAGACGCCTGGTGGAGATGATGGGCGGAAGAATGGAGCTTGAAAGCGCGCTGGGTGAGGGTAGCAACTTCCATTTTTCTGTCACGCTTCCGGTCATTGACGCGCAGGCGGTTCTTGCCGCTGATGTCCCCCCCTTGACGGTGCTGGTGGTTGACGACAATGCCACTGCCCGGCGGTTGCAGATGTCCATGGCGCAGTCCCTTGGCTGGCAAGTCATCGGGGCTGGCGACGGGGCAGAGGCTATTCAACTGGTTCAGGACCGTAAAGAGGCCGGCCAAGCCCCCTTTCAGGCGGTATTGATGGACTGGCAAATGCCCGGGCTGGATGGTTGGCAGACTATTGCGGCGATTCGGAACGCCCTCACGGGTGGGCCGATACCCATCATGGTTATGGTGTCGATCAATGGCCGCGAAGAACTGTCACGGCGCAGTCCGCAGGAGCTTGCCCAATTGCAGGGGTTTCTGGTGAAACCGGTGACCGCAGCGATGCTGTCCGATGCGGTCAGGGATGCCCAGACTGGCGCCAGCAATCTCCGCACAAGGCCAAGAACCAAGGCTCAGCATGGTGGCCGTTTGCGGGGCATCCATTTGCTGGTGGTGGAAGACAACGTGGTTAACCAGCAAGTTGCCCGGGAGTTGCTGGCGGCAGAGGGTGCACTGGTGGAGATTG
>JBBRYR010000142.1:0-4467 GCA_038237415.1 Burkholderiales bacterium
CGCCCGTGGGTGTCCACCCCTAGCAGACCTTCCATGGGGGTTTCCAGCAGGCTGAGGGCCGTCTGGAAATGCAACACCAGCAACCCGCGCGATTGTGCAACTAGGAGCCGGTTGCCGATCGTGGTGGCAAACATGCCTACCACCGCAGCGGCGTCAAAACCAAAGTCACGCGCCTCGGTGGACAGATCCAGAACCCCTGCAAGCTGGCCGTAAATATCGCGAATGGGCGCAGCCGCGCAACGCAGTTCCCGAAACATGTTGTAAAAATGTTCGCCTCCCTGCACTTGGCTGGCTTGACCGGTGTGTACGACGATGCCAGGAGCGGCGGTGCCCAAGCGGCTTTCAACCAGATTCACGCCCAACCGGGCGGCTTTGTCGAGCACCGACTGGTTGGCCTCGTCAGCGTTTTGCGAGATGTGCACGATCACGCCGCGTTCGTCGGTCAGCAAGACCCGGCAATGGGTGCCGCTCAACGAAGCCTGGAGTTGATCGAGCTCCAGTCGGGCCGCTTGCATCAGGTCTTCATTGCGGGCCAGCGCGGCGCTCAAAGCGGCTCGACCCACGGGGTCCAATGCCGGCAGCTTGTCGCGTCGTTGGCCGAGCTGACGACACCGATCCCACGACTGGATCACCGTTTCGCTCACCAGCCCGGATGGGCGTATGCCTTCTTCAAAGAATTGTTCTCGTGCCAGCGCCGTGCGCTGCTCCGGCGTGCGAAAGAAGAGCTGTGCGGGCAGGTGCTGGGTGTTCATGTGGCGCGGGCTTTTCGGCCAATTGGGAGAACAGATAGCTTGGGAATATGGCCGCGGTGCGGCAATCGGGAAAACCCGTAGTCACTGTCACCTTGGTTGCCCATGTGTTCCGATGCGGGACAGATGAAGCTAAGGGAAAACCCCTTGGTGCGTATCGCAAGTGAATTTTTTAACATGTGAAGCTTGCTGGCCCAGGAAAAAAATAACCGGCAATAACCACTACAAGGATACAAAACATGATCATCAATCGTACCCTTCTCGCCAGCGCGGTGCTGTTGGCAGCGCTGGGCTCAGCTCAAGCACAAAGTGTCGACGATTTGAAGCGCGACGCCGCCACCCCTGGCGATGTGCTCACCTATGGCATGGGCTACAACAATCAGCGCTACAGCCCGCTCAAACAAATCAATACAGGCAATGCAGCCAAGCTTCGTCCTGTCTGGGCCTACAGTCTGAACAACCCGCAAAGCCAAGAATCACAACCCATCGTCTACAAGGGCGTAATGTATGTGACGACCCACAACAGCACTGTTGCGATCAACCCCGTCACCGGCAAGCAAATCTGGAAACAGGAATTTGATTTGCCGCAAGACGTTTTCAAGATGGCTTGCTGCGGCATCTTGAACCGCGGCGTTGCAATCTACGACGGCAAGCTGTTCCGCTCCACGCTGGATGCGCATGTGGTCGCCATGGATGCCAAAACGGGCAAGCAACTCTGGAAGAGCAAAGCCGCCGACTATCAAAATGGTCAGGCAATGACCAGCGCGCCGCTGATTGCCAACGGCGTCGTCTTGACCGGTATAGCGGGCGGCGAATACGGCACGCGTGGCTTCATCGATGGGTGGGATCCTGTAACGGGCAAGCAGCTCTGGCGCTTCTACACTACCGCCGCGCCCGATCAGAAAGGTGGCGACACCTGGCCGGGGGATACCCACTTGAAGGGCGGTGCGCCCACCTGGCTCACTGGCACCTACGATCCCGATCTGGATCTCGTGTATTGGGGTACCGGCAACGGTGGTCCTTGGAACCCCAACGCACGCAAGGGCGACAACCTCTACATCAACTCGGTTGTAGCAATTCGGCCAAAGACCGGAGAGCTGGTCTGGCACTATCAGTTCAGCCCCAACGACCCGTACGATTACGACGCGACAGAAGTCGGCATGCTGGTGGACATGAAGATCGGTGGCAAAGACCGCAAAGTATTGACCCAAGCCAACCGCAATGGCTTCATGTACGTGCTGGACCGCGCCAATGGCGAATTGTTGGCGGCCAACCCGTATGTGAAGGTCAACTGGGCTGACAGCATCGACCTCAAGACCGGTCGCCCGGTACACAGCGAGATCGACAAGAAAGCGCGTGCTGGTGAAGATGTGGAAATCTTCCCCTCGGTACTGGGCGGCAAGAACTGGAGCCCCATGTCGTGGAACCCGGCGACCGGCCTGGCCTATGCAAATACCCTCAACATTAGCTGGCCCTACCAACTGGCCAAGCCTGAATACAAGAAGGGTGAGTGGTATTTGGGGGTGAACTTTCGCGGCGTGAATATGCCCAAGAACGAGCCCCACGGCTATCTGAGCGCCATTGATCCGATGACGGGCAAGAGCAAGTGGCAGATGGCTTGGCCAGGTCAGCCCAGCATGGCGGGCACTATGTCTACCGCAGGCGGACTGGTCTTCACCGGCGCCGCCACGGGCGAGTTCATGGCGGTGGATGCGAGCAACGGCAAGAAGCTCTACGAGTTCCAGACCAGCTCCGGCATCATCGGTTTACCGGTCACCTTTGAGCAAGATGGCAAGCAGTATGTGACTGTGGTGTCTGGCTCCGGCGGTGTCTGGGCATTGGTGGGTGATGAGCGCATGTCGCAAGTGCCGGCTGGCGGATCGGTCTGGACGTTTGCCCTCGATTGATGATGCGTGGCAGACAGCTTTTGATGATGTGTGCGGCTGCCACTTCGGTGGCGGCTTGCGCACAAACCAGCACCTATCCCGCAATGATGCCCGTGCCCGGTCCACCGACGCAGGAGTTTGTGGACAAAGGGCGGACCCAGTTTGAGCGCACCTGCGCGCAGTGCCATGGGCGCAACATGGTGAACTCGGGGACCACGTCGTATGATCTGCGGCGTTTTCCCACTGACGAATCTGACCGGTTTTTCAACTCGGTGACCAACGGGAAAAACAACATGCCGTCATTCAAAGACGCACTGGACCCTGGCGCGATCCAGTGGTTATGGGCCTATGTGTCGACGCGTGGTGGCAAGGAGATGTGACATGTTGAGTCGAATTTTCAAGTTACGGTGTGTGGTGCTGGCCACTGCCTTGAGCGGCCTGACCGGTGCTGCTTTCGCCCAGGCAGAGGCCGGCACGCCAGCACTGTCGGTTTGCATGAGCGAAGACAACGCGCCTTTGTCGACGGCGCGCAAAGGTCAGTTGAGTGGTTTTGATGTGAAGATGGCAGAGGCCGTAGCACAGGAACTTGGTCGCTCCTTGCGTCTGGTGCCCTTCGAATCTGAGCTGGAACAGGATGCCAATTTCGCTGTTGAGGTCAATGCGCTGCTCTCGGCGGGTGTTTGCGATCTGGTCAGTGGATTCCCCCTGTTGGCGGCCGACCTCGGTCAGCCTGGCCGTCTCAAGGCCAAGCCGCCTGACTACCCCGGTGCAAAGCGGCCACGCGATCGAGCAGACGTGGCCTTGGGCAATGTGGTAGCCAGCCACCCTTATCAAGGCATGGCCTTGCAGTTGGTGCAACGCGAGGATGCGCCTCGGGCCAATGGCTTGGGCGAGCTGCGTGGTCAGAAGATTGGCGCCATTGCCGGGACCTTGGAGGGCACCTTGATCGCCACCTACCAAGGCGGCGCGCTGGCGCCCGACATGGTGTCGATGGGCAAGCTCGACGACCGCTGGGCCGCACTGGAAAGCGGCAAAGTCGACGCGATGTTGATGCCCAGCACCGCGTGGGATGTGTATCGGAAGCGCGCTGCCTCGCCATTGCGTTTGCGCGCGGGGCCACCCCAAAGCTTGGGTGTCAACGTGGGCTGGGTAGCGTTGGCCGGCAAGCCAGAATTGATCGAGGCGGTCAATCGCGTGGCCGCGCGCGAAGCGCAGTTACAGCAATGGGCGCAAGAGGCGGGCATGCAGCGCCTCACCCCGACCGAGCCTGCAGTCGTGCGGGCGCTCTCGCTGGCCGCATTGCTCAAGCCTTGACGTATGCCTGGGTCAACCGGCTTGAGCGGACTGGCTTTTCTAACGCCCTGTTTCCGGTCTTGGTGGGATTGGCCAGCCCGCTTTGCGGCGGGCATGGGCGTGTTTTTGTTTCACCGAGCGCCGAATCGCCAGCGACCTTCTTCGGGCCCGTCACAGCGCGTCATTGACTTCCATGGTGGATGCCTTCAAGAGATCGATCATCAGCTTGGGTTTGACCTCGTTGGTCGTGGAACAGGACCACCGAACCGTGAAGAGAACGACCGACAAGGTGCTCGAATTCACATCATTCTGGAGCGTAAAAAAACGGATCGCCGGACTTGGGGCTATGCACATGATCTAGAACGGGCAGTTGGCCTGCCCCAATGGACAGGCTATGGCCGCTGCTGAGTCGCTCTACAGCCTGACGTACTGATCCTCGTGGGTATCGCGACTTCGCCACGCCCGTTGCACACTATTGCGACACAACCCGTTTCCCACGTAGCAGAACCGCGCCGCCGGTGAGCGCAACAATTCTCAAA
>JBBRYR010000143.1:0-4232 GCA_038237415.1 Burkholderiales bacterium
AAACTGGGTTGCGTAATAGGCGGTATCAACGCCAGGCAATCCACCAAAAGCATCCACACACAAACCGGCGTCATCGGCCAGCGCGGGCAGACCGGTGTGTTGAGCGGCATTGCGGGCTTTGGCGAGCGCGTTTTCTACAAAAGTGCGGTGGGGCTCAGGCGCTTCGGGCACGCCCAGATCGCCTTGTGGTATCAGTACGCAACCTAACGGTGCCAACATGGCCTGCAACTCGGCAAGCTTGCCCTGGTTGTTGGATGCAAGAACAATTTTCATGAAATATGCCTGTAGCCCCCGCAGAATATGCGCAGGAAGCTACTATTTTGATAGCGCCTGTTGCTGTAAAACCATCAGGTCGGCGATGCCCTTTTCAGCCAGCGTGAGCAGACTGTCCATTTCCGCACGCGAAAAAGCCAGGCCCTCCGCTGTGCCCTGCACTTCCACAAAATGTCCCGCGCCCGTCATCACCACGTTCATGTCGGTGTCGCAGGCTGCGTCTTCGGTGTATTCCAGATCGAGCAGCGGCATGCCCTGCACGATGCCCACCGAGATGGCGGCCACGGAAGCAATGATGGGTGACTCGGAAATCTTGCCTGAAGCCAGCAAGCCATTGATAGCGTCTTGGGCCGCGACAAAAGCACCGGTAATGGCAGCGGTACGTGTTCCGCCATCGGCCTGCAGCACATCGCAATCGAGCTGGATCGTGCGTTCTCCGAGCTTCTTCAAGTCAAAAACGGCGCGCATGGAACGGCCAATCAATCGCTGTATCTCTTGTGTGCGGCCGCTCTGCTTGCCCCGCGCCGCCTCGCGGTCGTTGCGCGAATGGGTAGCACGGGGCAACATGCCGTACTCGGCCGTGACCCAGCCCTCGCCACTGCCACGCTTGTGGGGTGGCACTTTCTCTTCAACGGATGCCGTGCACAGCACTTTGGTCGCGCCGAATTCAATCAGCACAGAACCTTCCGCGTGTATGGTGTAACCGCGTGTGATGCGCACCGGGCGCAACGCGTTTGCAGCACGCGCGCCGCTTCGGACGAACTCGGTCACGCTCTGCGGGCCGATGAGCGCCGGATGGCTTCGTTGATTTCTGCGATGGAACGCTCAATCGCCTCATCGTCCAGATCATCAATCGTGGAGTCCAGCCAGCCCGCCTGCACGGTGGACGCGAAAACGCCGTCCTCAATGTCATCTGTCGAGATGGCGCCACGGGTGGATTGAAACGTGTCAGGGGTTTCCCACTCCATGGCAATAAGCGTCACGTTGTCACTGCGGACACCGGCCTTGAGGAGCGCGCGCTCCACCAATTCAGGCACGGCGGCAGTCACTGGCTTCTGACCCAGCTGGAAGACGATTTCGGGGTCATCCAGACTGCCCCACAGGCCATCCGAGCACAAAAGAATCCTGTCGCCCTGCTGCAGCGGCACCGGACCTGTGATGTCAAACACCGGCTTGGCCGGAGAGCCCAGGCACGTGTAAAGCACGTTGCGATTGAAGTTGGCGGGCAACTGCGCGGGTTGACGTTCCCCCTGGTTTTGCTCCAGATAAGAATGGTCCCGGGTACGGGCCAGCAGTTCGCCATTGCGTACAAAGTACAGGCGTGAATCACCACAGTGCACCCAGTTAGCCACCCCGCCCTGCACGATGGCAGCCACCAAAGTGGTCCGCGGCGTATCGACCAGCCCCTTTTCTGTGGCGTAGCGCAGGATGTGGCGATGAGCGGCCAATAGAGCCATGTTCAAGAAAGCGTGGACGTCTTCAATTTCCGGCGTCGCTTCTTTCTGGTACAGCGCAGAAATGACCTGCAAAGCCAACTGGGCAGCTACTTCGCCTTCAGGATGCCCGCCCATGCCGTCGGCCAGAAGAAAAATACCAGACGCCTTGGTGTAACAGTACCCCATGCGGTCTTCATTCTTTTCACGACCGCCTTTGCGGCTCATCTGAAAGACAGAAAATTTCATTTGGGTTTAGCACCCACATTGGTCGCGGCCTGCACCGACTTCTTGGTGTCCGCGACCATGGTGTCAAATTGCATGCGCACCTTCTCAGTGACACTGAGCTTGGTGTAGCGGCGCTCGCCTTCGCGACTGAGTTCCTTTTGCAACGCAAAGACCGACTGCGGCCGCGAAAGCGGGTCCAGCGACATGCACCACTCCACCACTTCAATCAGATTGTCGGAGTAAACACCCCGCAAACGGGCAAGGGCAACCGCTATACGGTCTTTTTCAAGACGCTGCGGTGCCTCGTTGGGCGGAAAACCCTGCATACACGCGTAGATACAGGCGCCAATCGCGTAGATATCAGTCCACGGACCCATGGAAGCATCACGCCGATACATCTCGGGTGCTGCAAAGCCGGGGGTATACATGGGGCGGATGAAATTACCCTCTTTACTCAGCACTTCACGCGCAGCGCCAAAGTCGATCAGCACGGACTTGTTGTCGTCGGTAATGAAGATGTTGGCTGGTTTGATGTCCAGATGCAGCATTTTGTGCTGGTGCACGATGCGCAAGCCGCGCAGTATTTCATCAAAAAGGGAGCGAATGGTGGACTCACGGAACACTTTGCTTTGCTTGAGGTCCCGGGCGGTGACGATGAAATCCTGCAGGGCGGCACCCTCCAGGTAATTCATCACCATATAGACGGTCTCGTTCTCACGGAAAAAATTCAGCACACTCACCACAGAGGGGTGCGAAATCTGCGCCAGCGAGCGCCCCTCTTCAAAAAAACTTTTCAGACCCAACCGGTAAAGCGATAACTTTTCGGGTTGCACCTGCGGCAGCAAGGCGCCGGGAGCACGCGTGGCCAATGACGACGGAAGGTACTCTTTTACCGCGACCTGCTGGCCCTCGGCATCCAGTGCGAGATATACCAACCCGAACCCGCCCGCCGCCACTTTGCGAATGACGCGGTAACCACCAATCATGGTGTCAGGTGGCAATGGTGCGGGTTTGACTTTCGACATAAATTAAGAATTGAAAGCGCGTCTGATCCGTCTGAACCGGGTTATTCTTGCGGTCATTCCCATATTCTGAGAAATCGCAATGCCAGTTTACAGCATGACTGGCTATGCCAGTGCACAGCACAGCACAGCCTCAAACACTCCAGAAATTGAAGCCAAAAGCCCTGCGGGCCAGCTTGGCCTGGAGATCCGCTCCGTCAACAGCCGCTTTCTGGATCTGTCCTTCAAGCTTCCTGAGGATTTGCGCCAGTTCGAGCCGGTGCTGCGTGATCTGATCGTTGGCCGACTCAAGCGCGGCAAGGTTGAAGTGCGGGCCTCTATTGAAATCGCGGCCGCAACAGGCGTTCCCGACCCCACGCCCCGAATGCTGCAACGCCTCAATGCGGTGCAAGACAACGTCAAGGCCTGGCTCCCCACCGCTGCGGCGCTGAGCGTGGCGGATGTGATTCGCCTGTCCGCTGCCGAGCAAACCGGTTCGCGCGACTGGAGTGCTGATGTGCTGCCCTTGGCCGAAAAAGCACTCAAGGCACTCCTGAGTGCCCGTCAACGCGAAGGCAGCCGCCTGTCGACCATGCTGCTGGACCACATTGCCCAGTTGCGAACACTGGCACAACAAGCGGTACCGCTGATTCCTCAACTGGTGGAACAACAGCGCCTTCGCTTTATGGCCCGCTGGAAGGATGCCATGGCCCTGACCGACGGCGCCACGTTGCCTGAGGCAGCGCAAGACCGCGCACTGACCGAGGCCACCGCCTTTGCGATCCGTATTGACGTGGCCGAAGAAATCACGCGCCTGAGCTCGCATCTGGACGAAATCGATCGTCTCATCAACAAAGGAGGAGAGATTGGCAAGCGGCTGGACTTCCTGATTCAGGAGCTGCACCGGGAGGCCAACACGCTCGGTTCGAAATCTGCCGCGCTGGAGCTCACCCACATATCGGTCGACATGAAGGTCTTGATCGAGCAAATGCGCGAGCAGGTTCAGAACATAGAATAGGGCGACCTCAGCACTCGCCTCCAAGAGCGCATTTTGGAGCCAACTTCTATGGATTACCCCGGGAACCTCTTTGTCGTAGCTGCCCCCAGCGGGGCCGGAAAATCCAGCCTGGTCAAAGCCCTGCTGGAGCTCGACTCCCACGTACAGCCTTCCGTCTCGCACACCACGCGACCGCCCCGCGGTCAGGAAAAGCATGGTCGCGAGTATTTTTTCGTATCCGAGCAGGAGTTTGACGCCATGGTGGCAGCCGACGGGTTTGTGGAATGGGCCTATGTTCAC
>JBBRYR010000144.1:0-4071 GCA_038237415.1 Burkholderiales bacterium
AAGCAACGCAGCGGGGTACCGTTAGCGTGGCACCCTTCCCTAGCGAAACAACATGAGGAGAACTATTTATGACGGGCAACTCAGCGCTGATTCTCGCGCTTGTTTGCGGGCTCATTGCCGTAGGTTACGGCTTCTGGGCACGCAGCTGGATTCTTTCCCAGGACGCAGGCAATGCACGCATGCAGGAGATTGCAGCTGCTATTCAAACGGGTGCGGGCGCTTACCTGGCCAGACAATACAAAACCATTGCCATCGTGGGCGTGGTGCTGGCCATTCTGATCGGCGTGTTTCTGGACCAATTGAGTGCCATTGGCTTCGTCGTAGGAGCCGTTTTGTCAGGCGCCTGCGGTTTTATCGGCATGAATGTGTCCGTTCGCGCCAATGTGCGCACGGCGCAGGCTGCCACTCGGGGCATTGGGCCCGCGCTGGACGTCGCTTTTCGTGGCGGTGCAACCACCGGGATGCTGGTTGTGGGCCTGGGCCTGCTGGGGGTGACCGGCTTTTTCTGGTTCCTCGTCGGCAACGGCAATCTGACTCCCGACAAAAATCTGGTGCAACTGCTCAATCCACTGATCGGTTTTGCTTTCGGATCGTCACTGATTTCCATCTTTGCCCGTCTGGGTGGGGGCATCTTCACCAAGGGGGCAGACGTGGGTGCAGACCTGGTGGGCAAAGTCGAAGCGGGTATTCCCGAGGATGATCCGCGTAACCCTGCTGTGATTGCCGACAACGTCGGCGACAACGTGGGCGACTGCGCCGGCATGGCCGCCGACCTGTTCGAAACCTACGCCGTCACACTGATTGCCACCATGGTGCTCGGTGCCCTGCTGGTCACAGGCGGCGGCATGAGCGCAGTGGTCTATCCGCTGGCGCTGGGTGCGGTGTCGATTGTGGCGTCCATCATTGGCTGCTTCTTCGTCAAGGCGTCGCCTGGCATGAAAAACGTAATGCCAGCCCTTTACAAAGGATTGGCGGTCGCGGGCATCTTGTCGTTGATTGCCTTCTACTTTGTGACGCAATCCATGATTGCAGACAATGCCCTGGGCGGTACGGGCGCACAAATGAAACTCTTTGGCGCCTGCGCGGTCGGCCTGGTGCTGACTGCGGCGCTGGTGTGGATTACCGAGTACTACACCGGCACGCAATACGCACCGGTGCAGCACATTGCTCAGGCATCGACCACCGGCCACGGCACCAATATCATCGCTGGCTTGGGCGTCTCCATGCGCTCCACCGCTTGGCCTGTAATTTTTGTGTGCATTGCAATTTACACCGCCTACGCGCTGGCTGGTTTGTATGGCATTGCCATTGCCGCAACCTCCATGCTCAGCATGGCAGGTATTGTGGTGGCACTGGACGCCTACGGCCCCATCACAGACAACGCGGGTGGAATCGCAGAGATGTCCGAGATGCCAAAGAGCGTTCGCGACATCACAGACCCGCTGGATGCCGTGGGCAACACTACCAAAGCCGTCACAAAGGGCTATGCCATTGGATCCGCCGGTCTGGCCGCATTGGTGCTGTTTGCCGACTACACGCACAAGCTTGAAGCCTACGGCCGCCACATCACATTCGATTTGAGCAACCCGATGGTCATTATTGGCCTGTTTATTGGCGGACTCATCCCTTACCTGTTTGGTGCCATGGCCATGGAAGCGGTCGGCCGCGCGGCTGGTTCGGTAGTCGTGGAAGTGCGGCGCCAGTTTCGCGACATCAAGGGCATCATGGACGGCTCGGGCAAGCCCGAGTACGACACCGCTGTAGACATGCTCACGACGGCTGCCATCAAGGAAATGATGATCCCCAGTCTGTTGCCAGTGGTGGCGCCCATTCTGGTTGGACTGGTGCTGGGACCAGCGGCCTTGGGCGGGCTGCTGATGGGTACCATCGTCACCGGCTTGTTTGTGGCCATCTCCATGTGCACCGGCGGTGGTGCCTGGGACAACGCCAAGAAATATATCGAAGACGGCCACCACGGCGGAAAGGGCTCTGAAACCCACAAGGCGGCTGTCACTGGAGACACCGTAGGAGACCCCTACAAGGACACAGCTGGCCCGGCGATCAACCCGCTGATCAAAATCATCAACATCGTGGCACTCCTCATCGTGCCATTGATGATGAAAATTCACGGCGGTTGATACCCACCCGCGGTGCAAAGCCCGCGCAAGCGGGCTTTTTTCGCCTGTCACTGCACTGCGTTAACATCAGTCTGCGCTCTGTTGCGCTTTTCTGCCGAAAAAAACCGTGAAAATTCTTGTCGTTGATGATCACAGTCTGGTGCGTGAAGGCCTGTGCCAAGTGCTGAAAGGCCTTGACGAACACGTGGAGGTTCTGCAGGCCGGCACTTGCGCTCAGGCATTCGCGCAGGCTGCATCCCACCAAGACCTGGATTTGATATTGCTGGACTACCATCTGCCAGACATGACGGGTCTGGACGCACTGGACATTTTGGGGCAGCGCCACCCCGAATTGCCCGTAGTCATGCTTTCGGGTTCAGCCAACCTGCAGATCATGCGGCAGGTGTTGCGAGCTGGCGCCGCCGGTTTTGTCACCAAATCAAGCCTCAGCGATGAGTTGCTGAGTGCGATTCGACAGGTGCTGGTCGGGGATGTTTATCTACCACCCGAACTGGAAACAACACCACCGAATGGATTATCCAATGCAGTTCCGGAAAAACCACCTTTGACGCAACGCCAGGAACTGGTGCTTCACGGCTTGCTCGATGGGCGTTCCAACCGGGAAATCGGTGATGCGTTGAGCATCTCAGAGGAAACGATAAAGTCACACGTCACGGCGATTTTGCGGCATTTTGATGTGCAAAACCGTACCCAAGCGGTAGTTGCTGCAGCGAGACGAGGTTACCGTCCAACGACTGCTGCCCAGTAGGCGCAATCCAAAGTCAGGTCACATCAGGCAACCGCAACCAAGCGGCGTAAAAGTGCTCTGAGCTTGGCGGGTCGCACGGGTTTGTGCAGCAGTGTCAGACCGGCATCTCGAGCGGCCTGCATCAATTCACCATCGGTGTCTCCGCTCATCAAACAAGCAGGAATCTCCTTGCCAGCCAGCCCCCGCAAGGCGGCGATTGCGCTCAAACCGTCGTCGCCATCGCCCAAACGGTAGTCACTGACAATCACATCCGGCAAGCGCTCCGGTTGCATGAATTCGCGGGCCTGAACTACGGCCTGCGCCGCCAGCACGTTGCAGCCCCAGGAGCCCAACAAGCCCACCATGGCCTCAAGCGCTATCGCATCGTCTTCAAGCACCAACACCCTTAAACCTTCCAGTCCGCCCATCACTGCGATCACAGGCTCGGGCGCAGTCCATTCACTGTTCACAGGTTCTGCAATAGGTACCGTAATGACAAAGCGGGTGCCTTGGCCCAAGGTAGACCGCACAGTCACCTGATGGCCCAGCAATTGTGCGCTGCGCTCCACAATATTGAGCCCCAAACCCAAGCCACGAGTCCGCTCACGTCCCGGGTTTCCAACCTGATAGAACTCTTTGAAAATGTCGGTCTGGTGTTCTGCCGATATACCAATACCGCTGTCCCACACCTCTATACGCAGATGCTTTCCGTCACCGGCGCTCCGGCAAGCCAGCAGCACGGTACCTTTGTCGGTATAGCGAATCGCGTTGTGGGTCAAATTCATTACCATTCTTTGCAGCTGCACTGAGTCGGTCAGGGCCCATAAGTTGCTCGGACGAATTCGCAAGTGGAGGCCTTTTTCCGCCGCAGCGGGTTCAAGTGCAGAACGTATGGCATCCAACAAATCCTGCACCCTGACTGCTTGCCTGTGCACGGTGACGGCGCCCGATTCAAGACGGGACAAGTCCAGCAGTCCGTCAAGCAAGTCCTGCATCGCCTGAACGGAGCGCTCAAGACTCCCAACCAATAGACTTGCCTGTCCATCCAGCGACAGTTGTCCAAGTCGGGCGATGAACAGCCCAAGCGCATGGGTGGGCTGACGCAAATCATGACTTGCGGCCGCCAGAAAGCGGGATTTGGCCAGCGTCGCTGTTTCAGCCTCTTCCTTCTTCAACCGCAGCTCGTGGGTCACTGTCGCCACGCGC
>JBBRYR010000145.1:0-4055 GCA_038237415.1 Burkholderiales bacterium
CAAGGCGCAGAGTTTTCGCACCACCGAGTACCCCGGATTTCCGACCGACATGCAGGCCCAGTTCATGGCGCTCAACAGCATTTCGCACGGCCCCAGCAAAGTGACGGAGACCATTTTTGAAAATCGTTTCATGCACGTCAATGAAATGGTCCGTTTGGGTGCCAACATCCAGATCGACGGCAAAGTGGCTGTGATTGAGGGGGTGGAGAAGCTGTCCGGCGCCACCGTCATGGCCACCGATTTGCGGGCTTCGGCCAGTCTGGTGATTGTCGGGCTAGTGGCAGAAGGTGAGACCATGGTCGACCGCATCTACCACCTGGACCGCGGCTACGACCAGATGGAAGCCAAGCTGCGCGGCATTGGCGCTGACATCGAACGCATCAAATGAGTCACTCCATGATTACCCTTGCTCTGTCCAAAGGCCGTATTTTTGAAGAAACCCTGCCACTCCTGCGCGCTGCAGGCATTGAGGTACTGGACGATCCCGAAAAATCGCGCAAGCTGATTTTGACGACCAATCAGCCCAACGTGCGGGTCCTGGTCGTGCGGGCTACCGACGTGCCCACCTATGTGGAATATGGCGGCGCCGACATGGGAATCACCGGCAAGGACACCTTGCTGGAGCACGGTAGCCAGGGGCTGTACCAGCCGCTGGACCTGCAGATTGCCAAGTGCCGCATCAGTGTGGCCGTGCGCGCCGACTTTGACTATGCCTCGGCGGTCAAGCAGGGCTCCCGCCTGACAGTTGCCACCAAATACGTGGCAATTGCCCGCGAGTTTTTTGCCTCCAAGGGGGTTCACGTCGACCTCATCAAACTCTACGGCAGCATGGAGCTGGCGCCGCTGGTGGGCATGGCCGACGCCATTGTGGATTTGGTGTCTACGGGTAACACCCTCAAGGCGAATCATCTGGTCGAGGTGGAGCAGATCATGGAAATCAGCTCGCGTCTGGTGGTGAACCAGGCTGCGCTCAAGCTCAAGCGCGAGCCCATCCGAAAAATCATTGATGCCTTTGCCAGCGCCATCGCTGTTCCTGCTTAAATTCTTACTATTGCTATGACTTTGATAGCTACTCCCGCACGTCTTTCAACGGCCAGCAGCCAATTTGAGGCTGATTTCACGGCCCGCCTGCATTGGGCGGCAGACACCGACGCCGCCATCGAGCAGCGCGTGGCTGAAATTCTGGCGGATGTGCAGGTGCGCGGTGACGCGGCAGTGCTGGAATACACGGCGCGCTTTGACGGCCTTGCGTCTGCGTCCATGCAGGCGCTGGAGTTGACCCAGGCCGAGCTCAAGGCCGCGTTTGACGCCATTCCCGATGCCCAGCGCAGCGCGCTGCAGGCGGCTGCTGCGCGGGTGCGCTCCTACCACGAAGCCCAGAAAAAAGCCTGCGGCGAAAGCTGGAGCTACCGCGATGAAAACGGCAGTCTGCTGGGCCAAAAAGTAACGCCGCTGGACCGTGTGGGTATCTATGTGCCCGGTGGCAAAGCCGCGTACCCGTCCAGCGTGTTGATGAACGCCATTCCCGCCCATGTGGCCGGTGTGGCAGAGATCATCATGGTGGTACCCACCCCCAATGGCGCTAAAAACCCGCTGGTGCTGGCCGCCGCCTATGTGGCCGGTGTCACCCGTGCGTTCACCATTGGCGGTGCGCAGGCCGTGGCGGCGTTGGCCTATGGCACCGCCACCATTCCCAAGGTCGACAAGATCACCGGCCCCGGCAATGCCTATGTGGCCGCTGCCAAGCGCCGCGTATTTGGCACGGTGGGCATTGACATGATTGCCGGCCCCAGCGAGATTCTGGTGCTGGCCGATGGCAGCACCCCGCCTGACTGGGTGGCCATGGACTTGTTCAGCCAGGCCGAGCACGACGAGCTGGCGCAAAGCATTCTGCTGTGCCCCGATGCCGCCTACATTGCCCAGGTGCAGGAGAGCATCAACCGTCTGCTGCCCGAGATGCCGCGCGCCGAGATCATCGCCAAGAGCCTTTCCGGCCGTGGCGCCCTGATTCAGACGCGCAGCATGGAAGAAGCCTGTGACATAAGCAACCGCATCGCGCCGGAGCACCTGGAAGTGTCCAGCCGCGACCCGCACCGCTGGGAGCCGCTGCTCAAGCACGCGGGTGCCATCTTTTTGGGTGCTTACACCAGCGAATCACTGGGCGACTACTGCGCGGGCCCCAACCACGTGCTGCCCACCAGTGGCACCGCGCGCTTTTCCAGCCCGCTGGGCGTGTACGACTTCCAGAAGCGCAGCAGCCTGATTGAGGTGAGCGAAGCCGGTGCCCAGGTGCTGGGCCCGATTGCCGCCGAGCTGGCCTATGGCGAAGGCCTGCAAGCCCACGCGCGCGCCGCGGAAATGCGGCTCAAATAAGACAGCCACTGCCCTTGGCGTAAGAATGGGCGCATCCTGAAGACCAAGTCTTATGCCCATGCCCTTCACCCATCCCCGTGTTGCCCGTGCTCTGGCATTGGCCCTGACTTGCGGCCTGCTATGCACCGCTGCATCGGCCATGTCCCTGCGTGAGTTCCGTGCGCTGGAAAAAAATGACAAGCAGGGCGAGAACTACGCGAACTACTACTTAGTTGGCGTCATGGAGGGCGTGCTGGAGACCGATGCACACAGTGTGCGCAATGGTGCCAAGCCTGCGATCTGCCTCAACGGTCGCCGCCTGCAACCGAGCATGGCGCGCAGCCTGTTTGACACCGAGCTCCAACGCAATGAGGGTGTGTACGAAGCTGACATGTCGGTGCAGCTTGTGCTGCGCAACGCGCTGGCTACGGTGTATTCCTGCTGAGAGACAGCAGATCCCCGGCGTTCAACCCCACAACGCCTGCCACGATGAAGCCGATGGAGACGAGTTTGAGCGTATCCAGGCTTTCGTTGAAAAGCCAGTAGCCCACCAGCGCCATTGCTGCCGTTCCAGCGCCTGACCAGATGGCGTACACCACGCCAATTTCCATGCGCTTGAGGGTTTGGGATAGCAGGTAAAAAGCAATTGCGTAGGCCAGCACCGTCAGCACCGAGGGCCACAGCTTCGAGAATCCGTAGGAAACCTTGAGGGCCGAGGTGGCAATGATTTCGGCCACGATGGCCGAGCCAAGTAATAACGCGTTATGCATGGTGTTCTCCGGGGTGAGTGCTTTGGCGCATAGGGACAACATCTTGGCACACGCCGCCAATGACACGGACCAGCCGAACAGGCAAAGTTGGGCCGATGCAAAGTTTCAGCAAGCGTTCGCGTATTCGTGATCAATTATTGGCGGCCTTGATGTCCGTTACCCTTGGCGCTTGTGGCGGCGGCGCAGGGGGCAATACGACCTTCTACCACTCCGTTGCTACGGCCAAAGGCAATGTCAACGTTACCCCGCTCACGGACCTGGTTATTGCCAAATTGTTGGCTCTGCCACACCCGCCGTGTGGTTTTCAGGATGGGCCTCTTCGCGCTCAGTGATTGCCGGTATTTTTTCGGCACAGGTGACTGCGGCAGTTGTGAATCTGCGTACCGCACGGCCCGAGTTGACTGCGCTCGCATCGATCCATCCGATTGCCACCTCCTTTGTGGCAACGCCCGGAAATCCCAGTGACGATATGCTCGGTGCCCTGCAAACGGCGATGGACAACAGTGGCGGTGCCTCTCTGGCAGGGCCTGCGACTGGTCGCCGCCGATGCCTCCACCGTGCGCTTTGGGGTGCGCGCCAGCAATGTCAAAGGTGCGGCGCTGGCCGATCAGGTTCCTGCGCAGCGGTTTTACAGAGCAGATCGTGACGCTGCGTGCGCCTGACATACGCGATGCTGCCGCTCCAGCACGGAAGTAAGCCAGGGTCTGACTTCTAATCTCGTGTCGCAAGCCCGTAATCAGCCTGCGCAGGCTTGCGAAGCCAAACTCAGCGCAAAGCCTCATAAACAGGCGCTCACGGCGTAGTGCTGTACGTAAACAAGGGGTATCCACTTAGCTCCAGCAAACCCTGAATGCTGGATGGATAACCAGCTTTTTGAATTCTATCGAATGTCCAGCAATGTTCAAGTTTTAGATTTGCCTTTGCGCTTGGTGG
>JBBRYR010000146.1:0-4025 GCA_038237415.1 Burkholderiales bacterium
CAGCGTCTTCCAGCATGTCGCTCTCGATCAAAAGCTTCACGTAGTCGTAGCGCGCATCGTCGTTGCCGGGGTTGATGCTCAGGGCTTCGTGCAGCTTGTGCAGCGCGGCTTGCGGGTCGCCTGCGGCAATCAGGGCCTGCGCGTCTTCGGCTTCGCTTTGGGCTTCCAGTGCCTCGGGCGATGGCACGTGCTTGTCGAGAAACGCCTTGATTTCACCCTCGGTCTTGGCGCCCATGAAGCCGTCCACCGGCTTGCCGTCGATCAGCAACACGCAGGTGGGAATGCTGCGAATGCCAAATGCCTGGCCGAGTTCCTGCTGTTCGTCAGAGTCAATCTTGACGAGCTTGAAGCGCCCTTCGTATTCGGTTTCCACCTTTTCCAGCACCGGTCCGATGACCTTGCAGGGGCCGCACCAGGGGGCCCAGAAATCGACCAGAACCGGGACCGTGGCAGAGGCGGCAACCACTTCGGCGTCGAAGTTTTCGATAGTGACGTTAATCATTTTGGATAGCTCAAGGCGAAAAAGTAAAATTCAAGGATGACAAACATCCAAATCGGCGTCGTCATGGGTTCCAGCTCCGACTGGGACACCATGCAACATGCAGTCCAGATTCTCCAACACTTTGGCGTCCAACACGAAGCGCGGGTGGTATCCGCCCACCGCATGCCCGACGATATGTTTGCCTACGCCGAGGCCGCTGTGGGCCGTGGCCTGCGCGCCATCATCGCCGGAGCGGGGGGTGCCGCCCATTTGCCGGGCATGCTCGCGGCCAAAACCACGGTGCCCGTGCTGGGCGTGCCGGTGCCCAGCAAGCACTTGTCGGGCGTCGACTCGCTGCACAGCATCGTGCAAATGCCCAAGGGTGTGCCGGTTGCCACGTTTGCCATAGGCGCTGCGGGCGCGGCCAACGCGGCGCTGTTTGCGGTGGCCATGCTGGCGGCGGACAACCCGGCCTTGCTGAAGAAGCTCGACGAATACCGCGCGCACCAGACAGAAATGGCCCGCGGCATGACGGTGCCGCCTGCTTTATGAGCGCAGCCAACGAGATCGCGCTCGGCGCTAGCAACGAGATCACGCTCGGCGTGATGGGCGGCGGCCAGTTGGGCCGCATGTTTGTGCACGCCGCCCAGCGCATGGGCTATTTCACCGCCGTGCTGGACCCGGACCCGCTGAGCCCCGCGGGGCGCGTGAGCCACCACCACATTCAGACCGCTTACACCGACCCGGCCGGTTTGCAGCAGCTGGCACAGTTGTGCAGGGCAGTGACCACCGAATTCGAGAATGTGCCCGCCCCCGCACTGGCACAGCTGGCCCAAACCCTGCCGGTGTCGCCGAGCGCCCATGCCGTAGGCATTGCACAGGACCGCGTGCGCGAAAAAGCCCATTTTGAAGACTGCGGCGTGCCGGTTGCTCCGTATGCGGTGATCGAGACGCCCGTGCAGCTGGCGGCCGTAGATGCCGATCTGTTGCCCGGCATTCTCAAGACGGCGCGCATGGGCTACGACGGCAAAGGCCAGATTCGCGTCGCCAGCCGTGCCGCGCTGGAAGCGGCTTGGGCGGAACTGAAAAACGTGCCCTGCGTGCTGGAGAAAATGCTGCCCCTGCAGCTGGAGTGCTCGGTGATCGTGGCGCGCGGCGCAGACGGTACCTGCGTGAACCTGCCGGTGCAGCGCAACCTGCACCAGGGCGGCATTCTGGCGGTGACCGAAGTTTATGAAGGAAATCTGCCTGTAGCCCTCGTGGAACGTGCGGTAGCTGCTGCAAAATCGATAGCAAGCGGCCTGCACTACGTGGGCGTTTTGTGCGTGGAATTTTTTGTGCTAGACCCCGCTTCACCCGCCGCCCAGGCGCTGGGCGGTCTGGTGGTCAACGAGATGGCTCCACGCCCCCACAACAGCGGCCACTACAGCATGGACGCCTGCGACGTGTCGCAGTTCGAGCTGCAGGTGCGCACGCTGGCGGGCCTGCCGCTGACCCAGCCGCGCCAGCACAGCCCCAGCATCATGCTCAACCTGCTGGGCGACATCTGGCCCGGCGTCGGCCTTGGAGGCCAAAACGTTCAAACTACGGGCGAGCCGCCGTGGGCGCAGGTGTTGGCGCTGCCTGGAGTCCATCTGCACCTGTACGGCAAGGCCACAGCCAGCAAGGGTCGCAAGATGGGCCACCTGACGGTGACGGGCGCCAGTGTGGAGCAAGTGCGCGCCACGGCACTACAGGCCGCGAGCCTGCTCGGCATAGAAGCGTTCCAGTCATGATCCTGTCTGCCTCTGCTCCTGAATCCATAGCTGCTTGCGCAGCAAATATAAGGGCTGGCGGCCTGATTGGCTTGCCAACCGAGACCGTGTACGGCCTGGGGGCTGATGCCGGAAGCGATGCTGCGGTCGCCAAAATTTTTGCTGCCAAAGGCCGCCCGGCTGACCACCCGCTGATCGTGCACGTGTCCTCGCAGGACGGCGGCATGTCGGGCGTGGCGCATTTCGCGGCCCAGGTGCCCTCGTTTGCGCAGCAGCTCATGTCGGCGTTCTGGCCCGGCCCGTTGACCTTGATCCTGCCGCGCCGCGAAGGCGTGGGCGCGGCGGCTGCCGGTGGGCAAAACTCGATTGGCCTGCGTTGCCCGGCGCACCCGGCGGCGCAAGCTGTGCTGCGCGCCCTGCACGATGCACCTGCAGGGCAAGCGCCCGTGTGGGGGCTGGCCGCGCCCAGCGCCAACCGCTTTGGCCGCGTGAGCCCCACCACCGCGGCGCATGTGGAAAGCGAGCTGGGCACCGACCTGCTGATTCTCGACGGCGGCCCCTGCGATCTGGGCATTGAGTCCACCATCATCGACTGCACACGGGGCGCCCCGGTGTTGCTGCGCCCGGGTTCCATTTCCCGTGCGCAGGTGGAACAGGCCTGTGGTCGGAAATTGCTATCAAAAGAAGAGCTGGATGCGCAGGCAGGACGGGGGCTGGAGACCCCCAGAGCATCTGGAACGCTGGAGTCGCACTACGCGCCCAATGCCAAAGTGCGGCTCATGGACGCAAAAGCCCTGCGAACCGCACTCGACTTGCTGGACGGCGCCATCGACCAGGCGACGAATGCCTCCATTGCCGTCTACGCCCGAACGCCCCTGAAAAGAGTGCCCCGCCAGATTCTGCTGCGCACCATGCCGCAAGCGGCGGCGGTCACGGCGCACGAACTGTTTTCCGTGTTGCGCGAGCTCGATGCCACCGGCGTCAAACTCATCTGGGTGGAAACCCCGCCCGATACCCTGGAGTGGGAAGGTGTGCGGGACCGGTTGCAGCGGGCCTCGGCCTGACGGACGTGGCCACCCCGATCCGCTAATCCTGCGCAGGGGCCTCGTGGTAGCGCAGCTTCATGGCCAGAATCGCGGATGCCAGCGACAGGGTGACCACATTGGCAATCACTACCGGCCACGCGCGCAGCAACAATCCATAGACCAGCCAGAGGGCCACGCCCGCTGTGAAGGCGCTGTACATGGTCAGCGAGATGCCGCGCACGTCTTTGGTCTGGAAGGTGTGCCAGGCTTGCGGGACAAAGCTGAAGGTGGTGAGGATGGCCGCGGCGAAGCCGACCCATTCGGTTATTTGCATGGTGTGTCCTTAGCGCTCTCTGGCCGCCCATTCCACCAGCGCGTCGATGGCGGGGCGGGCGGCTTTGGCGTTGGGGTGGTTGACGATGGCGACCAGTACGAAGCGCTTGCCGCCGGTTGCATGCACATAGCCCGCCACGGCTACAACATCACTCAGCGAGCCGGTTTTCAGATGCGCACTGCCTGACGCCCGGGATTTGACGCGGCGCAAGGTCCCATCCACGCCGGTGATGGGCAGCGACGCCATCAGCTCGGGCATCAGGGGTGAGGCCCAGGCGGTTTGCAGCAGTCGGCCCAGCGCCTGCGCGCTGATGCGCTCCGTGCGCGAAAGGCCCGAGCCGTTGTCCAGCATGGGGATATCAGTGGGGCTGATACGGTCCTTCCACCAGTTCTGCACCACGGTGCGGCTTGTGTCGAAGTTGCCAGCGCCCA
>JBBRYR010000147.1:0-3972 GCA_038237415.1 Burkholderiales bacterium
GCTGCAATGGTTGCTGCCAGTGCTGGTGTTTGCGCTGGCCGCGCGCCTGGGACGGGCGCGGCGGTTTTAATTCCGTTTGAGCACCAGCGTCAGGATGTCGTACGACGCCACCAGCTCGTCGTGCTGGTTGGTCACTTCCACATCCCACGCCACCACGCCCTGGCCGATGCCATTGGCATCCTTCTTGTTTTTGTCGGTCTTGCGCTTGCAAGTCAGGCGCGCACGAATGGTGTCGCCAATGCCCACCGGCTTGATGAAGCGCAGGGTATCGAGCCCGTAGTTGGCCAGCACGGGGCCGGGTGCGGGTGACACAAACAAGCCTGCCGCGGCAGACAACACAAAGTAGCCATGCGCAATGCGCTTGCCAAAGGCCGATTCTTTCGCGGCAATGTCGTCAAAGTGCATGTAGAAATAGTCACCCGAGATGCCGCCAAAGGCGACGATGTCGGCCTCGCCCACCGTGCGGCGGTGGGTCAGCAAGGAATCGCCAATCTGCAGGTCTTCAAAATAACGGCGAAACGGGTGAATGTCCGACTCGCGCACTTTGGCGCCGCGCACATGCTCGCCGGTGACTGCAGCCAGCATGGTGGGCGAGCCCTGCACCGCCGCGCGTTGCAGGTAGTGCTTGACGGCGCGTATGCCACCCAATTCTTCACCGCCACCGGCACGGCCCGGGCCACCGTGTTTGAGCTGGGGCAAGGGTGAGCCGTGGCCGGTGGACTCGACCGCCGCTTCGGCATCCAGCACCAGCAAGCGACCGTGCCACGCTGCTGCCACCGGTATCGCGTGGGCTGCAATTTTGGGATCGCGTGTGACCAGCGTGGCCACCAGACTGCCGCGCCCGCGGGCCGCCAGCGCCAAGGCTTCGTCGATACCGTCGTAGGCCATGAGCGTGCTGACCGGGCCAAAGGCTTCAATGTCGTGCACAGCATCGTCATGGAGCGGGTCGCGGCTCAGCAGCAAGGTGGGCGCGAAGAAGGCGCCCTGGTCCACGCCGTCACCCAGCGGCGCAAAACCGTCGCGCGCGCCATGAACCAATTCCGCGCTTTTGAGCAACAGGGCCACGCGCTCGGCCACGTCGGCCTGCTGCGCATGCGAAGCCAGCGCGCCCATGCGCACGCCCTCCACCGATGGGTCGCCGATCACTATTTTTGACAGGCGATCCTTGAGCTTGCTGGCCACGGCGTCCAGATGCTGGCGCGGCACGATCGCGCGGCGAATCGCGGTGCACTTCTGGCCTGCCTTGGTTGTCATCTCCCGTGCGACTTCCTTGATGAAAAGATCAAACTCGGCATCGTCCGGCGTCACGTCAGGGGCCAGAATGGCGCAGTTGAGCGAGTCGGCCTCGGCGTTGAACGGCACCGAATGGCGAATCAGATTGGGGTGCACGCGCAGCTTGGCAGCGGTGTCGGCCGATCCGGTGAAGGTGACCACATCCTGCCCGTGCAGACGGTCCAGCAAATCGCCCGTGCCGCCAATCACCAGTTGCAAACTGCCTTCGGGCAACAGGCCCGAACGGTGCATCAAGCGGACCGCAGCCTCCGTGAGATAGCTGGTCGACGACGCCGGTTTGCCGATGCAGGGCATGCCCGCCAGAAAGCTGGGTGCAAATTTTTCGAGCAAGCCCCAAATGGGGAAATTGAAGGCGTTGATGTGCACCGCCACACCCCCGCGTGGCACCAGAATGTGCGTGCCAGAAAAGCCGCCCTTCTTGCCCAGCGCCATGGCCGGGCCTTCGTGCACCAGGTTGCCCGAGGGCAGCTCATTTCCAGCCATGCTGGCATAGGCAAACAGGGTGCCAGCGCCGCCTTCAATGTCGATCCAGCTGTCGGCGCGGGTGGCGCCGGTGTGGGCCGAGATGGCGTACAGCTCTTCCTTGTGCTCGCCCAGGTATTTGGCCAGTGCCTTGAGGCGCTCGGCGCGCTGCTGAAAATCCATCGCCATCAGGGCGGGCAGACCGGTGGTGCGCGCATAGGCGATGGCCTCACCAAAATCGATGGCTTCGGCATGGGTCTGCGCCACCGGACGGCCATTGACGGCACTGCGCAGCACTTGCGCAGGCGCGTGGCCTATCCAGCGACCGGCGATGAAACTTTGAAGGGTTGTGGTCATGGTGAGTCTCGGTTACCAATGAAATAAAAAGGCAGACAACCGCCGTGGCACGGCGGGAGTTGCGAAGGGTTAAGCGGCGTCCCGCTTGGCGCCCATACCCAGGTAGGTGTCAATAATGCGGCGGTCACGCAAGAGCGACGGGGCATCGCCGCTGAGCGCCACGGCACCCATCTCCAGCACATAGGCGCGGTCGGCCAGTTGCAGTGCGGCGCGGGCGTTTTGCTCCACCAGCAGCACCGAAACGCCCAGCTTGCGCAGTGAGGCCACCACCTGCAACACCTCGCGCACGATGAGGGGTGCCAGGCCCAGCGACGGCTCATCGAGCATCAGCAGGCGCGGCCGTGCCATCAGGGCGCGGCCAATGGCCAGCATTTGCCGCTCGCCACCTGACAGCGTGGCGGCGAATTGCGCCCGGCGCTCTTCCAGGCGCGGAAAGATGGCAAATACCTCTTGCATGCGTTCACGCTGGTCGCGCTGACCCTTGCGCCAGCGCGAGAAGCCGCCCAGCAGCAGGTTGTCTTGCACCGACATGTCGGCAAACAGTTCGCGTTTCTCGGGCACCAGGGCCACACCGCGCGCCACCATGGCCTCGACGGTTGGGCGCTTGATCGACTCGCCCGCCAGCGTGAGCGCTCCGGTGGACGGCAGCAAGCCCATGGCTGCACACAGCAAGGTGGTTTTACCGGCGCCGTTGGGGCCAATCACGGTGACGATTTCGCCTTCGTTAACCACCAGATTCACACGGTGCACGGCTTCCACCGAGCCGTACGAGACGCAGAAATCGTTGAGGGCAAGAACGGGTTGAACGGGCAGCTGGTTCATGCGGCCACCTCGGTCCACTCATCGCTGCCGCCCAGATACGCATCGAGCACACGCGGATTGGCTTGCACCTCGGCGGGGGAGCCCTGGGCAATCACCGCCCCAAATTCCAGCACGGTGATGCGATCAGCAAGGTTCATCACAAACTCCATATCGTGTTCCACCACCAGAATGCCGACGCCCTCGGCGCGCAATTGTTTGAGCAGTGTGGCGAGCGCCTGTTTTTCAAGATGGCGCAGACCGGCAGCGGGTTCGTCCAGCAACAGCACCGCCGGCTGACTGGCCAGCGCCCGTGCAATTTCGATCACGCGCTGCTGGCCGAGCGCCAGCGAAGACGCCGGTGCATCTACAAATGCAGCCAGCCCGCAGCGCTCGATCTGGCGGCGCGCCTCGTTGCGCAATGCGGCCTCTTGTGCGCGGTCCAGGCGCAGCATGGTGGCCAGCCAACCGCTGCGCCCCCGGCGGTGCGCGCCCAGGGCCACGTTCTCCAGCACGCTGCGGGCACCGAGCAGACGCACGTGCTGAAAGGTGCGCCCCAGCCCCAGCAATGCAAAGTCGCGGGCGGGCTTGCCGTTCATGGCCTGTCCCATCAGCACCACATCGCCCGAGGTGGGCGAATCCACGCCAGAAATCATGTTGAAAAAAGTGCTCTTGCCAGCCCCATTGGGGCCAATCAGCGCGTGCACCTCGCCTGCTTTGACGTCCATGGTGACCGCATTGTTGGCCACCAGACCGCCAAAGCGTTTGGTGACGGTGCGCGCTTCCAGCACCACTTGTCCCACCGGCGGCAAAGCGCGCTGGGGCAGTGTGGCAGCGGTCGACTCCTTGGCATCAGATGGTGGTGCGTCGGCTTTCATAAAGCGCTGCGCCATGCGTGCCAGCGAGGGCCACAGGCCATCCGCAAAGCGTTGCAGCACAAACAACATCAGCAAGCCAAAAACAATCACTTCAAAATTGCCCGTGGCACCCAGCAGTTGCGGCAAGATGTCCTGCAACTTGGACTTGAGCAGGGTAATGAGCGCAGCCCCCAGCACCGCGCCC
>JBBRYR010000148.1:0-3944 GCA_038237415.1 Burkholderiales bacterium
ATCACCATTGCCGACATGCTCGACACAGGGCGCATCCAGGTCGCACGCTGGCGCGAGCGCTTTGCACAAGCCGGGCTGGGCGCGATCGAGAAAGACCTGCCGCGCGGCGGACGGCCCGTTGACAGCGCCAAGGAAGCTCAAATCGTGCAGCTGACGACCCAGAGCAAGCCTGAGGCGGCCAGCCACTGGAGCACGCGCAGCCTGGCCAAGGTGGTCGGCGTCAGCGACACCATGGTGCATCGGGTGTGGCGCAAACACGGGCTCAAGCCCCACATCGTGCGTGGCTTCAAAGTCTCGCGCGATCCCAAGTTCGCCCAGAAGCTCGAAGACATCGTGGGTCTGTACATGTCGCCACCCGAGCACGCACTGGTGCTGTGCTGCGATGAGAAGAGCCAAGTGCAGGCGCTGGACCGTACGCAGCCTGGACTGCCGATGAAAAAAGGCCGTGCGGCCACCATGACGCACGACTACAAGCGCTGCGGCACGACCACGCTGTTTGCCGCACTCAACGTGTTGGACGGCCAGGTCATCGCGCAATGCCAGAGCCGACACCGCCATACTGAGTGGTTGAAATTTCTCAAGCAAATCGACCGCGAGACGCCCAAGGACAAGGCACTGCATTTGATCGTTGACAACTACGCCACCCATAAACATCCTGTCGTGCGGGCATGGCTGGCGAAACATCCACGCTTTCATATGCACTTCACACCGACATCTTCGTCTTGGCTGAACATGGTCGAGCGCTTCTTTCGCGACATCTCGGAGAACCGCCTGCGCCGCGGGGTGTTCACCAGTGTGCCCGAACTCGTAACTGCCATCGACGAATACATCGCTCACCACAACACCAACCCCAAGCCGTTCATCTGGACCAAAAGTGCCCGCGACATCCTGCAGAAGGTCATTCGCGCCAACAGCAACTTAAGTGCCAAAAAGAATGAAGCACTACTCTAGGGTGGGATTAGGTGGCTACGGTCACTGTGTTCTGTTAAATCCAATTCATGCATGCAGTCAGGCCTATAGGATCGGCAGCATGATGCACATTGCCCATCGCATTTGTTGTGGTGGTAAAGGTGAGGCGATCACTATCGGTCTTTCCAATGCCCAAATGGGATTCGATTGCGCCGCTCGTCCAGACCCACAAACCGTGCTGCAACATCTGGGTCGCCAACCGCTGGACTTCTTGCGGCATTGCAACGGCTAAGAACTCAAAAGCAGCAGCAGCACTGCAAACGCCATTCTTTTCTGGAAAGCCATCAACTCCAATCTTGAACCCGATCAGTGGGCTATTGACAGTAAACCAAGCTTTGCAAGCTACGTAGTCCGGATCTGTGCATAAGGCCGGATGGGTGCTCGGCGCTACTTTGAAAACATAGTCCAAATCAACGATTGCTTTACTTCGAAAGCCGACTGCTGACAAAATTTGAATCGTAGGACCTATTGATTTGCTGCCGCAAACGTCGATGAGGCAAGTCTTGCTTTTTGCCAAACTCATTCCTCTAACCGTGCGGTACATGTCGGGTATCAGCATCTTTTCCGTTTTGCCCTCTACGATGAGGATACTTTCAGAGAACAGTAGATAACTGGAGTTCTGCAGTGAAAAAACAACCGATGCGTGATGGGGCATCCCTTGAAAGGCTAAAGCCGCATTCACGAGGCGTTGCCGCACTTTGGTGCGGCCTGCTTGGTCTTTGTAGGCGATGATCGTGTCGAGTATTCGATCGCCAATAGTTAAGGGGCTGTGGGTGGTAAGGACAATCTGGAAACTGTTTTCGGAAATTCTTTGCAACGACTCGCGAAGCAACTCAATTGCATGTGGATGAAGGTAAAGCTCTGGTTCATCAATAAGAAGCAGGGTCGTTGTCTTGCCAGCCACTGCTGGCTTGATTTGATTTGCTAGCAAATTGATGAGTGCCATTTGCACGGTGCGTTGAGTGCCATGCCCAAACGAAGTAAAGCCTAGTTTGACGCCATGAGCGTCTGATAGCGCCAATGATGCAGTCTTCACCACATCCTCGAGTGTTGGCGATTGCATTCCAAGATGCACTTTCAATCCAGGAAAGAACTCATTCAATGCAGTGGTTGCCTCAGATTCAAACAAAGCAAATTCAGCAATTCTTTGCGGACCATTGAGATGGGCTGCGGCTGCGGATAGTGCGGTGGTCAGCGCTGTGAGCGCCACGGAGTTGTTAGTCCGAATTTGCTCCATTGTATTTTTTAGCAACAGACCGATCGTGTTCTTCGCGGCAAATTGACTGACATCCTCTGACGCGTCATCCATCGCTTCAATAAATATCGGCTCAGGGAATAGCCCCGAAATTGCATTGTCTATACCTGTAGGATTCAGCACCCAATTGCCTGTCGCCGGATCGAGTACCTCCAACCGAATATCAGTTGCTCGCACACCGGGAGCATCTTGAATCCGGCGAAACGTCATGCTGCTGGCAACAATGTACTTGGCCATCTGTACCTGTTGATTGGGCGGTAAGGCACCGATATCAGTATCCGTAATTACTCCAGTAACAATTACCGGTAGTAGCGTATCCGTGAACTTTGATGCTGGTAACACGCTCTTTCGGAGGAGCCAAAATATAGCTCTGAGGATGTTTGATTTACCTGCATTGTTGTATCCGATTACGGGTGTGAAAGCGCTGAGCTGGACTGTGACACCGGCACATGAACAGAAGTTAGCTATTGATAGTTCGTTTAGTTTCATGATTTTTTTAGTTAAAGCTTGCACTTCCGCAAGTCAAATAGCAATTTTCCCCCGAATCCCCCAGCCCCACCCACCCGCATCACCAACCTCTGCGTAGCCCGCGTAGCCGCCACATAAAACACCCGCGCCGCTTCCTTCTCATCCGCCCCCGCCGCAGGCATGTGCCCCACGCCGGGTAGCGCCACCACGGGGGATTTCAAGCGTTTGCGCAAATCACTCATCCTCGCCCCCCTCCAGCAACACCCCCGCCTAACTAAACGTTCCCGCGCTTCGATCAAAGCGTGGTGCAGGTGCTTTTCAAGCTCGGCCTTCGGTGGCAGCTCGGTCCAGTATTCGGCGACGGTGATGCCGTCTTTGTGCATTTGCAGCAGCTCCACCTGTTCGCGGCTGGACTCGGCGCACAGGATGAGGCCGATGGGGGCTTCTTCGCCCGCTTGGCGCTCGTGTTTGTCCAGCCATTTCAAATACAGTTCCATCTGGCCTTTGTGGGCGGCTTTGAAGCGGCCCAGTTTTAGCTCAATGGCTACCAGGCGGCGCAGGCGGCGGTGGTAAAAAAGCAGATCGAGGTAGAAGTCTTCGCCGTCGATGATCATGCGCTTTTGGCGTTCTACAAACGCAAAGCCACGACCCAGCTCCAGAATGAAAGCTTCTAGCTGACGCAGGATGGCGGCTTCCAAATCAGCTTCGTCGTGGCCTTGGCGCAGGCCCAGAAAGTCGAGAAAATACGGGTCTTTGAAAACTTGGGCGGGGCTGTTGCCCAAGGCTTCGACAGGCTCAGCCCGAACGGGGGTGGGAGCTTGAACTGTGGCAGGTGCTTGTAAGCTGGCGAGTTCGGTGCGCTCGAAGGCTTTGCGTTCTATCTGCTGGCGCAGCTCGCGCACGCTCCAGGTTTGGCTTGCGGCCTGCTGGGCGTAGAACTGGCGTGCTGGCTCGGTTTTGAGGGGTAGCAGGTTGACAAAGTGGCTCCAGCTCAATTGTCGTGACAGTGTCGCGACAATCTCGGGCTCGGCAAAGACTTGTGCAAACTGCACCATGCGGCGCAGGTTTTTAGCCTCAAAACCACGGCCAAATTCTTGTGCCAATTGATCGCCCACGCGCTTGACAAGCTGGTCGCCATACTTGGCGCGGTCAGCACCGCCCAGCACCTCGGTGTGCAGGCGCTTGCCCACGCTCCAATACAGCCGCGTCAGCTCCGCATTCACCGCACCCGCCAGCCGCTGGCGGCTACTGG
>JBBRYR010000149.1:0-3917 GCA_038237415.1 Burkholderiales bacterium
ATCGGTAATCGCGTGCAACAACGCATCCGCATCCGAATGCCCCAAAAGGCCCTTGCTGTGGGGAATTTCCACGCCTCCCAGAATCAGTTTGCGCCCTTCCACCAGGGCATGGATATCCCAACCTTCGCCAATTCGGAATGTCATGGTGTCCCTGTTTTCATAGATTGGGGCGTCTTCGCCCGCGCCCGCAACACGGACTGCGCCAGCGCAAAGTCCTGCGGGTAGGTCACTTTGAAGTTCTGCGCGCTACCCTCCACCAGCAAGGGCGGCTTGCCCACGAACTCCATCGCACTGGATTCATCGGTCACCGCGTCGCCCGCCGCCTGCAGCGCAGCCATCAATGCGTCAATGTGAAACATCTGCGGCGTCTGCGCCAGCCATTTGTCGCCACGCTCCACGGTCTCGGCCACGCGCCCGCCGACTTCACGCTTCAGCGTGTCGGGCAACTTGACCGCCAGCAAGCCGCCCACGGCGTCCGTCACGCAGGCGTCCATCAGGGTGCGGATCTGTTCCGGGGTGATGAGGCAACGCGCAGCGTCATGCACCATCACCCAGTCATCGGGGGCTGCACCCCGCTCCAGCAGCGCACTTAGACCATTGAATACGCTTCTAGCCCTCGTAGAACCTCCACAAGCAGCTATCAAAACAGTAGCATTCACCGATTCAAAGAACCGGTCTCCCTCTGTCACCACCACCAGAACCCCAGCCAGCTGGGGCACCAACCTGAAAGCCGCCAGCGTGTGCAGCACCATGGGCTTGCCGGCCACGCTCTGGTATTGTTTGGGACCGTCTGCACCCGAGCGGGAGCCCGTACCGGCACAGGGAATCAGGGCCCAAATACGGGCTTCAGGGTGGGAATTTGGAGGGGTGTCGGTCATGGTGGTGTGCCCCATTCTAAAATCGAAGCCATTCATTTCACACAATCCCCCGCTGCGGCGACCCGATAAGCGGTTTGCCGGGCACCCAAACCATCCATGGATCTCCCTAAACTACACGTTGGCAAGCGTTTCACCCTGCCCCGGCCCGCAGGTTCTGCCGATGCGATGCTGCTGGCCCGCCTGGGCGAGCGCGAGAAAGCCTCCGGCCACCCCATGACGGTGATTACCGCCGATGCCAGCGACGCGCAGCGCCTGCTGGATGAAATTGCATTTTTTGCGCCCAACCTGCGCTGCGCCCTGTTCCCCGACTGGGAAACCCTGCCCTACGACACGTTTTCTCCCCACCAGGACCTGATCAGCGAACGGCTGGCCGCGCTGTGGCGCATCTCGCAGCGCGACAAGGAAACCGGCGCCGACGTCATCATTGTGCCGGCCACCACGGCGCTCTACCGCCTGGCACCGCCCAGTTTCCTGGCGGGCTACACCTTCCAGTTCAAGGTCAAGCAGAAGCTCGACGAGGCCAAGCTCAAGGCCCAGCTCACGTTGGCGGGCTACAGCCACGTGACGCAAGTGGTCAGCCCCGGTGAATATGCCGTGCGCGGCGGTTTGATCGACCTGTTTCCCATGGGCAGCGCCGTGCCCTACCGGGTGGATTTGTTTGACGACGAGATCGACAGCATCCGCACGTTCGATCCCGACAGCCAGCGCAGCCTGTACCCGGTGCCCGAAGTGCGCCTGCTGCCCGGGCGTGAATTCCCGATGGACGACGACGCCCGCGCCAAGTTTCGCAGCCGCTGGCGCGAACTGCTGGAGGGTGACCCCACCAAGAGCCGCATCTACAAAGACATCGGCAACGCCGTGGCCACAGCGGGCATTGAGTACTACCTGCCCCTGTTTTTTGAAGAAACCGCCACCGTATTCGACTACGTGGGCGCCGATGCCACCGTGGTGCTGCATGGCGATCTGGAAGGTGCCTTTCAGCACTTCTGGCAAGACACCAAGGACCGCTACCGCCTGGTGCGCGGCGACCCCGAGCGCCCGGTGCTGCCGCCTGAGAGCCTGTTTTTGGGCACCGAGCAGTTCTTTGCCCGCGCCAATGACTATGCCCAATTGGCGCTCAAACCTGTGCAGGCCGAGACGCAGGCCACCGACTATGTCGATATCGCCCGCCTGCCCTCGCTCACGGTCGAGCGCGGCACCGACGACCCGCTGGCCCGACTCAAGACCCACGCACGCAACACCCAGAACCGCATTTTGGTGCTGGCCGAGAGCGATGGCCGCCGCGAAAGTCTGCTGGACTTTTTACGGGCCAGTGGAATCAATCCGCCGGCTTTCGATTCGCTGCTCGACTTTCAGACCAGCAGCGAGAAATTTGGCATTGCCACCGCCGCGCTGGCCTCGGGCTTTAGCTGGCTAGAGCACGCTATCGACCTGGTCACCGAAACCGAACTCTTTGTAGCCGGCCCCACTACGCGCCGGCGCAAAAAGCAGGAACAAGTCAGCGACGTAGAAGCACTGATCAAGGACCTGAGCGAGCTCAATGTGGGCGACCCCGTGGTGCACTCCGCCCACGGCATTGGCCGCTACCGGGGTTTGATCAACCTGGACCTGGGTAACAAACTGGCCAATGGCGACCCCGAGATGCAGGAGTTTTTGCACCTCGAATACGCGGACAAAGCCACGCTGTATGTGCCGGTGAGCCAGCTGCAGCTGATCAGCCGCTACACCGGCGTGAGCGCCGACGAGGCTCCGCTGCACAGGCTGGGCTCCGGCCAATGGGACAAAGCCAAGCGCCGCGCCGCCGAACAGGTGCGCGACAGCGCGGCCGAACTGTTGAACATTTACGCCCGCCGCGCCGCGCGCGAAGGCCATGCCTTCCGGTACTCGCCCAGCGACTACGAAACCTTTGCCAACGATTTCGGATTTGACGAGACGCCCGACCAGAGCGCCGCCATCCACGCCGTGATTCAGGACATGATCAGCCCGCGCCCCATGGACCGCCTGATTTGCGGCGACGTGGGCTTTGGCAAGACCGAAGTGGCTCTGCGTGCTGCCTTCATCGCCGTGACCGGCGGCAAGCAGGTGGCCATCCTGGCGCCCACTACGCTGTTGGCGGAGCAGCATTTCCAGACGCTGACCGACCGTTTCGCGAAATGGCCCGTCAAGATTGCCGAGATGAGCCGCTTTCGCTCGGGAAAAGAGATCACCGCAGCCCTCAAGGGCGTGGCCGATGGCACGGTGGACATTGTGGTGGGCACCCACAAGCTGCTGAGCCAGGACACGCATTTCAAGAACCTGGGTCTGCTCATCATCGACGAAGAACACCGCTTTGGCGTGCGCCACAAGGAGGCCATGAAGGCCCTGCGCGCCGAGGTGGATGTGCTCACCATGACCGCCACCCCCATTCCCCGCACCATGGGCATGGCGCTGGAAGGCCTGCGCGATCTGAGTGTGATTGCCACCGCACCCCAGCGCCGCCTGGCCATCAAAACTTTTGTGCGCACCGAAGGCAACGGCGTGATCCGCGAAGCCGTGCTGCGCGAGCTCAAGCGCGGCGGCCAGGTCTACTTTTTGCACAACGAAGTGGAAACGATTGAAAACCGCCGCGCCAAGCTGGAAGAACTGCTGCCCGAAGCCCGCATTGCAGTCGCCCACGGCCAGATGCCCGAGCGTCAGCTGGAGAGCGTAATGCGCGACTTTGTAGCCCAGCGCTACAACCTGCTGCTGTGCTCCACCATTATTGAAACCGGCATTGACGTGCCTACGGCCAACACCATCGTCATGAGCCGCGCCGACAAGTTCGGTCTGGCACAGTTGCACCAGTTGCGCGGCCGTGTGGGGCGTAGCCACCACCAGGCCTATGCCTATTTGATGGTGCCCGATCTGGAAGGTCTGACCAAGCAGGCCAGCCAACGCCTGGATGCCATTCAGGCCATGGAAGAACTGGGCAGCGGCTTCTACCTGGCGATGCACGATCTGGAAATTCGCGGTGCCGGTGAGGTACTGGGCGAAAACCAGAGTGGCAACATGCTGGAAGTG
>JBBRYR010000150.1:0-3901 GCA_038237415.1 Burkholderiales bacterium
GTGCGTACCGAGTTGGTTCAAGCCCAACACGCTGGCAACAGCGGTAATGTGATCGAGCCTGCTACCGGCCAGAAGCTCAGCGCGCTGTTCCCAGCCAAATACGCGGCCCAATCTGCGAATTAATTCCTGGGTAACCTGGCAAAAGGGCGCGGTGTCTTGGACACCGCGCCCTTTTTGCATTTTCTTGATCAGACAGTCTTTGCGGTTTTCCGGATATGTACCGCGCGCGCAGTCGAATCTTGTCAGGTAACCCGCCGCGAGCCAAACCGGTGCGCAAAGACCCATGTGAATTCAGCGCCTAGCAAAAATACCTGTGCCGACCAGTACACCCACACCAGCAATACAACGATGGAACTGGCCGCGCCGAAGCCGGACGCTACGCCGCTGCCGCTGATATACCAGCCGATGGCGCCCTTGCCAAGAGTGAACAGCGAGGCGGTCACTGCGCTGCCCAGCCAGACGTCAGACCAGCCGATGCGCTCGCGCGGCATGTACTTGTAGATCAGGGCAAACAGAGTCGCGGTCAAAACAAAACCGAAGGCATGGTTTGCCAACACCAGCAGCGCCTCCCAGCTACCGAACACGGGCGCCCACCAACGGCCCCATGCTGCCAGCGCAGCGCTCACGGCCAGAGAGACCATCAGCAAAAAGCCGATTCCCAGAATCAGGCCGAAGGACATCAGGCGCGTGCGCAGCAAGAGCCAGCCTCCATGGAAGTTGCTCACCATCGGGGCGGGGCCTGGTGCTGGCACCTTCCAGATGCGGTTCAGCGAATCCTGCAACTCGGCAAATACGGTTGTCGCACCCAGCAAGAGCAGCACAATGCCCACCGTGGTGCCGATCACCGACTGGTCATTGCGCTGTACGCTCTTGAGCAGGCTTTCCACGGCCGCCGCCCCATCCCTGCCCAGCAAGCCGGAAAGTTGTCCCAAAATTTCGCCGCGTGCGGCGTCCAGCCCAAACACTGCGCCCGCGACACTGATGGCAATGAGCAAGAGCGGCGCCATCGAGAACAGCGTGTAGTAGGCCAAAGCTGCGCCCATCGTGGGTGCGCGGTCGTCCAGCCAGGCATGCAGGGTTGCCTTCAAGAGGTCGGCCATTCCGCGCGGGGTCAAGGCCACGGTCAGTGGGTTGTCAGCGGGTTGCACGGGTCAGCATCAGAAGGATGTCGGCGTACCAGACGCAATTCAGGCCGAGCGACTCGTCCAGCACCAGGTCACGGTTTCCCATGTCCATGCGGGAGGAATGCACCCCCAGCAGTTTCCAGGGCAGGGCCATGGCGTCTGGTCCCTGCGATGTATCGCGCAACACCACGGGCGCACCGCTGATGCCACGGTGGGTACGCGCATCGGTCAGAAAAAAGCCCTGTCCCTGAAAGCGGATGCCGAAAGGCGATGCTATGACGGCATGGCGCAGCACCGGCAGGTGGTGCACGGCATCGTGAAAACCCAGCGGGAAGCCCACTACCAGAATGCTTTCGCCCACGGGCACTTGCGCAAACGTCTTCACCAGATGCGCTGGCGTAAACGCATGGATGACGGCAGAGGCCGGCAAACGGCTGCGGTCCACTTCCAGCACGGCCACGTCAATGTCACCGCCCGCGTCGCGGCCTTGCCGCCATGCCGCTTTTCCGTCCTCGTACAGCAGGATGGAAAAGCGCACGGAGCGGGTCAAATCGTTGGCATCCACGTGCAACTCAATTTCCAGACGATCAGGCGCATGCTGCGTTGCCTTGTCGATCACCACATGGCGGCTTGTGACCAGGTACAGCCGCTCATCACGCTCGAAGAAGAACCCGCTGGCATTGGTGAGCCCCTGGGTGCCAAAAAAGGTGGATACGCGCGGTGTAGTCAGGAAAAGCGGGTCGGCAGAAGCGCGGGGTAAGGTCAAATCCGATGCAGCATCGGTCTTTTGATCGACGGGAGTCGGGCATGGAATCATCCGGCTAGTGTGGTGGCTATAGCGAGCCCGGTCTGTTCGCCAGAGCACCGACGTGTGTGATGTCCACACTTCACAAGTCAATCGCCGGTCGCATGGCTGTGTGTCGCACATACCGCCATCGGCCCACTGTGGCCGCCAGCGCGGCGGCGGCGGCACCTGCCAGGCCCACCAGTAACAGGGGCTGCTGCCACAAGCCATCGTAGGCGCCAAACATGCTCGCCTTGAGAGCCCTGACCACCCAGGTTAGCGGTAGCCACGGGCTGATGTTCACGAACACGCTCCCACTGAGCTCCACCGGAATAATGCCGCCTGAGGAGGAGAGTTGCACCGCCAGGAAGATCATCGCCAGCGCTTTTCCAGCGTCGCCAAATGCGCGGGTCAGGGCGAACACGATGCACAGAAAAGTAAGCGATGCAATCACCAGTGTCAGCGCGAATACTGCGGGCTGGAAGATGTGCATGTGAAGAACATACTGCACGGTCAACAGCACCAGCAGGGCCTGCGCCACCACCACGATGGCAGGAATGCAGAACTTGCCAAGAAACTGCGCGGATGTTGAAAAAGACTGTGCATGGCGGGGTAGCACGCGGACATTGATCAGGAAAGCTGCGATCGCAGCCCCCAGCCAGAGCGCGCCCGGAATGACATTGGGCGCAAAGCCGCTGCCGTTGTTCTGAACCATGGCATCCACTTCTACATGGGGCTCTACGGAGTTGGCCAGCCCCTGTGCGCTTCCGTCGGGCTTGGGCACGGCCGCAGGCAAAGAACTGGAAAGCAGATTGAGCCCTTCCGTTAAGTGCTGCGCGCCGGCCTTGATCTTTTGTGTACCGTCCGATACAGCGACGGTGCCAGCCATCAGCTCACCGGCACCATCGTCCAGCCCGTCGAGCTGGCTTTCGTCGGGCAGCTTGCTGATCATGGTTCGCATGCCGCTGCCCAGTGCGCGTACGCCGCTGGCGAGCGAGCCAACGCCGGTGCTGAGCCGGCCAGCTCCGTCCGTCAGTTTTTGCTGCGCGTCCCCTGCGGCCGCCAGCCCGTCGTCCAGCTGGGAGACGCTGCTGGCGAGCTGGCTGACGCCTTCGGTCACCTTATTGGTGACCAGGAAACTGCTGCTGGTTTCATCCTTGAAGGTTTCCACCCCCAGTTTGATGCGTTGCGATCCGGCCTTCAGTTCTGTGAGGCCCCGGCCCAGTTCCTCATGGCCCGCAGCCAGTGCTTCTGCCCCGGTAGTGAGCCGGGTGAGGTCGGCGTCCGGCGGTCGTCGCGCCTCCATGGTGCGCAGCCCGGTGCCCAACTGCCGCACGCCGGATGTCATCTGGCCAACGCCATCGTTGAGTCGCCCGGCACCCTTGGTGACGGCACGCGCACCGGTGGCGGTCTGGTCGGCTCCAGAGGAGAGTTCCTGGGCTCCGTTGCGCAGCTGGTCAACCCCATCACGCAGGCGTTCCACACTGCGCTGGGATCCGGTCGCATTGGAGAGCACCAGTGCCCAGCGCCGCTCGTTCAGGCTTTCATTGACCTCGTGTCCCAGCTCGCGGGCGAAATGGCGTGCGAGGTTGGCGCTCTCAAAGCTGTTGCCCTCCGAGGTGTGAATAACCAGCTTTCCACCGCCCGCTTCGGCCCCCGGAATGGCGTTGGAGCTGAAATCCCGGGGGATGATCAGGGCAAACGCGAGCTTGCCCTGGCGCACGCTCTGGCGCGCCTGTTGCTCGTCGGTGTAGTCCTTGAAGCCGAAGGTGTGACTTTTCTTGAGCCGGGAGATCACCTCGGCGCCCACATTGAAAACGTACCCCCGGTACTCCACACCTTCATCCAGATTGACCAGGGCCACGGCAAGGGCGCCGGTGTTGGCCGCGGGGTCCCACACCGCAGAGAGGTAGATAACCGCATACAAGGCCGGTATCAGCGCGACTGCCAGGGTGGCCAGCAGCATCTTGGGGTAGCGCACGAAAAACCGGGA
>JBBRYR010000151.1:0-3769 GCA_038237415.1 Burkholderiales bacterium
CGGCGAGGTCGGCTTGCTGCTGCGTCGTGAGGGCATCTACTCATCGAATTTGTCCAACTGGCGTCAGCAACTGCGTGCGGCAGACCAGGCGGCGCTGGAGGTAAAGAAGCGTGGGCCAAAACCCAATCTTGAATTGGCCCAAGCACGTCGCGTGGAGACTCTTACGCGTGAGAAGCTGAACCTGCAAAAGCAGTTGGACCGGGCGCTGCTCATTATTGAAGTCCAAAAAAAAGTTTCTATGCTGATAGGCCTCACGCTGGACACGCCGCCAGAAGAAAGCACTTGATGCAAGGCGTCATTGAACTCATTCCCACGACGGGCGAAGCCATGGCCTGCAGGGCGCTGGGAAGCACGCGAGGTGAACTGCGTCGCCAACGGCTACGCGCTCTGTGCGCTGCCATCATGGGGCCACCAGCACCACGCCAACCGCGCCCCTCACCACTGGCTTTGAGCCCGGCCGAGCGTCAACTGGTGCTGAACACCTTAGGCAGCGAGCGCGTTGCCGACACGGCCCCTGCCAGCGTGCACGCCACGCTGCTCGACGAGGGCTGCTACCTGGGCTCCGTGCGCACCATGTATCGCCTGCTCAAAACCCAAGGTGCCTGCGGCGAACGCCGCCACCAGCGCCGCCATACTGCCTACGCCAAACCCGAGTTGCTGGCTACCGGCGCGAACCAGGTTTGGTCTTGGGACATCACCAAACTCAAGGGGCCCGCCAAGTGGAGTTACTTCCACCTCTACGTGATCCTGGACATCTTCAGCCGTTACGTGGTGGGCTGGCTCATCGCCGAGCGGGAATGCTCCGAGCTTGCCAAACAGTTGATTGAGGACACCGCCCAGCGCCAAAACATCGCGCCGGGCACACTCAGTCTGCATGCAGACCGAGGCTCCAGCATGCGCTCCAAGCCGGTGGCCAGTCTGCTGGTCGATTTGGACATCACCAAGAGCCACAGCCGTCCCTATACGTCGGATGACAACCCCTATTCAGAGGCGCAGTTCAAGACGCTCAAATACCGCCCCAACTTCCCCGAGCGCTTTGGCTCCATCGAGGACGCCCGGGCCCACTGCCAAACCTTCTTCGCCTGGTACAACAACGCGCACCGCCACGGCGGCATTGCTCACATGACACCCCACAGCGTTCACCATGGTTTGGCGCAAGACTTGATAACGACCCGTCAGGCTAGTCTGGATGCGGCCTTTGCCAGGAACCCCAAGCGCTTCAAAGGTCAGCGACCTGTGACAGCCAAACTACCCACCGCCGCCTGGATCAACCCACCACTTGAAAAGAAAGCCGAAGCCAAAACCTCCACCGAAACAACACCCATTGCTCAGTAATTATTTGTTCAACGGTGATGCAAAGTCATTGACACGCCTCCGCTCTGATTTCAATTGCGCAATCTGATGATGGGTATGGATGGTTTGCATAGTGACGATGATTTGTCGCTTGGCTTGGTGCAATGAGCCCCCTTATGCACACAAACCAATGATCACGAACATACCACCGCTTCTTCAACCTGGCGCAGCGTTGCGGCACTATAGGGGCGGGCGATACACCTTGGTCGGCGCTTGCGTCATTGAGGATACGTTGGAAGCTGGGATTCTCTATAGGCCTTGCCAGGGTGATTCTGGCGACACAGTTTGGATGCGCCCGACGTCAGCATTTGACGAAATTGTCGACGTGCTTGACGGCGCCAAGCGCCGAGTTGAGGTAATCTTTTGTTGGCGCTGATGTCTGGGGCAGGCATATTTGCCATGTCATGCCCGGCGTGCGGGTCCGCAGGGGTAGCAGGTGCAGGGTCCATGGCTTGTCGGCGCGGGTACACACTACCGTCAGAAATGCGGTAGAGCTCGACCAACTCGGTCGTCATGCGACTGAACTTCTCTGAACTGGGCCCGGTTGTGCTACCGCCATGGGCCCTGTGGGCACCGGCTGCGGGCTTCTCCATGGAGGCAACTGGGTCCTCAAAGTGGATGCTTGCATGCTGCTTGTCTAAGCCCAGCAGCGCAGTGGCGTAGGCGCCGCACCATGAGCGGCTCACAGCCCGTACAGACTGAGACCGCCAAACCCGCTGGCCGCAATCAAGCCGCGCCGGGTGGTGAAGTGAGAGACTTGCTTAATCTTGTCTCGCTCCTATAGGTCGTAATTTTGGTAAACCGATGCACTACCATCGCGCTGCACCAGCAGCACGGCATAGGGGTCTTTGCGGCCGTTGTAAATGGGGCCATCCATTCCAGGTGAACCCACCGGCATGCCGGGTACTGCCAAGCCTGCCGCTTTGGGCCTTTCGAGCAGCAAGCGGTGTATTTCACGCACCGGAACATATCCCTCCAGCACATAGCCGGAAACCCGCGCGGTTTGGCAGGAGCCCAGCTTCGCAGGTATGCCCAATTGCGCACGCATTGCGGTGTTGCCCGTTTCATAGACACTGACCTCAAACCCGACCTTTTGTAAAACGTCCACTCACCGAGCGGCGGCGACTCATTTCTTGCACAGCTTGCATCGTTCAGCTCCTGCTATGGGACACGTTGGAAAGCTCTGAGGTGCAGTCTAGAGCCGCCGCGTCACCACATAAATGACGGCAACATTACATTCCCGTCAGCTTTGAAGATGGTGTAGAAAGTATCTGTATTGGACTGCGTCAGCGCTGCCTCGGTAAAAATGATATCGCTACTATATTGATAGCAATAGGCTTATATTTCACGAGGGATAACGTTGATTTCCATCAACCTTTCGGACTTGCAGTCCGGCTGCCAAAAGTAGCCCAACCTCACAGAGAGATAACCGCGGAATTACATTGCTGTCGGGGTTGCTTTGCGTCAACCTAATCGGCTTTTTTACGGTACGATTTAACGATGCGCTTTCTTCTACTCGCCCTCATGATTGCCTTGCTGCCGCTGCGCAGTTGGGCGGGTGACATGATGACGGCGCAAATGGTCGCAACAGCGGCTAACCAGCGCAGCGTTCATTGCCCTGACCATGCCACAGTTCAGCGCATGGACGTCACAAGCGGTCAAGATACGGAACAAGACCATTGCAACGCATGCATAGTTTGCCAAGTCTGCCAATCTGTGTCACTCACAGATGAAAATAAAATCCCTGTGTTGCGTCAATTGCACTACCACATGGCAATGTTGTCCACCGCGGCGTTCACCAGCGCAGCACCTGCGCCCGGCTTCAAACCACCGATTTCCTGACTCCCAATCCCGTAGTCCGTCCGCGGTGAACAGGTAACGCCTGTTTGCAGCGGAATATGTCTCGTTTTTGGAGTTTTTCGTGCACCTTCGCCAAGCCCGACGCCACACTTTTCTCATCGCATTACTAGGTTCTTTTGCTCTTGCCCATGCAAGCGCTGGAGCGCAAACCGTTGCGCCACCTTCGCCTGACATCACCGCTATCGCCGCAGTGGTGTCAGCCACCGCCTATGCACCCCCTGTGCTCTACCGCTCGGTCTTTGTCGACACACCCACTGGCACCCTGGCGGAAGAAACCGACTGGAAAAAGGCCAACGCCGACGTAGGCCAGTTCAAACGCGGCCACATCGACATTCTGCGCTGGGAGTCTGCACAAGCTCCCAAGCCGCAAAATGCTACTAAAACAATAGCGCCTGACGCAAGTAAGACGGGGGCTACACCATGAAATCATTCAAACAATTGGCTTGTGCGGCTGCCGTGCTCACCCTGCTGGCGGGTTGCGCCACCGTGTCACCCGACGGTGGCCTCGGTGATGTGCAAACTCTCACCCAAGGCAAGACCGCCGGTGTGGACGCCG
>JBBRYR010000152.1:0-3768 GCA_038237415.1 Burkholderiales bacterium
GAAATCAGTGACGATCCGAAAGCAAAACCGATCAGTGGATTGAGCAGTTGCACCAGATTTTTGTCGGGGGTCAGATTGCCATTGCCGACAAGGACCCAGAAAAAGCCCGTCACCCCCAGCAGGCCCAGGCCCACCACCAGCATTCCGGTGGTTGCACCGCCACGAAAAGCGACGTCCAGAGCGGGCCCAATGCCGCGAGTGGCAGCCTGCGCTGTGCGCACATTGGCGCGAACGGACACATTCATGCCGATAAAACCGCAGGCGCCTGACAAAACGGCTCCTACGACGAAGCCAATGGCACTCAAGGGGTCCAGAAAAACGCCGATCAGAATGGCCAGTACCACGCCCACGATGGCAATGGTCTTGTACTGCCTCGCCAGGTAAGCGCCGGCACCCGTTTGAATAGCGGCTGCAATCTCCTGCATGCGTGCGTTGCCTGCGTCCTGGGAAAGAATCCAGCTGCGAGCCCAAAAGCCGTAACCTACGGCAATGAGCCCGCAAACAAGCGCGAGAATCAGCGCTGAGTTGCCCGTCATAAATAGTTCTCCTCATGTTGTTTCGCTAGGGAAGGGTGCCACGCTAACGGTACCCCGCTGCGTTGCTTCCTCGTGATTCCCATGGGAGAGACGATTGGCCAACTCGCGGACTGTAACTTGAAAAAATGGCTTTTTCTGGAAGCGCAAGGCGGGCGTCAGTAAAATCAGGGTTAATCCTAGGCTCGAGCCTTGGCCCACCCTGACCCTGGTGCCCCTCGTGGCACAAAACACCTACAAAGCGGAGTAAACACATGTCCCTGGACAAAGTCACACCTGGCAATAACGTACCTGAGTCTTTCAATGTCATCATCGAAATTCCGATGAACGCCGACCCGATCAAGTACGAGGTTGACAAGGAATCGGGTGCCATGTTTGTGGATCGTTTCATGACTACGGCCATGCACTACCCGACCAATTATGGGTATGTGCCCAAAACCCTCAGTGGTGATGGCGACCCGGTTGACGTTCTGGTAATCACGCCATACCCGTTGTATCCCGGTGTGGTCGTGCCGTGCCGCCCAATTGGCATCTTGATGATGGAAGACGAAGCCGGCGTGGACGGAAAAGTGCTGGCGGTGCCGACCGACAAGATCTTGCCAATGTATACCCACTGGCAAAAAATTGAAGATGTGAACCAGATGCGCCTGAACGCCATTGCGCACTTCTTCGAGCACTACAAAGACCTCGAAAAAGGCAAATGGGTCAAGGTTCTGGGCTGGGAAGGTCTGGACTCTGCCAAGAAGGAAATCCTGGACGGTATTGCCAACTACAACAAGCAAAACCCCTGAAAGGGACGGGCGCTTGGGCCGGACGTTAGCTGCAATGCCCTGACACCCAGTCCTGTAATTTAGTGGCCAAAATTGGCCTTAGCCCCCGTGAATGCTGCGCGGGCAGCTATCAAAAAAATAGCGCCTGCGAAGTCCGTCAGGCGCTATTTTTTTTGGGCGCCAGGCGTCTAGCGATTGGGGTCTGGATAGATCAGCCGCTGCAGGCCGGCCGTGCGGTCAAACTGCTTCCACTGTTTGGGTTGTTGCGCCAATCGGTCGGCGACAGCCCACCAGGCGCTGGGGTTCACGCCCAGGCCCACGTGACTGGCATAAACCTCCACATTTTCGGTATGGGGGTTTTGCTTGCAGGGCTGCTGGATGCTGGCTGACCACGCCACGACCCCATCGGTTCGAGAGTAGATGGACGTGGTCGGCATGGGCGGCGCAGCCGGTAGATCAAATTTCTGGGTTGCTGCCATGATGTCCTGCCCGCTCGCCAACTCGAAGAATCGCCATGCGTTGGTGCGCCGGTGCGAACCGGAAAAAGGCGTTCCCATCGTGATCACGCTACGCACACAATGGGGTAACTCCTTGGCCAGTTCCCGGGCGTAGATGCCACCCAGACTCCAGCCAATCAGACTGATCTTGTTGCCGGTGGCTTCAAACGTGTCGATCACCTGTCGTTTGGCCGTTTCCATAATGCCGGCACGTGGGCCAAAGTTGTGTCCCTGGTTCCAGCCGGACACGTCGTAGCCGAGACTTTGCAGATAGCCGCGAAGCGGCGCTGTGGAGCCATCACTGGCCGACAGCCCGGGAAAAATAATGACCGAATGACCATCTCCGGTCGGAGCACGCATCAGGGCGGGCCAGCTTGGCAGCACCGTCCAGAATTCGAAGGCGGCACGAAGCTCCAGCGCGACCAGCAATGCGCTGGGCGGGTTGTGGTGCTCACTGTTATCTTGTTTTCGCACATTTGCCATGAACGGGTATCGGCCTGTGAGGGCGAGCGGGAAGTGGTACTGGTCAACACATTAGCAGGGATTGATATCGCCCATCCGGGTATCAGGCGTGCAATTCGGGGTCTTATCAGGATTCGGGTCACATGGGTGACTCCAAAGGTCGCCGTGTATGATCATTCGGCCTCGTTGCTGCACACCGCGCATCGTCGCCTTCAAGGAAAAATCGATGGAAACTATGCAAGCATCTTCCTCTCTGGACCGTCTGGCAACAATCCCGAATCAGCCGATCGCCGACTCCGGGCAGTACCTGACCTTGCGTCTGGGCGACGAGGAGTACGCCATCGACATTCTTCGGGTGCAGGAGATCCGCTCGTATGAAGAGCCCACCAGAATGGTCAACTCCCCCAGCTTTATCAAGGGCGTGGTGAACTTGCGCGGCGTTATTGTTCCCATTGCTGATTTGCGGCTGAAGCTGAGCATCGCGAAGGTTGAATACAACGAGTTCACCGTCGTCATCATTCTCAACGTGCGTGGATCGGTGATTGGAGTTGTCGTTGATGCCGTGTCCGATGTGGTGACGCTGGACTCAAAAACCATCAAGCCTGCGCCACAGTTTGAATCGCCAATTGAATCGCGCTTTATTGTCGGGCTGGCCAGCGTGGGCGATCGCATGCTGATTGTCATGAACATTGAGGCATTGGTGAGCAGCGCCGAGATGGGGCTTGTTTCAACCCATCCGGTTTGACGCGCAACACCCTGTTTTTTTGTCTTTGGAACGGTTACACATGAATTTTTCTAACACCAGAATAAGTGTCAAGTTGGGCCTCGCATTTTTCGTGATGGTGCTGCTGACCGCAGCAATCGGCGGTTTTGCCTTGGTGCAGTTGGCACGCATCAATGCCAATACCGAGGAGATGGCAAGCAACTGGTTGCCCAGTATCAAATATGTGGGTGAAATGCAGGGCTTGCTGAATGATTTCCGCCAGGCAGAGACCCAGCATGCCATGGCTGTCGTTGCAGAAGACAAGAAAACGGAAGCGGATCGCATTGCCGCTGACAAAACGAAACTGTCCGGTGTCGGCAAGAAATTCGAAGCTTTGGTGGATACGCCAGCCGAGAAACAGGCTTGGGAAAAGTTCGGCAAAGACCTTGCGTCGTATTACACAATCAGTGCCAAATTATTGGCCCTGTCCGATGTCGGGCCAGCGGAGGCGCAGGCTACCACTGAATTGTTGAATGGCGAGTCGCGAGCGGCGTTCAGTTTGCTGTCCAAGAACATCGGTGAGATGACTTCGCTCAATTCGAAAGGGGCCGATGACGCGTATGTGGGTGCTCAGCGGACCTACACCGGTTCACAGTGGAGCGTTGTATTGTTGCTGGGACTGACCGTTGCATTGGCTGCCACGATGGCGGTCTGGATCACCCGCCAGATTACCAAACCCATCGAGTTTGCCGTGGGCGCTGCCAAAGAGTTTGCCGGTGGTAATTTGACGCACGCTCTGCATC
>JBBRYR010000153.1:0-3767 GCA_038237415.1 Burkholderiales bacterium
GACAATGAAAGCACCTGCCGGGCCGCCAATCTGTACCCGGCTGCCACCCAGTATCGAGATCAGCAGGCCGGCAATGATGGCGGTGAACAGGCCCGCCTCGGGTTTGAGCCCGCTGGCAATGGCAAATGCCATGGCCAGCGGCAATGCAACCACTCCTACGGTCAGTCCGGCCCCTACGTCGCCCAGCAGGCGCTGGCGGTTGTAGCCGTGCAGTGCACTCAGCAGTTTGGGGCGAAACTCGAATGCAGGCAGGTTCACGTGGGTCGCTCAGTGCACCCGCATTCCAGGCAAAGCCCCCGGCCAGGGGTTGAGAATGTAGATGCCGGGGCTGGTCTTCTCGTCTTTGTGGCTGGCGGCCAGTACCATGCCATCGCTCATGCCAAACTTCATCTTGCGCGGCGCCAGGTTGGCCACCATGACGGTGAGCTGGCCTATCAGTTCTTCTGGCTGGTAGGCACTGGCAATGCCGCTGAAGACGTTGCGCGTGGTGGGTTCTCCCGCATCGTTGGTCTCGCCGAGGTCCAGGGTCAGGCGCAGCAGCTTGGTAGAGCCAGAGACCGCTTCGCAGTTCACGATTTTGGCAATGCGCAGGTCGATTTTTGCGAAGTCGTCAATGTTGATGGTGGGCGCCAGCACCTCGCCGCCGGGTGCACCATGGGTCACTGTCTCGGTGGATGATGCTACTGTTTTTATAGCTTCTTGCGCAGATTCCACGGGGGCTGCCGCCTCAAACAATGCTTCAAGTTGCTTGATGTCGACCCGCTGCATGAGGTGTTTGTAGTCACCAATGCGGTGACCCACTGGCAGCGCTGTGCTGGCAGCGGAAAATGCCAGCGGCCCGCTTTGCAGAAAGTCTTCCACCTGAGCGGCCAACAACGGCAGCACAGGCTTGAGGTAGATGGTGAGCAGCCGGAAGGCTTCGATGCAGACGGTGCACACGTCGTGCAAGCGGGCGTCCATGCCTTCTTTCTTGGCCAGTTCCCACGGCTTGTTGGAATCTACGTAGGCATTCACGCGGTCCGCCATCAGCATGGTTTCGCGCAGGGCTTTGGCGTATTCACGGGCCTCGTACATCTGGGCAATGGCGTCCTGACCTTCGCGCAAGGTGTCGAGCAAACCCGCGCCATCGGGCGAAATAGCACCCAGCTGGCCACCAAAGCGCTTGCTGATGAACCCTGCCGCACGCGACGCGATGTTGATGTACTTGCCCACCAGGTCGCTGTTGACGCGTGCCATGAAGTCTTCGGGGCTGAATTCGATGTCTTCGTTGCGGGGGGTGAGCTTGGTCGCCAGGTAGTAGCGCAGCCACTCGGGGTTCATGCCCAGGCTGAGGTACTTGAGCGGGTCCAGGCCCGTGCCACGGCTCTTGCTCATCTTCTCGGCGTTGATGGTCAAAAAGCCATGCACAAAAATGGCATTGGGCGTTTTGCGGCCGCTGAAATGCAGCATGGCCGGCCAGAACAGGGTGTGGAAGGTGATGATGTCCTTGCCAATGAAATGGTACTGCTCGGTGGCAGGATCGGCCATGAAGGCCTTGTAGTCGGCCGCGCCCTGCTCTGCATTGCCGACCAGCTTGGCAAAGCGGTTCTGCAGCGAGGCGAGGTAGCCAATGGGTGCGTCCAGCCACACGTAAAAGTATTTGCCTGGTGCATCGGGGATTTCAATTCCGAAGTAGGGCGCATCGCGGCTGATGTCCCAGTCGCCCAGCTCGCGGATGCCTTCGGCGTTGGGCGCCAGCCATTCCTTGATCTTGTTGTAAACCTCGCTTTGCAGGTGGCCGTATTCGCCTGTCCAGCTTTCCAGAAACTCCACACAGCGCGGGTCGGAGAGTTGGAAAAAGTAGTGCTCGGAATTCTTGAGCACGGGCGTGGCGCCACTCAGTGCCGAGTAGGGGTTGATCAGCTCGGTGGGGGCGTAGACGGCACCGCACGATTCGCAGTTGTCGCCGTACTGGTCCATGGTGCCGCACTTGGGGCACTGGCCTTTGATAAAGCGGTCGGGCAGGAACATGTTCTTTTCCGGGTCAAAGAACTGCTCGATCACCTTGGTCTTGATCAGTCCGGCCTTTTTCAGGTCGCGGTAAATGTCTTGTGCCAACTGGTGGTTTTCTGGCCCGTCAGTGGAGTGCCAGTTGTCAAAGCTGATGTGAAAGCCGTCCAGATACGGCTTGCGCCCGGCCGCAATGTCGGCCACAAACTGCTGGGGTGTCTTGCCCACTTTCTGGGCGGCAATCATGATGGGTGCGCCATGGGCATCGTCGGCGCAAACGAAGTGCACCACGTTGCCGTGCATGCGCTGGAAACGCACCCAGATGTCGGCCTGGATGTACTCCATGATGTGGCCAATATGGAAATTTCCATTGGCGTAGGGCAGGGCGGTGGTGACGAAAAGTTGACGTGGCATCGGGAATCGGCTTTCTAGAGACTGCCGCGATTTTAGTCTTGGGGCCGGGGCGTCCCAAACAGTCGGCTACCGAAGGCGCAGGGGGTCCCGGCGGCGCTCGATGCGCGGCGGCGCAGGCAGTGTGCTGATGGCGGCGGCAGCTTCCGGGTCCGTCCAGCCGAAAAAGGTGCATACCTCCGCCCGTTGACGCTGGGCGTCGGCGTAGCCCAATGCCATCAATTCACTGGTGTAACCCGTCTCAAACAGCAGGTAGCTGGCCAGCGTGGCACCCTTGACATCCGCCTTGCGGGACGACACCCCCACGCCTCCCAGCATGGTGCGTACCGCATGCGGAAGGTCCCCCACGTGGCGCGATGCAATGGCGTCAATGCGCTGGCTCGGGGCAATCACCAGCAGCTCAATCGGCCGCAGGGCGCTGGCTTTGCGGGATTCTTCGGGTACCAGCTTGATGGTCTGGTTGATGCGGCGCACACGCTCCACGTCCACCGCCAGTGAATCCAGAAAAATGCTGGACAGGGCGTGCCCTGCAATCTGGGCCAGGCTGGGGTAGGCGCTGGTGGTGTGCAAATGGGCTTCGTTCTTGGGTTCGTGCATGCGCCCGGCGCCCACGACCAGAATGCGTTCAGCTCCCAGGTGGATGGCTGCCGCCACCGGCGCGGACTGGCGCATCGAGCCATCACCAAAATATTCACCTTCGCCATTGATGTGCAACTCAGTGGCGGGAAAAACAAAAGGAATGGCACTGGACGCCAATAGGTGGGCGTGGGTAATTCGGTCGCGCACGGCCAGACGCTGGCTGCGCACCCAGGGCATCAGCCGTTTGTCGCCCTCGAAAAACGTGATGTGGTCGCCTGAGCTGTAGCTGGATGCCGTGACCGCCAGGGCCTGTACGTGGCCCGTACGAATCAGCTCGGGCAAGCGGTCCAGTGGCACCAGCCGGGTGAGCAACTCGCCCAGCGGGGCGTTGTCCAGCAAGGAGCGTGGCTTGATCCGGCGCCACTTGGCCAGCAGCCATCCCAGTGACAGCAAGGTCATCCAGGTGGCACCCGAGCGCAGCATGCTCAGGCTGTCGGCCCGGTAGACCTGATCTGCATGGAAATTCTTCCAGGTTTGGGCAATCAGCCGGACGGTGGCGTCAAAGTTGTCAGCACCGCACGCCAACGCCGACGCGTTGATGGCCCCGGCCGACGTACCAGTAATGATGGGGAAAGGGTTGGGGGCATCTGCCGCGCCGCAGGCCAGCCGGATGTCGGCAATGGCCTCCAGCACGCCCACCTGGTAGGCCGCGCGCGCGCCACCGCCGGTCAATAGCAGGCCGATGGAGGGATGCTGGGATGCGACACTGGGCATGGACTTATTATGAA
>JBBRYR010000154.1:0-3754 GCA_038237415.1 Burkholderiales bacterium
CGTGGGGGTGGAGGTTAAGGCGGCAGCATCGGTTGGGGCCAGCGACTTACGGGGCCTCAAACGGTTTGCCGCTTTGGCAGGAGCCTCCTTCAGGCAGGGAGTCATTTTGTACGACGGAACACAAACCCTGCCCTTGGGTGAGGGGCTTTGGGCGCTGCCTATTTCCAGCTTGTGGGCTTAGCGCGGGGTCAGCCACGCCACCAGTTGCCGCGTCACCGCAGGGCTGCTGAGCAGTGCCATGTGGCTGGTGTTGAAGGCGATCCACTGCGATTCGGGGGCAAACACCAGCTGGCGGCGTGGGTCTTCGTGCTGTCCCAGCGCGCTTTTCAGTGGCACAAGGCCGTCGCCTATCAGCCGGTCGGCCAGCGTGCCAGGTTGGGCGGCTGTGGTGGCCGCAACGCAATAGCAGGCCACCCCTTCTGGCAAGGGCAGGGGCTGGCGGCTGTCAGGTTTGCGGCGAAAACGGTCGTGGCCTTCCCAGTCCACATCCAGCACATGGCCGTAACGCAAATCGGTAATGCCGGCACTGCGCAATTGGCCCAGCTTGGCCAATGGCTTGGTGTAGGGCGTGCTGCCCAGAATCACGTCAACCCAGTTGCCCGCCCGTTCGAGCGGCGCGCCATGGTGGGGCGTGCCAAGAAACACGATGTTTTTCAGATACTGCGGCCAGCGCAAAGCATCCTGCTGGGCATAGTGGAATGCGCCGCGTGTAACCAGGCCCCCCATGCTGTGGCCGACGACGGTGATCTCCGTCAACGGCACCGGCCAGTGGGCCACGAGTTGCTCCAGTTGGGCGCTGAGTTCATGGCCGTTTTGTGAGGTGTGCAGGCCGGTGTTGTAGCGCACATAGATGGGTGTGTAGCCCAGACTGGCTGCCAGCGTCGCGCCGTGGTCCACCGCCGGGGTGTCGCTCCCACTGGGCGGGTTGTGCCACTGCAGGTCATTCATGCACAGACCGTGGATCAGCAGCAGGACTTTTCCGGTGGCCGCGGGCAGGGGCGTCGGCGCCTGCCAGTCGAGTGCCTGGTTCTGGTAGCGCAGCGTCATGCGGGTGACCAGCGGACTGTGGGTCTCGGCCAGGTGGTCGCCCATGACGCCGTTGAGTGCGGCCAGAAAGGCTTCGCGCTGGGGCGTCCCGGCGGGCGCGTCCAGCGCCGATCCCAGCAAGGGCTCGAGTCGGATCAGGGCTGCTTCCACCCCCTTGCCGATCAGTTGCGTGACCCCGTTGACGGTACGGTAGACCAGCCCGGTGAGACCGCGGGCCGTCTGGTCCGGGCCGCCGGGCAGTCCCAGCGTGTTCCAGATCGACTGGTGAACCCCTTCGGCCATGCGGGCCACGCCCTGGGTCGCCTGCGTGGCCAGTTGGACCACCGCGCGCATGTCGGACGGGTGCAGGTGCTTGTGGGGCTTGATGGGCTTCTTTGGCATGGACGTCCTCGCTGCAGGATGGTTCTAGAACTTTTCGTGCGGCGCCAGGTAGCGCCACTGGCCCACGGGCAGGTTGCCCAGCATCACATTGCCCACGCGCACGCGTTTCAGGCCGACGACTTTGAGGCCTACCAGTTCGCACATGCGGCGGATCTGGCGTTTTTTCCCCTCGGTCAGCACAAAGCGCAGCTGTTCGGGGTTTTGCCATTCCACCTTGGCTGGCTTGAGGGGCTGGTTGTCCAGGCTCAGGCCATGGCGCAGCAGGCGCAATTTGTCGGCCGGGAAAACCGACTGCACATCGGTGCTGATGGGGTCGTCATCGTCAATGCGGCTGAGTTGGGTCACTTTGCCGCCGTAGGTGGCTGCTGCCGACAGGGCCGCCGCCGTATTCTCGGTGCCGGTGTAGACCACGCGTACCAGGTATTCTTTTTCCATCACCGCGTCTTCGCCAATCAGCTGGCGGGCCACACGGCCATCCTGCGTCAGCACCAGCAGGCCGGTGGAGTCAATGTCCAGCCGCCCGGCGGGCACCAGGCTTTTGAGCTGGCTAGGGTGGAAGAAGAAGCGGGCGTTGTCCTCACTCCAACGATTTTGCGGCTGCACCAGGGTGATGGCGGGCTCGTGACCGTCTTCGGCCTGACCGCTGACCAGGCCCAGGGGCTTGTTAATTAGCACGGTGACCTGATTGGCCTGTTGGCCCTGGGCCTGCTTGTTCACTTCAATGCGCGCGTCCGGGCGCACCTGCATGCCCATTTCGGCCACTGTTCCATTTACCTTGACCCAGCCCTTGCCAATCCATTCGTCGGCTTCGCGGCGCGAGGCCAGGCCCAGCTCGGCCATGCGTTTGTTCAGGCGCATGGTGCCGTTGGGGCCGATGGCCGCCGTGTTGGCTTGCCCGGCGGGAATGGCGGTGCGGCTTGCGGGTGCGCGCCCGGGTGGGGGTGCCGCGCGGCGGAAAGTGGAGGGTGGTTTGCCGTGGTCGGGAGGAGTGGTCATTTGCTATATCTTTTGTAGCTGCTTGCGCATATTTTACGGGGGCTGGAGGGCTATTTGCTGCCTAATTTCTAGCGGGCTGCCGGCCATTGGTGGCGGATGTTGGTAGAGGCGGAGGTGGTTCTTCGACCCGGCGTGTCCTTATTGGGCAACCGACCAAATGCGGTCTGCTACAAGTCGGAGCCAAGGTGAACCGCGCGACGATGTCTGTATCCACTTTCTTCGAGCGCTCTAAAGGCAGACGTTCTATCCCATCCCGGTGCATGAGTGCCCTGGGACTCACCGACGGCTTGATGAAAGGCTTCATATTTGGATCTGGCGGTGAGATGGGCGCGGCTGTGTGAGCTGCACGCCCCCACGCCCCCACGCCGCTTGTCAGCGTCAGCGTCAGCGCGCACCGGGTGATTGGCATTGGCAGTGGCTTTTTGCAGTTGCTGCAAAGTGTGAAATAGTTCCGCAACGGATGTCGGAATTCTTTCCACTGATGTCGAAAATATTTACATTTATAGAAAAAAGTGAATTGAATCAATGGCTTGCAAGCATGGCCCGACTATTGCTTTGTACTTACTATTCTCAAGGTTCACAAAGATTCAACATGTTCTCCAAAATCAAAAATACCGTCGTTGCGTTGCTTGCTGTTGCCGGGTTCACGATGGCGCAGGCGGCCACGGTGCACGTCAAGTTTGACAGCAACATTTTCAGTGGAATGACCGGCAGTGGCTACGACGCGGTCAGCATCTATTACCCGGGTCAAGCACAAGGCAGTGCCGAGCAGTCTGCGTACGTCGCGGCGGGTCGTTTTCAGGGAACGGCCAGCAAGCTGGTTGACGTACAGCCCAGCGTTTTCGTAGATGGAATCGGCAATCTGTACATGTATTGCTATGACCTGTATGAGCATATCGGCGGCAACTGGGATGTGGACTACACCATCAATTACAAAGGACCGACACAGCGCACTTTGAACTTCTTGGGCGCAGTCGACTATGTACTCCATGGCAACACCAATACCTGGACTGACAAATTTGCCTGGGTGCACATCACCGACCCGTATCTCGGTGCGGCAATTCAGCTGGGCATTTGGGAAAGCAAATATGACACGGATTCAAATTGGAGCCTGACTTCAGGCTCGTTCAAGGCCAGCAATTTGGATGCGCCGACCCAGGCTTGGTGGAACTTGCTCAGCGCGGCAGCCGCCAACGCCCATGTGAATGACCTGCAAGCGCAATACGCGATGACGCTGGAAGCCAAAGGCGCCCAAGACATGATCACTGGCGACCCGCAGCCAGTGCCTGAACCTGGCTCTCTGGCCCTGGTCGGTCTGGCGCTGGCCGGA
>JBBRYR010000155.1:0-3705 GCA_038237415.1 Burkholderiales bacterium
CCAGGGATTCGAGCTTGGCACGGGTCAGCTTGACGCTCAAGTGCTTCGGACCCGACGCATCGGCGGTCACGTAAGGCAGGTTGATGTCGGTCTGCGTGCTGCTGGAGAGTTCGATCTTGGCTTTCTCGGCGGCTTCTTTCAGACGCTGCAGTGCCAGTACGTCTTTGCCCAGATCCACGCCTTGTTCCTTCTTGAACTCGGCGATGATGTAGTCGATGATGCGCTGGTCGAAATCTTCGCCACCCAGGAAGGTGTCACCGTTGGTGGACAACACTTCGAACTGCTTTTCGCCGTCAACATCGGCGATTTCGATGATGGACACGTCAAAGGTGCCGCCGCCCAAGTCATACACGGCAATCTTGCGATCACCCTTTTCGTTTTTGTCCAGGCCAAAAGCCAGGGCAGCAGCGGTAGGCTCGTTGATGATGCGCTTGACATCCAGACCGGCGATACGGCCGGCATCCTTCGTGGCTTGACGTTGTGCGTCATTGAAGTACGCAGGCACAGTAATGACGGCGTCGGTCACTTCTTCGCCAAGGTAGTCTTCCGCAGTTTTCTTCATCTTGCGCAGAATGTCGGCACTGACCTGCTGGGGCGCCATGCGGTTACCGCGCACTTCGACCCATGCGTCGCCGTTGTCGGCAGCGGCAATCTTGTAGGGCATCAGATCGATGTCTTTTTGAACTTCTTTTTCCGCGTATTTGCGGCCGATCAGGCGCTTGACCGCGTACAAAGTGTTCTTGGGGTTGGTCACCGACTGGCGCTTGGCTGACGCACCCACCAGAACCTCACCGTTCTCCTGGTAGGCAATGATGGACGGCGTAGTGCGCGCACCCTCTGAATTCTCAATAACCTTGGGCGTATTGCCCTCCATGATGGCTACGCACGAATTGGTGGTGCCGAGGTCAATGCCGATGATTCTTCCCATGATTTACTCCTGCTATTTTGAAAAATTCAGATGGTGGTAACTTGAAGACTGTTTTGTGTATTTCAAGTACCGGTTGGGTAATCAGACCGTCTGAGGCCAAGCGGGTTGGCGCTCAAACCGGCCGATCCGCTTATTTCGGGGCCGAAACGGTCACCAACGCGGGGCGCAGCACGCGGTCCGCGATCGAGTAGCCTTTTTGCAGCAGGCTGACCACGGTATTGGCTTCCAGTTCCGAGGGCACCATGCTGATGGCCTGGTGCTGGTGTGGGTCAAATTTCGTACCTGCCGCCGGATTGATGGCCACCACCTTGTTGCGTTCCAAGGCTGCGGTCAACTGGCGAAGGGTTGCCTGCGCACCTTCACGGATCTGCTCGGGCGTGGCGTCCTTGATGACGAGACCCGCCTCCAGGCTGTCGGCGACGGGCAGCAGACTCTCGGCGAAGCTTTCCACGGCAAATTTGCGTGCTTTGGAGATTTCTTCCTCTGCGCGCCGGCGGGCGTTTTCAGCTTCCGCTTTGGCCCGCAGATACTGGTCTGCAAGGTCACTGCTTTTGGCCTTCAGTGCGGCGAGTTCCGCCTGAGCATCAACCAAAGCATCGACTCCCTGGGGGGGCTGTGCGGCCACCAGATCTTCGGTGCTTTGGTACTGGGCTGCGCCGGCGGCGGCTTGATTGGGTTGGAATGGGTTGTCAGACATGCGTGGTGCGTCGGGTGTTGAACTTGTCCACTGAAAGTGGGGGCTCAAAAATGCAGTTCAAGGGGCGCGCGACGTTTTTGTCGCGCGAGATTGCAAAAAGCAATCCTGAATGCGTCAGGGATCAGCCCGAGACGCCCAGCAATTCCACGTCGAACTTCAAGGTTGCGTTAGGGGGAATCACGCCACCCGCGCCACGAGCGCCGTAACCCAGCGCTGCCGGGATGATCAGGGTGCGTGCGCCGCCCACTTTCATGCCGGCCACACCTTCGTCCCAGCCACGGATAACCATGCCAGCACCCAGACTGAACACAAATGGATCGTTGCGGTCTTTGCTGGAATCAAACTTGGCACCCTGTACTTCGTTGTTGTAGAGCCAGCCGGTGTAATGAACCGTGACGCTTTGCCCCTTGGTGGCGACCGGGCCCGAGCCTTCGGTAGTGTCTATGAACTGGAGTCCCGTGGCGGTAGTTTGCATGGCAGATCCTTTGTGCTGTAAGTGAGGTGGAATGCGGCGACTCGAATGGCTGAGGGGCATTCCCGAAAGCATTAAATTATGCCGCAGACAAAAAAAGACAGGCTGTGCCTGTCTTTGCTTCCTGTAAGACCTGAACGGCCTTAACGGGAGGAGTTACTTGATTTTCTTGGCTTGCCCGCTAGCCCATTTGGCCGCAAACGCCTGCAGGTCGCCCAATCGTTTGAGCAAATCTGTGCCCATGGGGGTTACTGAGTAGCCATCGCTACCGTGCGTCATCAGGCCCGCTTCACGCAGTTCCTTGATTCGCGTGTTCAGGGTGTTCGGAGTGATGCCTCCAACGCTGTCCTGAAGCAAACGGAATGTCTGGGCGTGCCCATCGCGTAGCGCCCAAAGCACACGCATGGCATAGCGTGATTCCAGCAAACTTAGCAACTGGCCAATCACGGCCGATTCTTTCAAACTCATTAACTACCTCTCCTCAATGCGGTTTCTGGCCGGCCAACTGAGCGGCCCATCTGACCGCTGTGGCAGTTTATCGCTCAGGATATTAAATCAGTCGAAACTATATCGCAGTTTTCTTCATGCTACAAGTTTCATAGCTGACTTTATTGGCCGTTGGCGCCTTGTCAGCAAACGATGGAGATGCTAAGGTTGCGCAGGTCGGCGCCATGTGGCGCCCTTTGGAGACTTTCATGGTGTTTAATTTTGAGCAAGTCCACAACTACTACGAGCGCCTCGTATTTGAAGAGGTGGCTCGCCGCGCTGAGGGCTATCCTGACTTCACCGCCGATATGCTGGGAGATGTGGCCTGCGTTGCTCTCAATCGTCTTCCCGCGCGGTACGTGCGCCATGATGTCGATCTGATGTTCTATTTGACGGAACAGGAGCGCCACGCCATTGAGCTCTCCCTGGAGGAGGTTCTGCAGTTCGCATTTGGCTTTGTAAAGGAGCGGGCGACCAAAGCGGGACGTTAAAAGGTTGCGCGAAATTTGGCCGTAAGGCCAACGACTACTGCACGTCCGGTACCGCCCCATCCCGCTCCAACGGTAAGGGGCAACCTGTGAGCGCCAACGCGCCACCGGCCAACCCATGACCCAGCCAACACGTGCATGTCTGTCTGGCTGGTCGCCATGGGTTTGGTGCCCTTACAGGTTGTCGGTGAAGCTGCGCAGCTTGTCCGACCGGCTGGGGTGTTTGAGCTTGCGCAGCGCCTTGGCCTCAATCTGGCGAATGCGCTCGCGCGTCACGTCAAACTGCTTGCCCACTTCTTCCAGTGTGTGGTCGCTGGTCATCTCGATACCAAAGCGCATGCGCAGTACCTTGGCTTCGCGTGGCGTCAGGCTATCCAGAATGTCCTTGACCACATCGCGCAGGCCCGCTTGCATTGCGGCTTCCATGGGCGCGGTGTTGGCACCGTCTTCAATGAAGTCACCCAAGTGGCTGTCATCATCATCACCAATGGGCGTTTCCATGGAGATCGGCTCTTTGGCGATCTTCATGATCTTGCGGATCTTGTCTTCCGGAATCTCCATGCGCTCGGCCAGCACGCTGGCGTCGGGCTCAAAGCCAAACTCCTGCAAATGCTGACGGCTGATGCGGTTCATC
>JBBRYR010000156.1:0-3684 GCA_038237415.1 Burkholderiales bacterium
GTCGAGACGTTGCTGGCGTGGCAGTTCCGCCAGTTGTTTGACGGAATCGTAAAACCGCTGCCAGGCAAGCGCTCCCGTGGCGCCTTGGGATTCGCGCGCAAACAAGGCCTCAAACCCGGCCACCAGGTCATCGTAGGACGCGCGCGCGCCAAAGGACGCATTGTTGGCGCTGGCGACCCACGCGTCGTAGCCGCCAAAGGCCAGGGCCGGCGCATTGGAGTCCGCAGCCCATGTGGTTTTGAGTGCCGCGTATTGGGCACGAAAATCCTGCATGACCTGCGCTTTGCGGGCCAGGCGGGCTTCGCTCGGCGGTGCTTCCGCGGCCTCGCCGTCTTGGTAAAGGGCTTCGAGGGCCCGTCGCGTGGACTGGGTCAAGGCGCGAAACTGGGCGCGGCGGGACTCCAGTGCGGCGAATTCGGCCCGGGCCTGGGTGGAGGCGTGCTGTGCCATCCAGCGTGCGCTGCCAATGCGCTCCACCGCCGTGGCAAACGATTCGTTGAAGCGCGTGTCGTCCTTCACATACAGCACCTGGTGCGCCAGTTCGTGGAAGACCATGCGGGCCAGTTCTCCCTCAGGGTAGTGGATAAAGGTGTTGAGCAAGGGGTCGCCACCCGCCCAGTTCATCCAGCCCAGGGTGGAGTAGGCCGGCACGCCATAGACGCTTACCTCCAGCCCGTCTGTACGCAGTTGGGTGGCCAGTGCCCGGGCCTCGGCTTCATCGAAATACCCGCGGTAGCCCACGCAACCCGCCACCGGAAAGCACCAGGTCTTGAGCGTGAGCGACCACGGCGGTGCTGCCACCACATTCCACACCACCGCACGCCGCTTCAGGTCGGCATAGCGCCGGTAACTGGCGTTGTCAGGAAGGGCCAGGTCCGTCACCGCAAAGCGCCGAATGCGCTGTGAGAGTGCGAGTCGGTCCCGCAGTTGCTGGGGCGTGTGGGGGTCGTCATGCAACGGGTCTATGGACGTGCTCGCACGCATCATTTCCAGGTGCCCGGTGACGGACTGCAGGTAATACCCCAGGTCAGCACAACCCGTCAGGAGCAGTGCAGTCAGCAGTGCACTCAGCAGGCGCAACACCGCATGCCCGTTTTGGGGAGCAACGGGCGAGGGCACAGGGGGGCAAGCAGACAAGGGGAACACGTCGACATTCTGATTGAAAATGGAGCGGCTGGACGCAGGAGCCCTTGGACATGGATGCCTCCCTGCAGCAGTTTCTGTCACAATTGACGTTTACGTAAACGTCAAGTCCGTTTCAAGTTCGTTTGTTGAAGTCTCAACCCCATTCAAGGAAAAACCATGTCTGATTCCATCGTGATCGTGGGCGCCGCCCGCACCCCCATGGGGGCTTTTCAAGGCGACTTTTCCAGCCTCGCCGCGCATGACCTGGGTGGCGCAGCCATCAAGGCCGCTGTCGAACGTGCAGGCATCAACCCCGAGTTGGTCACCGAAGTGCTGTTTGGCAACTGCCTGATGGCGGGCCAAGGCCAGGCGCCTGCGCGCCAGGCGGGCTTCAAGGGCGGCTTGCCCAAGAGCGCCGGCGCCGTCACCCTGAGCAAGATGTGCGGCTCGGCCATGCGCGCAGCCATGTTCGCCAACGACATGCTGATCGCCGACAGCCACGAGGTGCTGGTGGCCGGTGGCATGGAAAGCATGACCAACGCGCCGTATCTGCTGCCCAAGGCGCGCGGCGGTTACCGCATTGGCCACGACCGCATTTTTGACCACATGATGCTCGACGGCCTGGAAGACGCTTACGAGCCCGGCCGCTCCATGGGCACCTTTGGCGAAGACTGCGCTGCCAAGTACAGCTTTACCCGTGAAGAACAAGACAAGTTCGCCACAGCCAGCGTGCAGCGTGCGCAAGCAGCTATCAAATCAGGAGCGTTTGAGGCTGAAATAACCCCGGTTACGGTCAAAACCCGCAGCGGTGATGCCGTCATCAGCATCGACGAAGGCCCCGGCAAAGCCCGGCTGGACAAGATTGCCAGCTTGAAGCCCGCGTTCAAAAAAGACGGCACCATCACCGCCGCCAGCAGCTCCAGCATCAGCGACGGCGCTGCAGCGCTGGTGATGATGAAGGCGTCTACCGCTGCCAAGCTGGGCTGCAAGCCGCTGGCGCGCATCGTCAGCCACGCCACCCATGCGCAGGAGCCCGAGTGGTTTGCCACGGCCCCCGTGGGCGCCACGCAAAAAGCCCTGGCCAAAGCGGGCTGGGCGGTGGGCGATGTGGATTTGTGGGAGGTGAATGAAGCCTTTGCCGTGGTGCCTATGGCGCTGATGAAGGAGCTGGGCGTGCCGCATGAGAAGGTCAATGTGAATGGCGGGGCGTGTGCGCTGGGGCACCCGATTGGCGCGTCTGGTGCGCGGATCATGGTGACGCTGATGTACGCGTTGCAGGCGCGGGGGCTCAAGAAGGGGCTGGCAACTTTGTGCATTGGCGGGGGGGAAGCGACTGCGGTTGCTCTTGAGATGCTATAAGTTTTGTAGCTGCTCGCGCAGGTTATACGGGGGCTCCGGGCTTATTTGCCTGCCAAAGCGTGGGATACCGGGGGCCTCATGCTTTCAAAGGCCCAGAAATCGGCGCCCGGCATCCCGCACTTTGGCGAGTTCGCGGCATCGTGGTGTTCATTGGTAAAGAAGATAGAGAAAGACGCTTATGTTGTTGACGCTTGATCAAGAAATGGTGCGCGACGCGGTGCGCGACTTTGCACAGGCCGAGCTGTGGCCTAACGCGGCCAAATGGGACAAGGAGCACCACTTTCCCAAAGACGCGCACCAGGGGCTGGCGGCGCTGGGGGCTTATGGCATTTGTGTGCCGGAGGCGTATGGCGGCGCCAATATGGATTACCTGACGCTGGCGCTAGTGTTGGAAGAAATTGCGGCGGGCGATGGCGGCACGAGCACGGTGATATCGGTCACCAATTGCCCGGTCAACGCCATCTTGATGCGCTATGCCACCGAGGCGCAAAAGCAGCAGTGGCTCGTTCCCCTGGCGCAGGGGCAAATGTTGGGCGCGTTTTGCCTGACCGAGCCGCATGTGGGCAGCGATGCGTCCAGCCTGCGCACCACGGCCGTCAAAGAGGGCGACGAGTATGTGATCAACGGCGTCAAGCAGTTCATCACCAGCGGAAAAAACGGCGATGTGGCCATCGTCATTGCGGTAACCGACAAGGGCGCGGGCAAGAAGGGCATGAGCGCCTTCATCGTGCCCACCACGGCACCCGGTTATGTGGTGGCGCGCCTGGAAGACAAGCTGGGCCAGCATAGCAGCGACACCGCGCAGATCAATTTTGACAACTGCCGCATCCCGGCTGAGAACCTGATTGGCAAAGAGGGCGAAGGCTACGGCATCGCCCTGGGCGGGCTGGAAGGCGGGCGCATTGGCATTGCCGCGCAAAGCGTGGGCATGGCCCGCAGCGCGCTGGATGTGGCCATTGCCTACGCCAAAGACCGCCAGAGCTTTGGCACGGCGATCTTCATCCAACAGGACGTCGGCTTTAGGCTGGCAGACTGCGCCACGAAACTGGAAGCTGCGAGCCAGCTCATCTGGCACGCTGCATCTATTAGGTATGCCGGTCGCCCCTGTCTGAAAGAGGCTTCCATGGCCAAGCTGTTTGCCAGCGAGATGGCCGAGAAGGTGTGCAGCGCCGCCATCCAGACCCTGGGTGGCTACGGCTA
>JBBRYR010000157.1:0-3629 GCA_038237415.1 Burkholderiales bacterium
CAAACCTCACACCCTTGTTTGCCGCACTGCTTTCCGCAGCGTTTTTGGGCGAGCTGCCGCATATCTATCACGCCGTCGCGTTTTTGCTGATTGTTGGCGGGATTGTGGTTTCGAGCCGGCGTTGAACAGTTGCTCATCAGGTTTGCATCCGTACGCGACGCGCTGATTCCTCCGCCCGTGCATCATCAATCTCCCGCATCACGCTGCTCATGTCTACCGCCCCAGCCTTAAGCTGAAAACGTCCGGTCAGCGGAGTGTCCGGGTAAAGCACGCCGCGCTGGTACAGGTCCCACATCTCCAGGCCATACTGGGTTTGCAGAAGCTCAGGCGCAAACTGGCCAAAAAAGCCGCGCAGATTGGCCACATCGCGCAAAAGCATGCGGCTGGCGTGGTTGTTGCCTGCCGCGTCAATGGCTTGCGGCAGGTCAATGATGACCGGACTGTCCGTGCCGCCCTCCTCGCCCTGGCCGGGCTCATGTCCGAGCAAAATATTGAACTCTGACAAGTCACCATGCACAACGCCTGCACACAGCATGCGCACCACTTCGGTAATCAGGGTGGCGTGGTGGGCCTGTGCCTGCGCGGGCGTGAAGGCCACATCGTTCAAGCGCGGGGCGGCGTCGCCGTTGGCATCCGTCACCAGTTCCATCAGCAGCACGCCATCGTGAAAGTTGTAAGGCTGCGGCACGCGCACGCCGGCAGCGGCCAGGCGGTAGAGCGCATCGACCTCGGCGCTTTGCCAGGCCGCCTCTTGCTCCTGGCGGCCAAACTTGCTCCCTTTGGCCATGGCGCGGGCCGAGCGCGAGTTCTTGACCTTGCGGTTTTCGGTGTAGTCCACCGCCTGGCGGAAGCTGCGGTGCGTGGCCTCTTTGTAGATCTTGGCGCACATCGTGTTGTCGCCGGTGCGCACGACAAACACCATGGCTTCTTTGCCGCTCATGAGCTGGCGCACGACGGTGTCGATGAGACCCTCTTCAATGAGGGATTGGAGTCGGGGAGGAGCTTTCATGGGAGTGATTGTGACGTGATTGGTCCGAGTGGGTTTCTGGCTCTTGGGTAGCTTGCACAGCGATGGCCTTTCACACGAAGAACGCCCTCCGTTTAAAAAAGGATCGTTCTTGAGCCGCGCCACGGCCAAGGCGATGAACGCCCGAACCTTGTGCGACACCTGCCGCACCCTGCCGGTGCACCACATACGCCGGCAAGGGCTCGGGCTCAAAATCACACAGCACAATTTTGAACCGCCGACTACGCAAGTGTTCTGCCATCGAGTGACAGCCGCTGCGCCAAGCCAAAGCCACCCACCACGGCCGCCACGGCAGGGTCATTGGGGGTGGTCCTGCGTGCTGGCAAACGGATAGACAACGGCGCGCCGCTTCCTGCCATACGCCATGCGCCATGCGCCATGCGCCATGCGCACCGCCTGCAGGGTGGAGTCGGGCAGATCAGCAATGCGGATGACAACCTCTGCGCCGGCTGGCAGAAGATAGGCTTAGCGCAGGAACGCCTTTGAGGAACGGACGGCACGGCGCACGCCCCAGGCCACAAAGCCCGTGCTGAGCAGGTCATCCTCCTCGCTGTGAGCACCTGGGGTGCCAACTGCCCGCAACCTATGCCGGTACGCAGCGCCGCGCGATGTGGTTTGGTTTGGTTTGGTTTGGTTTGGTTTGGTTTGGGGTGCGGGATAATGGCTGGCTGCGGCGTCTTTGCTTTTTTCCAAGGTGACCGGCCGCAGACGCTTGGTGCCGTCCGCATTGCGCATTGCGCTGGGGGCAGCGCTTACGCGCTGCGACCAGTGCACTTTTTTGCTCCTTCATAACGCCACCAGCATTCGCGTGCCGTTCATCCCTACCCCTATGAACCTTTCCAAATTCCGCCAAGACTGGCTGTCCAACATCCGAGGCGATTTATTGGCTGGGCTGGTCGTGGCGTTGGCCCTGATCCCAGAGGCCATCGCGTTCTCCGTCATCGCTGGGGTAGACCCCAAGGTCGGGCTCTATGCCTCTTTCAGCATGGCGGTGATCATTGCGTTTACGGGGGGACGCCCCGGCATGATCTCGGCCGCCACGGGTGCCATGGCCTTGGTGATGGTGACGCTGGTGAAAGACCATGGCTTGCAGTATCTGCTAGCCGCCACGCTGCTCACGGGCGTGCTGCAAGTTGGTGCGGGCTGGCTCAAGCTGGGCGCGCTGATACGCTTTGTCTCACGCTCGGTGGTTACCGGCTTTGTAAATGCGCTGGCCATCCTCATCTTTGTGGCGCAGTTACCCGAGCTCACCAACGTCACTTGGGTGGTGTACGCCATGACAGCCGCTGGCCTGTGCATCATCTACGGTCTGCCCACCATCACCAAGGCGGTGCCATCGCCCCTGGTGTGCATTCTGGTGCTCACCGGGGTAGCTATGACTTTGGGGCTGGACATTCGCACGGTGGGTGACATGGGCCAACTGCCCGACAGCCTGCCCATCTTCCTGTTGCCCGATGTCCCGCTGAATCTGGATACGCTCAAAATCATCTTTCCTTATGCGGCCACCCTGGCCGTAGTGGGGCTGCTGGAGTCAATGATGACGGCCTCGATCGTCGATGACCTGACGGACACTAGCAGCAACAAAAGCCGTGAGTGCGTAGGCCAGGGCGTGGCCAATATCGCTACCGGCTTCATTGGGGGCATGGCGGGCTGCGCCATGATCGGACAGTCCATGATCAATGTGAAATCGGGTGGCCGTGGCCGCTTGTCGACCCTTGTTGCCGGGTTGTTTTTGCTGATACTGGTGGTTTTTTTAGGCCCTTGGGTCAAGCAGATTCCGATGGCTGCGCTGGTGGCGGTCATGATTATGGTCAGCATCGGCACCTTCAACTGGGACTCTATCCGCAAGTTGCGCGATCACCCCACCAGCTCGTCGCTGGTGATGCTGGCCACCGTGGTGGTGACCGTATCGACCCACGACTTGGCCAAGGGCGTGTTCGTAGGTGTGTTGCTTTCAGGCATCTTTTTTGCGAACAAGGTTGGCAGGCTGCTGCGCGTCGACAGCCATGTTGACGCGCAGGGCCACGTACGCACCTACAGCGTAGTGGGCCAGGTGTTTTTTGCCTCAGCCGAAACTTTTGCGGGTGCATTCGACTACCGGGAAGTGGTGCCACTGGTGCGCATTGACGTGAGCCACGCGCACTTTTGGGATATCACCGCCATCAGTGCGCTGGACAAAGTGGTGCTGAAGTTCAAGCGCGAAGGCACGCCGGTCGAGGTGGCAGGTCTGAACGAAGCCAGTGCCACCCTAGTCGACCAATATGCCGTGCATAACAAGCCGGGGGCGGCAGAGTCAGCAGTGCACTGAGCCAGCGCGACCTACGTGCCGGTGCGATGCGCGAGATAATCGCGGTATGGCTCCATCAGAACTCATTGGCTACATTGCCGCGATCCTCACTACGGCGAGTTTCGTGCCGCAAACCCTGCAAACTTTTCGCACCAAGGATGTCAGCGGCATCTCGCTGGGCATGTACAGCGTCTTCACCGTCGGCGTCGCCCTGTGGCTGGTCTACGGCGTGTTGGTGGCGGCTTGGCCGATTGTGATTGCCAACGCCATTACGGTGTTTTTGGCCGCATCGATTTTGGTGATGAAGCTGCGCTA
>JBBRYR010000158.1:0-3572 GCA_038237415.1 Burkholderiales bacterium
CACGGTGGTAGCCGCGGTAGACAACGTTACGCGTGTGCAAATGGGTTCGGGATTGGGGGGCAGGCAGCGGCATAGGGAATTATTCGCGTTTGAAAGGAACAACGGGTATTTTGCCGTCCCCGCAACGGGGCACATCAACCGCCGTCAAGACCCTGCTATCGGCTGCTTTTCAAATTCCTGGCAAACCAGCAATGCCTTGTCGAACTCCAGGTTCGGCATGAGCCCATCCAACGCCAGGAACAGGCTCTGAAAGCGGCTTCCGAATTGCTGCCGCAGTTGGGCATAGGCTTCCATCGCTGCAAAATCCGAGGTGCTGAGCATCCTGCAAAAGTCACCTAACGCCTGATGCCAGTTTGGCGCGTCCGCAACGGAACCCGCTAATTCGTTTGACTCAGGCACTTGCAGATGATCAATCAAGCCAACCAGCAGCGGCGTGAGGGTGTGCACGTTGTCCACAAGCGCAGCAATCAACGCCAACCGCTGTGGGGAGGCTGGGGATTTGGCCAATTCTTCTTCCAGTTGGGCTGCCGCCCGGGACAAACGATTGGCCCCGACGGTGCCAGCGACTCCCTTTAAGGTGTTCACCAGACGGCGAGCCAGACCGATTTCGTCTTGCTGCAAATGGGCTTCAAGCCCGCTCAGCGTCTGCGGCAGCTGCTGCCGGAAATCCTGGAGAATTCGGGCCAATAGCGGGGTGTTGCCACCGATTCTCTGCAGCGCGCCCTGAACATCGATTGTGTCATCCTGCGATCGCGCGATGCCAGCTTCGGCCGCACGGTCCAGCGCTTGCAACGGGCCCGCCGCCGCAGGCGCACTTTGGGTCGTTGACTTGAACCCGGTGTGGTGCAGGATAGTCTCTATCAAATGCGCCAGGTCAAAAGGCTTGCTGACATGCGCATTCATACCTGCCGCGGAACTCTCCTCCAGGTCGGAGGCCATGGCATTCGCAGTCATGGCAATGATGGGAAGCACCGTCAGGCCGAGTTCCTGCCGTATGACCCGGGTGGCAGCGTATCCATCCATCACCGGCATTTGCACATCCATCAGCACGACATCAAACGCCGGATCTGCATGGGCTACCGCACGAACACCCAGAGCACCGTTATCGGCCAGAGTGACCACAGCCCCCTCAGCCTGCAGCAGCTCCTGAGCCACTTGCTGATTCAGACGGTTATCTTCCACCACCAAAATGCGCATGCCAGGCAATCGCCGGGAAATGGCACGGGCAGACCGGCCAGCCGAAACCGGCTCGACAGCAAAATCCTGCGCGATCGGCATTGATATCTGAAAGTAGAAGGTACTACCTTCGCCCAGAATGCTCTCCAGCTTGAGCTCCCCGCCCATCAGGCTAACCAGACGCTGGCTGATCGCCAGGCCAAGGCCTGTGCCGCCGAAACGCCGTGTGGTGGATGTCTCTGCCTGTGAAAAGCCGCTAAATATCAGAATCTGGTTCTCTGGCGCAATTCCGATGCCGCTGTCGCGCACCGAAAACTCCAGCAGGCAGCCCAGTGCCGTTCGTTCGACCGCGCGGATGCGTACGTAAATCTCGCCCTGCTCGGTAAACTTGACAGCATTACCGCCCAGATTGATCAAAATCTGGCGCAGCCGCATGTCGTCTCCCACAAGGCACGGTGGTACATCGGAATCCACGGTGAAACGGATCTTGACGTTTTTGGGTCCAATGTTGGCCATCATGATGACCGACAGATCCTGCACCAGGCTGTCGACCCTGAATGGTCGAACATCCATCGTCAATTTGCCCGCCTCGACTTTGGAAAAATCCAGAATGTCGTTGAGTATCCCCAGCAGCGCACGCGCCGCACCGCCCGCCTTGTCGGCATAGTCCCTCTGCTTGTCGGTCAGACGGGTGTTGCCCATCAATTCCAGCATTCCCAGAATCGCATTCATGGGGGTACGAATCTCGTGACTCATGCTGGCCAAAAAGCTGCTTTTGGCCGCGTTTGCCGATTCCGCCTGCTGTGTGCGCTCGACTAGCGATGCATTGAGTTCTTCCAGGCGGTCCTGGGTCTTCTTGAGGTCGGTGACATCGGCGACGATTGCAAAGAAGCCGCGCACGCGCCCGTTGTCCCAATCGGGTATGTAATGCGCCAGGGTGTGACCATACTCGCCTGAAGGCTTTAACAGGGTCCGCTCAAACTGCGCCGGTTTGCCCTGCAAAGCCTCCATAACCATGGATTCATTCTGCTTGAAGAGCGCCTCGCCCAGCAGGTCCTGCATGCGAATGTTGTGCATTTCGGCAGGGGACTTGCCAAACCAGTCAAGGAACGCCTGGTTCGCGAAGCTACAACGCAGCTCGCCAGACCAATAGGCAACCAGGCCAGGAATGTTGTTGACCAGCAGTTCCATGAAGCGGTCTTTGAAGACGAGCTGCTGCTCCAGATGCTTGCGATCGGTGATGTCCATGATGAAGCCATGCCACAGCACGCTACCGTCATCCATCTTTTGCGGATTGGCAGACCCCAGTCGCCACCGAAGCCCCTGCTGCGGCAACACCACACGGTATTCACAATGCCAGGGTTGCAACGTTTCAGCCGACTGACCGATGGACGCGGCTACAGCGGCCAAGTCATCCGGGTGCAGGCGTTGAAACGCCAGGGCCCCGTCCAGGCGAACCTGCTCCGGTGTAACCTCATAAATTTCCTGAATGCCCTCGCTGGCATACGGGAAAAACGTCCGTCCGTCAGGGCAGGATTGAAACTGATACAAGGCACCCGGAACCTGCTTGGCCAACCCCGCCAGCAAGGCCAGATTGGCCTCACCTTGACGGCGAATCAACTCCTGACGTGCGTTTTCTACCGCCATGGCCTCAAGGGACTGCGAAAGCACCATGTTTCTCTTGCGCAGTTCCATTTGGGCAACGACTTGGCGGGACAACACGGCCAGCGTCGCTTTTTGCGCCTCCGTAAACTGGTGAGGTTCCCGGTCAATAACGCACAAAGTGCCAATGGCCCGACCGTCCTCGGTAAGCAACGGGGCTCCCGCATAAAAGCGAATAAGCGGCCCGGCTGCAACCAGCGGGTTGTCCGCAAACCGCAAGTCTTGGGAGGCGTCTTCCACGACCATGACGCTGTCTGACTGGATGGCAATATTGCAGAACGCAATGTCACGGGGTGTCTCGCTGGCATCCAGCCCGACGCGGGATTTGAACCACTGGCGTTCGGAGTCGATCAACGAGACCAACGCAATGGGCATGCCAAAATGAAGAACAGCCAGCCGGGTTATTTCGTCAAAAGCCTCATCCGGCCCGGTATCAAGAATCTTGAAGTCAACGAGCGCACGAAGGCGCTCGGCTTCAGCGGTCTCTGCTTGCAGTCTGGATGTCATGCGTTGCCCGAAGGTTATTGAACTGCGGATTCAGTGGACCAGTCAGGCAACTGCCTGCGCCAGCCGTCCCACGCCCTCCTCGATCTTGGCCACATCGGCCGTGGCGAAGCTCAGCCGAAGTGTGGACAGATCCGGGTTCGATGCATAGAACGGTGCACCGGGCACAAAGGCAACGCCTTTCTCGATAGCACGCCGGGCCAGTTCGGCACCCTCTTTCAGCTTGCCGC
>JBBRYR010000159.1:0-3561 GCA_038237415.1 Burkholderiales bacterium
GTCGCTGGAGACCGAGCAACAATCGATTGCCGCAGCTCTGGCCGATGGCAGCCTGTTTTCAATCGACAACGCACGGGCCATGCAACTCAGCAGCCGCAATGCGCAGATCGACGACCTGTTGTTGGCGGCGCTGGACCGCTGGGAAGCCCTGGGTAAGTAACGAGAAATCAGGTGAAAACCTGACGCTATAGCCCCCAACTGTCAGGAGCTGTCCAGGCGGGATCGGGTTGCCAGGTGGCGACCCAGCCGGGAAGCTCCCTGGCCGGCATGGGCCGCGCAATGCCGTAACCCTGGGCCAGCTCGCAGCCCAGGGACAGCAGCATCTGGCCGTGGGCTGCGGTTTCAACGCCTTCGGCGATCACCTTGCGTCGAAACGCCGCAGCGAGCCCGATGACGCCCCGTACGATGGCCAGATCGTCCGCGTCGGTCAACATATCGCGCACAAAGCTCTGATCCACCTTGAGCATTTCGGCCGGCAGGCGCTTGAGGTAGGTCAGCGACGAATAGCCGGTACCAAAGTCGTCCAGCGCAAAGCGCACCCCAATGGCCTGACAGGCATGCATGACCCGGGAAATATGGGCCAAGTCCTCCAGCGCACTGGTTTCCAGAATTTCCAGCCCCAGGCTACTGGGCGCCACGGTGGGATGGGCCGCCAGCAGCGCGCTCAGCCGGGTGGAAAATCCTTCCTGCTGCAGTTGCAGGGCGCCGATGTTGACGCTGACCCGCATGTCCAGCCCCAAGGCGCGCCACTCTGTCATCTGCAACAGCGCAGAATGGATCACCCACTCGCCCACTTCCACGCTCAACTGATGCCCCTCCATGGCGGGCAAAAAAGCGCCGGGCGCGAGCAGGCCGCGTTCGGGGTGCTGCCAGCGGATCAGCGCCTCCGCACCGATGACCACGCCGGTACGCATGTTCACCTTGGGCTGGTAGTGCAGCACAAATTCCTGCCGGTTCAGGGCGCGGCGCAGGTATTCAATGTCTTCCCGCTGGGTCTGTACCGCCACGTCATGGGCGACATCAAACAGGTGGTACCGATTTTTCCCCGCCTGCTTGGCCTGGTACATGGCCTGATCAGCATGGCGCAGCAACTGGTCTGCCCCGGCACCGTCCTGGGGGTACAGCGTGACGCCTACGCTGGCCGATACCTGCAGCTCCGTATCACCCAGTGCAACCGGGTCCGCGGCGGCCTTCAGCAGCCGCTGCAGCACCGGCTCACAATCCCGGGTGTTTTCCAGATCGACCAACAGGGCCACGAACTCGTCTCCACCAATGCGGGCCAGTGTGTCGCCCTCGCGCAAGGCCGCCTTCATGCGGTGGGACAAGGCAATCAAGAGCTGATCACCTACCTCATGACCGTGCGCGTCGTTCACCGCCTTGAAGCCATCCAGATCCAGAAAAGCCACCGCCAGCGACAGATTGCGGCGCTGGCTCTGCAGCATGGCCTGCTGCAAGCGGTCGGCCAGCAATACGCGGTTGGGCATGCTGGTGAGCGCATCAAAGTGGGCTATGTGTTCCAACTGGCTCTGGTGCGCCTTCATCAGCGTGGTGTCGGTGAACAACGCCACGTAATTCTGTAACGCACCCGCCGCATCGCGCACCACGCTGATGGTCATGGTTGCTGCATAGACCTCGCCGTTCTTGCGGCGATTCCAGACCTCGCCATCCCAATAGCCCTTTTCGTCCAGCACCCGCTGCCGATCGGCGAAAAAGTCTTTGGGGTGTCGCCCCGAGTTGAGTAGCCTGCGCGGGTTCTGGCCCACCGCTTCGTCCCGGCTGTAGCCCGTAATCAGGGTGAACATGCCATTGACATCCACAATGTCTCCGCTGGGATTGGCAATCACCATACCCTCCCTGGCATGGGTGAAAACACTGGCAGCCAACTGCTGCTGGCTCTCGGCGACCTTGCGGGCGGTTACATCGGAATGGGTGCCCAGCATGCGCAGCGGTTTTCCCGCCGCATCCCACCCGATGAGCTTCCCTGTGGAAAGGACCCAAATCCATTCATTGGTGCGGGTGCGCTGGCGAAACTCGAACCGGTAATCCGCCTTTTCGCCCGCAAGATAACTGCGGAAATTGGCGACGGCTGCCTCGCGGTCCTGCGGGTGCAAACGCGCCAACCATGCCGCCTGGGTTTCAAGAAAACTGTCCGGTGAATAGCCCAGCATGCTGGCATATTCCGGACTGACAATGGCCTCCCCCGTCTGAACGTTGAGGTCAAAGATCCCATGGTTTCCCGCAGCGAGCGCCATGCGCAAACGCTCTTCATTGACCACCAGGGCCTGCTTGGCCTGCTTGCGCGCATAGGCTTCTTGCTCCAACAAGGTGTTCGCGGCATTGAGCCGCTGGTAGGGCAAATGGATGTTGTCGACAAAAATACTATGGTAGACAAACCAGTAGGCAATCACTTTGTAGATGTGGCCGAGCAGGTTGAAGAGGTCGGTGCCACTGGAATACAGGGTGAAGAACAATTCACTCAGCGCCATGGTGCAGACTGCGGCAAACAACCCCACCACATCGTAGGCTTGCACGGTGCGCATATTGCGCAAAAAGGAGAAGGCCGCTCCCAGGAACAGGGCAACAAGGAAATATTCGAACATCACCTTGAATGGGGTCAGTCCTCGCCCTTCAACAAAGGTGCGCGGCAGCCAGTCTGCGTGAAACAAGCCGATCCAGGCCACCAGCGCTACCAGTAACAAGACGCCCAGCAGGCCCCACCAGCGTGCCAGTGCATAGCCAGCGTCCGCAACGGGCCGCCACGGCAACACCGCCACGGCCAGCAAGCCAAATGCCGCCAACAGGCGTGCCGCCAGCCAGAAATAGATGGACTTTTCCAGACTGCCGGGAGTCACAAAATCTGGCACCGTCTCAAATGAGATTGTGTGCAAAAAATCCAGCAACGCCACCCCGAAAAAGACGCATGCCAGCAGCAGCAGGTTACCGGGGCGGTTCCTGGCGAATGACCCCCACCCGACCCCGAAGACCAGCATGGACACCACAATGGCGCCGGTTTCCATCAGGGTATGCAAGGGCACATAGCCCGCGATGCCTTGGACCTCCTGTACCGAAGGCGCCAGCCAGCTGATGGCCAGAACCGCACTCAAGCCCAGCAACATCCACCAAACAGGGCGCAGGTTGGCTTGGTAACGGGGGTGCAGATTCATGGAGCAGGCTCCTCCAGAAGTGCCTTGCAGTGTGCCAATGCGGTCTCGAAATCCAGCGAGGCCATGGCAGCATCCAGCGGATCCAGCGCCTGCGCCAGCGATGCGGCGTAGGCTTGCTGAAACCGCGCGTAGGTTTCGAGGGCCATCATGTCAGAACTGTGCAGCAGCGCCATCAGCGTCTGCACATCCCCCTCCAGCTGCCGGCGGTCAAGCCCGGTTGCAGCGCCAGAACCTTCTGCCGCAAGGGCTTGCACAGGCCGGAACTGCTGCAATACCGGCGCCAGACTCTGCGCGGTGGCCTCGACTGCGGCGTTGATCTCCTGCAACAGCGCTACGTGATCGGGCACCGCCAAGCCGACCTTGACGCGTCGCTCCGACTGGGCGGCTACCGCAGACA
>JBBRYR010000160.1:0-3413 GCA_038237415.1 Burkholderiales bacterium
GCCACATTAAAAACACGCCCCAGCGGGTGCTGATCCTGGCCGAAAGCGATGGCCGGCGTGAGAGCCTGCTTGATTTTTTGCGCGCCAGCGGCGTCAGCCCACCCGCCTTTGATTCTCTAGAGGATTTTCAGACCAGCCCCGAGAAACTGGGCATCGCCACCGCAGCGCTCAGTGTGGGTTTCAGCTGGCTGGACGGCGACATTGACTTCATCACTGAAACCGAACTTTTCGCTGCTGGTATGGCGGTGCGCCGCCGCAATAAAAAGCAGGAGAAAGTCAGTGATGTTGAAGCACTGATCAAAGACTTGTCAGAGCTGAACGTGGGCGACCCGGTCGTGCACAGCGCCCACGGCATTGGCCGTTACAAGGGCCTTATCAACATGGACTTGGGCCAGGGACCGAGCGAGTTTTTGCACCTGCAATATGCAGAAGATGCCACGCTCTATGTCCCCGTCAGCCAACTACAGCAAATCAGCCGCTACACCGGCGTCAGTGCAGATGAAGCGCCGCTGCACCGCCTGGGCGGCGCGGCCTGGGAAAAAGCCAAACGCAAAGCCGCAGAGCAAATCCGCGACTCCGCCGCTGAACTGCTGAACATTTACGCCCGCCGTGCCGCACGCGAAGGTCATGCCTTCAGGTATTCACCCAATGACTACGAGACCTTTGCCAACGACTTCGGCTTTGACGAAACCGCCGACCAAAGCGCCGCCATTCATGCGGTGATTCAAGACATGATCAGCCCGCGCCCGATGGACAGGCTGGTCTGCGGCGACGTGGGCTTTGGCAAGACGGAAGTCGCCCTGCGCGCAGCCTTTATTGCCATTACCGGCGGCAAACAAGTTGCTCTGCTCGCGCCCACGACGCTTCTCGCCGAACAGCACTTTCAAACCCTGTCAGACCGTTTTGCCAAATGGCCGGTCAAAGTCGCTGAAATGAGCCGTTTCAGGTCTGCCAAAGAGATCACCACTGCTATCAAAGGCATTGCCGACGGCACGATTGACATCGTGGTTGGTACACACAAGTTGCTGAGCAAAGATATCAATTTTCAGCGGCTGGGTTTGCTGATCATCGACGAGGAGCACCGCTTTGGCGTGCGCCACAAAGAAACCATGAAAGCCATGCGCGCCGAAGTAGATGTGCTCACGCTCACTGCCACGCCCATACCGCGCACGCTGGGCATGGCGCTTGAAGGCCTGCGTGACTTAAGCGTGATAGCCACCGCGCCCCAACGCCGTCTCGCTATCAAAACGTTTGTGCGCAGCGAGAGCAATGGCGTGATACGCGAAGCCGTACTGCGTGAGCTCAAACGCGGCGGCCAAGTTTACTTTTTGCATAACGAGGTTGAAACGATTCAAAACCGGCGTGAAAAGCTTGAAGCCCTGCTGCCCGAAGCCCGTATTGCAGTTGCCCACGGCCAAATGCCCGAACGCGAACTCGAACGGGTGATGAAAGACTTCATCGCCCAGCGCTACAACCTGCTGCTGTGCTCCACCATCATCGAAACCGGCATTGACGTACCTACGGCCAACACCATCGTCATGGCGCGGGCTGACAAGTTTGGCCTGGCGCAGTTGCACCAGTTGCGGGGCCGCGTCGGCCGCAGCCACCACCAAGCCTATGCGTATTTGATGGTGCCGGATATTGAAAGCCTGACCAAACACGCCAGCCAGCGCCTGGAGGCTATTCAACAGATGGAAGAGCTCGGCTCCGGCTTTTATTTGGCCATGCACGACCTGGAGATTCGCGGTGCCGGTGAGGTGCTGGGCGAAAACCAGAGCGGCAACATGCTGGAAGTGGGCTTTCAGCTTTACAACGAGATGCTGTCCGAGGCGGTGCGCTGCCTCAAGGCCGGTATTGAGCCCGACCTGTTAAGCCCCTTGAGCGTGACCACCGAGATCAACCTGCACGCCCCGGCGCTGCTGCCCGATGACTACTGTGGCGATGTGCACCTGCGCCTGAGCTTCTACAAGAAGCTGGCCACCGCCAAGACGACCGAACAGGTAGACAACCTGCTGGAAGAAATTGTGGATCGCTTTGGCAAGCTGCCCCCTCAGGCGCAAACGCTGATTGATGTGCACCGCCTGCGGGTGCTGGCCAAGCCCTATGGTGTGGTCAAGGTGGATGCAGCGCCGGGCGTGATTACCATCACCTTCCAGAAGAACCCGCCGATTGACTCCATGAAGATCATCGCCTTGATACAGAAGCACAAGCACATCAAACTGGCTGGCAACGAGAAGCTGCGGATCGAGCGCGAGCTGCCGGAGGCCCGTGACCGGGCGCAGATGGTGCGAGATATTTTGAAATCTCTGGGTCAACCAGTGGTGGCTGTGGTACCGACGGCTTGAACCCCCTTTGACTGCCATTTAGCCCTCTAGCCCCCGTAACCATTGCGTAAGCAGCTACTATTTTTATAGCAAATGACGACTCTCCCCGCCCAAGAAATAGCCCCCGGCCTGGTGATCCAAAACGTCCAGCCGAACCTGAAGCTGAGCGATTTCAAACTCATCGCGTTTGACATGGACTCCACCCTCATCAACATTGAGTGCGTGGACGAAATTGCCGACGCTGCAGGCCGCAAGGCTGAGGTGTCGGCCATCACCGAAGCCACCATGCGCGGCGAGATTGCCGATTTCAAGGAAAGCCTGCGCCGGCGCGTGGCGCTGCTCAAGGGCGTGACCGTGGCCGATATGGAAGCGGTGTACGCCCAGCGCCTGCAACTCAACCCCGGTGCCGCCGCGCTGGTGGCGGCTTGCAAGGCTGCAGGACTGAAGGTATTGCTGGTATCCGGGGGCTTTACCTACTTTGCAGACCGCGTTCGCGAGCGCCTTGGCATTGATTTTGCGCGCTCCAACGTACTGGAGATTGAGAGCGGCCCCAACTGCGGCGTGCTGACGGGCCGCATGGTCGACCAGACCTGGGGCGATATTTGTGACGGCGCCGAGAAGTGCCGCACGCTAATCGAAGTGGCCTCGCTGATGGGTATTCCCATGAGCCAGACGATTGCCATGGGCGACGGTGCCAACGACCTGCCCATGATGGCGGCTGCGGGCCTGTCGGTGGCCTATCACGCAAAACCCAAGGTGCGCGAGCAGGCGATGGTGGCGATTCAGAGTGGCGGGCTGGACCGCTTGCTCGAAGTCGTCAGGCCTTAGACAACTACTCAGGCGGTCTCAATCCGCGATGTTCCGGCTGCCACGGTAAAGCGGGCCAGTGTGGAAATCCTGGCATCACGCTGGGTTACGTCATCGACCACCCGCAGCGTGGTGGTGAGCTGTTTGGGCGTGAACTCCACCACGCCATAACCCCGGTGCTCGCTCTCGGCAAATACAAAATGCGGGTTCTCGGCCAGGCGTTCAGGCAGCTTGTCGTTGCTGCCCGCGCGCGACGTGATGCTGGTGCCGCAAAACTCGACC
>JBBRYR010000161.1:0-3404 GCA_038237415.1 Burkholderiales bacterium
CCGGGCCTCTACGGGTGTGTACGAGGACAAAGGCCTGCCAGCCCTCCAAGAGTGGCTGACCCGTGCCCTGCAAAACACCATCCGCTTCGAAGCCCGGCTGATTCCGGACGAACAGGCCACCATCAGCGCCACGCTGATTGAACTGGTAGATGCGGGTTGCAGCCTGGTATTGACGACCGGTGGCACCGGCCCAGCGCTGCGAGATGTGACCCCGGAAGCCACCCTCGCCGTGTCGCACAAGGAAATGCCAGGGTTTGGTGAGCAAATGCGCCAGATCAGCCTGAAATTTGTGCCCACCGCCATTCTGTCGCGTCAGGTCGCTGTGATTCGGGACCAAAGTCTGATCATCAACCTGCCAGGTCAACCCAAGGCGATTGCTGAAACACTGGAAGGTCTGAAAGACGCCAACGGGCACCAGTTGATCAACGGCATATTTGCCGCAGTGCCTTACTGCATCGACCTCATTGGCGGCCCCTACCTGGAAACGCAGGACGCGGTGTGCAAGGCATTCCGCCCCAAAAACGCCATCCGGCCACCCCGGGCCGCTTGAACCTACTTGCCGACCAACTGGTTCAGGCGTTCGGCTTCAAAGCACTCCTTGCGGGTCGCATCTCCGGGCACACAATCTGTGGCTGCCCGGTTGGCAGACAGGGTTTCAATGGCCTTCCACAGCAGTGCAATCTGGTGATCCTGACCCGAGGCCGAGTCAATCAGGCCGCGCAGTGCCAGACTCACCGGATCGTCCTCCTGGGTAATTCCGTAGGCCGTGAACTTGTGGTCGGTGGAGACTACGTCGGCACTTTCACCGGTTTTGGACGGAATGATGCGCGCGGGAATGCCTACCGCCGTGGCCCCTGCCGGAACCGGTTTTATTACCACTGCGTTGCTGCCGATCTTGGCCCCGTCACCCACCAAAAAGCCACCCAGGACCTTGGCACCCGCGCTGACAACCACATCTTTGCCCAGAGTGGGGTGACGCTTCGTGCCTTTGTACAAGGAGGTACCCCCCAAGGTCACACCCTGGTAAATGGTGCAGCCATCGCCAATTTCCGCCGTCTCGCCCACGACTACGCCCATGGCATGGTCAAAAAATACACGCTCGCCGATGATGGCACCGGGATGAATTTCTATACCGGTCAGCCACCGCGCCATGTGTGAAATAAAACGCCCTGGCCATTTAAGTCCATGGGTCCAGCACCAGTGGGCACCACGGTGCAATATCAGCGCGTGCAGGCCGGGGTAGCACGTCAAGACCTCCCAAGCGCTGCGGGCAGCCGGGTCGCGGTCAAGAATGCACTGGATGTCGGAGCGTAGACGGGAAAACATGGGAGGAAGTCTATCCTCTCGACGCATCACCCGCAGAGCGCGCGGCCATTTGGCCGATGGCCTTGGCAATTCCTCGCAAGATGTGAATTTCTTCTTCTTCCAGGCCTGCGCGGTTGAAAAGCTGGTTCAGGCGTGGCATCAGCTTTTTGGGTGCCGCAGGATCCAGAAAACCCAGCGCCACCAACGACTGCTCCAGATGGGTCAGCATGCCGCTCACCTGGGCGGCATCCGCCAGATGGGTGGGTGCAGCGGGAAGCTCCACACCGAAACCACCTAATGCCAAACGCCATTCATAGGCCACAACCTGCAACGCCGCACCAATATTCAGTGAGCCAAACTGCGGGTTGCTGGGAATGCTCAGACACACATGGCAGCGGTACACATCTTCGTTTCGCATACCAAAGCGCTCGGATCCGAACAGGAATCCCACCCCCTGTTGTCCTGCCAAATTGCCTTCTAGCCCCCGTGGAATATGCGTAGGCAGCTGCGTTTTTGATAGCAATTCAAAATGTTCCCGCGGCGTGATAGTGGGGGGCCCGAAGTCGCGTGGCGTCATGGCGGTGGCACACAAATGGGAAATCCCGTCCAAGGCCTCGTCCAGCGTGTCGACGATGCGGGCCTTCGCCAGAACATCCAGCGCGCCACTGGCCCGCTGAATGGTTTCTTCCCGGCGCAGCACATTGGCCCAGCGTGGCGCAACCAGCACCAGGTCATCAAAACCCATGGTTTTCATGGCACGGGCAGCGGCCCCGACGTTGCCGGCATGGCTGGTGTTGATCAGAATAAATCGGGTTTGCATGGGAAACGGTAAAATGGGCTTATTGTCGCCGCCTGCATCGCCAGCCGGATCCACTCAGCTCTTCAAAACAATTTATGTCGCTCAATCTGCACCCCATGATCAATGTGGCCGTCAAGGCTGCCCGCGCTGCCGGATCCATCATCAACCGCGCCGCACTCGATATTGAGTCTGTTCGTATTTCGCAAAAGAAAGCCAACGACTTTGTCACCGAGGTTGACCATGCTGCAGAGCAGGCGATCATTGAAACGCTGACGACCGCCTACCCCGGCCACGGCATATGGGCCGAAGAGTCCGGACGCGAGCACGGAGCCAAGGACTCGGACTTTGTCTGGATCATCGATCCGCTGGACGGCACCACCAACTTCATTCACGGCCTGCCCGTGTACTGCGTGAGCATCGCACTCGCGGTCAAAGGCAAGATTGAGCAAGCCGTGGTGTATGACCCTACCCGTAACGACCTGTTTACCGCCACCAAAGGCCGTGGCGCTTTCCTGAATGATCGGCGCCTGCGTGTCTCCAAGCGCATCCACCTGAAGGAATCCCTCATCTCCACCGGATTTCCCTTCCGTCCCGGTGACGATTTCAACAACTACCTCAAGATGATGGGCGATGTCATGCAGCGCACTGCCGGCCTGCGCCGCCCTGGCGCTGCCGCGCTGGACCTTGCCTATGTGGCTGCAGGCTACACCGAAGGTTTCTTTGAAACGGGCCTGCAGCCCTGGGATGTGGCCGCAGGCTCACTGCTGGTGACAGAAGCCGGCGGACTGGTGGGCAACTTCACGGGCGAGGCTGACTTTCTGGATCAACAGGAATGCCTGGCTGGTAACCCGAGAGTGTATGGACAACTGATTGGCATTCTGGGCAAGTACAGCAAATTCGCCAGTGCCGGCGAAAAGGCTGCATTGCGCCAGAGCGCAGAGTCCGCCGCTGATCCAGCCGTCGCCCCATCCGCAGGCGACGCGCTGCTCTAAGGCGTGTTGACGGTGGTTCAGGCCACCGGCAAGGCCAACTGGTCCACCGGCACCGGCCGCCCGAACAGATAGCCCTGAAAGGCCTTGCAGCCATTGCGCAGTAAAAAGTCGCGTTGGCCTTCAGTTTCCACACCCTCGGCAACCGCACTCAGATCCAGGCTTTGGGCCAGGTTCAGAATCGTTCGGGCAATGACCGCGTCATTGGGGTCGGTCAAGACATCGCGTACAAAAGACTGGTCAATTTTCAATTGATCCAGCGGAAGACGTTTCAGGTAGGACAGTGATGAATATCCTGTCCCGAAATCGTC
>JBBRYR010000162.1:0-3313 GCA_038237415.1 Burkholderiales bacterium
CGACTGGGTGCCATCAATGACCTGCTGCTGGTCAAGGGGCTGTTGGACTACATGAACAGCTACGACGCGCCGCTGGCAAGCCCCGAGCAGCTGGCCCATGCGCATTCGTCGCTCTATGTGAGTGAGCTCATGGACGCCTCACCCACGGAGGGCTACCACAAGGTCGATCCCGACACCGACATGAACCCCTTCACCATCAAGGCGGCCCTGCGCGCCGCTGGTGCGGCTGTGCTTGCGACGGACCTGGTGCTTTCGGGTGAGGTACCCACCGCCTTTTGCTGCGTGCGCCCCCCGGGCCACCATGCAGAAAGGGCAGCGGCCATGGGATTCTGTTTTTTCAACAACGTGGCCGTTGGCATACGCCATGCCTTGACCGTGCATGGCTTGGAGCGCGTAGCGCTGATTGATTTTGACGTGCACCACGGCAACGGCAGTGAAGATATCTTTCGGGGCGATGACCGTGTGCTGATGTGCTCCATCTTCGAGCAGGGGCTGTACCCCTTCACCGGCGAGGACGCCACCGGACCCAACATGGTCAACGTGGGCTTGCCCTCGCGTTCGGGCAGCGACAAGTTTCGCGAAGCGGTTACGAAGCATTGGCTACCTGCACTGGATGTCTTCGCGCCCCAATTGATTTACATCTCGGCCGGCTTTGATGGCCACCGCGAGGACGATATGGGCAACCTCGGCTTGGTGGAGGCCGATTACGAATGGGTCACGCAGCAACTGATGGCGGTTGCCCGGCGTCACTGCCAGGGCCGCGTCATCTCCTGCCTGGAAGGTGGCTATGTACTCAGCCCGCTGGCCCGTAGCGCTGCGGCCCATGTCAAGGTGCTGATTGGCGCCGACTGAAAATTCTATGGACAAACACTACCTCACCCCCCTCTTCTCCCCCGAGTCCATCGTCGTCTTTGCTGGCCAGGCGGACGACCCTGCCACGCAAACCACACAGGCCAAAGCGCTGCACGAGGCCCTGCGCGCCCAGCGCTACACCGGCACACTGGTTTTTCTGGACATCCACACCAGCGGTACGCTGGCCGACCTGGCACAGACACGGGCCGACCTCGCCATCATTGCGCTGCCGCCACAAGATGTGGCCGCCGCACTGGAAATAGCGGGCCGCATGGCCTGCCGCACGGCGCTCATCATCTCCAGCGGGATCAATGCCGAGCTGGCCGCTGAGCTCAAGAAAATCGCCCGCCGCGAAGGCGTTCACCTGCTGGGTCCCAATTGCCTGGGGCTGCAACGCCCGCGTCTGCTGCTCAATGCCAGCGCAGCCGGACCGCTGGCCAAACCGGGCTCACTGGCGCTGGTGTCACAGTCGGGGGCGCTCACCTCGTCCATTCTCGATTGGGCCAGCAACAACGCAGTGGGCTTTTCAAGCGTCGTGTCACTGGGGCCCAATACCTCGGTCGACATTGCCGAGGTGCTGGATTTTTTGGCCAACGACGCACAGACCCACAGCATCGTGGTGTATCTCGAAGGCATTTCCAGTGCGCGGCGTTTCATGAGTGCACTGCGCTCGGCCGCCAATGCGAAGCCGGTCGTTGTTCTCAAGGCGGGCCGCAAACCCGCAGGAAACGAAGCAGCACAAACCCATAGCGGAACCATCGTCGGCAGCGACGATGTGTTCGATGCTGCCCTGCGCCGCGCCGGTGCGGTGCGGGTGCGCTCGTTTGTGGAGCTGTTCTCGGCGGCAAAGTGCCTGGCCTCGCGCTATCGCCCGGTGGGCAAGCGGTTGGCCATTGTGACCAACGGCGGTGGGCCGGGCGTGCTGGCAGCCGATTGGGTCAATGAAATTTTTCTGCATCTTGGCAAGCTCTCGGCTGATTCCGCGCGCGCGCTCAAACCGCTGCTACCCGAGCTTGCGTCCCTGTCGGATCTGATTGACTTGTCGGAAGACGCAGGCCCGGAGCACTACAAGGCGGCTGTGGAAGCGGCCGCCAAAGACAGTGCAATTGACGGCGTGCTGGCCATTTACTCACCCAAGACCGGAGCCGACGCATCGAGCGTCGCGCGCGCGCTGGCCGATGTCAAACGCACCATGGGCAAGCCACTACTTTCGTGCTGGATGGGCGATGCCTCGGTGGGCGAGGCCCGCAATATTCTGAACGAAGCCAGCATTCCTAGCTTTCGTACGCCCGAGGCGGCCGTCGGAGCCTTTGGCAACATTGCTTCGTTCTACCAAAACCAGCAACTGCTGTTGCAGACGCCACCACCCCTGTCCACGCTGGCCAAACCGGATATTGAGGGCGCGCGTCTGGTGATTGAAAGTGTGCTGGCGGAGCGCCGCAAGGTACTGACCGAGATGGAATCCAAAACGCTGCTCGCGGCCTTTCATATTCCGGTCACCAAAACCATCCTTGCACGCAGTGCCAATGAGGCCATGATGATCGCTACGCAACTGGGTTTCCCGATTGCCCTGAAGATTGATTCACCCGATATCAGCCACAAGTCCGATGTACAGGGCGTGGTGCTCAACATCACGAACGCGGCCGGCGTACGCGACGCGTACAACGACATGGTGCAAACCGTGACGCGCCTGCAACCCAACGCGCGCATCAATGGCGTGACGGTGCAAAACATGGCGAGTAACAAGCGGGGCCGCGAGATCTACATCGGCCTTGTGACCGACGATCCGTTTGGTCCCGTGATTGCGTTCGGCGCGGGCGGAACCATGATTGAACTCATCAACGACCGGGCGATGGAGCTGCCGCCCCTCAACCAGTTTTTGGCACGCCGACTGATCGAGCGCTCGCGTGTGGCGGAAACCTTGGGGGAGTGGCGCGGAGCCAGCGCCGTGGACATGGACGCGCTGGAGCAGGTGCTGCTAAGGGTGTCCGAAATGGTGTGCGAATTGCCGCAGCTGCGCGAGATGGACATCAACCCCATCATCGTGGACGAATCGGGCGCGGTAGCGGTGGATGCACGCATCGTCATCGACAACGCACCCCAGGCATCGAGCGGGCGCGCCAACAACTACGGCCACCTGTCCATCCTGCCTTACCCTGCACGTTTTGAGCAAGCGTGGCCCTTGCCCGGCGGCGGCGAATACACGGTACGACCGATCCACCCGGATGATGCCAACATGCTGCAGGAACTGATGCACCACCTCTCGCCCGAGAGCCGCTACTTCCGCTTTGTCTCCAGCATCACCGAGCTGCCGCCCACTATGCTGGCGCGGTTCACGCTGATTGATTACGACCGCGAAATGGCCTTGGTAGCCGTGGTCAAGGAACGCCGTGCAGGCCCGGATCGCGGAACCGCCGAGACCGAACGTATCGTGGGGGTGTCGCGCTACATCACCAACCCC
>JBBRYR010000163.1:0-3303 GCA_038237415.1 Burkholderiales bacterium
CGTCTGTAGCGTGGTCGCAAAAAATATCAGCCAGATTCTTCCGGTACAGCCTATGGCTTCTCTGATTTTGAAGGGCTTTGACGAGCCGGTGGAATGCTTTGAACTAGTCAAGCCCGCCCAACACCAGTTACCGGAGTCGGAAATCTCCGAGCAGACTCAAGCGTTACCTGCATTGGGTTGAGCGCCCCTGTTTCGGCTTGACAGCCTCGGCCTGCCGTAGGTAACCCATAATCTGCTCTTCTCTGAATTTGCTTGTTCTCATGTCCATCATTTTCCGGGTTGATGGACTTCCTGGAAAAGTGACTGATACGACCTATAGGGGGCAGGTCACTTGAACCGCAGCTCTGCCGCCCGCGCATGCGCCTGCAAACCGGTTCTGTCGCAATAGCGTGCAAGAGGCGTAGAAATGTGGCGATGGCACTTCGAGATCAGAAAGCCAGGCTGTAGAACTGGTCAGCTGCAGACATGACTTGTCCACCGGGGCAGTGCAACTGCCCCTTCTTGATCATGTGCATGGTCTCGATTCCGGCGAGTAGTTTCCTCGCACTCCAGAACGACTTGAATCCGAGCATCGGATTTGTGATTCGCTTCACAGCCCTGTGATCCTGCTCGACGATGTTGTTGAGGTACTTGCATTGGCGCAGCTCAATGTCAAGGCAGGCGTCCACATTGACGCTATGGATAGCGGCCGTGTTAGCGCCGCTTTTGTCTATGGTGATCTTCTCAGGCAAGCCATGCAGGTTGATAGCCCTCTCCAGAAAGCGCCGTGCTGCGGCCTTATCTCGCTTGGCAGTGAGTAGAAAGTCCACCGTATCTCCTGCCTTGTCCACCGCGCGGTACAGGTATTTCCACTGACCGGCGACTTTGATATAGGTCTCGTCCATACGCCAGCTTGTACCCACCGGTCGCTTGCATCTGCGAAAGACAAGGGCCAAGATCGGAAGGATCTTCAACGCCCAGCGGTGCACGGTGGCGTGATCGACAAAGACGCCGCGTTCTTGCATCATCTCTTCGATGTGGCGCAAGCTCAGCGGGTAGGCTGCGTACCAGCGAGCGCACACCAGCATGACTTCCAACGGGTAGTGGAGCCGTTTGAGCACCTTGCGCAGCTCGCCTATCATCGCCATTGGGGTCGTCTCGATCATGCCGATATTGTCGGGCATGGCTTATTGCGACAAAACCTCTTCGGGCGCGGCAATGGAGTCAAAGTCTTTGGTGCCGCGCTTGTAAGCTAGATTGCCCTCCAGCGTGGCAGACCCCACGAATGCCTTGTGGCCCATTCCCAGCTCCCAGCCCCCCACCACGCGGCGCTGCACGTGCACCTCGGTGTCGTCAATGTAGTTGTTGGAACGGCGTTGAAATCCTTTGAGGCTGGCGGTGCTTTTGCTGCTGCCGTCACGCCAGACAATGCGCGAGAGCTTGATTTCAGTGTTTTCGCTGGTGCCGCTGTAGGTGTAGTTCTGGTTGAGGCCGGCGACGGTCTGGTAGTAACGGCTGTTGCTGGCGGTAGCGCCCAGGGACCAGTACTCCAGCGGCAAGGAGTAGTGCACGGCGCCGCCCTGGGTACCGCGGTAGCCGGAGTCACCGCCACCGAGATCATTGTTGATGGTGACGTAGAAAAGGTCACTCAATTCCAGCGGGTTGTCATACGAAACCGTGACGCTGCTTTGGTAACGGCCGGTGCTTTTATTGCCGCTGTCGTCCACCGAGAGCGATGTCCGCAGGGGAAAGCCCCGGCGGTACTGGATGACCAGGTCGCTTTGGTCAGGGCTGCTGGCGGGTTCAATCTGGATGTCGGCGTCGGCAGTGGGAACACGTTTGAAGTTTTCCAGTGCCTGTTCGATGTCGCGCAGATTCAGGATGTCACCTGCTTTGGCGGGTACGTTGTTGCTTAGTGCCCTGCGGTCTTGCGATGCGTCCGCAAAGCGAATACTGCGAATACGCCCGGGTAATACGGTGAGGGTGAGGCTGCCGGTGGACAGGTCTTGCGGTTCAGCCAGCACGCGGCTGGTAACAAAGCCTTTGGCAACCAGAGCGTTTTGGGCGCGCTTGAGCACCAGGGCCACTCCCTGTGCGCCAATGCATTTGCCGGAGCGCGCATACAGAGGGGAGTCCAGCCCACCGGGGCCGGCGACGGCGTCGACCAACCAGCCAAAGCGTGCCGGATCGGGGCCTTTGAGCCCAATCAGGGCGAGTTTGAAGCAGGGGCCTCATCTTCGGGCAGCTGGCTTGCCCCCAGCGGGGTGCGCGCGGGCAAGAGCACATCGGCGCTGCGTTCCAGGCGCTGTCGCTGTTCTTCGGTGCGCTGTTGCTGGCGAAAAGCCTCAGCTTGGCTGCGTTGTTCGGATTCGGCGTTAGGGGTCAGTTGAGCACCCGCCACGTGTGAAATGACTGTGAGTGCGCCAGCAATGGCAACAAGCGCCATGCGCTGGAAAAAGATCATGAATAGGCTTCGCTCAGGAATGTATGCAGGGCAAGCCCTGAATCGGTGCGGAGCAGTCTAAGCAGACAGCCAGCTGCCGTACATCCCCCATTCAGGGGATTTGTACGGAATGCCGAGAGGCATTTGCAACAAGATGTTTCTGTTTTGCTTTTTTCTTTGATTGAGGGCGGAACTGCAAGCCCTCACCATAGAAAAAGGGCCGCAGCATTGAAGCTACAGCCCTTTATTTACGAATCATAAAAGCTCCAGTCTAGAACGGAATGTCGTCATCCATGTCATCAAAGCCGCTGGCGGGCCGAGGCGCTGGCGCTTGCCGGGGTGCTGGCGCCGGGGCCGCAGCACGCGGTGCGGCGGCGGGTGCCATGCGCCGGGGTGGGGGTGCGCCGCCTTCGTCGCCCTCGTTACCGCCAGGGCCGCCCATGCCTTCGCGGCCACCCAGCAACTGCAGTTCGGTGGCGATGATGTCCACGGTGTTTTTCTCGATGCCCGCCTGGTCGGTGTACTTGCCGTATTTCAGGCGGCCTTCCACATAAATGGGGCGGCCTTTTCGCACATATTCACCGGCAATTTCAGCCAGGCGGTCGTAAAAAGTGACGCGGTGCCACTCGGTGGTCTCAATGCTTTCGCCAGTGTTCTTGTCCTTGCGCCGGGTGCTGGTGGCCACACTGATGTTGGCCACCGCCTGGCCCGAGGGCAAGTAGCGGATTTCGGGGTCGCGGCCGCAGTTGCCGACCAGAATGACTTTATTGACGGATGCCATGTGTTCTCCAGATGATTGCCTGATTATCCAGCCTTTGGCGCAGCCGGCGACACGCCCGCCACGACCGGGGCGCGCATGGGCCATGCCACCACCAGCCACG
>JBBRYR010000164.1:0-3257 GCA_038237415.1 Burkholderiales bacterium
ATTCCTATCTGGAACAAAACCAGGGGGAGCGCCAGCCCGCGCAGTTACCCGCCAACTTCAATCGCAACGTTTTGTATACCTGCCTGGGCTCTCCCGCCAAACCGGTGTTTGACATCACGGGTCCGGTGCCGCTGCAGCAGGGCGACCGGATTCTTTTGTGCTCGGATGGCTTGTGGGGCAGTCTGGATGACCCGGAAATCGTCTACCAGCTGGGCCAGAAACCGGTGACCGCTGCGGTGCCCGAACTGGTGGAGCGCGCGCTCCTCAAGGCCGGTGTCCGCAGTGACAACGTCACGCTTATTGCCATGGAGTGGGAAACCCCCGATATGTTTCAATCCACCCGTGGCGCCATCTCGACCGATGACATTGAGGACGGCGTTTTCGCGTCCACCGTGCAGGCGGGCTGGCTGGACTCCACGATTGATGATCTGGACGATGAGGCAATTGAGCGTTCCATCGCCGAAATCAACGAAGCCATCCGGCGCTCATCGGCTCGCAAAGCGTGACCGAGTTTGTCCGAAGCAGTGCGCGTGCTGCAAACGCATTGCGCCCCGTGCGCATCACACGCAGGTACACCATTCATGCGGAAGGTTCTGTGCTGATCGAATTCGGTGCGACCAAAGTGCTGTGCACAGCGTCCGTTGAAGAAAAAGTGCCACCCCACAAGCGGGGCAGCGGCGAGGGCTGGGTAACGGCCGAATACGGCATGTTGCCCCGCGCTACCCATTCCCGCAACGACCGCGAGGCGGCGCGGGGCAAGCAGAGCGGCCGCACACAAGAGATACAGCGATTGATTGGCCGTTCCATGCGCGCCGTGTTTGACTTGAAGAAGCTCGGTGAACGCACGATCCAACTCGATTGCGACGTCCTGCAGGCCGATGGCGGAACGCGCACCGCAGCCATCACCGGTGCTTTTGTCGCGGCCCAAGACGCTATCAATGGCTTGCTGGCTGCAGGCAAGATTTCCGAGTCGCCCATCATTGCTTCCGTGGCCGCCATCTCAGTGGGCATTGTGCAGGGCACGCCGCTGCTGGATCTGGAATACACCGAAGACGTAGCCTGCGACACCGACATGAACGTGGTGATGACGGGCGCGGGCCATTTTGTCGAAGTGCAGGGCACAGCGGAGGGCCTGGCTTTCTCGCGTGCGGAGATGGACAGTCTACTCACGCTGGCTGAAAAGGGCATTAGCGACTTGATGCTTTTACAGCAACAGGCGCTATTAAAATAGTAGCTACTCGCGCATATTGTGCGGGGGCTACAGGCATATTTCATGAAAATTGTTCTTGCATCCAACAACCAGGGCAAGCTTGCCGAGTTGCAGGCCATGTTTGCGCCCTTGGGTTGCATCCTGATACCCCAGGGCGATCTGGGCGTGCCCGAATCGCCTGAGCCCTACCGCACTTTTGTAGAGAACGCGCTGGCCAAAGCCCGAAATGCCGCCCAACACACCGGTCTGCCCGCGCTGGCCGATGACGCCGGTTTGTGTGTGGATGCTTTTGGTGGATTGCCTGGCGTTGATACCGCCTATTACGCAACCCAGTTTGGATATGAAAAGGGTGATGACACCAATGTACTTGCCCTGCTGGAGCAGATGCGCCTTATTGAAAACCGCCGCGCAGCGCTGGTCAGTACGCTGGTCGCTGTGCGCACGCCAGACGACCCGGAGCCGCTGATTGCCGTGGGGCGTGTCGTCGGGCAGATTGCCCAGAAGCCGGTGGGTTCCAACGGCTTTGGGTTCGATCCAGTCATGTGGATCCCCGAGTTTGGACAAACATTCGCCCAGCTATCCACCGAAGTCAAAAACGCCAACAGCCATCGTGGCCGCTCGGCGCAGGCTATGGCGGCGTTGATCCGGGATCGCTGGTTGGCTACGCCATGATTCCAATCGTTCCGGTAGCGGAAGGTGGCCCTGCGGCGCAGCAGGACGTCACGCACTACATGCGCCCCGGTACGCTGCAACTGGCCGCGCTGCCACCCCTGTCCTTGTATGTGCACCTGCCGTGGTGTCTGAAGAAATGTCCGTATTGCGACTTCAACTCGCACGACATACGGGGGCAAGACCTGCCGGAGCAGCGTTATGTCGATGCACTGATGGCTGACCTGGAAGCCGCGTTGCCGCTTATCTGGGGCCGCACAATCCACAGCATTTTTATTGGCGGCGGTACACCCAGCCTGTTCGCTCCCGCCACCATTGACCGCATGCTCGGCGACATCCGGGCCCGTCTGCGGCTGGAGGCAAATTGCGAAATCACGCTCGAAGCGAACCCCGGCACGTTTGAGAAAGACCGCTTTCGTGCTTACCGTCAGGCGGGTGTCACCCGGCTGTCCGTGGGTGTGCAAAGCTTCAATGATGCGCATCTGACTGCGTTAGGTCGCGTGCACGACCGTGCCCAGGCTCTGGCCGCCGTGAGTGAGGCGGCGCAGTCGTTTGACACCTTCAACCTGGACCTCATGTACGCCTTGCCGGGCCAAACGATGGAGCAGGTGGGCGAGGATATCGCCACAGCGCTGCAATTCCAGCCGCCACACATTTCCATCTACCACCTCACGATTGAGCCCAACACCTACTTCGCAAAGTATCCACCCGTTATTCCGGAGGACGACACGGCCTACGCCATGCTCGACCACATCACGGAATTGACGGGCGTGGCGGGGCTGGACCGCTACGAGGTGTCGGCCTATGCGCGTGAAGGGCATCGCAGCCGGCACAACCTCAACTATTGGCAGTTTGGCGATTACCTGGGTATCGGGGCGGGCGCCCACAGCAAGCTCAGCTTCGCACACCGGGTGGTACGCCAGGTGCGCTTTCGGGAACCACGGTTGTACATGGACAACGCCCTCGCAGGCAACGCGCTTGCGCAATCCGAAGAAGTCAACCGTGCGGATTTGCCTTTTGAGTTCATGCTCAACGCACTGCGTTTGCGCAATGGTTTTGGCTTGCGGGATTTCACCGAGCGCACCGGCTTGGCCATGACGGCCATTGAAGCGGCCTTGACGCAGGCCGAGCGCAAGGGTCTGATCGAGCGCGATTTTGCCCGCGTGCGTCCGACGCAGCGCGGCTTTGATTTTCTGAGTGACTTGCAGGCGCTTTTCCTGTCCAATGCGGGCTAAGTGGCGTGCCGTTGGCGCGCGAAAGGGGACGACGCAGTGTTCTCGGTATATGGCAAGGTAGGGCGCATCTTCCGGGGTTCCATGGAAGAGCTGCGTCACGTGGGCCCGGTGTCTGCCGTGACCCGTTCCCGTGCGGTTGCCCC
>JBBRYR010000165.1:0-3222 GCA_038237415.1 Burkholderiales bacterium
GCGCACCGGACGAATCCGGGCTGCGTCCAAGTGTTCACGCTGGTGCAGCTCGGCCGCGATGAAATCGAACAGTACTCTTCTCCCGGCCAAATCTGGACCTGCCAGCGCCAAAATGTCATGACTCAACCAAGCAACCAGCGTTCGCACATCTTTGGCCAGTCGGCTCGCGTGCTGCTCAGCCTGACGAGCAAGCGTCAGCTCCCGCGATAACGTATTGCCACAGCCAATCTCTTTGGCCCGGGCCATTTCAGCCTCCAGTGCCTTGCGTCTGGTGCTGGCTCCCTTGGCTAAGCGAGCCAGCACATTGGCCAGACTCTCGCACTGCTTCTGAATGTGAAAGACATCACCATGGCAAGGCGTGCCGGGCAACGCCACTTTCTGGCCAGCACGCAGTCCTTGGCCTGCGTCCGCGATGGTGTGCTGCGGATTGAATCCCTGCTTGCAGACATCAAGCAGGTGGATGGCCCAGGTGTCTGCGTCCCTGTGCTCAGCCGCAGCCAAAAGATAACAGTAGGTTGAGGCCGCATCCACGTCGGCGAGTACGGGCATGGAGCCTTGGAAGATTTCGTCGTGCAGGCCCACGTGAATGCGCGACAGGTCTTGGGCAAGATTGATCACACCAGCCTGAGCAGCGGTACCTTGGAGGCGGCTGTGAACCGTACCTACACTGACGGATACGTCAAGCAAATCGCGCATAAATTCTTTCACACCGCGGCAAGAGCTTTTGCAGGTCAGGGTCAGAGATAGCATCAGCTGATCGAGCCACTGCGGCGTTACCGGCAAGTGAAATAAGACGTCGGTAGCCTTGGCTGCAAACGCTTGATCGATTGCCTGCACCACCCTGTTTTTTTGTCGGTGGATGAATTGTCGGCTTACGCCCTGCTGATCTGCCAGATCTGTAACTTGCTGCGTTTTGAGTAGCGCCAACGTACCCAAGGATTTGCGCTCGTTGGCGGACATGTTGGCGGCAACGCTCACGGGGCTCTTCATCTGGGACTCACTTCTACGGCAAAAGGAGAGAGTGTCCGCGATGTTTGAGCATTTGCTTGCGCAGTCAACGAGGTCGTTGCAAACTGAAAATTACCGGAAGACGTGTTACCCGGTTTTGAACCACGCCGAGGGGGCTCCCTCAGCCCGCGCGCCTACTAGGTGGCTTTGCTATATGTTTCATAGCTGCTTACGCACGCAATACGCTGGCTTACAGGCCGAAACGGCCTGTAAGCCAGCGTGACCGCTGGGTTACTTCTTCACACTGAAACATCAGGCCGCAACCGCGTCAGCGCTTTCCTGCACGCTCAGCGTCCAATGCCCACGTTCTTCTTGCACCACGATGCGCTGCTTAACAATGCGTTCCACAGTCTTGATGCGGTCCATGACGCGGCAAATGGGTTCGTTGCCTTGCGCGTGCCCAGCGTAGAGCAAGCGCACCAGCTTGTCGGCCCAGCGCGGCACCTTGCCGGACTTTTCCCACCGGGCGATGGATTGGCCGTCAATGCCCATCAGCTTGCCCAGTGCCGGTTGCGACAGGCCCATGCCAGCGCTGCGGATATAGCGCAGCTCCACGCCCGTCAGCACGCCGACCTTGGCACCGAGTGCCTGGCAGATGGCTTGCGTCAGGCCATCGCCGTCATGAAACGACACTGCGTCGCCAAACGGCGTCTTCTTGATCTCGTAGCCATTGGCCAGCCACACATTGCGTAGCCCGCCGTCGGTGTAGTGGTACATAGTTAGCCCTTCGTAATATCAATCACTGTTACAACCGTGAGGCCGGGTTCGGGGTACTCCACAGCAACCACCACCGCCACGTTCATGCCCGATACAAAATGTTCCATGCGGCATTTCAAGCCCGCGAAGCGAATGTCTGGCTCTGGCGGCCTGTGCATGCGCCCCATGCGCAGCACTTCCATTGCCATGGCTTGGTTCACATGCCGTACACGCATCTGGTCTAGAGCGTGTTTGACAAAGGCCACGTTGGAGCTGTCTGCCGCTGACTGCCGGATGTGCCGTTCAAGCTGGTGGTTGGACGGATTTGCCAAACCAACTCCTATCAAAATGATAGGTTGCAGTTTACGCCAATTGGGCGGACAGGGTGTTGATCAGTGTTGATCTGGGTGTTTCACCTAGAATCAGAACGTGTCAAAAACCCGACAACGGGGGATAGATACAAAAACGTTGGTACTTTTGCTGGTACTTCACGATTCATAATTTTAGAAATTTAGTGTTGGCGGGGCTTGTCGGGTAATTTGTGATCCCCGCCAGCACACCACAGCCAACAAATTCTTCAGCGCGATACGCCCAACCCAGCTTGGGTACGCCCAGTAAGCTAACCCGAACGGAATACGCATGATTGATGCTTTGATTGCTGGACGCATATTTGGGGACCCGGAGCAGCGCGCCGGTAAGGCGGAAAGCGTCTTTGTGGTGGCGAAGCTGCGCGCGCAAGCTGGTGATGGGGAGACGTACTTGGTGAATGTGATCGCCTTCGACAGCCAAGTCTGCCGAGAGCTCCTGGCTTTGCGCGACGGAGACAGCTTGTCTTTGGCCGGAAGCCTGACCCCGAAAATTTGGACCGACAAACAGGGCAACAGCCGCCCTGTGGTGGATCTGATCGCCCACAAAATTATGGTGATAGCGCCCTAAGCTGCTGCTGGGCTCCATGAAACTTGGCACCCGTGCCGCCTTTGCCTGCGTTGCCCAACTTTCGCTCACACTATTTCACCGCAGTCCAAGTGAGACGCCTGCCTTTAGCAATACCTGCCTCAAGCGTCGCCGCCGTCCTCGTTCTTGATGGACAGTGCCAGTTGATACAGCACGTTGCGGGATTGGCCCGTAATGTCGGCGGCAAGTTTTACGGCGGTTTTTAGGGGCAGTTGCGCTAACAGCAGCAGCAGCACCCGGGTGTCGGGCCCGTCCGCCTGCGCCACTGGGGCCGGATGGATGACCAGTGAAAACTCACCGCGCGCGCGATTGGCATCTTGTGCCAACCACTCGGGAAGTTGCTGGGCGGGCAGGGTCGCAATCTCCTCAAACTGTTTGGTGAGTTCGCGGCCGACGGTCACCAGCCGGGCGCCTAGCACGCTGAGGGCTTGTAACAGCGCTTCGATGCGGTGCGGTGCCTCCAGCAACACCACGGCGCGGACTTCTGCCGCCAGGGTAAGCACAGCGCGTTCACGCTCCGACGCTTTGCTGGACAAAAACCCCTGAAACACAAAGCCCTGGCCC
>JBBRYR010000166.1:0-3201 GCA_038237415.1 Burkholderiales bacterium
AGCCCCAAGCTGATGTTGGCCAGGCCACGGGTGATTTTGCGGGTAACGAAGGTTTCGCCCCGGCGTGGGCTTTCGTGATTGAACAGGATGCCGTTGCAGGCATACATGCCATAGGCCTCACGGTAGTTGTGGTCAACCCGGGCGGTGTTGAAGCTGGAAGCCCGGCGCTTGATGCCGTGCACGGTGTAGCCTTTTTCCAGCAGAAATTCGGCCAGGTAGGAGCCGTCTTGGCCGGTGATGCCGGTAATTAATGCGACTTTGGAGACGGATTGGGAAGCGGTGTTAGTCATTTGAGTTTCTTTAAGCTCGGCGCACCCAGCAAAGATCGCATTTGATGGATGGCTATTTGATTGAGGGCTGTGAGCCGTGCGGGTTGATCCAGGCCCTGCCGAATCAGTTCAGCGTTGAGGCTTTCCAGGTTTGAGAGCACCACCAGCTGCTCCACCGCCGCATGGTCACGGATATTGCCAGCTTTGCCTTTGTTGTTGTTGTCGCGCCATTGCTTGGCCGTCATACCGAACAGGGCAACATTCAGAACGTCGGCCTCAGACGCAAAGATCAGCCCTTTGTGTACCTGGCTCAGGTTGAGCGGAATGATGTTTTGCGCAATGGCGTCGGTGTGGATGCGGTAGTTGATCTTGGTCAGTGAGCGGGTGAGGTTCCACTCCAGTGAGCGACTGCTGATTTCTTCGTCTTTAAGACGCTGAAATTCCTTGATAAGGTAGAGCTTGAACTTGGGGCTGATCCAGCTTGCAAACTCAAAAGCGATGTCTTTGTGGGCAAATGTTCCGCCATAACGACCGGTTTTGGCCAGGATGCCTGTTGCGTTGGTTTTACTTATCCATTGCTTCACAGACATCGTGAAGCGGTTCAGCCCCGCTTCTTTTTTAATTCCCTCGAATTCGAGGGAATTAAAACCTGGGTTGTAAATTTCTTCCCATACGGCCAAAAACTCCAGCGTATTTTTGTTGCGCAACCAGTTTTCGATGATGGCAGAGCCACTTTCACTGGCGCGCACCATGTCAGTCAAGGAAATAAAGTCCGTGTCCAAATGCTCCAGTAGTGCAACGGAGACGCTTTCAACTACCAGTGTTTTATTTTTTGCCATGATCGTGTATGGATAAAAAATGTTTGGTTAGCGAAATTTAAGAAAATCTTGATAAGCCAGCGCAAGGCCATCTTGCAGGCTCACTTTGGCTTGCCAACCCAGATGGTTGAGGCGGCTGCTGTCCATCAGCTTGCGGGGCGCGCCGTCGGGTTTGCTGGTGTCAAAGTCGATTTCACCCTGGTAACCCACCACCTGGCCCACGGTGCGCGCCAGCTCTGCAATCGTGATGTCGCTGCCATAGCCGACATTGATATGGCTTTGCATGGGGCTGGTGTGCTGGTCGTAGGTGGCTTTGGGCAGGTTCATCACGTGCACGCTGGCTGAGGCCATGTCGTCCACGTACAAAAACTCGCGGCGCGGCGTGCCGGTGCCCCAGATGGTGACATTCGGTGCGTGGCTGGCCTTGGCTTCAGAGAAGCGGCGGATCAACGCGGGGATGACGTGGCTGTTTTCCGGGTGGTAGTTGTCGCCGGGGCCATACAAATTGGTGGGCATGACGCTGCGGTAGTCCACGCCGTGGCTGGCACCGTATTGGCGGTTGTAGCTTTCGCAGAGCTTGATGCCGGCGATTTTTGCAATGGCATAGGGCTCGTTGGTAGGCTCCAGCGGGCCGGTGAGCAGCGCATTCTCGGCCATGGGCTGCGGGGCTTGGCGGGGGTAGATGCAACTGGAACCTAAAAACAGCAGCTTTTGGACACCGTTTTGGAATGCGGCCTCAATCACGTTGGCTTGCATCATCAGGTTTTGGTAGATGAAGTCGGCCGGGTAGGTGTTGTTGGCATGAATGCCGCCCACCTTGGCAGCGGCCAGATAGACCTGCTCGGGTTTTGCAGTCGCAAACAAGGCTTGCACGGCGGCTTGGTCGGTCAGGTCTAGCTCGGCATGGGTGCGGGTGATGATGCTGTCAGGGGCGTGGCCAGCGGCCCGCAGTTGGCGAACGATGGCGGAGCCGACCATGCCGCGATGGCCTGCTACGTAGATGCTGGGTTGGGTGTTTGCCATCTTCATGCCTCCATCGGCTGCGCGGCCACGCGGCCATAGGTGTCTTCAAAGCGCACGATGTCGTCTTCACCCAGGTAACTGCCAGACTGAACCTCGATCATCTCCAAGTCCGTTTTGCCGGGGTTTTCCAGGCGGTGGGTTTCACCAATCGGTATGTAGGTGGACTGGTTCTCGGTAAGGAGGAACGTCTCATTGCCTTTGGTCACCAGCGCCGTGCCTGACACGACGATCCAGTGCTCGGCACGGTGGTGGTGCTTTTGCAGGCTGAGCTTGGCGCCAGGGTGCACGGTGATGCGCTTGACCTGAAAGCGCTCGCCGCAGTCAATGCTGTCGTAGCAGCCCCAGGGCCGGGCCACTTTGCGGTGCAGGCTGGCTTGCGGGCTTTGCCGGGCCTCTAACTGGGCCACTACGCTCTTGACCTGCTCGGCATGGCTGCTTGCAGCCACCAGCAACGCATCGGGCGTGTCGATAACCAGCAGATCTTGCGTACCCAAGGTAACGACGACGCGGTGGGGGGCGTGAATGTAGGTGCGCTGGCTTTGAATCGCCAGGCCTTGGCCGTCAATCCGGTTGCCTTGTTCGTCGGCCGGGCTCAGGTCGGCCACGGCGTTCCAGCTACCCACGTCGCTCCAGGCACCCGCAAACGGCACCACGGCCACTTTTTTGTGATGCTCCAGCACGGCGTAGTCGATGCTGTCAGAGCGGCAGGAGATAAAAGCAACAGCCTCAGGGCGGACGAATTGCTGATCTTTGCTGGCTTGCTCCATGGCCTGCTGGCAGCGCTGCAATATGTCGACTGCGTGCTGCTGCAGTGCCGCAAGCAAGGTGCTGGCCTGTGCCAGAAAAATGCCCGCATTCCAGAGGACACGGCCCTGCAATATCAGGGCTTGAGCCTTTTCGGCATTGGGCTTTTCTATGAAGCGCGCCACGCCAAAACTTCCATCGACACTGGCCGCGCCTTGTTCAATATAGCCATAGGCCGTGCTGGGAAAGCTGGGTACCACGCCAAAGGTCACAATGGCCCCTTCCCGGGCGGCAAGGCTTCCTTGTTGCACCATGGCGGCAAAGGCCTGCGCATCGGGAATGTGGTG
>JBBRYR010000167.1:0-3134 GCA_038237415.1 Burkholderiales bacterium
GACCCCATCGAGTACCTGTTCAAGCATGACCAATCGACCGTGGACCAGCGCGAGGTGGGGGTAGACACCCTGAGCTTCTCCAGTGCCCTGCGCAACGCCATGCGCCAGTCGCCCGACATGATCGTCATTGGTGAGATCCGGGATCAGGAGACGATGCAACAGGCCATCACCTACGCGGAAACGGGGCACTTGTGCATCTCCACCCTGCACGCCGCCAACGCCAGTCAGGCCATCAAGCGGGTCCTGAACTTTTTCCCCGAGCCGGCGCACGCGCAACTGCGGATGGATCTATCCCTCAACCTGCAGGCCATCGTGTCACAGCGCCTGCTGCCCGGCCTCACCGGCCGGCGGGTTCTGGCAACCGAAGTACTGCTGCACTCGGCCCATATCGCAGACCTGATCCAGCGCGGCGCGGTGGATGGGCTGCGGGAGTCGCTGGAGAAAACCAGCGTCATGGGTACCCACAGTTTCGACCAGTCACTGCTGGAGCTTTTCCAGCGGGGTCTGATCGACCAGGAGACCGCTCTGGCCAATGCCGACTCGCGCACCGACTTGGGCTTGCGCATGCGGCTGCACTCGTCACACGACCCCCACTAGACGCCTGTTCAACCGGTTCCCACCAACGCGCAGCACAAGCCCCATGACCGTTACAAGCCTGCCCAGCGCCGCGTTGCGCCTGACCATCCTTCCCGATTCGCTGGGGTTCACCGACACATCCGAGCTGGTGCAGCAACCGTTGCCCTGGATTGGGCAGGACCGTGCTGAAAAAGCAGCGCGCTTCGGGCTGGCCATGGAGCAGCCTGACTACAACCTGTTTGTGCTGGGTGAAGTGGGAAGCGGCCGCTCCTCGCTGCTGTTGCAAGTCATGCAGACCGTAGCCGCCGGCCGCCCGGTTCCACCCGACCTGTGCTATTTGCACAACTTTGACACGCCCGAGCATCCGCGCGCCCTGCGCATGCCTGCCGGTCAGGGGCGCCAACTGCGCCAGCTCATGGTTACGCTGTCGCACACACTGCAAAACGAGATTCCCCTTCGCCTGGCCAGTGAAGACTTCAAGGCCGAGAGCACACGCATTCAGGGCGCCTACAAAACAGAAGAGTCAAAGGCCTATGCCGAGCTTGACGCCTTCGCCGAGGCGCGCCACTTCACGCTGTTTCGCGAAGAGGGCCGACTGGTCTTTACCCTGCTGGGCAGCAAAGGGCAAGCCCTGACCGAGGCCGAGGCCCGCGCGCTGCCCAAGGAACGCCGTGCCGAGATTGATCGCGACGAGCAGGCGCTGCGTGCGGAAATTGCGCGCTTCATGGAAAAGATTCGCCCGGTGGAGCGCGTCATGAACGAGGCACTGGCGGCCCTGCGCCGCCAGATCGTCAAACCGCTGCTGGAGCGTGAGTTGCAGGAGATCCGCGTCAGCCTGCAAAAGCAGATCAAGGACTCCGTCAAACTCGGCGCTTACCTCGACCAGGTACTGCACGACGTGCTGGAGCATCTGGAACTCTTTTCGCCTCTCGACGAGGAAGAAGGCGAGCAGGTGCGGCGCGACGCATTGGTGCAATTGCTGTTGCACTACACCGTAAACCTGGTGGTGGACAACCATGCCCTCACAGGTGCACCGGTCATCGTCGAAGAAAATCCGGTATTTCGCGCGTTGTTTGGCAGCATTGAATACCAGGCGGAAGAGGACGTGCTGTTGACCGACTTTTCCCGCATTCGCGCGGGCAGCCTGCTGAAAGCCCATGGCGGTTTTCTGTTGCTGCATTTGCGCGACCTGCTGGCCGATGAGTTGGTGTGGGAAAAGCTGCGCCGCTTCCTGCGCAGCGGGCGTGTGCAGATTGAGGAACCCGGTGCCGGACTCATGCCCATGGCCGCCGTGTCGCTGGAGCCCGAGGCCGTCGATGCGGAGCTCAAGATAGTCCTGATTGGCTCCGTGGAGCAGTACTACGAGGTTCAGGAAGCCGACCCCGAATTTGCCCGGCGTTTTCGGGTAAAAGTCGACTTTGCAGAGAGCTTTTCCGCCAACGAAGGCACCCGCAGTGGCACCGCAATCTTCGTCGCCCACACCTGCCGCACGCTGGGCCTGCCGCATTTCGGCAGCGCCGCCGTTGCCCGGTTGCTGGAAGACGCGCACCGCGAGGTGGATGACCAGACGCGCCAAAGCGCCATCTTTGCCCACACCGAGGCCCTGGTGGCCGAGAGCGCCAGCGTGTGTCGGGCCCGTGCAGGCAGCGTGGTGGAAGCATCGGATGTGCAACACGCCCTGACCGCGCGCCGCCTGCGCCATGACTACCCCGAACAGCGCCTGCGCGAGTCCATCGCCGAAGGCGACCATCTGATCTCATTGACAGGTGAACAGATTGGACAAATCAACGGGCTCACCCAGATTGATCTGGGCGACTGGCGCTTTGGCCTGCCGGTGCGCGTGACCGCGCGCACCCATGCGGGCCATGAAGGACTGATGAACATTGAGCGCGAAGTGGAAATGTCGGGGCCCATTCACGACAAGGGTGTGCTGATCCTGCACAGCTACCTGACTGCACTGTTTGCCCATATTGCACCGCTGGCGCTGAACGCCTCCATCGTCTTTGAGCAGGAATACAGCGGGGTGGAGGGCGACTCGGCCTCTTGCGCCGAACTGTTCGCCGTGCTGTCATCGCTGTCGGACCTGCCCCTCAGACAAGGCATTGCCGTCACCGGCGCGGTCAACCAGCATGGCGAAGTGCTGCCGGTAGGCGGCATCAATGAAAAAATTGAAGGCTGGTTTCGCGTCTGCGAGGCCGCGGGGCTGGACGGCCGCCAGGGCGTGCTGATTCCGGATCGCAACCGGCGCCACCTGATGCTGGACCCCACGGTACTCAACGCCGTTGATCAGGGTCTGTTCCACGTCTACACCGCGCGCCATGTGGGCGAAGGGCTGGAATTGATGATGGGTCTGCCCAGTGGATTGCCACAGGACCTCTCACCAGGACCTTACCCGGCCGACAGCGTGCTCGGCCATGCCGAGAAAACCCTGCTCGCCTACCGCCGCGCCTGCCAGCAAGCCCGCCGGAGACGGGTGCGAAGCTGACATCGCCATTGCGTATGATGACTCCATAAGAGGAGACGCAATTCATGCATATCGCGCTAAAAATAGGGGCGGC
>JBBRYR010000168.1:0-3062 GCA_038237415.1 Burkholderiales bacterium
CCGCAATGGCGGTGAACTCGGCCAGCACGGCTTCTTCCACCAGTTCAGTCAGCTCTTCGATGATGAACGCGCCCTGTGACGGGTTCTCGTTCTTGGCCAGACCCCATTCGCGGTTGATGATGAGCTGGATGGCCATGGCGCCGCGCACCGAGTCTTCGGTCGGCGTCGTCACGCCTCGATACTGCCCACCATTGGATCAAGACGCACCCTTACCAGGGCGCTGGGCTGAACGAATAGCCGCGATCAGCGCCGCGAATAACGTAAAAAATCTTGCGCAGTGTGCAATACCAGCGATCGCTTGAACACCAAAGAGGTCAGCTTCACCCGCCCCTCAAAGCCTTTGTAAAAAAGATGGCCTATGACGGATTGCAGCCAACGCGATTTGCCAAAGTGCGCATGCACATCGCTGGCGCTCCGAAACCTCAGAATCAAATAGGTTGATGTGCCTCGGGCATCCAGCCTGACAGCATCCACCTCTGTCCATGGGATCAGATGCCCGCCTTTGCGGTAGTTGGTGATGCCAAATTTACCGAGCACCAGCACCGGCCCTGACCAAAAGAAATTCTGCACGCATTGCGCCATGGTAAATAGATATGCAAGTGCAGTTGGTACAAAAAATATCGCCGTTAATGCCTTGCCGAAGATGCTCGCCAAACCTACCGATGTGTAGGCGCTGCTCACTACGAAGAAGGTGAACACAATCACCACAAAGACTGCGTAAATCCGTGAGGTGTGCAGCTCTAGAGTTTTTGGCTCCACACCTTTTGCAAGGGGGCCTGTGCGCCTTACTTTTAGCGCGTCGAGGTTTGGAGCCTGTACCGGATGCGCCGGTTGTAGCATCTCGGGCGCAGACGCACGCGCAACCGTCGATGAGTTCAACGCCCGTGCCACTTCAGCCGAAGCGGTAGTGGGCGCTACAGGGCGGCTCATCGGCCGTGTGGCGGCGTGATCGTCGTCGTCCTGTTCGTCGTCTATGTCGACCTGCTCTCGGGTCATCCCGCGCCAAGCACCCAGCAACAAAACCAATCCAAGGCTAACCCAGACCAGTTCAATCAATATAAATTTGATCGGCTTGGTGGCAAAGGGGAAAGTCGCTCCCGCACCGCCACTGACTACCCCATCCACCAACCCATTGAATACGATATTCAGGCACCCCAAACCCAGGACCAACATCAGCAAGGTAATGAGGCCGTCTCCGAATCGATTCATCTATCATTCCTATGGCAATGGCGCGGGCCCCGCGCGGCAGGCGGCGACCTTGCGGTCGCTTACGATATTCTCATCGATTGCCAGCGCAAATCAGAGCCCGCCTGACCTTGGAATTTTTCTATTTCAACTGCGCGCCAGGTAAGCAGGCCGCATACAGTACGCCCCTTCACGTTCGCCAACCTGATTTTCCAGGAATTTGCCCCCTGTGGTCGCAACGGGCACCCGAGGCTGCCCATGGACACAGCCCCACCACGGCGGGCGGTTGCAGCCGCACTTGTCAGGTTCACCACGCAGTGCGCTGATCGTCAGGGTAATCGGGCGGTGATTGGTTTGCCACGTCCCAATCCGGCAAAGCCTCAACACCTTCGCCCAGATCCTGGGATGCCTGCTCACTACTGTCATCCCACAGCGGTGGCCCGCGAGCCGGCGTGATGCGCGGAGCTTCTGGGTCCACCCCAATGTGCTCGAGAATCTTGTGGATGTCGGCTCTGAAAGTGATGAACGCGGTGAGGCGCAGGTGGGCGTGGCTTGGGTTTGGTGGGCGACTCGGTTGGGGCGCCAGTGCCAGGCGGCAAAACCACCGGGCAGCTTACGAGCGCCGAAGGTACTGGTACTGGCAGCGCATCCTTCGCCATGGCAGTCACCACCGCTCGCCATGGCGAGTTGGGTGCCAACACGCCGTAGTAGCGATGGCGGTGGGTATCAATGTGGCCACGTGCCACGAAGGCCCGCAGAATGCGTTTGCGTACGTTGGCCTGCACCTGGGTGATGGCGGCATCGTCAATCTCCGCCGGATGAAAACTGACCGACTGTGTGTTGCCCGGCTCCGCCGACTCAGCATCTTGCAGCGCCTCAAACACCCCGTCGACGACGCAAACGTGGAAGTGCACATCTGTGTTCAGGCTGGCGCCAAACCGGTGGATGAAAGCGACCAGGTAGTCATGCCCGCAGTCCTCGCACCGTACCCGCGCAAAGCCATGGGCAAAGATGCCGCATTCGAGATATTTGCGAAACGCCCCTTCTACGCATACACGGGCGGAGTGTGATGGTCGCCTTGGCCGTCAAACTGGCCCTCGCTTGCCAGCACAAGCCAGGTCTCGAAGTGTTCGGCCACCGTGCGGTACAGCAAGGTGCGCTCGGGGTGGCGGGGAGTGTAGGCTTTGGCGGGTTTGGTAACTGCAGCAGGCCTGGTATGCAGCGCGGCATGCTCGTACCCACCCGCGTGCCGGTGAAAACGCTGTGGCAATGGATGGGGCGGGCCTTGCATAGGGCAACGCCCGTTTGGAGTGGGCTGGCGACGCGAAATCGGCAATAAAAAAGCCGCTTAGCCCCCGCAGAATATGCGCAAGCAGCTATCAAATAAATAGCTAATTGCGCACTCCAAACTCAATTACATATTGCGCCGGTACTGCCCACCCACCTCAAACAGCGCGTTGGTGATCTGGCCCAGCGAGCACACGCGCACGGCATCCATCAGCACCTCGAACACGTTCTGGTTATCGATGACGGCCTGCTGCAGCCGCTTGAGCGCTGCAGGTGATTCCGCGGCATGCCGCGTGTGGAAATCTTCCAGACGGTGCAACTGACTCTGTTTTTCTTCATCGGTGGAGCGCGCCAGTTCCAGCTTGTCCATCACCTGATCGCCATGCGGGTTGCGGAAGGTGTTGACGCCGATGATGGGCAGTTCGCCGGTGTGCTTGAGCATCTCGTAGTGCATGGATTCATCCTGAATCTTGCCGCGCTGGTAGCCGGTTTCCATGGCACCGAGCACGCCACCGCGATCCGCAATGGCGGTGAACTCGGCCAGCACGGCTTCTTCCACCAGTTCAGTCAGCTCTTCGATGATGAACGCG
>JBBRYR010000169.1:0-2932 GCA_038237415.1 Burkholderiales bacterium
CAGCGCCTGTTCAGCTTTGCCATGGCCTGCATTCTGGGCGGCGCCATTGGCAATGTCATCGACCGCATGGCGCACGGCTATGTGATCGATTTTCTGGACTTCCACTGGCGTGGCATGCACTTTCCCGCCTTCAATGTGGCCGACAGCGCCATCACCATCGGTGCGGTGTGCCTGATACTGGACGAATTACTCCGCGTAAAGCGCAGCTAACGACGGAGCTAGCCCTAGAAGCGCATGCCTACAGCGATCAGCAGTTCGTTGTAGGTGAAAAATTGTGACGCCTTGTCGCCCCGCGCACTGGTCAGCACATCAGGAAGATTGACGTAGCCGTACTTGTAGGCGGTGCGAAAGAACACATCCTTGTAGACATCGACTTCCAGACCGGCACCCACACCGGCGGAATAGCCCGCCAGGTGGAACTGGTCGTTGCGCTGCTGGCCAATCATGTGCATCGTGACATTGCTTTTGGGAAGCACCACGCCCAAACCACCCAGCACGAACACCTTGGCATGGTGGTTGTCACCAAACCACTCCACCGGACGCTGCTTTTCAATTTCCAGGCTCACGACGTTCAGTCCGTCGGTGTGCTCGTAGTTCAGCCAGTTGTCCGCAATGACCTGCTGGCCCGACTGGGTTGTTCCCTTGATCTGACCGGAAATCGGCACGGACTGGTCCTGTGCCACCACATATTTCATGTGGTCCAGATTCAGGGCAATGGCCGTGTTCGAGTCCCACTGGTACGCAATGCGCACATTGGTTTGCGGGATGGTGATTTCTGCCGGGTTCAGGTAGTACTTGGCAATGCCCTGAATGCCGGCCTCGGACTGCATGTCATTGGCTGCCACATCCTTGAGCGTGAAATCATGGTCAGAACCCGTGAAGTGGATATCGCTGTGGGAGTAGCTTGCGCGATTCCAGCCCCAATACACCGACCAGCGCTTGGAGTTTTCGGCATCTTTCTGGGCCGCAGTCCTGGCAGGAACTGCGGGTGCATCGGGCTGGGGCGATGCACCCTGGGCCAACAAACCGATGGGAGTGGATGGGGCAGCAATGGCAGAAACTGCCAGGAAACCGACTGCACAACCAACGACCGTGCGCGTCACGCGAGAAATACTTGTCTTCATAGGGAGTTGATTTTATCAACCTCGCAGAAACCCTATCAGTACAAACCCTAAAGCGTCAGAATGGAGCAGCCTGTGGTCAGGCGGGCCTCCAGATCACGGTGGGCCTGCTGCACGTTCTCCAGCGGGTAGCGCTGGTCAATGCGGATCTTGACCTTGCCGCTGACCACCACCTCGAACAGCTCATCGGCCATGGCCTGTGTACTTTCGCGCGTGGCGATGTGGGTGAACAGCGTTTGGCGTGTCACATAGATGGAGCCCTTTGGCCCGAGAATGCCCGGCGAGAACGGCGCCACTGGACCCGAGGCATTGCCAAAGCTGGCCATCAAACCGAAGGGAGCCAGGCAATCCAGAGACTTGTCCCAAGTATCTTTGCCCACCGAGTCATACACCACCTTGACACCCTTGCCACCCGTGATTTCTTTCACCCGGGCCAGGAAGTCTTCTGCTACATAGTTGATAGCGAACTCTGCACCATTGGCGAGGGCCAGTGCGCACTTTGCATCTGAACCGGCGGTGCCAATCAGTCGCAAGCCCAACGCTTTGGCCCACTGGCAGGCGATCAGCCCCACGCCGCCGGCCGCCGCATGGAACAGCACAAAGTCGCCCGGATTGAGGCCACCCTGCGGCAGCGTTTTCTTGAGCAGGTATTGCGCCGTCAGCCCCTTGAGCATCATGGCGGCACCGGTCTCAAACGAGATCGCATCGGGCAGCTTGCACACACACTTGGCCGGCATCACGCGTACTTCGCAATAGCTGCCTGGGGGCTGACTGGCATAGGCGGCCCGGTCGCCGACCTGCAGGTGGGTTACGCCCGCGCCCACCGCCTCCACCACGCCCGCCGCTTCCATGCCGAGCTGAACCGGCAGGCTCATCGGGTACAGCCCGCTGCGCTGGTACACATCAATAAAATTCAAACCCACTGCGTGGTGGCGTATGCGAATTTCACCCGGGCCGGGCTCCCCCACGGTCACCTGCACCAGCTTGAGTTGCTCGGGGCCTCCATGCTGGTCAATGTGAATGGCTCTGGATTGGATCTGCGTCATGGGGTTCTCCTGTCAATAAATAGGTACAGTCGAAGTATGACCCAACGCCTGACACCCACAGCCATCGTGCTACTCATCATCCCGCCTTTGATGTGGTCGGGCAATGCGGTGGTCGGGCGCGTCGTCAGTCCGCTCATCTCACCCATGACGCTGAACCTGCTGCGCTGGACGCTGGCCTTTTTGCTGCTGCTCCCACTGGCCGGCCATGTGCTCAAACCCAGCAGCGCGCTGTGGAAGCAGTGGCGGCGTTTTGCGGTGCTGGGCCTGTTCAGCATTGGCGGGTACAACGCATTGCTGTACCTGGCACTCAACACGTCTACGCCCATCAACGTCACGCTGGTCGGGGCCAGCACACCGGTGTGGATGTTGCTGATCGGTCGCCTCTTCTTCAAGCAAGCCATTTCCGGGCGGCAACTGTTGGGCGCCGTGCTGTCAATAGGCGGCGTGTTACTCGTACTGTGCCGTGGTCAATGGGCGTTGCTACTGAACCTGCATCTGGTCACGGGTGACCTGTATGTACTGATAGCCAGCATGGGCTGGGCCTATTACAGCTGGATGCTGGCGCACCCGACGCAGGAGTCAGCGTCGCTACGCACCGATTGGGCGGCATTTTTGCTGGCACAGATTGTTTTTGGTCTGGTGTGGTCCGCCGCATTTACCGGCGCCGAGTGGACGCTGACCCCTGCACACATCGATTGGGGCTGGCCGCTGATCGGCGCATTGCTGTTCATCGCCGTGGGGCCTGCGGTGATTGCGTACCGGGCC
>JBBRYR010000170.1:0-2894 GCA_038237415.1 Burkholderiales bacterium
GCCATTGCGCTTCGGTATAGGGCTTGGTGACGCGGGGGGACTCAAAAATGCGGGTGACTTCCATGTGGTGGCTGAATTCCACCTCGCACTCGTCCATGCTGCCTTCAATCGGGGCTGCGCCCGAGGGCTGCGGCGTGCAGGCCAGCGGGATGTGACCCTCACCGGCCAGCAGGCCCGAGGTGGCGTCCAATCCAATCCAGCCCGCGCCCGGCAAATACACCTCGCACCAGGCGTGCAGGTCGGTGAAGTCGACTTCGGTGCCGCTGGGGCCGTCCAGTGCCTTGACGTCGGGCTTGAGCTGGATCAGGTAGCCCGACACAAAGCGCGCCGCCAGACCACAGTGGCGCAGCAGTTGCACCAGAAGCCAGCCCGAGTCGCGACAGGAACCCGAGCCCTTGGTCAGCGTTTCTTCGGGCGTCTGCACGCCGGGCTCCATGCGGATCAGGTACTTGATGTCGTTGTGCAGCATCTGGTTGATGTCCACCAGAAAGTCGATGGTGCGGCGCTTGGTGTAGTTGATCCTGGCCAGATAGGCTTCGACCAGCGGCGTGCGCGCATCGGCCAGCAGGTAGGGCAACAGCTCTTCCTGCAGCAGGGGTGCGTATTGAAAAGGAAACTCTTCAGCCGCGGGCTCCAGAAAGAAGTCGAACGGGTTGTAGACCGCCATCTCCACCACCAAATCCACAGTCACCTTGAACTCTTGGGTCTTGTTGGGAAAAACGAGGCGGCCCTGGTAATTTGCAAACGGGTCTTGCTGCCAGTTGATGAAGTGTCCGGCGGCGGGCTCGACCTTGAGCGAGTAGGAAATGATGTGGCTGCGGCAATGCGGCGCGGGGCGCAGCCGTACCACCTGGGGGCCGAGGTTGACCAGCCGGTCATAGGTGTAGTGGGTAACGTGGTTCAGCGCAGCGTGGATGGACATGAATTGTCTCGGTTGGGCTCAATAAAGTTCAAGAACTGGCGGGTGCCACAGGGTTTGAATCGTAACAAGCAATTCTCGCGCCATGGGTTTTTGCTGAGTGAATGGGGCGTGTTGACGGGTTAGCATGGGTACAGTGCACGCTGCTTCTTACCTTCCCTCAGGATTGGCCCGGATGATGTTCCCGGCCTTGCTGGGTTGTGTGGCGGGTACCGCTTTGCAGTTGCAGCAAGCGCAGCTGTCCCCCTGGCTGGTTTATGCGTCATTTGTGCTTCTAGCCGCCGTAGCCTATGCGCTAACAGCTATCAAAAACAGAGCAAACGCCGGCCGCCTTGGAATTGCGTTCGTGGCGTTTGCGCTGCTGGGTTTCGGGGTGACGGGCCTGCGCGCGTCGGTTTACGAGAGCGAGGCGCTGGCCCCGGCGCTGGAAGGCCGCGACCTGCTGGTGAGCGGCGTGGTGGCGACCCTGCCGCAGCGCAATGACGCGGGTTTGCGGTTCCGGCTGGAGGTGGAGTCGGCTCAGCTGGAAGGGCAAACCCAGCGCGTGCCGTCACTGATAGATGTGGGCTGGTATGGCGGTGCCTTTGCAACCGGCGAAGCTCTGCTGGGGCTGAACCGGCTGCCGGACGACCTTCAGGCGGGTGAGCGCTGGCAAATGACGCTGCGCTTCAAGGCGCCGCACGGCAGCCGCAACCCCCATGGATTTGATTACGAGTTGTGGTTGTGGGAGCAGGGTGTGCAGGCCACGGGCTACGTGCGGGCAACCGCCAAAGACCCGGTGCCGGTGCGGCTGGGGCAAACCTGGCGCCACCCGGTTGCGCTGGCGCGCCAGACGGTGCGGGACCAGATTTTTGCGCGCGTGGCACAGCGCCCATTGGCTGGAATGATTGCCGCGCTGGTGGTGGGCGACCAGAACGCCATCGACCGAATTGACTGGGATGTGTTCCGCGCCACCGGTGTCGCGCATTTGGTCTCCATCTCTGGTCTCCACATCACGATGTTCGCCTGGGGTGCGTCCTTGGCCGTTGGCTGGTTGTGGAGGCGCTCCGGGCGTTTGTGCCTGGCGCTGCCGGCACCCAGCGCAGCCTTGCTGGGTGGCGTGTTACTGGCCACAGCCTATTCCGTTTTTTCGGGTTGGGGTGTGCCCGCACAGCGCACCTGCCTGATGCTGGCCACGGTTGCCGTGCTGCGGCTGTCCGGCGCACGCTGGCCCTGGCCTCACGTCTGGATGCTGGCTTGCGCCGTGGTGGTGGCGAGCGACCCGTGGGCCCTGCTGCAGCCGGGTTTCTGGCTGAGCTTTGTTGCCGTTGGCGTGCTGTTTGCTACGGATTCAGGAGCAGCTAGCGCAGCATCCACGGGGGCTAAAGGCATAAATGGCTTAAAAAAACATCTTCTATCCAACCTGCGCGAGCAATGGGTCATCACGGTGGCGCTGACGCCCTTGACCCTGTTGTTGTTCGGCCAGGTGTCGGTCGTGGGGCTGGTGGCCAACGCCTTGGCCATACCGTGGATCACGCTGGTAGTTACGCCCCTGGCCATGCTGGGCGTGCTGGCACCGGTGCTGTGGGATGTGGCGGCGGGGGCTATCGGCTGGCTGATGCTGGTTTTACAGTGGCTCGCAAGCTGGCCCTGGGCTGCCATCTCCGTTGCCATGCCACCGCTGTGGGCCGGCGTGGCGGGCGTGCTGGGCGGCGTGTTGCTGGTGGCGCCCCTGCCCTGGACCCTGCGGGTGTTGGGCCTGCCTTTGCTACTGCCGGTTGTGCTGTGGCAGGCACCGCTGCCACCACCCGGGCAGTTTGAGTTGCTGGCAGCGGATATCGGCCAGGGCAACGCCGTGCTGGTGCGCACCGCCCACCACGCGCTTTTGTACGACGCCGGGCCCCGTTTCAGTCTGGAAAGCGATGCCGGCCACCGGGTGCTGGTGCCGCTGTTGCAGGCGCTGCACACCCGTCTGGACACGGTGGTGCTCAGCCAC
>JBBRYR010000171.1:0-2875 GCA_038237415.1 Burkholderiales bacterium
CAAGCCCACATGCTCGTCACTGACTTGCGCCATGGACGGGAGGTGCAACTTGGGAATAATCAGGAAATGCACCGGCGCCCAGGGATGGATATCGTGAAAAGCAAAAAGTTCATCATCTTCGTAAACGATGCGCGACGGAATTTTGCCAGCGGCGATCTTGCAGAAAAGGCAATCGCTGGAGTGGTTGGGATTGGCGTCTTTCACCGGTGCATTCATGCCGCAGTCTCCATGGGTAGTCCTTTGTTCATCGCAACCATTCCACTCACGATACGGTAGAGAAACCAGACAGAAATCACCGTCCACGCAATCCACCCCGGAACGAACAACAACAGCCACAAAGGCGCCGTTACCAGATACAGCGCACCCGCGATCAGCACGGTGCGAATACGCCACCGGAAATGTGAGGCATGCCACGTGCCTTCGGCCTCGGAGCGTTTCACCAGATCGATGACCAGGGCCACGATCAGCAGCACGGGACCAAACTGTCCACCGGGAATCAATGCGCCTATGGCTACGATCAAATGCAGGACATAACTGATAGTGCCCACCGTGTTGAGCGACTTTAATTTTTCAAGATTCGTCTGATCGTCGATCATTTGGAGTCCTCTTCCCGAGCCAGCACCTTGCGCAAGGCTTTTTCTTCAATTCCGCTGGTTCCCTCACGGCGCTCCAGTTCGGCAACGACGTCCGCTGGCGCCAGCCCGTAGTGAGCCAATGCAATCATGCAGTGAAACCACAAATCCGCTACTTCTCCGACCAGCTTGGCCTTGTCTGCACCGTGGTCGGCGTCTTTGGCGGCCATGACGACTTCCGTCGCTTCCTCGCCAATCTTCTTCAGAAAAGCGTCCGGGCCTTTGTGCAACAGGCGTGCGACATAGCTGGTAGTCGGGTCACCACCGTTGACGGCCTTGCGCGTCTCGATGACGGCGGCCAGACGCGCCAGCGCGTCGGATAAGTTCACAGTAGATGTCATGGGCCTATTTGTAGATGCTTTGCGGGTCTTTCAAGACCGGGTCCACACTTTGCCAGACTCCGTCTTTCAAAACGCTGAAGAAACAGCTGTGGCGCCCGGTGTGGCATGCAATGCCGGGCTCGTGCCCGAGTTGGGTTACCTTGAGCAAAATTACGTCGTTGTCGCAGTCCACGCGGATTTCATGCACCGTCTGCACGTGGCCGGACTCTTCGCCCTTGAACCACAGCTTGCCCCGCGAACGGCTGAAATACACCGCGCGACCCAGCTCAGCCGTTTTCTGCAGGGCCTCACGGTTCATCCACGCAAACATCAGCACGTCGTTCGTGCCCTGCTCTTGGGCAATCACGGGCACCAAGCCTTTGTCGTCCCATCGAATGTTGTTCAGCCAGTTCATCGGAGCATTGTCGGTGATTTGGATTTGCTATTAAATCGATAGCTGCTTGCGCAGCATACACGCGGGCTAGAGCCCTAAAACACCTTACATTCGCACCGGAATGCCGCGCTGTGCCATGCAGGCCTTGGCCTGACCCACCGTGAATTCACCGTAATGGAAGATGCTGGCGGCCAGCACGGCGTCGGCACCCCCCAGGGTGATGCCGTTGGCCAGGTCTTCGAGCGTACCCACACCGCCGGAGGCAATGACCGGCACATTGATCGCATCACTCACCGCACGGGTCAACGCCAGGTCGAAGCCGGATTTGGTGCCATCGCGGTCCATGCTGGTCAGCAAAATCTCGCCTGCACCCCGGCGAGCCATCTCAGCGGCCCAGGCCACCGCATCCAGCCCGGTGTTTTTGCGCCCCCCATGGCTATAGACGTCCCAGCCCTCGCCGCGCGCCATCATGTCATCGCCAAAGCGGCGTTTGGCGTCAATGGCCACCACAATGCATTGCGCACCATATTTGGCAGACGCATCTTCAATCACCTGCGGGTTGGCAATGGCCGCCGAATTGAAGCTCACCTTGTCCGCACCGGCGTTGAGCAGGCGACGCACATCGGCCACCTCGCGCACACCGCCTCCCACGGTGAGAGGAATGAACACCTGCGAAGCCACGGCCTCGATGATGTGCAATATCAGGTCGCGCCCGTCGCTGGTGGCGGTAATGTCCAGAAACGTGAGCTCGTCAGCGCCTTGCGCGTTGTAGCGTGCGGCAATTTCCACCGGGTCACCGGCATCACGCAGCTCGACAAAGTTGACGCCCTTGACCACGCGGCCGCCGGTCACATCCAGACAGGGAATAATTCTTTTGGCCAGCATCAGCCGTTCAATTCATCAGCCCGCTCTTGCGCAGCGACAAAGTCCAGATCGCCGCTGTAGATCGCGCGGCCGCAAATGACGCCTTGTACACCGTCGTCTTCGACGGCGCACAGGGCTTCGATGTCGGCCATATTGCTCAAACCACCGGACGCAATCACCGGAATGGTGAGCGCCTGGGCCAGCTTGACCGTGGCTTCGACATTGATGCCGCTGAGCATGCCGTCACGTCCAATGTCGGTATAAATGATGGACTCGACGCCATAGTCTTCAAACTTCTTGCCCAGATCGATGACATCATGGCGGGTGAGTTTGCTCCAGCCATCGGTCGCCACTTTGCCATCGCGGGCGTCCAGGCCGACGATGATGTGGCCGCCAAACGCGGTGCACGCATCCTGCAAAAAGCCGGGGTTTTTGACCGCCGCCGTGCCAATGATCACGTAGCGCAGGCCGGCGTCCAGGTAGCGCTCGATGGTGTCCAGGTCACGAATGCCGCCACCCAGCTGCACGTCCACCTCGCTGCCCACCGCCTTGAGAATCTTGCGAATGGCCATTTCGTTCTTGGGGTGCCCCGCGAACGCGCCATTCAAGTCCACCAGGTGCAGCCTGCGAGCACCCTTGTCCACCCAACTGCGGGCCATGACGCC
>JBBRYR010000172.1:0-2821 GCA_038237415.1 Burkholderiales bacterium
ACACCCGGCACAGCGGTTAAAGCGGGAAGCGCGCCAGTTGCCGGTGCGCGTACCGGTGCGGCTGGCATGGCGACGCAACTGAGGCCAGGCGCTTTGACCATCTCCGCCTGGCAGACGGCGAGACCAGCGGGCGGGCATGCAAATTCCCCTGGTTTGGTTTGGGTCGGGTGGCAACCACTATCGGCAAGTGCTTTGTAGACATCGCCATTTGTCAAGCTTTGGACTTTCTGTGTCTTGCCGGCCATTGCGCCACCCAATGCCGAGGGCGCGGCACCGGGCTGCTCGACCGCCAGTCCTGCAACTTCCGTCTTGCCTGTCAGCGCCGAGTTGGACATAGTGGGCACACCGGCGGAACCCGGCATCGCGGCAAGGCCCCCAGGTGCTTGCGATTTATCGCCGCCCTGCATCGCCTGGTTGATCAGTGGGTTACTCTTCCTCTGCATCAACTCTTGCGGACCGCCGGGCACGCCGGGCTTGGCTTCCACCTTCAAGTCCTTTAGTTTCGACTTGAACAAGTCGCCGCCGTCAGCAGGCCTTGAAAGTATTTCCGAATTGAATCCGAGAATGTAGGAAGGCGCATTCACGCCGTCGTTTTCACCGTCCGTATCGTTCCTCGTCGCCTGGATCAGTTTTGTATGCGAAACGACAGTCTTTTCTGCGATGCTGGATAGCGTCTTTCCATTCTCATCGTTCGAAAAATTGGCATAAATCACAAGGGGATCGGAAGAATCAATGACGAACGGAAATAGGAGAGAGAGCTCCGCATGGACACCAAGCTTCGGATTTTGTCCGTTGGCGTGTTCAAGCTTTACGGGCTTGTAGTTGTCCTTCAACGTTTGCAATGCCGCGGCGGTGGCATTGACCATTGCCTGGTATTGCGCATCACGCGACAATTTGCAAGGCAGATTCGGCTTGAACTTCCTGGACGCGAATTTGCTATTCACGCCTCCACAAATCTTGTTCACCGCGACGTCGCGTGTACAGACCACCGCTCCACCAGGTGATTGATCGGCCTTGCACCGGCCTTTGGGATCGCCTACGCTTTGCAGCAGATCAGGAATCGATTTATCGGTTTGCCAGCCAGGGTAATGGCACATGGTTTCCCAGTTGGAATACAGGGCGGCGCACTTGTTTGCCAACTCGACATCGCTACAAGACAGCTTGCCCGGTGTTTGTGGGTCCAGTACGCAGCCAGCCTTTATTAAATCATCTTTCTTTTTGCCAAATTCCTGCTTCGCCTTCCAGGCGCTATCGTCGCTCAACTTGTCAAGCGCTATGGCGCAGACGTAGTATGGAGCGCCGTAATACAGGTCACTTGGATTGGCTTCGTTCCAAAAGGCAATTGGCTGCATTTTGATATCTGCTGCTTCACACTTGGGCCTCTGAGCGGCGCGCAGCGCATTGCGTTCTTCCACTGTAGCAGCGTCAAACATTTTGGCCTTGAAGGCGACTCCCGCTGGAGATTCGGCGTATTGCGTAGCGAAAGCACTATTGCCCGCATAGTGAGGGTCTTGGTCATCGAGTGCCTTGATTTGTACTTTCCATTCCGCCTTGAATGCGCCAATGTGCTTTGCAACCAGCTTGTCCCACTGGGCCTGGTCATTGACGACGGGCGCGAATTCGGGAGTTTTAGCGAAGCCCTCGCGCGCGGCTTGCAGGTGCTTTGTCCATACCGATTCAGACGGCGACATCCTCGCGTTGAGCCCCGCCTTTGTCCATGGCAACGTCGTAAAGGCCAGTTCCACCACGTCGTACGGTTTGGGTGGTGCCGCCGGCGGCGGCGGGGCTTCGTCGTCACTGGTGCACTTGCCACCCCAGATGCTGGCGATCCCATCACAGACGGCCCCTGCAGCTTTTCCGACCGCTTTTTCCCCTCCGTGGAGCAGATTCAAAAGTGCTTGTCCACCGGGTAGGGATGAGATAAACGACTCAGCATCGTCGTAGAGTTCTTTCGCCTCGTCGTAGGTGGCCTTGCCTATTTCATACAACTCCTTCACTACGTCGCAGACTGGAAACCCATCTGCCACGATGGCAATGGCCGCGCAGATAGCTGTTTCGGGAGAACCGACAATCAGAGTCGTCAAGTCGCCAATGAACTCTATGACGTCGCCGCCGGAGATGTCGATGTAAATCTCCAGCACACTTTTAATCTGCGCTGCATTTTGTGTCGGCACTGCGTGGCTATCCAAAAGCTGTTCGGCGCAATGCGCAATCGCGATGTCGGAGGCAAAGCTGCATGTCTGGCTGGCCTTCACAATCGCAGGCGTCCAGGTCAGGTCGACAGGCGCGATGTATTGGTTGACGGCAGGCGCAAGCAATGTGCTTATCAATGTGACCGCATCTTCAGTGCCGTCGGCGTGTGCGTTGGTCGGCAGGAAAAGCCCGATTTGCAGCACCGCTAAAAGCGCGAGAAACTGTACTTTGAGGACGTGTGAGATTTTCATGGTGTTTTTCACAATCACTTCTGACCAGCACGGTTGGTAGCGGGGTACGCGGCCTTCAGTTCGCCTAACGTGATGCGCTTGTGATCAGGGCTCTCCAGCACGGTCGAATCAGGCTTTCCTTTGAGGAGCTTCAAATCGCTGGTGCTATTGATCGTGATAGCGGGTTTGATTCCAGCCATGATCATTTTGAATATGCGAGCAGGATTCAGTACCGCACCAAGATTTCACGTTTTCTTCGATATGGATTTCCAACCCAAGAAGAAGGGACAACAGCCGACTACGCTATTCGCAGACGGTCGAAGCATGCGGCCCCAGGTCAAGGGAACAATTGCGAGAGGACAACTTGAGGAGCAAGATCCGTTCTATATGGGCTACGA
>JBBRYR010000173.1:0-2750 GCA_038237415.1 Burkholderiales bacterium
GTGCTGGCCCTCACGGTCAGCGAAGCCGCGACTATTTTTGCCGGAGACCGCGATGTGATTCGTGCCCTGCAGCCCATCGTGGATGTGGGGCTGGAGTATGTGAAGCTGGGTCAACCAGTGCCCACCTTGTCGGGCGGCGAGGCGCAGCGCCTCAAGGTCGCCGGTTTTCTGGCTGATGCGGCCAAGAGTAGCTCCGCCAGCCGCCAGGCGGTTGCGCGGCGTGGCACCTTGTTCATGCTGGATGAGCCCACGACCGGGCTGCATTTTGATGACATTGCCAAGCTGATGCGGGCCCTGCGCAAGTTGCTCGATGCTGGCAATTCACTGGTGGTGATTGAGCACAATCTGGACGTGATTCGGGCCGCCGATTGGCTGATTGATCTGGGGCCGGAGGGGGGCGATGCGGGGGGCGAAGTGGTGGCTTTCGGCACGCCGGAAGATGTGTTGCTGCACCCGACATCCCATACCGGCAAGGCGCTGCGGGAGTATGCCGCTGCTATGGGGGTGGTGCATTTGGTGGCAGAGCCTTCCGTGGCATATTTGGCGCCTGCTGCAGCGGATGGAGTCACGCCGGGCTCCTCGTCGCGAAGCTCAATATCGTCACCCGGCGTAACCCCATCCGCTGCGGACAACTGCATTCGTATTGTTAATGCCAAGGAACACAACCTCAAGTCTTTATCGGTGGACATTCCGCGGGGCAAGTTCAATGTGGTGACGGGGGTGTCGGGTTCTGGGAAGTCGACTCTGGCTTTTGATATTTTGTTCAACGAAGGGCAGCGCCGGTACCTGGAGTCGCTGAACGCCTATGCGCGCAGCATCGTGCAACCCGCAGGGCGGCCGGAGGTGGATGCGGTGTACGGGATTCCACCTACGGTGGCCATTGAGCAGCGGCTGTCGCGCGGTGGGCGCAAGTCCACCGTGGGCACGACGACCGAGGTGTGGCACTTTTTGCGCCTGCTCTACGTCAAGCTGGGCACTCAGCACTGCATTTATGACGGTGCGGCGGTGGAGCCGCAGTCGGCGGACAGCATTGCGGCGCAGTTGCTCAAAACCTTTCGCGGCCAGCACATTGGTCTGCTGGCGCCGCTGGTGTCGGGGCGCAAGGGCGTCTACACCGAGCTGGCCGACTGGGCGCGTCCGCGTGGCTTTACGCATTTGCGGGTGGATGGCAACTTCTTGCCGACCACGGCGTTTCCGCGCATTGATCGCTTCAAGGAACACAACATCGAGTTGCCCGTTGCCAGCCTCGATGTCAACCCGGCGCAAGAGGCGCAGCTGCGCGCCGCCCTGGCCACCGCGCTGGTGCATGGCAAGGGCGTGGTGCATGTGCTGAGCGGCATGAACGGCTTGAAGGAAGCCATGCTGGCCGGGACGTCTGCGGCGGGCATTGGCTCGTTGCAGGTGTTCTCCACCAAGCGTGCCTGCCCGGTGTGTTCGACCTCGTATGTGGAGCTGGACCCGCGCCTGTTCAGCTACAACAGCAAGCACGGCTGGTGCCCTGATTGCGTGGGCACCGGTGTGGCGCTCACCAAAGACCAGCGCAAGGTATTTGACGATTCGGTCAAGGACGACGACAACAAGGGCCGCGAGCAAACCTTTGCCGAGGCCGACATTGAAGACCTGGTGGACGCTGCGTGCCCCACATGCAAAGGCACACGCCTGAACGCCACCGCCCGCGCGGTGCAGTTCAACGCGGTGGCTATTACCGACATTGCGCGCCTGAGCGTGTCCGACATTCGCAAGTGGGTGCAAACGCTGCAGGTGGCAGGCGGCATGACCCCGCGCGAGGCCGACATTGCGCGCGACCTGGTGCCCGAAATCCGCAGCCGTCTGGAATTTCTGGAAGAAGTGGGTCTGGGCTATTTGACGCTGGACCGTGGCGCCCCCACGCTCAGCGGCGGCGAGGCACAGCGCATCCGCCTGGCCGCGCAGTTGGGCAGTAATTTGCAGGGTGTGTGCTACGTGCTGGACGAGCCCACCATTGGCCTGCATGCGCGTGACAACAAGATTTTGCTCGGCGCCTTGCGCTCGCTGAGCGACAAGGGCAACACGCTGGTGGTGGTGGAGCACGACGAGGAAACCATTCGTCATGCGGACCACATCATCGACATCGGACCCAGCGCGGGGAAGCGGGGCGGGCGACTGGTGGCCGAGGGTTCTGTGGCGGATATTCAGGCTTCCGGGGAGTCGCAAACCGGGCGCTACTTGTTGCATGCTATGCGGCACCCTATGGCTTTGCGGCGGTTTGTGGTTTCGTTTGAGGAGTCTGTGGCGCTGGATGCGGCAGAAGCCGGTACGCCGGGAGCCTCATACGCAAGCTTCGCTAGCTCGAAATCGGCACCCGGCGTACCGGCTTCTGCCGCGGCTGCTGCGAGCGCGACAGGTGCAAAGGCACCTAAAGGCAAAGCTGCGAAGGCTGCGGCTGTGGCCGCAGCAAATGCGGCAGCCAGCGTGATGGCGAACGCTGAATTTGTAGATCGTGCGCGCACCAACGCCGCATTCGCAGCAGCGGAAGTCCGTGGGGTGGGTGACGATATTGAGCTTCGCGACGAGGAGTCCGCCCCACGGACTCCCGCTGCGAGCACAGCCAATGCCCCTCCCGAGCCCATCACCTGGCTCACAGTCACAGGTGCCAACCTGCACAACCTGCAAAACGTAACCGCCCATATCCCATTGAAGCGCCTGGTCGCGGTTACCGGCGTGTCCGGCTCCGGCAAGTCAACCCTGGCACGGGACGTTCTGCTGACCAA
>JBBRYR010000174.1:0-2747 GCA_038237415.1 Burkholderiales bacterium
CATGCGATCAGTGCAATGAAAGTACCTGGCCAAAATACCCGGCGGCAACGCCAGTACATCCGCCTGCAACTTCTCATCGTGATATTTGATCTCCCACTTCATGCTAGAAATATAGCACATTTGAGATAAATTGACAGCAACGTGAATTGGCTGTTTGCGTGAAATTTAACGTTGGCGCTCAGCGGGCGCCGAAGGCGATCCGTTGGAGCAACTAGTTAGCTGTGCGTCGCAAATGTGGAGCAAAAAACTCATGGGACTTGAACCCTCCAGCGCGCGTACTGACCGAATGTCGCATGGCATTTGGGGCACTCTTGAACGTCGACTTGCAACACCTCGTCGCAGCTGGGACATAAACCGAGAGGAACACCTCCAGCAGCGATCGTCTGCGCCGCTGCGGCTCTAAGCGCTTCTACCTGTCGCCGCCGCAAGTTTCTCCGTTCGTAAAACTGGTCAGTCGGCACCAAAAGAAACACGACTGCGCCAAGAATGATGAAAAAGAAGTTCGGAATGAACACCAACCAGAAGAAAACGGGAATTGTCCCGAAGCCAACGCAGAGCAGCGACAAACCCAGACGATCCGTCGGTGCCACTTTTTCCGAAGCTTTGTAGTTGATCCAGAAAAGGCCACAAAGGGTAACTAGCAGACTCGTTAAGACAAGCATGGATGCCCCGGTAGCTCAGCTAACGAGGCTGTAAAAAAACCCGTTTTAAGCGCACACCATTTCGGCCTGGCACATCTTGCGGATTGGATTTCAGGAATTTAGCGCTCATACCCGAAGTGTGCCGCAAATTGCGCCTCTTTTGAGCTTGATCGCGGTTTCCGGGCCATATTGCCCCCCTATCTGCCCCGCTGCTGCCCCAGATTCGTCTTGGCCAGCTTCTCGATGTTATGCACCATGCAGTACAGGTTCCACTGCGTGTTGACCTTGACGCGTCCCCGGTGGTTCAGCCGGGTCAGGCGTTTGTTATGCCGGATGTTGCCAAACACCGGCTCCACGGTGCCGATGCGCTGGCTGTACAGCTGCCTGCCCCTGGGTGAGTCAATCGCGCGCCGCATGCGCTCACTGGGGTTCGTCGGGTCCTTGGCCTTGGGCTCGAAGCGCGTGACCTGTCGGCCTCGTCCTTCATTGGGCTTGATCGGGCCTTTGAGGCATTGGCCGCTGAGTTCGCAGACATTGCAATCCACTGCTTTGGCTGTGTACGTCTGGTAGTGCAACCCACTGGCTGTGGTGTAGATGCTGCCTGGACTGGTCATCAATTTACCCGCTGGGCAAGTGGCGGTGTTGTCGTCGTTAAAGCTGAAGTCTTTGGGCTGGAACCGCTTGACCTCTTTGGACTTGCTCGTCGCCTTCTTGTCGTAGAGCGGGTCTGGATTGGTTTTGTACTTTTCCTGGCTTTCAAAGCGCTCATCGCGTTTTCGCATCTGGTTGTCCGCAATCAGTGCCGGAATGTTGTGGTCTTTGAGGTGCTGCACATTGGCATCGCTGTGGTAGCCCGCGTCCGCCGTGACCAAGGTATTGGGTGTGCGGTACGCGGCGGCCTGCTCAATCATGGGCACCAGCATGGCCTGCTCGGAGCCTGAGCCAATGACGTCGGCGGCAATGATGATCTGGTGGCTGCTGTCAACTGCGGCTTGGGCCGCGTAGCCCTGGATGACGCCTTTGCTGGTGGCCATCTTGGCGCTGTCAGGATCGGTGACGTTGGTTTTGAGTTCCTGGCCTTTGCGGTTCAAGCGTTCTGGATTGCTGGCAAGAAACTCGCGGGTGCGGGCCGCCTCCTTGCGCAAGGCGTCGATGCGGGCTAGACGTTTGGGCTCTGGCGCTTCGTCACTGCCTTGCTTGTCTTGCGCCTGGTGCAGGGCAATGATTTTGTCTGCCGCCTGGTCCAGACGTTTGGCGCGGTGGCGCAGTTCATCGAAGGTGCCGCTGCGTTCTTTGCTGGCGTTGGAGGGGAGCTTGACGCCATCAATGGCGAACATGTCGCGCCCGATCAGGCCCTGCGCATCACAGGTCAACAGGACTTGGCTGAACAGGGGTTTGATCTGTGCGCTTAGGCTACAAACGAACTTGGCGATGTGGGTGTGGCTGGGTTGGCTGTCGCCGCTGATGGCGATGAATTGGACGTTGCGCAGGCAGGCTTGCTCAATGGTGCGGCTGGAGATGAGCCCCTGGCTGTAGGCCAATAAAACTATCTTGAGCATGACGCGTGGGTCATAAGCGCTGGCCCCGACTTCGTCGTTCTTGAACTGGGCGTCCAGCGCGCTGAGGTCGAGCTCGTTGTCAACCAGGTAATCCAGTGCAAAGGCAAAGCTGCCGGGAACGATTTGTTCACTGAGCACCACCGGCAATAGCAAGCTGTTGCGGTCTTGGGGTTTGTAGCGGGCCATGGTTTTGAAGCAGCGTTGGGATGCAAGCACAACGTTTTATGCCCATCAGGCGCTGACGAAAAGGGTGATCGGCAGAGGTTTTTTTACAGCCTCAACGAACAAGGTAAGCGGCTTGCGTAGCAAGTCCGCTTGACCGCCGAGTTAGATAATTTTTTTTACCAAGAAATGATATGTAGCGACTATTTCGGCATCTAGCTCCCGCTCCATGCCTTTAATTGAAAAGTCTGCAATCTTGCCAATTACTTTACCAACTCCCACGGAGGAACCATCCCGCACCGTATCACCTTTCACGTTTAATAAAACTCTTCCTACACCTTTCGAACTGCCGTCTCTAACTATTCCGTCCTTAACGTTCCCTAGC
>JBBRYR010000175.1:0-2680 GCA_038237415.1 Burkholderiales bacterium
AATAAATGTCAATAAATGTCAATAAATGTCAAAATTTGACTAAAATTCACGAATCGTACGCAAATACGGGGGGATTTCCTTTGATCTATTTCTATCTTTTGAACGCTGGCGTGTCACTGGCAACTGGTGTTGCACTGTGGTTGGTCTGGTGGCAGGATCGACAGCATGTGTTTGCGCGCAGCGCGGCTTTTGCGCAATTGGCCTATGTAATTCCGGCCGTGATACTCGTCGCGTGGGTTGGCCATAACGTGGAGCCATCGACGCAGGTGCTGGCCGTGTTGGCGGTTTCTATGGCGTTTGCTTACATGTTTTTAGTGCGGGCGTTGGTCGAACTGCAAGGCCAATTGATACCGTTGCGATGGCAAGTGCTAATGGCTCTTGTTTTATTCGCCGGTTTCGAACTCGCGGCGCAAGCCAAGCGGCCGGATCTCATGGGAGCCCAGTCCTTTTTGGTCCTGGTCTCGGTCGGTATTTGGGCCGCCCGTAAGTTGTGGGCCCGGAGTGTGCCCGAGAAGGTGTTGTGCCTGTGTGTGATGTTGATGAGTTTCAATTCATTGGCTCTCGGATGGATGGGGCCGGGAGATGGGTATGTGCAGTCCGGGTTCGGTACGTTACTGCGCTTGGTCGCTGTTATGGCTTTTGCCTTTGCGGCCATGGACCGCTCGCGTGCCAGTATTCAACACCTGCGCGATCGCTTCGAAAAAATCAGTGCAAATTCTTTGCAAGGTATCGTGGTGGCGGATGGCACAACGCTGCACTACGCCAATGCGGCAGCGCTGAGTATTTTCGGGTTTGCCAGCTTTGAGGACGCACAACAGGCCGGACCTGTTTCAGTGCTGACAGCAGGTGACCGCGCCCGCACGCAAGAAGAGGCCAGCTCAGTACTCACGGGAGCCCACTCTTACCATGATGTGGCGCGATCTGCCGTCAGGCCGGGCGGCGAGGAAATCCGCTTGCGCTTATCCAGCTGGCCGGTTAACTGGGACGGCAAACTGGCGTCGCAGATTGTCGTGATTGACGACACCAAGCGGCACAATGCCGCATGCCAGCTGGAGTCCGCGCGCCTGGCTCAGGAAAACCTGCAGGTAGATTTTGCCCAGCGCTCCAAAAATGCATTGATTGCAGCCAATGCCATGCTGGAGACTCGGGTCGCGGATCGCACCCGTGAGCTTGTGGCCGCCGGCCTGGCCAAGAGCGAGTTTGTGGCCAACATGTCGCATGAGATTCGCACCCCCATGAACGCAGTTCTGGGTTTGTTGCAATTGTTGCAGGGTACTAAGCTGGCACCCCAGCAAGCTGACTTTGCGAGCAAGGCAGAGCGTGCGGGCAAATCGTTGTTGAGTTTGCTCAATGACGTGCTGGACTTCTCCAAGATTGAGGCGGGTAAATTGGAGTTGGACGTGCAGCCCTTCGAAGTGGAGCGCCTCCTGCGGGATCTTTCGGTGGTCCTGGCCGGCACCGACGTCAAGAAGCCGGTGGAGTTTGTTTTCGATATTGACGCCGCAACCCCCAGAGTGCTGTTGGGGGACTCTATGCGTCTGTTGCAGGTGCTGCTGAATCTGACCAGCAATGCTATGAAATTCACAGCACTGGGTGAAGTCGTGATGCGGGTGAAGGTGCTTTCGAGTATCGGATCGACGGTGGCGCTGCGTGTGTCGGTGGTGGACTCGGGCATTGGCATTGCGCCGCAAAATATGGATCGGATTTTTGAGGTCTTTGCGCAGGCAGAAGGCTCCATTACGCGCCGATTCGGGGGTACGGGTCTGGGCTTGGCTATTTGCCGTCGCCTGCTCGCGCTGATGGGTACAAGTCTGCAAGTGGAAAGCGAACTGGGCCAAGGCAGCCACTTCTTCTTTGACATCGAACTGCCAGTGGCCGAGGTGCCGCTTTTGGATACATCGCCAGCAGGCACGCCAGAGCAAATGCTGCACGTAGCACAGCAGGTATTGGTGGTTGATGACAACCCGGTGGCTCTGGAGAGCATGGTTGCCATGGCGACTGCACAAGGCTGGCAGGTAGAGGCTGCGGCCAGTGGAGCGGATGCTGTTGCAACGGCCGAGAGCCGTCTACTGGCAGGTGGCAAGCCCTATGACCTTGTGGTGGTCGACTGGCAAATGGACGGCATGGATGGTTGGCAGACATTGAAGAAACTTCAGGGCGTCAGTCCCACCGGTGAACTGCCTCTTACAGTCATGGTGAGCACCTTGGGCAGGAAGCATTTGATGCAACGCACGACCCAGGAGCAGGCGCTGCTGGGGGCTTATCTGGTCAAACCTTTAACCCCGGCCATGCTGGCTGATGCGGTGAAAGGTGCGCGCAGCGGTGTGGTGGCATTGCGCAAAGCGGCAAGGCCCAAGATTGGGAAGCCCAAGCGCCTGCAGGGGCTGAACCTGCTCGTGGTGGAGGACAACCAGCTTAACCAATTGGTGGCCCGCGAGTTGCTAGCCCGGGAAGGTGCGGTCGTTACGGTGGCGGCCAATGGTGCTGAAGGCGTTGCCGCTGTGGCAGATGCCGCGACGCCCGGGTTTGACCTGGTGCTGATGGATATGCAGATGCCGGTGATGGACGGCTGCACGGCTACCCGCGCTATACGCAGTTTGCCAGGCAGGCAGCAACTGCCCATTGTTGCAATGACGGCCAACACCATGGAGTCCGACCGCGCCGCGTGCCTGGACGCGGG
>JBBRYR010000176.1:0-2655 GCA_038237415.1 Burkholderiales bacterium
CCTGGGCGCACTACGATTGCGGGGGCTCCACTGCATTCGCCTTGCCGACCACGACGGATCCCTTGCAGGCCTTGCTCAACCGAACCTGGATGCCCACGCTCAGTGTGACCGGAGCGGATGGTTTTCCCGAGCTCAGGAATGCGGGTAATGTGCTGCGGCCGTACACCGCGTTCAAGCTCAGCCTGCGTTTGCCACCCCTGGTGGAAGCCGACGTGGCGGTGCGGCAGCTCAAGGCCCTGCTCGAGTACAACGCGCCCTACCAGGCCCGCGTCACGTTTGAAGGCGCGGCCGGCGCGACCGGGTGGAATGCCCCCGATACCGCACCCTGGTTTGAGGCCGCCCTGAATGAAGCGTCGCAGGCGCACTTTGGCGCACCCTGTGGTTACATCGGTCAGGGCGGAACCATTCCCTTGATGAATATGCTCTCCCGGGGTTTCCCGGCGGCGCAGATGATGGTGTGTGGGGTGCTCGGGCCCAAAAGCAATGCCCACGGTCCCAACGAGTTTTTGCATGTTCCCTATGCGAAGAAGCTGACGGCCGCTGTGGCGCAGGTCATTTCCCGTTTTCCCTGAAATCAGGACCTTGTTTTCATGACTTCTGAAGCCAGACTTTCCATTTTTACCGCCAATGACGGCGACAACATCGTCATCCATGATTGGCCGCTGGAAGAAGGCGCCGCGATGCGGGGCGTCGTGATTCTGGTGCACGGTCTGGGCGAACATGCCGGACGCTACAACCATGTAGCCGAGCAACTCAATCAATGGGGTTTTGCGGTACGGGGCTATGACCAGTGTGGCCACGGCGAGTCGGGAGGTGATCGTGGCAGCCTGCCATCCGACACGCGCCTGCTCGATGATCTGGCGGACATCGTGGATGGTATCCGGGCCCGAGTGGACAAAAAGATACCGGTGATTCTGCTGGGTCACAGCATGGGCGGCCTGGTGGTGGGCCGGTTTGTTTCCTTGGGCATGCGTCCGGTGGACGGCCTCATCATGTCGTCGCCGGCTCTGGACCCGGGTTTGAGCGCGTTTCAGAAGTTTTTGGTGGCCGTTCTGCCCAAATTTGCTCCGAATCTGCGAGTGGGCAATGGCGTCAAGCCGCAGTTCATTTCGCACGATCCGGCGGTGGTGGCCGCCTACCGCAATGACCGCCTGGTGCACGACCGTATCTCGGCCCGATTGGCCCGATTCATTGCCACGGCCGGGCCTCAGACAGTAGCATTGGCCAGCCAATGGAAGGTGCCGACCCTGCTGATGTACGCGGGGGACGACCGCTTGCTCAACCCCCAGGGCAGCCGCAGTTTTGCCGCTGCCGCCCCTAAAGAAGTGGTGACTGCCGTGTGTTTCGGGGCGCTGTACCACGAAATATTCAATGAGCGCGACGCCGAGCCGGTGTTTGCCACCCTCAAGCGGTGGCTGGACCAGAAGTTCTGAGCTACGGGCGCTTGGCGCGCTGATTCATGGCCAGCCAGCCCAAGGCAAGAGCGGTCAGAGCGACCGGGACCAATGAGCCCCAATTCAGCATCGACCAACCCTGGGTGGTGACCAGGGCACCGGATGCAAACGAGGTCAGTGCCATGACCGCAAACACACAAAAATTGATGGCGGCCTGTGCGCGGTCTTTTTCTTCAGGACGGTAGGCGCCCAGAGACAGAGTGGTGCTGCCCGTGAACAGGAAATTCCATCCCACGCCCAGCAGAAACAGCGCGATCGCAAACTGGTGCAATTCCACCCCGGTCAGTGCGATAGCGATACAGGCGAGGTTGAGCACGACACCCACCCCCATGATCGGCAAAGTGCCAAAGCGTTTGATGAGGTTGCCGGTGAAAAACCCCGGCGCAAACATGCCAATCACATGCCACTCCAAAACGAAGGCTGCGTCGTCAAACGACAACCCGCACTGTTGCATGGCCAGGGGTGTGGCAGCCATCAACAGGTTCATCACCCCATAGCCCAGCGCCGCGCTGGCGCAGGCGACCATGAAGACCGGCTGGCGCATGATGTGCGATAAGGGCCGTCCGGTGCTGCTGCCCTTGTGTTGCACGGGCTGCGCAGGAAACTGGATGAAGGCCATCAGCACCATGGCCACCAGTGCGACGGCGGCTAGCGCGACATAGGCGCCGGCAAAGGGCGTCGCCATCAGGCCGCGCGACTGGGCGGCCAGATTGGGTCCGGCAATGGCGCCAATCAGCCCGCCCGCCAGCACCAGTGACACGGCTTTTTCGCGGAAAGCAGGCAGTGCCAGTTCAGCGGCGGCAAAGCGATAGAGCTGTCCGTTGGCGCTGTAATAGCCAGCCACCACCGTGGCACCCACCAGCAGCCTGATGTTGTGGCGGGCCACGGCCCAGGCGCCCACGCAAGCCGAAAGAACGGCGACCGCCAGTCCTATCTGGAACGACGCGCGCCGCCCAAAAAGCGACTGGGTGCGCGCCACCAGCGGCGTGCTCAGTGCGCCACCCACCACATAACCCATCACGGGCAGGGTGGACATCCAGCCAAACGGAGCCAGACTCAACCCTACCAATCCGTTGATGGCGATAAAAGTGACGTTGTTGGTGAGGAAAAGGCCCTGACACAGGGCGAGCAGCCAAAGGTTACGGTTCATGCCCGCAGTTTAATGGGCCGCTCATGCGCAACTCCGGCTTCCTGCAGGCGC
>JBBRYR010000177.1:0-2604 GCA_038237415.1 Burkholderiales bacterium
CTGCGGCGGTCCGCAGGGTCAGTTTGCTGAATTTTGGGGGGTAGCAGTTTTTCAAGCCAGCTCATAGGGTGTCTCCAACGGTCAGGACGCGATTATGAATCCAAAGCAGTGCGAATTTCCTGCAGGAAACCCTGCGCCGTGGCAGCCACCTGGTTGCGGGGCTGGTGCTCGATCAGCTGAATGATCTTGCTGCCAATGACCACGGCGTCGGCCACACGGGAGATGGTGCGCGCGGTGGCGGCATCCCGAATGCCAAAACCCACGCCCACGGGTACCTCGATGTGCTGGCGAATACGCGGCAACATGGCCTCCACCGCATCGGTGTCCAGCGCGCCAGACCCCGTCACCCCCTTGAGCGACACGTAATACACATAGCCACTGGCAACCCGCGCAACCTGTTGCATGCGCGCATCGGTGCTGGTGGGAGCCAGCAGGAAGATCAGGTTCATGTTGTGGGCACGCAAGTCGGCGGCGAACACTTCGCATTCTTCTGGCGGATAGTCGACGATCAGCACACCGTCCACACCGGCTGCTGCTGCATCGCGCACGAACGGGCTGCCTGCAGCGCCAGCCTCACCGGGCCCACCCGCTGCGGCGTGCTTCTGGTCGTATCGCTCCACCGGGTTGGCATAACCCATCAGTACGACCGGGGTGGTGGTGTCGCGTGCACGAAAGGTTCGCACCATGTCCAGAATCTGGACCAAGCCGATTCCAAAGGCCAGCGCCTTGTCGCCTGCCTTCTGGATGACCGGGCCGTCGGCACTGGGATCTGAAAACGGTACGCCCAGCTCGATAACGTCTGCCCCGCCTGCGACAAACGCATGCATCAGCTCGGGGGTGACATCGGCGAACGGGTAGCCCGCCGTGACAAAGGGAATCAGCGCCTTGCGATTCTGGGCTTTGAGGGCTGCAAAGGTAGTCGCGATGCGGCTCATTTGGAGGCTCCCGTGACCGGCATCTTCATCACCTGCTCGGTAGCCAGCCCACCCTTTACCGACTGACCGGTGCAGCTGGGCCGGCAAAAGAAGTCGGCATTGCTCAAATCCGCAACGGTTCCGATGTCCTTGTCCCCACGCCCGGAGAGGTTGACCAGGATGGACTGGTCGGCACGCATGGTTTTGGCCAGCTTCATGGCGTAGGCGATCGCATGGCTGGATTCCAGCGCAGGGATGATTCCCTCGGTGCGGCACAGGTAATGAAAGGCTTCCAGGGCTTCCTTGTCGGTAATGCCGACATATTCGGCGCGGCCGATGTCGTGCAAAAAAGCATGCTCAGGGCCGACGCCTGGGTAATCCAGCCCGGCACTCACACTGTGGGTCTCGGTGACCTGGCCGTTGTCGTCCTGCAGCACGTAGGTGCGGTTGCCGTGCAGCACGCCGGGGCTGCCACGCTGGATGGAGGCCGAGTGCTTGCCGGAGTCCATTCCTTCACCAGCTGCTTCCACGCCAATCAGGCGGGTGTTCTCGAACCCGATGTAGGGGTAAAAAATACCCATGGCGTTGCTGCCACCGCCGACGCATGCGATGACTGCATCGGGTTGGGCGTTCAGCACGCCGTTCTCCGCCAGCATCTCCGGCATTTGCACGATGCATTCGTCACCGATGACACGCTGGAAGTCCCGCACCATCATGGGGTAGGGATGGGGCCCCGCCACGGTACCGATGATGTAGTAGGTGTTGTCCACATTGGCTACCCAGTCGCGCATGGCTTCGTTCAGCGCATCTTTCAGTGTTTTGCTGCCACTCTCAACGGGCACCACCGTGGCACCCAGCAACTTCATGCGGTAGACGTTGGGGCTTTGGCGCTTGACGTCTTCACTGCCCATGTAGACCACGCATTCCAGGCCGTAGCGCGCGCAGATGGTGGCCGTAGCCACACCGTGCTGGCCGGCTCCTGTTTCGGCAATCACGCGGGGCTTGCCCATGCGCTTGGCCAGCATGGCCTGGCCGATGGTGTTGTTGATCTTGTGGGCGCCGGTGTGGTTCAGGTCTTCGCGCTTCAGATAAATTTGCGCACCGCCCATTTCGCGGCTCATGCGGGCAGCATGGTAGATGGGGGAGGGGCGGCCCACAAAGTGCGCCAGCTCATAATGAAACTCAGCTACGAAAGCGGGATCGTCCTGGTACTTGGCATACGCATCCTTGAGTTCGTTGAGGGCATGGGTCAGCGTTTCAGAGACAAAGCTGCCGCCGTATTTGCCGAAGTGGCCGCTCGCGTCGGGTTGTTGGTATTCGTACATGGTATGGGTCAGTTCAATGGTCGGTCTGCCGCACGCACGGCGGCAACAAACTGGTTGATTTTCTCGGGGTCCTTGATGCCCCGAATGGGCTTTCCGTCGGAGCCCGTGGCTTCCACGCCCGAACTCACGTCCACGGCCAGCGTTTTACAGCGCGGCCGTACCTGTGCAATGCCGTCGGCCACGTTTGCAGCAGTGAGTCCACCACTCAAGACGAGGTGAGCGTTGACGTTTGGAGGAAGAAGTGACCAATTGAATGCTTTGCCAGAACCACCATACCCGTCCACGTGGGCGTCGAGCAGGATGGCCTGGGCGTTGGAAAAATCGTTAGCATATTTTACGAGGTCAAAGCGCAAGCCTTCGTCGCC
>JBBRYR010000178.1:0-2594 GCA_038237415.1 Burkholderiales bacterium
CGGATTACGGTTTCAATCGCACCGTTTTTCGGTGGAGTCCCGCACAAGCGCCAAGCAGCTGGTGGTACAGACCAAGGGGGGCCATTACGCGCGTCAGCCGCAGGCGGGAGGCGATGAGCAGGTTCAAACGGGTGCGCAGACGGTCACGTTCGATGCAGTAGGTTTGCGGTTGGAAGTTTTTCGCAATCTGGGCACGGTCGAGGGCGAGGAAAAACCAAAAGAGACGGGTTTCAGCACGGTCTATTTCAAAACCTCCGACGAGCTGACCCAGCAGGCCAGAGGCCGCGAGGCGTCCGAGCGCTCAGTATTGCGGCTGGACCATGTGCCCGACCCGATCGCCCGGGAATTTGCAGGCTTTGCCAACGGCATGCACGATTGGATCGCCAAGGTCGAGCGTCGGCTGGCTGCTGACGTTCAGGACAAGCGCCAACGTGCGGAAGACGAAGCCAGGGTGGCTGCGGCGGTAGCAGCGGCAAATGCTGCTCCGGGGTTGGACGACCCGGCTGTGGTCCTCAGCGAGGCTGAACGCGAAGCCCGGGCGGCGAAACAGATTGCCCTGTGGCGCCAGGCCGCGGGCTTTACCGGCGCATTCTCAAAGGTCAGCATCGACCCGCGTGGACAGATTGAATGGTTTGTTGACCTGGACCCGGCCGGTCAGGTTACCCTGCACGGGGGGCGGCGCACCTTCCACGGCAGCCTCAAGGGGGGCCGTTTGAATGCGCTCAGCACCGAGCTGGAAGTCTCTGTGCGGGATGATTCCTGGACACCCGAGTCCCCGCAATTGGTGGCGTTTCGCATTCTCCTGGGGTCGCCCGCGCAAGACAGACTGGTCTGGATCAAACGGCTGGCCGCCGCGATAACATGACGCTTACCTTGAAGGCACTGGCATGACACTGACCGAACTCAAATACATCGTCGCCGTGGCGCGTGAGCGGCACTTTGGCAAGGCTGCCGAGGCCTGCTATGTGTCGCAACCCACCTTGTCGGTGGCGGTGAAGAAGCTCGAAGAGGAACTGGACGTCAAACTCTTCGAGCGCAGCGCCAACGAGGTTACGGTAACCCCGCTGGGTGAGGAAATCGTGCGCCAGGCCCAAAGCGTGCTGGAACAGGCCGCCAGCATCAAGGACCTTGCCAAGCGCGGAAAAGACCCGCTGGCCGGGCCGTTGAAGCTGGGTGTCATCTACACCATTGCGCCCTACCTTTTGCCCGACCTGGTGCGCCAGGTGATCAAGCGAACGCCGCAGATGCCGCTGATCCTGCAGGAGAACTTCACCGTCAAGTTGCTGGAAATGCTGCGCACCGGCGAGATCGATTGCGCCATCCTCGCAGAACCCTTTCCCGACACGGGCCTGGCCTCGGCGCCGCTGTACGACGAGCCCTTTCTCGCGGCTGTGCCCATGCAACATCCGCTGGCAGCACTCACCAGTGTGACCACGGAAGCGCTCAAAAAGGAAACCATGCTGCTGCTGGGCAATGGCCATTGTTTTCGCGACCACGTGCTCGAAGTGTGTCCCGAGTTCGCCCGTTTTTCCAGCGACACCGAAGGCATTCGCAAGAGCTTTGAAGGATCGTCGCTGGAGACGATCAAGCACATGGTGGCGGCCGGAATGGGCATTACCCTGGTGCCGCGTCTGAGCGTTCCCGCGGACGCCCTGGCGACCAAGACGCGGCGCAAGGCGGACTCCCTGGTGAAATACCTGCCTGTGCAGGACGGGCCTGGCGGTGAGCCGCCCTCCCGCCGTATCGTACTGGTGTGGCGCCGCAGTTTCACCCGCTACGAAGCGATCGCCGCGCTGCGCAATGCGATCTATGCTTGCGAACTGCCCGGCGTGGACCGGTTGTCATGAATTGATACTAAATCTGCCGCCAGGCCCCGTGTCTATAGCGTTAGTAGCTACTAAAATCATAGCGTTTCGTGCCGTCTAAATTAACCCTATACCTTGATCTCATCCGCTGGAATCGCCCGGCGGGCTGGCTGCTTTTGCTGTGGCCGACGCTGAGCGCGCTCTGGTTGGCCGCAGGCGGCTTCCCTGGCTGGCATTTGGTGGCGGTGTTCACGCTGGGCACCATCCTCATGCGCAGTGCAGGTTGCTGTATCAACGACGTGGCCGACCGTGAGTTTGACAAGCATGTCAAGCGAACGGCCCAGCGCCCGGTCACCCGGGGAGCCGTGTCGGCCCGCGAGGCGCTGTTGTTCGGTGCCGTGCTGGCGCTGGTGGCCTTTGCACTGGTGCTGACCACCAATGCGGCGACGGTGGCCTGGTCGTTTGCCGCCTTGGCAGTTACGCTGATCTACCCCTATGCCAAACGCTTTGTCTCCATGCCCCAGGCCGTGCTGGGTGTTGCATTCAGTTTTGGCATACCCATGGCCTATGCTGCAGTGAGGGGTGATGTGCCACTGCAGGCGTGGGTGTTGCTGGTGGGCAACCTGTTCTGGGTGCTGGCCTACGACACCGAATATGCGATGGTGGACAGGGACGACGACTTGCGCATCGGCATGAAGACCTCGGCCATTACGCTGGGCCGTTGGGATGTGCCGGCGGTGCTGGCGTTTTACTGCACGTATTTACTGGTGTGGAGCGGGGTGGTTGCGC
>JBBRYR010000179.1:0-2534 GCA_038237415.1 Burkholderiales bacterium
GCCATAGCCGACCATATCCCCCAAAAAGACGAACCGCTGGGCTTGTTGTGCACGCGCGTGGGTCAGGCAGGCATCCAGGGCCTGCAGGTTGGCGTGTATGTCGGACAGAAGGGCCAGTCTCATCGTGACTCCGTAGTTTTCATGGGTTCAGGACCCATCATGCCGCACGCGGCTGACTACAGCGAAAGAATGTGCCCCACGCGCGGGTCACCCCGACCGCCCAGCACCTGCAGGTAAGCGGCCTGAACGGCTTGCTCGCCCGCGTGGTGTTGCACGGTGAGCCAGGGATGTTCCGGGTGGGATACCTCGGCGATGAAGGCCTGCCAGGAGTGCACCAGCCGCTGGCCAAACTCCTGTGGGCCCCACTCGGCACTGCGTTTCTTGATTTGCGCCGGCGCAAAGAACAGCGTGGCCTTGGGGCCGGGCAAATCTTTGGCGCCGCCCATTTCCGCCACGTGGGTGGCGCCAATGGAGCTGCTGAACTTGAGTTGGGTGCAATGGGTGTGCAACGCTTTGCGAAATGCGGCATTGCCGGCAAAGTCCACATACACACTGGGTGCGTTGGCGTCTAACTGTGCCAGCTGGTCATAGGTGAGCACCCGGTGGTAACAGCCCAGGCTTTCACAAAATGCCACATTGCTGGGCGATGTGAGTCCCACCACCTCCACCTCCGGACGCTTGGCCAGCTGGAAGGCTGTGCCATAGGCGGTTTTGCTGGAAGCGCTTGACAGCAGCATGAGACCCCGCTGCCCTGGGATGGCGGTCGCGCCAAAAAAGGCGTTGTCGGCCAGAAAATCGTCGATCAACCAGGACGTGATGAACAAGGGGCGCAGCAAGGCCTGCACGTCTTCGGTGTCCGCGGTGTAGAACGGGTCAGTGGCGCAGCGGGTGTACTGGTTGTAGACGGCGTGCAATTCCGCGCGGTGGGGTGCTGCGTCCGAGAACGCGGTTGCCGTGATTCTTTCGGGCGTAAGGTCCACCGAGGACGACATGGGAAAGTAGCCATACAGGCGTTCACCCACGGCCACTTGCGGGTGGCGGGATTCGCTGACCACTCCAAAACCCCACACCGGAATGCGGCCCCATGCAATGCCGTCACTACCCGTATCCGTCGCCGGGAAAAATCGCCAGTACTGCATGGCGTCGCCCATGGCGGCGTAGGTGATGTTGTTGGAGGTCAGTGCGAAGGACGCAATGCTGACCCGTACCTGGCCCTCGGGCAAAGCGGGGGTGGGTGTGGTGCGCAGCGCGGTGGTGGCGAGTTGGTCTTTGCGGACCAGGAAGTCGGTGGTGTTCATGGGAGAGCACGATAAAGCAAACGGCCAGCCCCGACAACCGGGGCTGGCCGCGCAGGCGACAGCAGGGTGGCGTCTACTTAAGCAACCGTCAGGGTGACTTCAATGTTGCCGCGGGTCGCGTTGGAGTAGGGGCACACCTCGTGGGCTTTTGCCACCAGGGCTTCAGCCGCAGCGCGCTCCATGCCGGGGATGCTCACGACCATTTGCACTTCAATGCCAAAGCCGGCAGGAATCTGGCCAATGCTTACGGTGGCGTCAATGCGGGTGTCCGCTGGCAATGCAATCTTCTGCATGCCTGCCACAAACTTCATCGCGCCAATGAAGCAGGCGCTATAGCCCGCTGCAAACAGCTGCTCCGGGTTGACGCCGCCGCCCGCGCCGCCCATTTCCTTGGGTACGGCCAGCTTCAGGTCCAGCAGGCCATCGGAGGTGCGGGTGGTGCCGTCGCGGCCGCCGGTGGATTGGGCGTGGGCCTGGTAAATCACTTTTTCAATTTTGGTGGTCATGGAGCTTCCTTCGGGTTGTGCTGCGCCAATGCAGCGGTTTAAAAATGGAATCAGCGGGAGGGGGCCAAGCGTCCCCGTAGCGCCTGCACCTGCTGGGTCAGGGCCATCAGGTCCGGAATGGGGCAGCCCGTGGCTTCAACGACGCAGCCGGGGATGCTGGCGGCTTGGGTCTTGAGCCCGCGGCCGGCCTCGGTCAGGCGAACTTCCACACGCCGCTCGTCGTCAGAGGAGCGCTGGCGGACCAGCCAGCCAGCGGCCTCCATGCGCTTGAGCAAGGGCGTCAGGGTGCCGGAGTCCAGGTACAGGCGCTCACCCAAGGCGGACACGGTCAGACCATCGCGTTCCCACAGCACCAGCATCACCAGGTATTGCGGATAGGTCAGCCCCAGCGCGTCCAGCAAGGGCTTGTACAGCTTGGTCATGGCCAATGAAGTGGAGTACAGGGCGAAGCACAGCTGGTTGTCCAGCATTAGGGCGGGGTTGGGAGTGGAGTCAAGTGCTTTGAATGGCATGGGTTGAATTATTGCACGCAATTGAATTGTGTGCAATTTAAAATCAAAAACTGCGGTATCCGGGTAAGTCGGGGCTTGGCATGGGCAGGTGGCTGGGCTAAGGTGCGCGACGGCACTGACAGTGCCTCACCAACAAGGGACACAAGACATGTTTGACTACATCATCATTGGCGGCGGCTCGGCCGGTTGCGTGCTGGCAGCCCGGTTGACGGAGGACC
>JBBRYR010000180.1:0-2509 GCA_038237415.1 Burkholderiales bacterium
GCGTCCAGCGCGTTGTCCACCAGTTCGCGCACCACCGAGGCCGGGCGCTCCACCACCTCGCCGGCGGCGATCTGGCTGATCAGCTCGTCGGAGAGTTCGCGGATGGGCCGGCGCGCGGCGGGCACATGGGAGGATAAATTGGAGGCGGTGGGGTTGGGTGCAGCGTTCACCGGCGTATTTTAGGTCGCAGAGGCCAGATGGCTGTCGCGCACCGGGTGGAGGCTGGAACAGTTCCTGCTTGGTGCTGCGCTGCAACATTTTCTTCTTGGTTTGATTGTTTTCAGGAGTACGCCATGCTCGACCGCACTGCCACCCAGTTTTCCCACGTAAAGCCCGCCGATACGGCCTTTGCGCCCGGCGGATTACGGGATTTTTTTCTGTACCGCGACCTGGGTATCGCCAAAGCCACGCACGGAAAAGTGATTGCGCACCTGGTCAAGGCCAATATGGCACCAGAAACGGGCACCGGGTGGCACCGGCATGAGGCGGATTTCCAGATCGTGATCATGGTCAAGGGCTGGGCCCGCTTCATGTACGAAGACAAGGAGACCCTGGTCGAAGCCGGTGACGTGGTGCACCAGCGCCCACGCCCTGGAAATAAGGAGGCACTGGAAAAAAGGCACTGGGAGTGCGTCAGAACTCGGCTTCCAGTTCGTCTATGTCGTCGGGCTCTTTTTGGGCTTCGGCCACCCACTCCTTCATGGCGGGCAGTTCCATGATGCGTTTGCAATAAGCCGCGCAGGGCTTGTTCACGGCGACGTCGTAGGTCAGAAACCGCGTCACCACAGGGGCGTACATCGCATCGGCAACGGTGGGCTGCTTGCCAAACAGGTAGGGGCCGCCGTAGGTTGCCAGGCACTCTCCCCAGATTTCCACGATGCAGTCAATGTCGGTCTGCGCGCGTGACCAGATTTTGAAGTTCGGGAAATGGGCCTTGATGTTCATGGGCAGCGACGCGCGCAGCGATGCAAAACCATGGTGCATCTCACCGCAGATGGCGCGACAGTGTGCGCGGGCTGCGATGTCGGCCGGGAGCAGGTGCGCTTTGGGCTTGATCTCGTTGAGGTATTCGGCAATGGCCAGGGTGTCCCACACCTTCACGCCGTTGTGCAGCAGGGAGGGCACCAGCATGCTGCTCGACAGCAACAGCATTTCGGCCTTCATGGCCGGGTCATCGGGGGAAATGATGTGTTCCGTGAACTCCAGCCCCGCCAGACGGGCTGTGAGCCAGCCGCGCAAGGCCCAGGCGCCGTAGTTTTTACTGCTGATGGTCAGGATGGCTTTGGCCATGGAGGTCTCCTCAAACCGGACAAGTGGTACCGCACCCGTGCAAGGGTTGTGCCAACCAGAACGCTGGCCCGTAAATTGCCTGCATTCCCCTTATCAGGCAAGAAACCTAACCAGGCATGCCCGCTCAACGTCAGGAAACCTATGCTGTACCACGCCTATCAACTTCAATCCAATCTGCTCTCACCGTTTCGGCTGCTGGCACAAAGCAGCAGTGCGGCGCTGTGGATGGGGAACACCGAGGGCAGCTTGATGCGCAAGCTTTCTGCCTCAATGGAAGTGTTCTCTCGCATGCGGCTGACGCACGCGCGGCCGCCCTACGCCATTCACTCGGTCAAAGTGGGGGAGCGCGATTTTGCGGTGACGGAAGAAACCATTCTTTCGATGCCCTTCGGTACCCTTTTGCGCTTCAAAAAGGAAGGCGCAGGCGACCTGCCCTATCAGCCGCCGGTGCTGCTGGTGGCGCCGCTGTCGGGTCATTTCGCGACCCTTCTGCGGGAGACGGCCAAAACCCTGCTGCAGGACCACGACGTCTACATTGACCACATGATCCGTTTCACCCAGACCATGGGTCCGGGTACGCACGTAGTGGCAGTCTGCCAGCCCTGCGTGGCAGCGCTGGCGGCGACTGCCATCATGGCCGAGGATGACGACCCGGCGCAGCCCTTGAGCCTGACCCTGATGGCCGGGCCGGTGGACTGCCGGGTGAACCCGACGGAAGTCAACAAGCTGGCGACCAGCAAACCGATTGAATGGTTCGAGAAAAACCTGATCAGCCGCGTGCCACTACCCCACAAAGGCTATATGCGCCGTGTGTACCCCGGCTTTGTGCAATTCAGCGCCTTTTTGAGCATGAACCCGGACCGCCACAAGAAGTCGTTTCGGGACATGTACCAGTACCGCGTGGAGGGCGACCTGGAGAAAGACGAAACACTGCGCGCGTTTTACGATGAGTACCTGGCCGTCAACGATTTGCCGGCCGAGTTCTATCTGGAGACAGTGGAAAAGGTCTTCCAGACCTACGACCTGCCCATGGGCACGCTGCAATACCGGGGCCGCACCCGTGAACCCTGCCGCCATGCGGCGCACGGCGCTCATGACGGTGGAAGGCGAGCGCGACGACATTTGCTCAGTGGGCCAGACCGTCGCGGCACAAGACCTGTGCAGCAGCATCCGCCCCTACAGGAAAACCCACCACGTACAAACCGGAGTAGGGCACTAC
>JBBRYR010000181.1:0-2431 GCA_038237415.1 Burkholderiales bacterium
CAACTGGTCCAGCGGCAAGCGTTTGAGGTAGGACAGTGAAGAGTACCCGGTGCCGAAGTCATCCAGCGAGAAGCCTACGCCACGGTTTTTGAGCGTGGCCATCTTCTCAATGGTTTCTTCGACGTCGTTGACCAGCAAGCTCTCGGTGAGTTCCAGCTTGAGTCGGCGGGGATTGGCACCGGTGTAATCCAGCAAATCCAGCACATAGGACACAAAGTCCGGCTGGCGGAACTGGCGGGCGCTCACATTCACCGATAGTGCCAGGTTCGCCATGCGGGTTTGACTGGCCCATTGCACCAACTGGGAACAGGCTGTTTCCAGTACCCAGTTACCCAGTGGAATGATCAGCCCGGTGTCTTCCGCAAGGGGAATGAATTCGCCCGGAGAAACCATGCCGCGTTGCGGATGCGGCCAGCGGAGTAAAACCTCGGCACCCAGGGTATTGCCATCGCGATCAATCTGGGGCTGGTAGTGGAGCAGAAACTGGGCTTTGTGAATGCCCTGTCGAATGTCGGCCTCCAGCGAAGCACGCGCCGTGACAATGGCCTGCATGGTGGGGTCAAAAAAGCGCAGCGTGTTACGGCCCGCAGCCTTGGACTGGTACATGGCCAGGTCGGCCTGTTTGAGCAGTTCGTCGGTGGACTCGTGGTGGTCGTTGTACAGCGTGATGCCAATGCTCGGAGTGATGTGGTACTCCAGCCCCGCGAGCCTGTACGGCTGGTTGATGGCTGCCAGCGTCTTCTCTCCCACCGCCTTGGCCTGGGCTGCTGCTTCTTCCGGGCTCTTGCTCAGCTCCTCCAGCAACACCACAAATTCGTCTCCTCCCAGGCGGGCCACCGTGTCGCCCTGGCGCATGCACTGGGTCAGTCGGCGAGCCACTTGCTGCAACAACCGGTCACCCATGACATGGCCGAGGGTGTCGTTGAGGGTTTTGAAGTTGTCGAGGTCGATGAATTGCAGTGCCCCGGTGCGGCCACTGCGGGCACTCAGGGACAGGGCCTGACGCAGCCGGTCCAGCAAGAGGCGGCGGTTGGGCAATGCCGTCAGTGGATCATAAAAGGCCAGCTTATTGATCTCTTCTTCGGTGGCCTTGCGCTGGGTAATGTCCGTCAGGCTATTGACGTAATGGGTAACGGTGCCGTCATCACCCTTGACCGCCGTCACGGCGCAATAGCTCGGGAAAACATCGCCGTTCTTGCGCTGATTCCAGATTTCGCCGCGCCATGCGTCCGTTTGCTGAACGCCAGCCCACATCGCCTCGTAAAAACCGGCAGCATGGCGCCCCGAGTTGAGGAATTCGAGTTTTTTGCCAACGACTTCGTCCGCGGCGTAGCCGGTAATTTCGGTGAACGCCGGGTTGATACGCAGAATACGCTCGTCGGCCCCGGTGATGGCCACGCCTTCTTGCGAGTTGAACGCGGTGGCCGCTATGCGCAGGTCGGATTCGGCTTGCTTGCGCTGGGTGATGTCCCTTGACAATACGATGAAACGCGGCTCGTCTTCTGTTCCACCGGATTTGAGTGTCACTGAAACTTCGTACCACCGGCGGCTGCGGGATGTCTCCACCATGAACTCGCCACCCTGCGAATGACCGAGCTTCAGTGCCTCCTGCACGGATGTCATTACCGTGTGGGCTGCGTCCGCAGGCAGGACGTCGTCGACCTTTTTACCCAAAAAATGTTCTGCAGAGGGTGATGTGGTGTCGGACCGCGACGCGTGGTACTCATAGTAGGTTCCATCGAGTCCAATTTCCAGAATCAGATCGGGAATGGCGTCCAGAGTGGCCTGTAACCGGCGTTGTGAAGCGGCTATTTCCCGGGTGCGTTCTGCAATCAGGATTTCCTGTCGTTCACTCCGGTTTCGCTGTTGCACCAGCAAATGGGCGGTGTAGGCCAGTGTCAGGCTAAACGCCAGGCCAACCACAATCTGGAGCATCAAACCAGGTGCGCCTCCCCATCCTTTGACCGGGGCGATGCTGAGCGTCCACTGCCCGTTGGGCACGGCCAGCTTTTGCTCGACGGGGTTGTTCAGTTCAGTGGCTGACGAAGAGGCAATGACTTGCCGGGTGCCCGTGGTGGGGTCATGGCGCCACAAGGTATATCCCAGCCCCAGGTCCGCCAATTGGGCAAGGCGGCTGCTTGCCAGCGCCTGCGGAAACCGGATGGTCACCGAAGCCAAGCCCCAAAATTCCGGCTTGCCTTGCGCATCGTCCAGAAAGATGGGTAGCCGTCCTACGGCGCCCAGACCGCCCTGAACCAGTTCAAGTGGCCCTGCCAGCGTAAGCTGGCCGGTGTCGCGTGCCAACCGGGCCTCTCGCCCTTGCGTGACACTGTTGAGTTGATCGAAGCCGATCGATTTTTCATTGCCGGCCAGAGGAGCCACACGCTGCACGACGCCGCCGGGTGACAGACTTAAATGGGACACGCCAGGG
>JBBRYR010000182.1:0-2312 GCA_038237415.1 Burkholderiales bacterium
GACGTTTGGAGGAAGAAGTGACCAATTGAATGCTTTGCCAGAACCACCATACCCGTCCACGTGGGCGTCGAGCAGGATGGCCTGGGCGTTGGAAAAATCGTTAGCATATTTTACGAGGTCAAAGCGCAAGCCTTCGTCGCCCAGGGGAATTCGCGCCGCGCGAAGGTAGGGGCGGGCGCCATGATCCGTTGCCTGCTGGCAGTCTCGCGGCACTTCATCACCATGAAATTGGACCGTAGCCCCCGCAATCATTGCGCAGGCAGCTATTATTTCAATAGCAGGTGCATTGACGAACAAAAGAACAGGAGTCACAAATGGGGGCAATCGTTTGGCGAGTTCTGCCGCTCGCTGGACGGTTACGGCGCGGGGGCTCTTGGCATACAGTACGAAGCCGATGGCATCAGCGCCCGCCGAAACCGCCGTATCGACGTCCAGCTCCCGGGTAAGTCCGCAAATCTTGATTCTGGTGCGTATGTTCATGGCAAGGCATCATACGCAGGCGTCCGCTCAGGCATGCCCCAATGGGCATCGTACCGGGGCCCCAAAAAGTAAAGTCCATCGGGTGAAAAGGTCGGTGCGGCGATCTTTCGATCGCGTGCGGCCAGTACGTCCAGCATCCACGCTGTGGGCTTTTTGCCTTGCGCAATGGTCACCAGACAGCCCATGATGTTACGGATCATGTGGTGCAAAAATGCGCTTGCTTCAAACTCCACACGCCAGTAAGCGCCACGTCGCGAAATATCGATTGCAAGCATGTTTTTCACGGGGCTCAGAGCCTGGCACGCGGATGCGCGAAATGACGTGAAGTCGTGCTCACCCAGCAGGTAATTGGCGGCCTCGCGCATCGCGTCCTCGTCCAGCGGCCGAAATGACCAGCCGACGCGCCCTGCTTCAATGCTGGGGCGAATGGGCGACTCGTACAGCACATACGCGTAGCGTCGGGATGTGGCGCAGGCGCGGCAATGAAAGGCCTCAGTGGTGGCTACTGCCCACTCCACAGCAATGTCGCGCGGCAAATGGGAGTTGGTGCCGCGGGTCCATGCATGCACGTCACGCTGGCGGTTGGTGTCAAAGTGCACAACCTGCATCAATGCATGAACACCTGCGTCGGTACGACCTGCACAGACAGTGGACATCCGTTGCGCCGTGAACTTGCCAAGTGCGGCTTCGAGTTTGTCCTGAACGGTTTGACCCGAGAGTTGACTTTGCCAGCCTTGATACGACTGGCCGTTGTAGCTGACCCCTAAGGCTACCCTCACAACAACGTCAGACTGGTATCAAGAACCCGGTTCACCTGCAAGAAGCTAGCTGAGGTTGGCCAGCGCGCGTTGGGCTTTCGCCCGCATTTCGCCACTGGACTCGGAAACCACTTCTTCGATCAGCGCTCGCGCACCGTCTTCATCCCCGATAGAGATGAATTCTTCTGCGAGTGCCAATTTGGTTTCCAGGGGGTCGGCGCTGACGCTTTCGGGCGCCTGTGCCAGTTCATCCTCCGGGGTATCCAGATCAAGTGACAGCGAGTCAAGATCAAATTCCAGCATGCCGGCGTCGCTCTTGGTTACTGGCGCAGCAGCCACCGGCTCTACCGCCATCGTGTCAGTGGACTCGAAATCAGGGCGGTGCAGGTCATCACCGCTAGTGAAATCAATTCCGTTCATGGCCAGTGAGATTTCTGGCAGGTCAGCGGATGCGCTCAGTTCAGCGGGCGCTGAAATGTCGAAGTCAAGGGGTATGGATGCTTCCTGGACAGGAGCCTCCATCTTGACGGTTTCGATATTTGTGCTGGCGCTCGCGGTTCCGCCGGTGACATCGCTGATCGCGCTGGCAGGCTCGTCGTCCAGAGAGAAATCCAGGTCCAGGTCCAGATCAGAGGCTGGAGTGGGTTCACTGAGGTCTGCGCGAACCGATTGCGGTATGGTGCTGCTGCCAAAAGCGGAAACCACAGTGGCTGCCTCTACTGGGGCTTCAGCACTAAATGGTGTAGGGGCGCCACCGGGTTGATACATGGGGTTTGAGGGATCGATGCCCAAGCCCATTTCACAAATACGCATCCATTCAGGGCTATTGCTGCCGGTGAGCTTGTAAGCTTGCGCGGCCGATGCTTCGAAGCCCTTGGTGTCGCGGCGTTTAGCGAAAATTTCCAGCAGTTTGGTATGAATCGCCAGCCGACCGGGATTCGTAATCATGGCCTCTTTGAGGATTTCCTCGGCCTGGAGATCCCGGCCATAGGCCAGATAAACGTCCGCTTCTGCCACTGGATCGACGTCGTCAGCCGCATCAAGCTGGCTGGCAGAGTAAACCATGGAAGAACC
>JBBRYR010000183.1:0-2260 GCA_038237415.1 Burkholderiales bacterium
TACTGGGTGGTCAAGGGCAAAACCAACAAGGATATTGGCGACATCCTGGGCTCCAGCCCTATGACGGTCAAGAAACACCTGGAGCGCATTTTCGTCAAACTGGGGGTAGAAACCCGCACGGCAGCTGCCGGTCTGGCCATGACGCGCATAAGGCAATTGCATCCGCAGTTTGAGGGATAATTTTTAGTGATTTAGGCCTGTAGCCCCCGTGGAATAAGCGCAAACAGCTATGAAATGAATAGCGCTCTAGTCCCGGGCGGGTTTGCCTTTTTTGTCAGCATGGCGGTAATTTTCCCTGCACGGAATCCCGAAATTCCATAGGCACAGGCGTTTGAAGCACTCTGGTGGGCGGATGACCTGCATGCTTTCGCTGCGCAGGAATAGGGCAAGTGGTTTGATGGAGCCGGGGCCAGTTGTGCTTCTGACGACTGCGCGATGAAGGTCCCGAAAGCCATTCCTCACATGGGAGACGGCACCTTGAGTGTGGCGCATTCTCGATCGATTGACGAGGTCGGGAATTTTTCACATTTCTCGTTGATTTAAAAGGCCTGAGCATGTGCTGCAGGTGCGGGCAGGTGGTTTTTCTGGATCTAATTGCGGCTGACTTCGCCGATGCCGAGCGGCATCGGTGCCCAAACATTTTTTGCAGGGAGTAGCTGATGGATACTGGAAAAATAAGCACTTGGATTGAGCAGGCCCAACCCATTCTGGTGGCCTTTGGACTCAAGGCATTGGGCGCTATTGCCGTTTTTGTTATTGGTCGCTGGCTGATCCATATGGCCACGAGTCTGATCGGTGCTGCCATGGCGCGCCAGAAGCTGGACCCCACCGTTCAGCGCTATCTGGTGAGCTTCATTACCGTGTCGCTCAACATCATTCTGGTCGTCGCGATTTTGGGCTACTTCGGCGTCGAAACCACGTCCTTTGCAGCTTTGGTGGCCGGTGCGGGTGTCGCGATTGGCGCCGCCTGGAGCGGCTTGCTTGGCAATTTCGCCTCTGGAATCTTCTTGCTGGTGCTGCGCCCCTATCAGGTGGGCGACTATGTTGGCATCGGTGGCGTAGAGGGCACTGTGCTGGAGCTGGGCCTGTTTGGAACCACAATAACAACCCCTGATAACGTCAAGACCATCGTGGGCAATGGCAAGATCATGGGAACCGATATCAAGAACTTCTCTGCCAACCCCCACCGCCGGGTGGAATTGGTGGCCCAGCTGGCGGGTAGTGCTGATGCGCACAAGGCCATTGCTTTGTTGAAGGAAGCGGTGTCCAAAGTCGCAAACATCTCCAAAGCGCCCGCAGTGGATGTGGAAATTCTTGAGTTCAACGAGTTTGGCCCCAAGCTTGCAGTTCGTCCTTATTGCCATACGGATCACTACTGGCAGGTGTATTTCGACACCAATAAAGCCATTGCGGATACGCTGGGTGCTGCGGGCTTTCCAGTGGCTACCCGCCCGGTAAAGATCTATCCGGTTTAGCCAGATTGGCGTCACCTGTCGCAATGGCGATAATGGACGCCTGTTCCTTTTCGCTGTACTTCCCAACGCAGCGCCTCGTTTTGGGCTGCCTTGGGCCGTTCTATCTTGATGCAATCAATCCCCGTTTTTATCTCCCGGCTCCTGGTTCTGCTGGTGCTATGGGTCGCCGCCATGCCTTTCGCATCAGCGGCCACGCCTCTGGATTTGCCCGAGCTCGATGCCATGGTGGACTACCGGCCCAAGATCCCCTTGCGCGTGTACACCAGCGACAACGTGCTGATTGGCGAGTTTGGCCAGGAGCGTCGCGACTTTGTGGCCATCAAGGACATTCCGCTGATACAGAAGCAGGCGCTGCTGGCCATTGAAGATTCCCGTTTTTACACGCACGGTGGCGTGGACTTCAAGGGCGTGGCGCGCGCCGTGCTGGCCGATCTGACCGGCGGACTCAGGCAGGGTGCTTCCACGATCACCATGCAGGTGGCACGGGATTTCTACCTGACAAAGGAAAAACTGTTTTCACGCAAGCTCACGGAAGTGATGCTGGCTTACAAAATAGAGCGCACCTTGACCAAAGACCAGATTCTGGAGCTCTATATGAACCAGGTTTATCTGGGCCAGCGCGCGTATGGTTTCAGCAGCGCGGCCCGTGTGTACTTTGGAAAATCCCTGAAGGATGTGACGATTGCACAGGCTGCCATGCTGGCAGGCTTGCCGCAGGCACCCAGCACGGTCAACCCGGTAGCCAACCCCAAGCGCGCGGCAGCGCGCCAGCACCTGGTGCTCAA
>JBBRYR010000184.1:0-2220 GCA_038237415.1 Burkholderiales bacterium
CCCAGGCCGATCGCGTCAGCCGTGGCCTGCTGGCGTCGCATCAGTTCCCAGGCTTTGCCGGAATCCTGGTCCGCGCCCATGCGGCGCACGGAAAACGGCTGGCCCAGAAACTCGGTCTTGAATTCAAAATCCTGCTTGGACGAACCCAGCGTGACGGTGACAACTTTTTTCATTCGATTGCTCCTCTTATTGTTTCGATCGCTTGCTGCCACTCTGCGGTGGCACGCATCTCATTCGCGCGGGTACCTTCAATCCGCTTTCTTTCGCTTGCGCGCGGGCGCGGCTTTTTGGGGTAGCGCCAGTCGGATCAAGTCTTCGCATTGCTCCTGGGACATGTAGCGTGGCACGGGGTAACCGGTGTGGGCCTCCCAGCAGGCGGCCTTGGCCAGTGCGGGAATGTCGGCTTCCTGCAAGGCTTCCAGGACGGCAGGAATGCCCAGATCGTGGTTGAGCTGGTCGACCGCGTCCAGAAATTTTTGCGCCAGTACGTCAGTGGCCTCACCGTCACTGCCCACTTTGGCCGCGACCGCCAGCAAAGCCAGCCGTTCGGTGATGGCGGGGCGGGAATACTTCAGCACATACGGCAGCATGATGGCATTGGCCAGCCCATGCGGCGTGTGGTACAGCCCGCCGAACTGGTGGGCGATTGCGTGCACGTAGCCCACATTGGCGCGGGTGAACGCGAAGCCGGCATAGGTAGAGGCCAGCGCCATCTTCTCGCGGGCTTCCAGGTTTTTTCCGTGTGTGTACGCCGTGCGCAAATTATCGAAAATCAGGCCTACCGCCGACAAAGCCATGCCGTCGGAATACGGTGTGGCCCAGTGACCCACAAACGCTTCAATGGCGTGCGTCAGCGCATCGATGCCGGTGGCGGCGGTAATGTGCGGTGGCAGACCGGTCATGAGGCTGGGGTCCAGCGCAGCCATTTTTGGCACCATGCGCGGATCAACGATGACCAGTTTTTTGTGCGCCTCGGGGTCGGAGATAACGGCTGCCACGGTCACTTCGGAACCCGTGCCGGCGGTGGTGGGCACGGCATAAATCGGGACCGGCGCGCGCAGGCCCTTGAGATAGCCCGCCAGCTGGCGCAGTGGCTTGGGGTTGGACACGGCCACTGCAATGGCTTTGGACGCATCCATGGACGAGCCACCACCAAAGGCCACGATGGCATCACAGCCCTGGCGTTGGTAAAAGGCAATGCCTTTTTCAATCAGCGGAATCGGCGCATCGGGGGTGATCTCGTCAAACACCACAAACTGTGCACCGCCCGCGGTCAGTGAATCGGTCAGGCCTTTGAGCAAGCCGAGTTTGGCGATGATGCTGTCGGTGACGATGAGGATCTTGCGGTGCCCAAAGCCGGCAACGGCTTGCCCCAGGCGCGCACTGGAGCCTGGGCCCACCAGCAGCGTGGGTTGGGGTATGGGAATGAAACGGGTGACCAGGCCCGCGCCCCGCATCAGGGCGCCGAGGCCCGCGGCACGAATGGTATTACGCATGGAATCGGTTATCACGAAATGCCTCCTGAGCAAATGGGTCGAGGACCGCACTGTAGTATGCCCATGCCAGCAGGTGTTGGGGCGTCACACTAGACGCGTACAAACCCTGATGCGACCCCGTGCCACCGGCACCGGGCGACCTACACCAGCAGGCGTGCGAGGGCCGTCAGGGCGGCCGTTTCGGCGCGCAGCACCCGCGGGCCCAGTGTGACTGGCGCGAACCCGCATTCGGCCGCAGCCGCTTCTTCGGCGGCGCTCAAGCCGCCTTCCGGGCCCGAGAGAAACGTGGTGGGGGAATGCGCGCCATGGGCCATGTGCTGGTGCAGCGGGCCAGACCCTTCGCACAGCGACAGTAGCAGTCGGGTGTTTGGCGCTTCAGTCGCCTGGGTTTTGAGCCAGTGGCTCAGGGTGGTGACGGGGTGGATGCGTGGCACGCGGTTGCCGCCGCACTGTTCGCAAGACGCAATGGCCACGCTTTGCCAGTGTGCGACTTTCTTTTCAGCGCGTTCACCTGACAGGCGCAGCACACTGCGCTCCGTCATCAGGGGCTGGATACTGGCTACACCGAGTTCAGTGGCTTTCTCCACCAGCCAGTCCATGCGGTCGTTGGCGGGCATGCCCACGGCCAGGTGCACGGCGACGGCCGCTTCGCGCTCCACGGCGCGGTGCGCGCCTACCTGCACCTGCACGTCGTTGCGTCCCATGTGGGTGATGGTGGCGTCAA
>JBBRYR010000185.1:0-2213 GCA_038237415.1 Burkholderiales bacterium
CGTTTTGGCGCATACGCAAATTAGCTGGTGCTCTACTGCTCCCGTACCTAGTGTGGGTCAGCTTTGCGACTACTCTGTGTTTTGCCATGTGGCAGGGCAACCCACGGATTTTGTAGGTTGCCACTGCCAGACCACAACGCTGGTGGGCCTTGTCAGATGACCGCGTCGGCGGGTTGGCGCTGCAGCATGGCCAGTGAATTGGCCACGGTCTTGCGCAGTTCCCGGCGGTCGCAAATCAGGTCCACCGCACCTTTGGTCTGCAAGAACTCAGAACGCTGAAAGCCTTCTGGCAAAGTCACACGCACCGTGGATTCGATGACGCGAGGGCCGGCAAAGCCGATCAAGGCCTTGGGTTCGGCAATCACGATGTCGCCCAGGAATGCAAAGCCCGCACTAACGCCGCCCATGGTTGGGTCGGTCAGCACGCTGATAAAGGGCAGGCCCTTCTTGGCCAGACGGGTCAGAGATGCATTCGTCTTGGCCATTTGCATCAACGACAGCAAACCCTCTTGCATGCGCGCGCCGCCCGTGGCGGTAAAGCACAAGAATGGCACCTTTTGCTCAATGGCAGATTCAACACCGCGTACAAAGCGCTCGCCCACAACGGAGCCCATGCTGCCGCCCATGAAGTCGAATTCAAAACATGCAGCCACCAGGCTGATGCCCATCACGGCGCCGCCCATGACCACCAGTGCGTCGGTCTCGCCGGTGTTTTCTAGGGCTTCTTTCAGGCGTTCGGGGTATTTGCGGCTGTCCTTGAACTTGAGCGGGTCAACTGGCAGCACTTCTTGGCCAATCTCGAAGCGACCTTCGTTGTCCAAAAACACGTTGAGCCGTGCACGGGCGCCAATACGGTGGTGGTGGCTGCAGGTGGGGCAGACGTTCTGGTTTTGCTCCAGATCGGTCTTGTACAGCACGGATTCACAACTGGGGCACTTCACCCACAGGCCTTCAGGGACGCTGCGGCGGTCGGCCGGGTCGGTTTGCTGAATTTTTGGGGGAAGTAGTTTTTCTAGCCAGCTCATAGATAGTCTCTCCAGTGCATCGCCCATGCGCGCTTTCAACAGAATAGCGGATTATCGGACATTGGCGCAACTCTGGTCGTGTCGGCATCCCGGGCTGTACCCGAGGCTGCGCTCCGTGCCACCCTATGGCGCTGGTCGCTGCGCGACTACCCTGCGCTGCTCGCGGCCGGCGGGAGGCTCAGAAACTCGCCCTCTGGGCTCAAACACCTGAGCCTCTTGATCCGCCAGCCGCTGCGCTGCTCGGCAGCGTCGAAGGGTGGCACGGAGTGCAGCCTTGGGGGCTTTGGGATTTTCGGGGCGAACGCTTAAGTTGTGGTTGGACTTATCACTCACTATGTTTCGGATCGAAAAGTTCGAATTGCTCCAGCGGAAACTTCGGAAAGTCCATTTTCTTTCGCTCCACGGAAGCAAGCCTGTCAGCGTGAAACGTCTTGGTGATGGTTCGTCCCGTCAGAAAGTTTGTTGACCGCTCTTCCCGTGAGTCACCGACTCCTATATCTCCCTCTTCCATATGGATGGAGGCTTGCGAACTATCGAGACCCGCGAGAAGCCAAATATTGGCGCGCTCAATAAACCGATAGGTAAAGAAACCGATTCCTCGGGATTGAAGCAAGACTTTAACTAGGAATTTATCTTTCGAAGACGCCTCAATTGCAAGCTCAAGAAAGCGTCGACGTATGGCATTGAACTCAAATGGTTGCGAGCGAGCAACTTCCTTGAAGTTGCCGTTAGCGCCCTCCAGTACATATACGCTTGCTTTAGTTTTAGTAGTAGCTAGATCTTCTGGTTTCGAATCTCCGTCCCAGCACACGATCCCAAATATACGTTCGCCTGATGATGTCTTTACCTTCGCCGTTTGAGCTTGCAAGACCTCATGCTCACCAACTTGCTGCGCAATATAGGACTCTACTGTCGGGAACGTGCCAGCGATAACAAAACAAGGAAACAAGAATGTCAATATTAATGACATTACTTGCATGACAGGTCGCACTGACTGCGTGAACATGTTATGAGCCTCAACGTAATTTGAACCGCAACCCCTTGCGAGATATTTTGATCAAGCAAGTAGTGAAATTTGCTTATAGCCCTCGTAGATGTTGGAAAGTCTGCTCATATAAAGATAGCAATGAACCCCGCAGAGTAGTCATTCGGTGTCGCAATCGCCGCCCACCCATTTGCATTTGCTAC
>JBBRYR010000186.1:0-2114 GCA_038237415.1 Burkholderiales bacterium
ATCACCCGCATCAACGGGCTCTATCGCCATGGCTGGTTGATCGGGCCCGCCATGGTGGAGGACGCGCTGGCACACGGATTTTTATGAATGCAGTGAACCCCCTTACCGTCGTCATTACCGTAGTCGTTAACGGCGCAGCGCAGCCCACGCCCGCCTGCACATTGGCCGAGTGGGTGGATGCGCAAGGGCTGCAAGCCAACGCGCTGGCCACAGCCGTCAACGGCCAGTTTGTGTCCCGCACCCAGCGTGCGCAGTGCGTGCTGGCTGATGGCGACGCCATTGTCACGTTTCAACCGATTGAAGGAGGCTAGAGCCGTGGACACCACCAGCAACTGGACCATAGGCGGGCGCACGCTGCAGAGCCGCTTTTTTCTCGGCACGGCAGCCTATCCGTCGCCCGCTGTCTTGCAGCAGGCCATTGCGGCATCCGGCGCGCAGGTAGTCACCATGGGGCTGCGCCGCCAGCTCGCGCACGGCGCACAAGCCGGTGACTTCTTCAGCATGATCAAGGCCAGCGGCGCGCACCTGCTGCCCAACACCGCAGGCTGCCGCACAGCGCGTGAGGCCATCACCCTGGCCCACATGGCGCGCGAACTGTTTGACACCCCCTGGATCAAGCTGGAGGTGGTGGGCGACGAGCACACCCTGCAGCCCGACCCTTTTGAGCTGGTGGATGCCGCCCGGCAACTCGTCAAAGACGGTTTTGACGTTTTTCCCTATTGCCTGGACGACCTGGTGAGCTGCCAGCGTTTGTTGGATGTGGGCTGCAACATCCTCATGCCCTGGGGTGCGCCGATTGGCTCCGGTCAGGGGCTGGTGAATCCTGGTGCTTTGCGGACCCTGAGAGCCCGCCTGCCCGGTGTGCCACTCATTGTGGATGCCGGCATTGGCTCGCCCGCCGACGCGGTTCAGGCCATGGAACTGGGGCTGGACGGCGTGCTGCTCAATTCGGCCGTGGCCCACGCGTTGGACCCGGTGCGCATGGCGCGGGCCTTTCGTCTCGGTATTGAAGCGGGGCGTTTGGCGTTTGAAGCGGGCGTCATGTCCAAGCAGGACATGGCTGTTGCCTCCACGCCGGTCGCCGGCCAACCCATACTGCTGTGACTTTTATGAAAACCTCAGTCGACCCCACTACCGCAGCCCATTTCGACCTGGCTACCGCCGCAGAGGCCTTGCAGGCCAGCGGCTACTGTGCTGCCGACGCCGCAGTGCTGGCGCATCTGGAGGCGACCGGCCGATTCCCTGACGCTATCGACCCCCAGGGCGTCCAGCCGGAGCAGGCTCCATTCCCGGCGCTGCAAAATCCCGCGCTGGGCGTGTACGCCGTGGTCGACAGTGCCGAGTGGGTGCGCCGTGTTCTGGCAGCGGGCATTCGCACCGTGCAGCTGCGCATCAAAGACCCACAAGAGCCCACGCTTGCGTTGCAGATGGCCGAAGCGATTGCGCTGGCGCGGGCGACACCGGGCGCACAACTATTCATCAACGACCACTGGGCACTGGCCCTGCAAATGGGCGCCTACGGCGTGCACGTGGGGCAGGAAGACCTCGGCAGCCTGGACGTCGATGCCCTGCGTCAAGCCGGGGTGCGGCTGGGCATCAGTACCCATAGCTACTCGGAGGTGGCACGGGCCGTGGCGCTGCGTCCGTCCTACATCGCCTGCGGCCCCATATTTGCCACCCAGTCCAAAGACATGCCCTGGATTCCCCAGGGACTGGACAACCTGCGCTACTGGGTGGGCTTACTGCCCGTGCCGGTGGTGGGCATTGCGGGGATCGATGTCAGCAACATGGCGCAAGTGGCCGCTACGGGTGTGGCCGGGGCGGCGGTTATCACGGCGATTACCCGGGCGGCTGACCCGGAGGCCGCGTGCCAGCAGCTGGTGGCCGCGTTTGCGCGGGGGCAAGGGATGCAGAGGACGGCCATGCCAGCACGGGCGCGGCCCACAATTTGACGGCGGTGCTTACTGGAGCGCGTCGAGACGTTGCTGGCGTGGCAGTTCCGCCAGTTGTTTGACGGAATCGTAAAACCGCTGCCAGGCAAGCGCTCCCGTGGCGCCTTGGGATTCGCGCGCAAACAAGGCCTCAAACCCGGCCACCAGGTCATCGTAGGACGC
>JBBRYR010000187.1:0-2038 GCA_038237415.1 Burkholderiales bacterium
CTGGTACCCCGTGTGTGGGGCCTGTGCCAGCGCGCCGCTGCCGCCAACATCAACCTCACCATCGACGCGGAAGAGGTCGACCGGCTGGAGCTGTCGCTGGAGGTGCTGGAAGAACTCATCCGCCTAGTGGCCCGGCACTGCCCGCAGTGGCGTGGCCTGGGTCTGGCCATGCAGGCCTACCAGAGCCGGGCGCTGGAGCTCATTGCCCACGTCACCGCGCTGTCGCGCCGCTACCAGGTGCGCCTGATGTGCCGTCTGGTCAAGGGCGCGTACTGGGACGCCGAGATCAAGCGCGCCCAGGAGATGGGTTTGCCCCACTACCCCGTGTTCACCCACAAGCACCACACCGATGTGTCCTACCTGGCCTGCGCCCGCGCGCTGCTGGAGGCGCCCGACGCTATCTACCCGCAGTTCGCCACGCACAACGCAGCCACCATTGCCGCCATTTTGCAAATGGGCGCCAAGACCGGTGCGCCGTTTGAATTGCAGCGCCTGCACGGCATGGGCGAAGGCGTCTACCGTGAAGTGCTGAAGAACCCGCTGGTGTCCTGCCGCGTCTACGCCCCGGTGGGTGCGCACAAAGACCTGCTGGCCTACCTGGTACGCCGCTTGCTGGAAAACGGCGCCAACTCCTCGTTTGTGCACCAACTGGCGGACGAGTCGGTGGGCATGCAAGAGCTGCTGATTTCACCTCTGCGCCTGGAGCCGCACCCCAGTCTGCCGCTACCGGTTGATCTCTTTGGCACGCATACCGGTGCGCGTAAAAACAGCACCGGGCTGGACTTGACGGTTCCCGCCATGCGTGCGCCGCTGCTGGCAGCCTGGGAGTCGGTAGCCGTTCCCGTGGTGCCCGAGTTTGATGTTCAATCCATCGCCAGCGCTTATGCCACCTGTGCAAGCAGCTATCAAAAGTGGAGCAAGACCGCTGTGGCCGAGCGCGCCGCCATCCTGCGCAAAGCCGCGGACACGATGTTGGCGCAAACGCCGCAGTTTTGCGCCGTGCTGGTCAAAGAGGCGCACAAGACCTGGGGCGATGCGGTCAGCGAAGTGCGCGAAGCGGTGGACTTTTTGCGCTACTACGCCGATGAAGCCCAACGCATCATGCAGCCCCTCGCCATGCCGGGCGTGACGGGCGAGACCAATACCCTGTCGCTCACCGCCCGCGGCGTGTGGGTGTGCATCAGCCCGTGGAATTTTCCGCTGGCGATTTTTGCCGGCCAGGTGGCCGCCGCGCTGGCTACCGGCAACACCGTGCTGGCCAAGCCGGCCGAACAAACCCCCGGCGTCGCGCAGATGGCGGTGCAACTGCTGCACGCAGCAGGCGTGCCAGTGGATGCGCTGCAACTGCTGCACGGCGCGGGCGAAACCGTGGGCGCGGCGCTGGTGGCCCAGAGCGGCGTAGCCGGGGTAGTGTTCACCGGCTCCACGCAAGTCGCCAAAATCATCAACCGGGCGCTGGCCGCCAAAGACGGCGCTATCGTGCCGCTGATTGCCGAGACCGGGGGCATCAACGCCATGCTGGTGGACTCCTCCGCCCTGCCCGAGCAGGTGGTGGATGCCGTAGTGCAAAGTTCCTTCCGCTCGGCCGGACAACGCTGCTCGGCGCTGCGCCTGCTGTGCGTGCACGAAGGTATTGCCGATGGCGTGATCGCCATGCTGCAGGGCGCAGCCCTTGAGCTGGTGGTGGGCGACACCGCTGACATGGCAACCGATGTGGGCCCGGTGATTAACGTGGAGGCGTATGACAACATCCAGCGCCACCTTGCGCGGCTCCATGCAGAGGCAAAACCACTGCTAGCCCCCGTGGAAACTGTACAAGGAGCTATTAATTCAATAGCAAATTCCGTGGCGAATCACGTGCCCCACCTGATCGCGCCACAGGCTTTTGAAGTGCGCAGCATTGCCGACGTGAAGGCCGAGATCTTCGGCCCGGTGCTGCAAATCGTGCGCTGGAGTGGTGACCCTGCCGAGGTGATTGTCCAGATCAACGCGCTGGGCTACGGCCTCACCCTGGGCATCCAGACCCGCATCGATTCCA
>JBBRYR010000188.1:0-2025 GCA_038237415.1 Burkholderiales bacterium
CCTGCTCGGCCATCTGCTGTGCTGTGGCACCGGGCCAGAAAGCGCGCACCACCATGATGCGAAAGGTGAACGGCGGATCTTCGTCCTGTCCCAGCTGGAAGTAGGCGGTAGCGCCCAGAATCATCAGCACGATCATCAGATAGCGGGTGAGCGCCGAGTGATCCAGCGCCCATTTGGAGAGATTGAAACCCGCTTTGGGTTGTTCCTGGTTCATGGCTGCCTCACTTCGCTACGGAATTCATAGCTGCCGACGCAGGATTGACGGGGGCTACAGCACCTTTTTCCTTATAAACCGTGACTTTCTGGCCGGGCGACAGCACATGCACACCCGCTGCCACCACCTGCATGCCTGGCTGCAAGCCAGCGGCCACCACCACGTCATTGCCGTCGGCTGTGGCTACCTGGATGGGTTGCAGCTTCACGGTCATGCTGGCTGTGTCGAGCACCCACACTGCGGATGATTTGCCGTCCTGGCGCAAGGCGCTGGTGGGCAGCTTGATGACCGGCACGCCGCTGCGATCAAACGCGTGGGGCACCACCGATACCGTGGTACCCAGAGGCAACGCATCCTTGGCATCCAGCGACACTTTGACACCGAACGTGCGGGTGACAGGGTCTGCACTGGCGGCCACCTCACGCACCACGCCTTTGAGCGCCACGGTAGCCGACCAGGCCCGCACGTCCACGATGGATCCCGGCTTGATCAACGCGACCCGGTCTTCCGGCACCGAAAACACCACATCGCGTGGGCCATCCTGTGCAATGCGCACGACAGGCGTACCCGCCGCCACGACCTGGCCGGGCTCTGCCTCGACGGCCGTCACGACACCCGACACATCAGCCACCAGCGTGGTGTACGCCGCCTGATTGCCCTGCCCCGATAGCTGGGCTTGCGCCTGGTCAACCTGTGCCTGGGCCGCCTTGAAGGTGGCGTCGCGGCGCTCCAGCTCGGCACCACTGATGAAATTCTGGTCCCGCAACTCTTTGTAGCGCTTGAAATCAGCAGCTGCCAAGTCGCGGTTGGTAGCCGCCACTGCGACCTGTGCTTTGGCAGCTTGCGCGGCCAGCTGGTAATCCTGCGGATCCAGTTGTGCCAGTACTTGGCCCGCCTTCACCCGCTGCCCCAGCTCGGCCTGGCGCCGAACGATCTTGCCGCCCACCCGAAAACCCAGGCGCGAATCCACCCGCGCGCGCACCTCGCCCGCAAACTCTGCGCCGGAACGCATGCCCTCGGCACCCACGGTGATGACTTTGACGGCGCGAATGGGTTCTTCGGTCGGAGCGGGCTTGGAGCAGGCAGTCAGCACGAGGGCTGCCGCAATCAGCGTCACCGCAGCGGGAATGGACTTGATGGACATGGTGGAAGTGGGCGTGTAAAGGTTGGATGTCGGCCATGTTTATTTTAATGACCGAATGGTTAGTAATTTAGTTTAAACAGGAATGCTTGTCAACCGCGACGAGAATCGGCACATGCCCCAATCCGTTACCCGCACTGCCTCCTCTGTCCCGATTGACCACTACGAGAACTTCCCGGTCGCCTCCTTTTTGTGCCCGGTGCACCTGCGCGCACCCATTTCCGCGATTTACCACTTTGCCCGCACCGCCGATGACATTGCTGACGAGGGTGATGCCACGCCGCAGCAGCGTCTGGACACGCTGCACGCATACCGCCACGAGCTGGTGTCTGCCTGCCTGGACACGCCCTGCCCCGACGCCCGCTGGCCCCTGGTATTCGGACCGCTGCAACGCGCCATCCGGTCCCACCAACTGCCGCCCCAACTTCTACACGACCTGCTGGACGCCTTCGTCCAGGACATCGAAAAGTCCCGCGCGGGCGCAGGTTATGCCGACCTGATCGAACTGCGGGACTACTGCCGCCGCTCGGCCAACCCGGTAGGCCGCCTGCTTTTGCACCTTTATGGCGTAACCGACGCGCTGGCACTGGAGCGCAGCGATGCCATTTGCACCGCATTGCAGTTGATCAACTTCTGGCAAGACCTGAGTCTGGATATTCCCCGGGGCCGC
>JBBRYR010000189.1:0-1873 GCA_038237415.1 Burkholderiales bacterium
ACAAAATCATCACCAACAATTTGCACGTCAGGACGCTTGCGTGCCAAATATTCCTTCGCCGCCTTGGACACCTGTTTGCCATGGGTGTAGTCCTGGTTCAGCAGGTACACCTTCTTGACGTTGGGCTTGTCCTTCAGGTAGGTGGTCAACGCCTCAATCTTCATCTCGCTGGACGGGTAAAAGCGGAAGTGCCAGAAGCTGCAGCGGTCGTTGGTGAGGGACGGATCCATCGCTGCATAGTTGAGAAACACGGTGGCTTTGTCCGGCTCCCGGTCACCCAGCTTGTTGAGTGCCTCCACCAGTGCGAGGGCAACACCCGACCCGCCGCCCTGTGTGATGAAGTGAATGTCCCGGTCCGAGGCCGACTTCAGGGCCGAAACGCTCTCCTGGGGGGAGCCCTTGTTGTCGAACGGCACGATTTCAAACTTCGGATCTGTGGACGCGCTTTTGTCGTTGAGCTGCAAAACCACTTCACGCAGTTGCTTCAGTGAGCTTTGCCCCGTCAGCGCAAAGGGGCCGGAGAGTACGTCGATAAAGCCGATCTTGACAGTCTCGGCGGCACCACAGGCAGTGGCCGCGGTGAAGGCGGCTGCACACAGCATGGGTTTGAGAAATCGGAACGAATGCATGGGCAACTCCTCGTGACCGGTGGTCCGGCTGGTGGTTTGGAAACGCAAATGGTATCGGGGCCGCCGGTTAGCCGGTGGCCCCGATGCGACACAGCCCGGTCAGGGCGGGTTCATGCGGGTAGCGCATAACCGCCAGGAAGCTGGCCGCTGTATTCATACCAAAACCCCGCGCTTTTCCTGATATCCACCGCCGTCGCGCAATGCTAAGCTCTCTTCAAAGGAACAGCGTCCGCCTCCATCCGGTTGGCGGTCGCACCAACAAATACGGATCTAAAGGCCTGCCAATGCAAGATAACCCCACCCAAAGCCAGTCGGTTGCTCGAAAACTGGCTTTGCTGTCCATTGGCATCATCGCAGCGGTGCTCTTGCTGCTGGCCATTGGTATCAGCGTGGTGTCCGGCCGCACGGCACGTCAGCAGGTTCAGGACTCCGTGGCCGACAAGGTGCAAGGCATCGCCAACGCAGTGGACGCGACAGATGCCACGGCGCGCGAACTGATCAAGCGGTCGTTCAAGACCCTTCAGCAGGCGTATGAAGGCACCATGTCGCTGGATGAGGCGAGCGGCTAGCTCAAGAGCTATGGCGTTGCAGTCAACAACCAGTTCGGACCGGTGGACGAATTCACCCGGAACACGGGCGGCGTGGGAACTATTTTTGTCAAAAAAGGCGATGATTTTCTGCGTGTCACGACATCCCTGTTGAAGCAGGATGGCGAGCGTGCCATGGGCACCGTGCTCGATCACGCCCACCCGGCTTACAAGCTCATGCTGGCAGGGCAGCCCTATACCGGGCGCGCCGTGCTGTTTGGCAAACCCTATATGACGCATTACGAGCCTATCAAGAGCGCGGATGGGAAGATTGTCGGTATTCTGTTCGTCGGCAATGACATCTCCCTCTTTCAGGCGGCGCTGGACAAGCAGGTCGCCGAGACCCGTTTCTTTGAAACCGGCGGTGTCTATGTGCTTGACCCGCGCGCGGCGGTTGCCGATGCAGTCTTTGTGGTCCACCCCACAGCCAAAGGCAAAAAGGTGACCGAGGTCTTTCCTCAGGCTGTTGACTTCCTGGGCGCCATGGCCGCATCCACGGACGGCTACGTTGACAACGCCACGTCCTTGCTGGACCCCGCATCTTCCGGGAAATGGGCGGTCATGCGCAAGGTAAAAACAGGCAACTGGTGGGTGGTGGCAGAGGTTTCCCGGTCTGAGTCACTCCGGCAGCACTGGACCAATATGGCCGTCATCTGG
>JBBRYR010000190.1:0-1860 GCA_038237415.1 Burkholderiales bacterium
CAGGACTGCCGGAAACGCCACGGTGGGCGACCAGTCGATCAGGGCGCCCGATGCGGCCGAGGCCACCAGGCCGCCCAGTGTGTAGGTCAGCACCAGTACGGAGGTGCTGTTGACCAGGGTGATGCCTTTTTCGCGGGCACCGATGTCGATCATGCACAGGGTGTAGAGGCTTCCGCCCGCACCGCCCCAGAAAAACACAATCGGCCAGGCCAGCCAGACAATGTGGGCGATAAAGGGCAGCAGGCAGCTGGAAGCCAGTGTGATGGCGGCAAACACCACCATGAGCGTGCGACGACCCTGCGCCTGGTCTTTGAAGCGGTCGGCCACCAGCCCGGCGGGCAACATCAACACCACGCCGCCGAGACCACTTACCGACACCAGCAGCGCCGCGCTGGCCGCGCCCAGACCCAGGGCCAGGCCGTAGAGCGGCAGGATGGATGTCACACCCGTCTCAAAGAAGCCACCCACAAAACCCGCCAGCATGATGATGGGGTGGGCGCGCAGCGCCAGCCACAGGCCGTGCATACCCACACGGGCTGTGTCGGTGTCGTTGGCAGCGGGTACCCTGGGGATGAAGGCCGTCCACAGCAAGCCCAGCGCTGAAAATGCCACCACGACCCACAGTGCGCGCGGGTTGTCCGGCCCGACCCACACCAGCGCGGCAGGCCCGACGATGAAGGTGGCACTGACCAGTGTCTGGAAGAAGGCCACGTAGCGGCCACGCTGGCCCGGGGGCGAAAATTCGGCAATCAGCGCCTCCGCCAGTACCCAGCGCAAGGCCATGGCCAGGCCCGAAGCCAGGTTGAGTGCAAACCAGACCCACAGCTGGTCAAAACGGACGAATAGCACGGCGGAAAGCGTGAGAATGCCCGCAGCCATCCACATCGCGGGTCTGCGCCCGAGCTTGTGGGCCACCGCCGACGCAAACGGCGTCATCAGGAAAATGCCCAGCCATCCCGTCGATGCAAAGAGCCCGGCCACCGTGCTGGACACATCGGCGCCCTTCATGCGCAGCAGGAGCAGCGGCATCAGCATGAAGTGGCTGACCAGCTCAAAGAAAGTGGAGCCAAAAATGCTGATCAGGCCCATCCGCGCACCGGCGACCGGTGGCTGAAGGTTGGCGGGGGTTGAGTTCATGTGCGGCATGCCTCCAGAATGGCGTGGGCCACCTCGGCAAAACCGGCCCCGCGCTCGCCTTGCGTGAGGTAGCGTGCTGGGTGCGTCCGTTCCGCTTCAAAGCGGCGGATGTTGGCCACGCCTTCGCTGCGCAGGATGTGCCCAACCTGGGCGATGCGATCCGGCGGCAGGTGCGTGAATTCACTGTGGTCAATCGCGATGTCGGTTTCACGCCCGGGCGAGTCCTGCGCCAGTGTGGTGCCAGGCACTTCACGCAGCACGCGCTGTGCTGCCAGCTGCATGCGCGCGCAGTGGATGGCCCGGGTGGCGTCATCCTGTTGATACAGTTTTGATAGCGGCTCACGCAACAGGGACGAGGGCTGCAGCCCATTTTCATCCATAAAATAGCCGGGAATCAGCGCGATCGATCCGTTCTCGGCCACGATGGCATCGACCGGCCAGCAGGCGGCAAACGGCTCGCTCCAGCCTACAGGGCGCCCGGTAATCGCGATCACAGTCAGGCCGGCAGCCTGGAGTTGCGCCAAGGCCTGCAGTGCGTCCGGTGTGATGGCGCCATCGGTCGTCAGTGTGTCGTCGATGTCGGTGAACACGCCGGTGATACAGCGTCGGGCCTCCCGGGGCCAATGGCTCAGTGCTTGCATAGGCCCGCATCGTAAACGAACGATGCGGCGCTAAGACGGCAAGGGGCTAAAGCACTTGCAGCGTCGCCAGGTGCCCAATCAG
>JBBRYR010000191.1:0-1858 GCA_038237415.1 Burkholderiales bacterium
AGCTCGGCCTCCATGGCCAGCGGGCCGTTTTCGCCCACCCGCACGGTGTTGACCATGGGCGCGCCCTCGGCGTTGGGCGCCTGGCCCGCAGCCGGTGCGTTGCGCACCACGCGGATGGCACCAGAGGGGCAGTTCTTGGCAATGTGCAGCAACTCTTTCACCGGCTGGGCGTCGGGGTGAATCCACGCGCCCTGCACATTGGGCACAAACACATCCGGGTGCGACAGCACACAGCCGCGCGAGTGGATGCATCTCTGTGCGTCGAAGTGGATGGTGGCGTCGGTGCCGGTCACAACTTCCAGGGCCAGGGTGGCGTCTGCCTGCAACCATCTATGTGCCAAATCGGCTTGCAGCCCTTATGGAATATGCGTAAGCAGCTATAATTTTCATAGCAAATATCAAGCTAAACCGCCAAGCGCCGCAGGTTGGCGCTGGCAACAAAGCCAACACCCGCGTTTTACGGCGCAGTGGCGGCTTGGGCTATGTCGGCCAGTGCCTTGGCAAGGTTGCCTGCCACCGCGCACTCGGGCACGGCATGGCGCTGCGCTAGGTAGGCGGGGTCGTTGTAGCCCAGCCAGACCTGGCCAGCGGCGTCTTCCCAGACCAGTGCTTTGAGAGGCAGGTCAATGCCTACGGTTTGTGCGCACTCCATGAACGGCGTGCCGCCCTGCGGGTTGCCAAAAATCAACACCTCGGAGGGGCGCAGCGTTTTGCCAATTTTGGCGGCGCCCGCGGCGTGGTCAATGCGGGCAAAAATGGTCAGACCACGCTGCTTGGCCTGCGCTTCCACTCGGTCCATGGTGGTTTTGGCATCCACCGGGCTTTTGACAGAAATCAGCCCGTCCACAGCGCCAGCCACATTCACGGTGGCCGCCAATGCAAGGGCGGCAATGCCTTTGAGTATTTGCATGGGGGAATCCTTTTTTTGAAGTGATAGTTTCTTACACGCGGCGGCATTGCGCAAGCTGGGAGTTGGCAGGCTCGGTACGGGGTATTTGTTGGTTATATAGGGCTTTAGCCCTTGTGGAATATGCGCGGGCAGCTATCAATTGTGAAGCGATCTGAGCGTCGTCAATGCCACTCTGAAAGAGACTGACCTTGTGCCGAAAGTTGACGAAATTCCAACAGCGGAACGCCCTAAAGGAAGACCCGGGTTAGTTGCAAATTCGTAAACCATAGATTGCACTTCACCAATGCTTCAAATCCTCCGCACAGCCGATTTCGACACATGGCTGGCTTGATGAACCCGACCGCCACCGCACAACTGGGTATCAAACCCTTTGAAGCCGCCGAGTACCTGCAATCCGACGAAGACTGCGCGCAGTACCTTCAGGCCTGCATGGACGAAGCCTCAGAAGACGCCGCCCTGTTCACCAAAGCCGCAGTCGACACCGGCATCACCCGAGAAGGGCTCTACAAGGCCCTGGGCGAACAAGGCAACCCCAGCTTTGCGACCGTTATCAAAGTGATGCACGCGCTGGGCTTGCAGTTCAACGTGAAGGCGCGGTCGATTCAGAGCTAAAAGTGGCTCCAGCCCCCGTATAACTTGCGCAAGCAGCTATCAAAATAGTAATAAAAAGCCGCCTGATCAAGCACCATCCAGCAAAGCAGCCTGCGCCACGGCTGCCAGGCCGTTCTTCTTCAAAAACGCCGCCCACAGCGCCTGGCGTGATGCATCGTTGGCAAATTCATCGCTCAGACCAATGGGCAATGTGGTCGGCACAGCAGTGGAGCGGCGCTTGAACGTGGCGGCAATGGCGGTGGCCAAGACGCTTGCGTGCAGCTTTTCTGCCAGCACGGTGTAGACCGGATAGGTGCGCAACTGCGGTGCCGCAAAGTCGGCCAGCAGCACCGGGTA
>JBBRYR010000192.1:0-1787 GCA_038237415.1 Burkholderiales bacterium
CGGATTGGGAGCCGCCTGACTTACTTGCGCGCGCCATCAGGCCACGCGGCGGGTTTCGCCCGCGCCATAGAGGTTGGTGGTGCATCGGCCGCACAGGGTGGGGTGTGCGGCGTCCACGCCGATGTCGTCGCGGTAATGCCAGCAGCGCTCGCATTTAACGCCATTTGAGGCGCTAGCCCCCGTAGACAGTGCGTCACCAGCTATTAATTCAATAGCGGATGTGATGAACACGAACTTCAGATCGTCACCCAGGCTGGCCAGCAGGGCATGGTCCTGTGGCCCCACGGTCAAAGCCACCTGCGCCTGCAGGGACGAGCCGACCTGACCCGCCGCACGCAGGGTTTCGATATCCTTGTTCACGGCTTCGCGAATCTCGCGGATGCGGCCCCACTTGGCCAGCAGTGCCGCGTCGGGCGCGGCCAGTGCGCAGAAAGTGTCCAGAAAAATCGACTCCGAGGTGGCTGCCGGGGTTTTGCCCTCCGCCGCCAACACCGCCCAGGCTTCCTCGGCGGTGAAGCTGAGGAACGGGGCCATCCAGCGCAGCATCGCCTGGGTGATCTGCCACAGCGCAGTTTGCGCCGACCGGCGGGCCAGCGACTGCGGGGCTGTGGTGTAGAGCCGGTCCTTGAGCACATCAAGGTAGAAAGAACCCAGGTCTTCACTGCAGTAAATCTGCAGTTTGGACACCACGGGGTGGAATTCAAACACCTCGTAGTGCGCCAGAATGTCGGCCTGCAACTGCGCGGCACGGCTCAGGGCGTAGCGGTCAATCTCCAGCATCTGGTCGATGGGTACGGCGTCTGCGGCCGGGTTGAAGTCGCTCACGTTGGCCAGCAAAAACTTCAAGGTATTGCGCACCCGGCGATAGGTGTCCACCACGCGTGCCAGGATCTTGTCGTCAATGCCCAGATCGCCCGAATAGTCGGTGGAGGCGCACCACAGGCGGATGATTTCGGCACCCATCTTGTCGCTCACCTCTTGCGGCGCCACGACGTTGCCGTCGCTCTTGCTCATCTTGCGGCCTTTGCCGTCCACGGTGAAGCCGTGGGTCAGCAGGGCCCGGTAGGGCGCGCGGTCGTACATGGCGCAGGCCGTCAGCAGCGAACTGTGGAACCAGCCGCGGTGCTGGTCGTGGCCTTCGAGGTACAGGTCGGCCTCGGGGCCAGGCTTGCCGGTGCGCGGGTCGATTTCTTCATGCGCCGCGCCCGCGTGGGAGCCCTTGAGTACCGTGGTGTGCGTGGTGCCGGAGTCAAACCACACTTCCAGAATATCGGTGCTCTTGGTGTACTGCTCCGCGTCCGCACCGCAGCCCACTTTTGCGAGAATGGATTCCGTTGTGGCCTTGCTCCAGGCCTCGATGCCACCTTCGAGCACCATGTCGGCGGCGATGTCCATGATCTCCAGCGTGCGCGCGTGCAACTCGCCCGAATCCTTGTGCAGGAAGAAGGGCACCGGCACGCCCCAGCTGCGCTGGCGGCTGATGCACCAGTCCGGCCGGTTGGCGATCATGTCGCGCAGACGGCCACGGCCGTTTTCGGGGAAGAAATCGGTCTGTTCAATGGCGTGCAAGGCCAGTTGGCGCAGGCTTTTGGGTGCCTTGTCCACGGTGAATACACCCTCGCCCTCGTCCATGCGCACAAACCACTGGGCCGCAGCCCGGTAGATCACCGGCGTTTTGTGGCGCCAGCAGTGGGGGTAGCTGTGGGTGATGGTGCTGGTGGCAAACAGGCGGTCGGACTCGCTCAGTTTGTCGATGATCAGCGGGCAGGCTTTCCAGATGTTCAGGC
>JBBRYR010000193.1:0-1680 GCA_038237415.1 Burkholderiales bacterium
ATGCGCCACCAGCGCTCGGCATCAAACTCGGCCTCGTCAATGATGGAAGTCACGCCCTGCAGCAGCGGCGCGATGATGCCGTAGGACGTGCCAGTGACCCAGCCCGGGTCGGCAGTGCACCAGAACACGTCGTCTGGGTGCAGGTCCAGCGCATAGCGGCCCGTGGCCCAGTGCGTCACAACCGCACCGTGCACGTGCATGGCGCCCTTGGGCGTGCCGGTGGTGCCACTGGTGAAGTGCAGCAGGGCGGGGTCTTCGGCTTGCGTGGCGACTATTTCAAATTCATCCGACGCCTGCGCCATCAAACTGGTCAGGTCGTGGGTACCGGGTAGGCGGGTAGTCTCGCCTTCGTCTGCCACCAGCAGCACGTGGCGCAGGGCTGGTAACTGATCGCGGATTTTTGCCACCTTGCGCTCATACAAAATATCCGTGGTGACCAGCACCGCGCCCTCTCCGAGCTTCAGGCGTGTGGCCAGTGGCTCGGGCCCGAACGCCGAAAACAGGGGTGACACCACGCAGCCATTCTTGAAGCTGCCCAGCACGGCCGTGTACAACTCCGGAATGCGGCCGGTCAGCACAAACACCCGTTCGCCGCGCCCGACCCCCAGCGTCTTCAGCACATTGGCAAAGCGGTTGGTCAGGCGGGAGAGTTCGCCGAAGCGGATGTCACGCTGTCCCTGGTTGTCCAGAAAGCGGAAGGCCACATGGTCAACAAGCGGGCCCTGCGCGTGGCGGTCCACAGCCTCGTAAGCGATGTTCAATCCACCCCCGGGCAGACCCGTCAACTCATGTCGGGCCGCGTTCCAGGAAAAATGCGCCACCGTGGTGGGGTAGTCGAGCAGATTCGGCAACACCGACCAATCGGCAGGATTTTTTCGGATTTTGGCTGGACGACCCACTTCTTGCTCCTTGAAGTGGGCCCATTTTGGGGGCGCTTTAAAGCGACGGTTTGATAAGCGTCAACCCCTGTGCGGGTTGCAGCCCAAAGTCGTTGGTCGGGTTCAGGCGGCGGGGTCCTGCCCCCACAAGCGCCCACCGCTGGCGTCCAGATGGGTCAGGTACACCCGCAGTTCAAACTCCAGCTGGTGGTAGTGGGGCTCCATGTAGGTGCAGAGCTGGTAGAACGCTTTGTCGTGGGCGCGCTCGCGCAGGTGGGCAAGTTCGTGCACCACGATCATGTTCAGAAACTCCAGCGGCGCATCCTTGAACAGGCTGGCAATGCGGATCTCGCGCTTGGACTTGAGCTTGGAGCCCTGCACCCGTGACACCGTGGTGTGCGTGCCCAGCGCGTGCTGCACGATTTGCAGCTTGCTGTCAAAGGCGATCTTCGCCAAAGGCTCGGCACCCCGCAGGTGCTCCTGCTTGCGTGACTGCACATAGTCGTACAGAGACCGGTCGGTGCGCACCGCATGGCCTTGCGGGTACTTCTTCAGCAACCAGGCCCCAATGCGGCCGCCGTCCACCATCTCCTGAACTTGCGCGAGCGTCTCCTCAGGGTAACCGTGCAGAAACTTCAGCCGGGATGGTGCTACTGAATTCATAGCTGCTTGCGCAATATCGACGGGGGCTAGCGGCCTGTTTTACTGGTTTTCCCGGCGCAGGGCCGGGAACAGGATGATGTCCCGAATACTGGGGCTGTCGGTCAACAGCATCATCAGGCGGTCAATGCCAATACCGCAG
>JBBRYR010000194.1:0-1590 GCA_038237415.1 Burkholderiales bacterium
AAGAACCCGCAGCCGATGACGACGTGTGGCGCGTGGCCGCCATGGCCCTGGCCATGCGCCACGGCAATAGCTGGCGCGCAGACAGCGTCGCTTCATTCGATTTGCTTTTGCAGTGCGGGGACACGGTGCGCAGCATCCGGGTACGCCCGGATCGCCACGGCGGTGTGATTTTGGCTCTGGACGGCACGGCAGCCCATGCCCGGGTACTGGCTCTGGCGGATGGTGAGTTGCGCTACGAGATGGAAGGCGTGGTCCGTTCTGCGGTGGCGGTTCTCAACGGAGCCCATTTGCATTTGGCGCTGGACGGGCGATCGTTCGTGTTCTCGGAGGTGTCGCCTTTCCCGGATGCCGATGCCCTGAAAGACGCCAGCCGTGCCCGTTCTCCGGTGGCTGGAAAAGTCACACAGGTAGTGGCGACTGCAGGCACCCGCGTTGAAAACGGTCAGCAGCTGGTGTGCGTCGAAGCCATGAAGATGGAAATGTGGCTGTGTGCCGAAGCCGCGGGCACGGTGCAGGCGGTGCATGCCAAGGTCGGCGATCAGGTGGAAGCCGGAGCCCTGCTGGTTGAAATTGAATTGTCCCCAACAAAGGAAGCATGATGGAAAAAGCAATACTCACCTGCGCGCTGACAGGCGTGCTCACCAATCCCAAGCAGCACCCGGTTCCGGTCACCCCGGCGCAAATGGCGGCCGAGGCGCGCGACGCCTTCAATGCAGGAGCAAGCATCATGCATGTGCACATCCGCAATCAGGACGAGGGCATGGGGCAAATGCCTTCGTGGGACCCGGATGTGGCCGAGAGCGTGGTCAACGCCATTCGCGACGCCTGCCCCGGCGTCATCATCAATCTGACGACCGGTGTAGTGGGTAAAGACATCTCTGGCCCGCTCAACTGCATCCGCCGGGTCAAGCCAGAAATTGCCGCTTGCAATGCGGGGAGTCTGAACTATTTGAAGATCAAGGAAGATGGTCAGTGGGCCTGGCCACCCATGGTGTTTGACAATCCCGTAGCCAAGATTCAACAGTTTCTGGATGTGATGCAGGAGTGCGGAACGCACCCCGAGTTCGAGTGCTTTGATGTGGGCATCGTGCGCTCGGTGGGCATGTACATCAAGGCTGGTTTGCTCAAACCCGAGATGGGCCGCGCCGAGTACAACCTGGTGATGGGTGTCGCGTCCGGCATGCCGTGCGACGCTGATCTGCTGGCGCTTTTGCCCCAGTGGATGGCGCCCAACAGCGTCTGGCAAGCCACGCTGATCGGCCGCGCCGAAATTTGGCCCGTGCACCAGAAGACTGCCGACCTGGGGGGCATGTTGCGCACGGGTCTGGAAGACACCTTCTATTTACCCAATGGTGACCGGGCCAGCGGTAACGGCGCCCTCATCACCCAGTTGGCCCAGTGCGCACGCAACGCCGGGCGCACCATTGCCAGCCCGCAAGAGGCCCGTGCCCTGCTGGGCCTGCGGCGCTGACGCGCATGCACGCGCAGGTATTTGCCGCAGTGAGTGGAGGGGTGCCCGACAATGCACTGCTGGAGTCTCTGGGCAAAGCGTCCATGACAGCCCAAATGCTGGGTGGCTGCGCCCTGGCC
>JBBRYR010000195.1:0-1541 GCA_038237415.1 Burkholderiales bacterium
AAGTCGTATACGTGCACCCCTTCGCGGAAGAAATGAACAAATCCCGCCGCATGGCTGCATTGCAGGCGCGAGCGTTGGCGCAAGCCGGCTTTGATGTGCTGCAGATCGACCTGCTGGGCTGTGGTGACAGCAGCGGTAACTTCGGCGACGCCACCTGGTCGGCGTGGGTGACGGATGTAACAGACGCCTGTGATTGGCTGCGTAAGCGCACGGACGGCACTACGCTGCAGATACCGCGCCCGCCGCTGTGGCTCTGGGGCCTGCGCGCCGGCTGCCTTTTGGCAGCGCAAGCTGCACAAACGCTAGAAGAGCCATGCAATTTTTTGTTTTGGGCGCCTACTCCGGCTGGCAAACCACTGCTGCAGCAGTTTCTGCGCCTCAAGGCGGCCGCTGACATTGCTAGCGGCAACGCCAAAGCCGTCATGGAAGGCCTTCGTGCAGATCTGGCGCAAGACCGACCGGTTGAGATTGCCGGCTACCTTTTGGCTCCCTCCCTGGCCAACGGGCTGGCGCAGGCCAACCTGAAGCCACCAGCCCGAGCCCTTGCGGGGCGGGTGGAATGGATCGAATTGTCCACGCGCCCTGATTCCGGCCTGACACCTGTGGCCATCAAAGCCATTGCCGACTGGCAGCATGCTGGCTATGCAATACGCAGCCATCTGGTGAATGGCCCCTCATTCTGGCAAACCAGCGAGATTGAGGACGCCACGGCACTGATCAGTTCCACCAATGCGGCCCTGATGGAGCCGGGCAGGCCATGAGCTATCGGGAACAAACCATCACATTCGATTGCCAGGGCGAGCGCCTGGTGGGCATCCTCTCGCTGCCGGAATCCACGGCAACGCCAACAGTAAGCACTGGTGTGGTCATCGTTGTCGGCGGTCCGCAATACCGGGCGGGTAGCCATCGCCAGTTTGTGTTGCTAGCACGCGCGCTGGCCATGGCAGGCACACCCGTGCTGCGCTTCGACTACCGTGGCATGGGCGACAGCACGGGCGAGCTGCACACCTTTGAGAACGTGAATGACGACATTGCAGCGGCGATCAACACCCTGCAAATGGCTGTCCCGGCTCTGCAAGGCGTGGTTCTTTGGGGTTTGTGCGATGGCGCATCCGCCGCCCTTCTGTATTGCCGGGCTACGCATGATGCACGCATCAACGGCCTGTGCCTGCTCAACCCGTGGGTGCGCTCAGAAGCCAGCTTGGCTAAAACGCAGGTCAAGCACTACTACACCCAGCGGCTGCGGCAAAAAGATTTCTGGATCAAGTTGCTCACTGGGAAGGTGGCCACCGGCGCGGCAAGTGGCTTGATACGCAACGTCAAGACCGCTTTTTCGGGTTCGCTTGCAAAAAAAGAGACCCATGACCGCCAGCCCTTTCAAACCAGCATGGCCTTGGGATGGGCGGAATTCCGCGGCCCGATGCTGCTGATTTTGAGCGGCGAAGACTACACGGCCAAAGAGTTTCTGGAGTACGTGGCGCAAGACCCCCATTGGTCCAACGCACTGGATAGGGCCATGCTTTTAAGGCATGATTTGCAGC